>CACDSN010000008.1 GCA_902555465.1 uncultured Pelagibacteraceae bacterium
ATTTAATAACTCTAAAATTATTTCAAAAAGATTATCAATTTCAAAACTTAAATCATAAAGATTTTAATCCTTATTTAAAAATAATAAATAATATAAAAGTTGCAGCAACAATAACCTTTTTTTATGACAAAGAAAAAATTATAAATTTAACTAAAGTTTGTAAAGGATTATATGAAATCTCAAATCAAAATGAAATTTACATATTCACTAATAAAGTTTTCTCAGAGAATGAATTAGAATTATCTGAGGCTTTAAGGAAAAGTTTAAAAATTAATATAATTCAAGAACCAATTAATAACAGATTGTTACCATGGTATCATATTAATTTTATGAGAAAATTATTTATATCTAGAACTGATATAACTCATTTTGCACATTTAGAAGATGATATTCTTCTAAATAAAAATAATTTTAATTATTGGTTAAATAGTAGAGAGGTATTAAAAAAATTAAACTTAATACCAGGTTTTGTAAGAACAGAGATTAATGACAAGGATAAAAATATTTATGCAATTGATTTTTTAAAAAAGAATTTTATAAAAAATTTACCAAAGATTAAAATCAATGATAACTACTACTTTGTAAATCATAAATACCCCTATCAAGCGATGTATTTATACGATAGAGATTTAATGAATGAACATTTAAACAGTCCTTCTAGCAATCCAGATTGTGGTCACGGTGCTTACGATATTAATTATTTAGATAGTAGAATGATTAATTTGGATTTAATGGCAAAAGCAAATATTGGTTTAACTTTCATCAATGTTCCAAAAGGTCTTCATAATCGTATGGTGGTTTTATATAGCATTAAAAACAACAGAATAGATAAAGTGTGCGAAATTCAACATTTATCAAATAAATATGCAAATACCAAATCTTCTTTTGGTAATATCAAGATAGAAGAAGCAATCAAATAAATTATATCAATTTAATTAAATTATTTCAATGTCAGGTAAAGGGAAAATAAATTTAACTCCTTGGTTAAGATATTTCTTCTCTTTATTTAGTATAAAATTTTTAAAATGCCATGGTAATACTAACAAATAATCTGGTTTCAAATTTCTCAAATTTTTTTCAGAAATTATTTTTATATTACTTCCAGGTGTAAATTTATTATATTTGTACTTGTTAACTTCACCTATATATCTTATTAAATTTGAGTTTATGTTGCAAAATTGTAAAATTACATTTCCTTTTGTGGAAGCGCCATACCCATAAACTTTTTTTTTCATATCTTTTAAATTTTTTAATAAATCAACTAATATTTTTTTTTGCTCCTCACATTTTTTAAAAAAGTTAATAAATGACTTAAATTCATTTACTTTTAAGGTATTTTCTTTTGATAAAAGCCAATTAACAATCTTTTTATCTTCTAAATAAGATGATTTTTTTTTTGCAACTGAAAGTGCAAAACTGCCTCCATTAATATCATTAAATTCTATGTCTATGATTTTCAAATCCGCTTTATCTAAAATATATTTAATTGAAGTAAGAGAATAGTATTCTAAATGTTCATGACAAATAGTGTCATAAGAAATATTTTTTATCATTGATGGCATATAACTTAGTTCTAGGTGCCATATTCCATCATCATCAAGTAACTCATGTATATCTCTAGCAAAATTTACTGGATCCTCTAAATCATAAAACATAGCTATAGATGTAATTAATTTTGCTTTTTTTTTAATTTTTTTTTGTAAAATATCGCCTGAAAAGAATTCTGGAATCTTGACAATATCTTTTCTGTAAAACTTAGAAAATTTACTAATTGTAGGGTCTACTCCAATTAAATTTAAATTTTTTGGAAAAAAAGATAAAAAAGTTCCATCATTACTACCTATATCAATTATTGTATCATTAGATTTTAAAGATAATCTTTTTTTTAACTTTTCAACTTTATATTTTAAATGTGTAAACATAGACTTATTTAAAGAAGACATATATCCATAGTTTTCACCATACATTTCAAAATTATTAAAAGAATTTTGTAATTGTAGAAGTTTGCAATTTTCACATAAAACAAGAGCCAGTGAACCCTTAGATATTTTATGTTGTTTATTTTTTGGAAAAATTCCTGTCAGATATTGATTCCCTAAACTAAATGTGAATTTTAAATTACTGCTTTTACAGCATCTACAGTTTTTTATTTTCATAAGTATTTATGTTTACTATAAATCAAGCTTTATATCCAATCAATCGTATTACATTTAGTTAAAATAAAATTTTAATTTGAGTTATAAATAAAGAATTATTGTTTTTTAAAGAATTTATGAAAAAAATCTGTTTCTTTTTTATTTAAAAATATTTCTTTCCATTTTTTTGATGTACCAACCCACTGTTTTAATTTATTATTGTATAAACTCATTGAATAGTCTGCCCTATTATCTTTATATAAAAAGAGTTTTTTTGTTTTTAAATTTAATGTTTCCGTCATCTGTCTAAAGGAACTTTCTATCAAGTGTAACTCTTTAGCATTTTCTAATATTAATCCATAATCAAAAATAAAATTTTTATCATCATTTTTAATAATTTTATATTTTTTAACGAATTTTTTTGTATTAATAATTAGGCCTCTTTTTAAATCATCGTGGATAAATATATATTTTTTATTTTTTCCGACTAATTTTTTGTAAAGTTTTTTTTCACTTTTATAATTTCTTTTCCAGAATGTTTTTTTGAATCTATAACTATATGGTAAACCAAATTGTTTATAGAAATTAACAGTACAATGCCAAGGATTTTTTTTAAATTCAGGGTTTAATTTATTTGTAGCATGATAAAAATCATGTCCTATTTGTATTAATTCAAAATTAGCTTTCTGCTTTTTTAAATAATTATAGACTTCCTTTTTTTCAAATTTTGGATCGTTAGAGATAGAAACTATTCTTATATTTTTAATATCTCGGTACATAAATTTAGCTGATTTAACATGCATCTTTTTACAAAAGATATAAAAGAATTTTATTTTTGAATTTATTTCTATTAAATATCTTACAAGACCATTATTTGAAATTATATCACCGATACCTAAATGTTGATAAATAAAAATATTCATTTAAAGAGTAATATATTATATTGATAATTATGCCAAAAAAAATATTTACTGAAATATCTTTAGGAGAATTACTTGATAAAATTTCTATTTTAGAGATTAAGTTAAAAAAAATTAAAGACAAATCTAAAATTTTTCATATAAAAAAAGAATATAATATTCTACTAAAAATTAAAAAAAAAGTTAAAGTAAACAAGAAAGTTAATATCTATTATAAAAAATTAAAAGAAGTAAATAATAGCTTATGGAATATAGAAGATAAAATTAGGCTGCATGAAAAGTTAAAAAAATTCGATAAGAAATTTATTCTTTTAGCTAGAAGAGTTTATTTTACAAATGATAAAAGATCAAAAATTAAATTAAGTATAAATATGTCAATGAATTCAAATATTATCGAAATGAAAAGTTATTCAAAATATAATTAGTAAATTTAAATTCTAAAAATGAAACCATCAAAAAAATACTTTGTAAAAGTATTAGAGCAAGTTTCTTTAAAACTTTTTGGTGAGAAGTTTTACTCATACATATTGTTTTTAAGATATTTTAATAAATTCAAGAGATCATTAAACAGAAAAAAAACTTCATTAAAACATTCAAAAAAATTAGATAAAATTAATGAATTTGAATATAAATTTACATCTCAAAACAATGAAGATGGAATAATAAATTTTATTTTTAGTAAAATCCCTAATAATAAATTATTTATAGAAATAGGATTTAGTTATTTTGAATATAATTCACTCAATTTAATTAAAAATGGATGGTCTGGTTTTTTAATAGATCAACATCATAAAGAAAATCTTCTTACAGATAGATTGCTTAAAATTTTTTTTCCAAAATCAAATATTAAAGTTTTAACAAGAAGTATTAATAAGGAAAATATTAATAATGTTTTTGAACAAATTTCTTCAAACCAAGAAATAGACTTTTTTTCTATAGATATAGATGGAAATGATTACTGGATATTAAAAAATATGAAAATTAATAATATTAAATGTATATGTTTAGAATATAATCATTGGATTGGTAATAATGTAAAAAAAACAATTAAATATGATGAAAATTTTAAATTTAATGATGACGGATATTTTGGAGCTTCTCTATTAGCTTTTCATGATTTATTAAAAAAAAAAGAATTTGATCTAGTGGCCGTTGAAAGTTCTGGAACAAATGCTTTTTTTATAAACAGAAAATATTCTCATAACTTCGAAATTTTAAACCCTATAAACAGCTTTCAATCAAATCCTTACCTTTACTCTGATGAAAAAAAGAAAAAGATATATTCAGAAGTAAATAATCATGATTTTGAAGATGTTTAATTTAATTTTTAATAGATTGAATATTTAATTAAAATAAAAATGTAAATCATTAAATTTTGGATTATTAGGGGAATCTAAATTTACAACAGGAAATTTTTTTGAATAAGCTAAATTATTACAATGTTTATTATTTATAAATGTTATTTCAGGAACTTCAGGAAAATTTAGATTCTCAATTAATGAGTTGTTATTATTTCCATGAATATGCACAATAGTAAAATACTTTAATATTTTTTTTATGTTTTTCTCAAAAATAACTAAATTCTTATTTAACCAATGAAATTCCATTACGATTACATCAATTTTTTTATGGTGATCTAAAATATTATCAATTATTTTATACTCTTCACCTTCGATATCGCATTTTAATATAGTTTTTGAAAAATTTTTTTGATTGAATATTTTATCTATAGTTACTTCGTCTGAAGATAATTTAGAATTTATTTCAGAATTTGATACTACTTTTTTTTTTATAAAACTTATTTTTTTATTATTTATAAATTTTAAATGATTTATGAGTTTGAAATAAACATATTTTACATCTTCAAATTTTCTTCTAAATAATAGAAATCTTTTAAAATTTTTAAAAAGATGTTTGATTAAATCGTATGTACTACACGAATAATCATAAACATAAATATTATTATTTGTAAAATCTATATAATCAAATTCAAAAGAATAATCATAACCATATCCAAAGCTGATTAGTGTATCTGTGTTTTTTGTTAAATTTTTTGGAACTATGTAACCTCCATCGAACTGACTACCTAATCTAGTTAAATCATTAGTCTCTCTTGGTACCAAGAAATTAAAGTGTTGATTTACTTGTTTAGATTTTACCATTGAACTATATAAAAATTTATAATTTATTTTTGGTAGCGGGAAGTGGGATCGAACCACTGACCTCGGGCTTATGAGTCCCGCGCTCTAACCAACTGAGCTACCCCGCCATTAATTAACGATGATTTATACTACTTATTTTTCCTATTTCAAAAAGAAATTATTACTGAGTATCTATAGATCCTATTATATTATAATTTTTATTTGAAATAACTATTTCACCAGAAGAAACCCCTATATTCAACATTTCTGAGATTACTACGTAATGAGTTACTAATATAAGATTTTTATTTCCGTCCCAATCTTTTATATATTTTTGTAAATCTTTTATTTGTTTATTTTTAAATTTATAAAATTTTTCATCATAGAATGAATTAAGAGCTTTAAAAGTTTGAAAATTTCTAAAAGCATATTTTGCAGTATCCTTACACCTGCACCATTCGCTAGATAAGACTTTATCAATTGGGATATTATTTTTTTCAAAAAAAAGACCAATCCTTTTAGATTGATCAATTCCAGTTTTATTCAAATTTCTCTGAGTGTTGCAGTCATTTAAATCTATATAATCTGGATCACCATTACCAGGTGCTAAAGCATGTCTTATAAAAACTATGTTTCCTTCAGATTGTAATTTAAGGATTAATTCATCATTAGAATATGTGGATGGCGGAGAAATTATAGATAGAATTAAAGATAATATTAAAATAAAATATTTCACAAATGAATCTTAATCTAAGTTCTTTAAATAACAAAATAATTAAATGTAGAGCCTGCCCTAGATTAATAAAATTTAGAAATAAGATAGTTAAAAATAAAAGAAAGCAATTTAAAAACGAGATTTATTGGGGAAAACCAATAACAGGTTTTGGAGATCCTAAGGGAAAAATTCTATTTGTTGGATTAGCTCCAGCTGCACATGGTGGAACAAGAACAGGCAGGGTATTTACAGGTGATAAGTCATCAGACTTTCTCTATAAATGTTTATTTAATGCAAAAATATCAAATCAAAATACATCAGATCACGTTAATGATGGATTAAAACTTAAAAACGCGTTTATTACACCTGCCCTTAAATGTGTTCCTCCCGAAGATAAACCTCTAAAGATTGAATTAGATAATTGTTCTAAATTTTTTAATAATGAGTTAAATATTTTAAAAAATCTTAAGGTTGTTGTGGCTTTAGGAAAGATTGCATTTGATACATGTAAAATTTTTTACAGCGAAAAATTTGAAATATCAAAAAATGTTCAGTTCGGACATGGAAAAATATTTAAATTAAAAAATGGAGTAAATTTAGTTGGATGTTACCATCCAAGTCCAAGAAATGTAAATACTGGTCGTATTAATGAAAAAATGATGACACAGCTATTTCAAAAAATAAAAAGGCTGAATTAATTTTCTAACTTTTTCTTAAGATCTTCAGGTATTTTTGAAGGTTTCCCATTTTTATCAACAGATACTATATGAATTTCTGCATCTGATATAATTTCATTGTTTCTTGAAATACTTTGTTTCATTAAAAAAGATGTTTTGGTAAATGATTTAATTTCTGAAATAATTTCTAGCGTATCTTCAAATCTTGCTGGTTTCCTATATTCAATATTACATGATTTAACTATCAGCAAAACTCCAAATTGTTCAAGTATAGATGAATTAGTATAACCCAAAGAGTATATTGCTTCTGATCTGGCACGCTCTAAAAATTTTAAATAATTTGCATAATAAACAACTCCACCTGCATCTGTGTCTTCATAATAAATTTTAACTGTAAAACTAAATTTTTTTGCCATAATTGATATTATTAATTATATTGAAAATATATTTTATATGAAAGTTTTTATTATTTGGTTATTTGGAGTGATTTTGTGGAACTTTGGATACCCTGCCGCCTCTCCTTTAGAAGATGTAATAGCTGCTGTAATATTATCTTTTATCAGCATGTATCTTAAAAAGTTTATTAAAAATTGATCAATTAGAAGAAAAATAAATATTTTGATAATAGGCAATAGATTTCAATTTTGAATTATCAGTATCTGCCATTATAGCTACTCCATTTATCTCATTTACATCTAAATCATGAAATTGTTTGAAGTGCTCTTTTACATTTGCTCTAACTGTAACCCACTCATTCGGATTCTCTTTAGTTGTAGCTAAAACAAAATCTATTGATTTCTTGGTATAGGGACTTGGATGAGAGACATTTACGTTTTCATTGCTAGAAAAAACATAATTCATTGCCCTATTTGATAAAGCTGTAGCGCCTGTTTTTTTTACAACAAAAACTCTAGCTGCATAATCGTGCCCCTTTTTACTCTTTTCATTGATTCCTCTAAGGTCTTTTTCCACCTTCCAGGTGATGTTTAAGTAGGGAGTCTTATTAAGGTCTATTTTAATTTCTTTACCGAGGCCAGATGCTGCATTATCTGCTACAGCTTTTAAAAAGTTTCCATTTTCGTTGGATCCTAAAAAATACTGTGTTTTTGAGTCTGCTCCTCTCACTTTCCTAACCTCTAAAGTGCTTAATTCTTCTTTGGTGAACTCAAAGACTTTAATTTCCTCTGCCGACAACGGAGTGACTAGTAGAACAAATAAAATTAATATTTTGAAAATTTTTTTCATATTTTTAAAAAAAAAATTCTTAATACATTATTTTGACAAAATTTAAACATCCAAAAATCAACTTTGATCAGTATATATTAAATATGAAGACAATTTCGATTTTTATACTCCTTATATATTGGTCAATAATGATTTTGGCTCCTTTAATGTCTGCAGATATAAAATTAAGTAGGGTTAAAGTTAACCAAATCAAGATAGTTGAACAAAAACCACGTAGTTAGTAGGTAGATCGACCACCACTAATATCAAATACCGCAGCTGTTGAGAAAGTATTTTCTTCTGAAGAAAGCCAGCAAACTAAAGAAGTAAACTCCTCAACTTCCAGAAATCTACCTCTTGGGACTTTTGATAACATTCTTTGCACATGTTCTTTGGTCATTTGATCTAAAATACGTGTTTTTGCCCCTGCTGGAGTAACTGCATTTACAGCTATATTTTTATCAGCTAATTCTTTGCCCAGTGATTTAGTTAATGCAATCGCTCCTGCTTTTCCAGCACTGTATGCGCTAGCGTTTGCATTGCCATCTTTTCCAGCAACTGAAGCAACATTTACTATTCTACCATAGTTATTTTTAATCATATTAGGCACTATTGCTCGACAACAATTAAATGTTCCGATTAAGTTTATATCTACTACTTTTTTCCAGACATCAATATCATAGTCCCAAAGAGTTGCTGTCGGACCAGTGATTCCAGCATTATTAATCAAAATATCAATGTTAGAATTTTTAGTAATTTCTTTTGCGCAATCCTCAACCTCTTGATAATTAGAAACATCAACTATATTTGAACTCAAATTTGGTTTATTTAAATCTTTCAATGATTTTTCAATCATCTTAGGATCAATATCCCAAATTATTACTTTAGCTCCAGAATTCAAAAGTCTTTTAGCAATATCTAAACCAAACCCTTGAGCTCCACCCGTAATTACAGCAGTCCTATTCTTAAAATTGAATGAAATTTTATCCATTTAATCACTCGCTAATAAATAATACGTGATATAGGAAACAAAAGCACCAATTAACCATGCAAAGCTTTGTAAAAATCTCAAATCTGTGTTCCATATAGTCGAAGCAGCAAATACAAATCCAATTATTATTGAGTACAAACCTTTTATTTGCCAGCCACCGCTATAAAAGTAAGCCCCTTTTTTTAAATCAGAAAATATATCTTTTGAAATGTATTCTTTGTTTTTAATAAAATAATAGTCAGCAATAATAACGCCAGCTATTGGACCAAAAAAAGATCCTATTGTATCAATTATAGATAATGCTCCTGATTGACTTAAAATTGGTAGCCATAATCCTCCAAATATTAAACCAATAATAATAATCAGTAGACCTGAGCTTGATTTATCTAAGTTTTTTGGAAAAAAATTTAATAATGCATTCTGGGTTGGAATATAATTAGCAATTAAATTTGATGATCCTGATGCTACTAATATGAACAAAATTGCAATTATAGTTAAAAAACTATTATCAATTTTTCCAATAATATCAGTGGGGTTAGTTAATAATTGATCTACTTCTAACATTTTTTTTGCCATAACAATATCTGCACCAATAACAATAAATACTGATGCAAATGAAAAAATAAGTAAATTTATTATTAAAGAGAGATTTCCATAAAAATTTTCTGAACTATTTTTAACGTACCTTGAAAAATCACCTATGTTTAAGATAACAATTGAAAAAAAGGCAAACAATGTGCCAGTTAAACTTATCAGAGTTAAAAGATTTTGTTTAGAGACGAGATTTTCAGTTGATACACTAAGTTTGAACGCGCTAATTATTTCTTTTGAGTTTTCACCTGCAAGTATAATTACAAATACAGCTAAACCTGTATAAACAAACCAAGCTGAAAAATTTAAAATAAATTTTATAAAATTCTGTCCTTGTTTAAATAAGAAGAACTGAATTATTAACGCAAATATAAAACTAAACCAGTCAATTAGATCCATTCCCATTATAAAAACTAAGAACATTTCATTTTCTAAAATAACATCATTATAATTGAAAATAAAAATCCTAATTAAGTATCCAATCGATTTTGAAATAAAAAATGTTTGAACTCCAAACATGAACATACCTACAATTCCTCTTATCATTCCAACATATCTAGCTCCAGCTACTCCAAATGAAATCCTTAAAATTACTGGAAAAGGTAAACCATATTTCTGAGAAGGTTGTCCAACTAAATAAGAAAAAATTGCTACTAAAACACCAGATGTAACACATGCTGCCAAAACAATTAATATATTTAAATCATATACTAAATAGAGTGACGCAATTAATGAAAAACCAATTAGACTTTGAATATTGTTTGCCCAAAAACAAAATATATCGCCTCTTGTCCAATTTTTATCATTTGGATTAATTCCAACAATATCCCAATTAGTTAGATTTATATTTGCTTTTTCTTGACTCACTTAATGGATAATAAACAATTATTTACTACTGTCCATACAACAGTGTTGGTAGCCAAAGCACTATTTTAGGAAATGCTATTATAATAATTAAACCAATCACCTGTAGAACCATAAACTGCATCATGCCTAGGTAAATATCTTTTAAATCCCACTCAGGCACCACTCCTTTTAAAAAATAAGCAGATAATGCTACGGGTGGGGATAGCCAGGCGGTCTGAAGATTTACAGCAACTAAAATAGCAAACCATATTAAACTAAACTCTAATGCCTCGATAAGTGGTAAAATTATTGGTACAATTATCATTACAATAGGTACCCACTCTAATGGCCATCCTAATAAAAAAATCATTACCATTACCATTGCTAAAATTAAATACTTATTCATTTCTAAAGATAAAAGAAAATCAGTCAAAACCATCGGGGTTCCTAATCTTGCAAAAACAGCACCAAAAAAATTTGATGCAGCAACTAGTACCATTATTAGAGCAGATATCTCCAAAGTTTTAACTAAAGCATCTTGCAATTTAGGTAATGATAATTTTCTATAAGCAAGAGCTAATAAAAGTGATCCAGCTGCACCACATCCAGCAGCTTCTGTAGGTGTTGCAAAACCAAATAATATACTTCCAAGAGCTGCAAATACTAAAGCTGCGGGTGGCACCAATCCAAGAAAAAATTCGATCCAAACAGCCTTCATACTTTTTGCTCTAAGTTCCTCAGGAACAGTTGGCCCCAATTTAGGATTTAACATACATCTAACTGTCGTATAAGCTGCATACAAACATGCTAATAAAATACCTGGAAGAATAGCTGCTGCAAATAAATCAGTAACAGGAATTTCCATAATTGGTCCCATTACAACAAGCATAATACTTGGGGGAATTAATATACCTAATGTTCCTCCTGCTGTTATGGTTCCGGCTGCTAATTTTACATCGTAACCAGACTTATTCATTGATTTAGCTGCCATTATTCCTAATATTGTCACCGAGGCACCAACAATACCTGTTGCAGCTGCAAAAATAACAGAAACAAATAAAACTGCATAATATAAAGAGCCTCTTACTTTTGCTAACATCATCTGAAAGGCAGAAAATAACCTTTCCATTAAACCAGCTTGTTCCATCATTATGCCCATAAACACAAAGAGTGGTACGGCGGCGAGAGTTTGTTCGGTCATGACCATGGAAAACTGCAAAGTCATTAAATAGAAAACTAATTTTCCAAATCCAAGATAGCCAAAAACAAATCCTAAGAAAATTAATGTGAAAGATATAGGAAACCCTATAAATATCGCAAATAACATTACTCCAATTAAAATGAAACCTAATATTGCTGGATCAATTAAATGTGAGATCATTCTTGTCCAGGCCACCTTCCTTTAGTCATTGCATAATAACTTTTAAATAATTCTGAAACTCCCTGAACTAATAAAAATATTATTCCAAACCATAAACATGATTTGATGGGCCACATATAAGGCATCCATGTTGTGTCCATTCCTCTTTCATTACGCATAATTGACTCTTGGACAAATATAGTTGTCATATATAGAAATACGATTAAACCTGGAAAATAAAATAAAAGATAAAGCCAAAAATCAATTTTACCTTGAGTTTTGGTTTTAAAATTTCTGTATAAAAAATCTGCTCTGATATGAACGCCTTTTGAAAGAGCATAACCAGCACCAAGCATAAATAAAGCTCCGTATAAAAAACGACTCATATCATAGGCCCAAATTGTTGGCGCTAAAAAAAGTTTTCTTGCTAGCACCTCATAAACCATTCCTAAAATTAATGGAATTGTTATCCAACAAACAATGTTTCCTATAATTTTATTGAATCTATCTATTGAGACAATTGATTTCGCCATCCATGTTGGCATGTCATCAGGCATCTTGCCAGATCCACCACGCCTTTCGGCTATCATTTCGTCTGATATATCTAGATTAGTAGGTTTATCAGTCATTATAAAAAGGAAAAAGCGGGCGAATATCGCCCGCTTTAATAAAGTTTAGTTTACTTCAAAGAATTCGCATAAGCCATACCTAGCTTAGCATTTGAAGATTGAGCTCCTGACCAAAACGGAACTGCAACGTTAGCAAAGTTTACCATTGAGTCGTAAACTTCTTTAAAGAAAGCATTTTCTTTAGAGTTTTTCTCTAAAGTTGCTTTTGCAGCAGCCATATACTCTGGGAAGTAATCTGCAGGAGTGTCCTCAAGTATTACACCATGTTTTGTTGTAAGTTCTTTTAAAGCTTCTCCATTTACTTTGATCCTGTAAGCTAAAGATCTCATTAAAGATGCATCAGCTGCAACCTTAAGAGCATTTTTCTCATGATCTGAAAGTTTTTTGTATTTTGATCCATTGACGTAAAAGTCAGCATTAACCACTACTTGGTGTAAACCTTGTAAGTAGTAATGTTTTAGTACTTTATGAATACCAAATACCATGTCTGGTTTTGGACAACACCATTCAGCTGCATCAATTGTACCTGCTTCTAAAGCTGGTAGAATATCTCCACCACCCATTGCAACAGATGCAATACCTATATCTTTATAAGTTTGTCCTGGAATTCCTGGAGGTGTTCTAAATTTGAATGTTCTAAAGTCATCCATATTTTTTATTTTTCTAGGAAACCATCCAAGAGCTTCTGGTCCAACTGGTTGAAGCATAAAACCTTTGATGTCTCTGTCCATTTCTTTCCAAAGTCTATCGTAAAGTTGTTCACCACCTCCCATCAAAAACCATGATAAGAAAGCAATGTTGTCAATACCTACTCCACCACCTGCTACTGGAGATCCAAATAACATTGCTGCAGGATGCTCTCCTGACCAGTAGTGAGTCCAAGCAAATCCACAATCAATTAATCCTTTGTCAACAGCGTCTAGAGTTTCTTTTACACCAACTACTGTTCCAGCAGGCATGATTTCAAATTTTAGAGAACCACTTGTAAGTTTTGTTACGTTATCAGTAAAGTCTTTAAGCATTTTTACTTCATCACCTTTTGCATTCAAGACGGTCTGACATTTAAATGTTGTTGCAGCATTAGCGCTATTAAATAGCCCCATTAAAAAGAATACTGCAAATAACGTTGAAATGATTTTTTTCATTATTATTCCCCTCTTAATTAATTTAAATTAATGAACTGATATCCTCTCAAAAAAACACTTTGATTACAAGCGACAAATCATGCATATGTTAAATAATAATATTGTATTATGTTAATAAATTAAATTTAGATTAGAACAATTCTACTATGCAGAACTTTGATTACATAATTGTAGGTGCGGGATCAGCAGGATGTGTTCTGGCTAATAGACTTTCTGCAAATCAAAATAACAAAGTGCTTTTAATTGAGGCAGGTGGAAAAGATACTTACCCTTGGATACATATTCCTGTTGGTTATTTCAAAACAATGCATAATCCAAAAGTAGATTGGTGTTTTAAAACTGAACCAGATGAAACAATGAATAATCGATCTATAAGATATCCAAGAGGTAAAACTTTGGGAGGAAGCTCATCTATAAATGGACTTTTATGGATCAGAGGTCAAAAAGAGGATTATGATATATGGAGACAATTAGGCAATAAAGGTTGGGCCTGGGATGATGTTTTGCCTTATTTTTTAAAATCGGAAAATAATGAGCTAGGAAAAAGTGAATTTCATAACGACAAAGGGCCGATTACAGTTGCAAATAAAAAAATAAATCTAAAATTATTAGATGAATTTCAAAATGCTGCAGAGGAATTTGGAATACCTAAAACTAATGATTTTAATACTGGTGATAATTTTGGAATTGGTTTTTTTCAATTTACAACAAGTTTTAATAAGATGGGTTTAAAGTTAAGATGTAGTGCTGCTAAGGGTTACTTGAATCCAGTAAAAAAAAGAACAAACTTAAAGATTGAGGTAAATGCACATGTGCAAAAAATAAATTTTGAGGGCAAAAAAGCAACAGGAGTCAATTATTATATTGGAGATAAATTAAATACTGTAATCGCAAATAAAGAAGTAATTTTATCTGCTGGATCAATTGGATCTCCACATATCTTACAAGTGTCCGGGATAGGTAATAGTAAAAAACTCAAAAATCTTGGAATAGATATTATAAATGAATCAAACGGTGTTGGTCAAAATTTGCAAGATCATTTAATGTTCAGACCAGTCTACAAAGTAAAAAATTTGAAATCTTTAAATAGAAAAGTAGAAAGTTTATTTGGCAGATTTTTAATGGGACTTGAATATGTTCTTAATCAAAGTGGACCGGTAACAATGGGCGCAAGTCAGGTTTGTGGATTTGTGAAGAGTGATCCATCAAGAGCAACGCCAAATTTACAATTTCATGTTTCGCCAGTAAGCACTGATATATTAGGTGTAACACCGATGCATGATTTTGAAGGAATTACCCCAACTGTTGCAAATATAAGGCCTACTAGTAGAGGTGAAATTAATATTACAAGCAATGACAGTAGAGTATATCCAAAAATTAAAATGAATTATCTATCAACTGATGAAGATCGAAAAGTTGCTGCTCAAGGATTAAAAATTGTAAGAAAAATAATGTTAGAGACCAAAACTTTTAAACAATATGAACCTGAAGAATATAGACCAGGAGTTCATATAACTGACGATGAAGAATTAGTTAAAGCAGGTTCAGATTATACTCAAACAATTTTTCATCCTGTAGGAACATGCAAAATGGGCAATGATGATATGGCTGTTGTTGATGATTCTTTAAAAGTAAAAGGAATACAAAATTTAAGAGTTATAGATGCATCTATTATGCCTAATATTACTTCGGGCAATACAAATGCTCCTACAATTATGATTGCTGAAAAGGGTGCTGATATGATATTGAACGGATAATGTTATCCGAGCAAATCATTATATTTATTCAAATAGTTTTAATTGATTTAGTTTTAGCAGGAGATAATGCAATTATAATAGGTATGGTTGCGTCTCAGTTTCCACCAGAACAAAGAAAAAAAATTATATTTTGGGGAATTAGTGGAGCAGTTGTACTTCGAATAATACTGACTTTATTAACTGCTTATTTATTACAAATACAAGGAATAAGACTTATTGGTGGATTGGCGCTACTTTATATTGTTTACAAACTTTATATAGATGTCATCAAAAAACAATCCGAAGATCATGAAAATATTAAAGTCGATAATTCAAGTTTCTTTAAAGCTATTACAACTGTTTTAATTGCAGATTTTACAATGAGCCTAGATAATGTTTTGGGTGTGGCGGGAGCTGCTAAAGATCATTATTTCTTATTAATATTCGGATTACTTTTATCAATAGCTATTATGGCGGTTGGAGCTACTTTAATTTCTGGTTGGATTAAGAAATATAAGTGGATTGCTTGGCTTGGATTAATTGCAATACTGGTTGTTGCTGTTGATTTGATTTATACTGATATAAAACTATTTATTTAAAAAATGTATTTAAAAAAATATAACCTTAAAAATAAAACTGCAGTTGTTACTGGTGCAGGAAAAGGCTTAGGTAGAGCATGTGCAATAGCCTTAGCAGAAGCTGGTGCAAATTTAGTCATAATTAGTAGAACTAAAAAAGATTTAGATGAAGTCTCAAAAAAAATTAAAAAATTAAAGTCAAAATGCAAGTCTTATGTTTGCGATATTACAAATTACAACGAAATTAAAAACATTATTAATAGTCAACCAAAAATAGATATTTTAATAAATAATGCTGGAAATAATATTCCTGAACATTTTACTCAAGTTAAAACAAAAAATATGGAATATCTTGTCAAAATAAACACTATAGCAACTTTCAATCTTGCTCAGTTATGTGCAATAAAAATGATAAAAGCTAAAAATAGAAAGAAAATTGGAGGAGCGATAGTAAATATGTCTTCTCAAATGGGTCATGTAGGAGGTCCAATTAGAAGTGTTTACAATATGAATAAGTGGGGCTTAGAAGGTTTGACTAAAGGAATGTCCATAGATTTAGCTAAATATAATATTAGAGTTAATACTATTTGCCCAACTTTTGTTGTAACCCCGATGACTAAAAAATTTTTAAAAAATAGAAAATTCAAAAAAGAAACATTAAATAACATTCCGCTAGGAAGGTTTGCAGAATTATCAGAAGTTGCTTCAGCTACTGTTTTTCTTGCCTCTGATGCAGCATCAATGATTACTGGTACTTCCTTATTGGTAGATGGCGGATGGACAGCTAAATAATGAAAAAATTATTGCTTTTCGTAGCAATTATATTCTCCACAAATGCATTTGCTGTTGAATTTAAAGGTAAGTTTTTACAAGGTCATTTTATAATTGGAATAACAGAACCTGGTTCAAAAATAATTGTAGGTAAAAAAGAAGTAAAAGTCTCTGAAGATGGATACTTTGTTTTTGGAATTGATCGAGATAGAAAATTTGATGTAACCATTACAAAAATCATTAATGGAAAAAAAGAAAAGATAATTAAGAAAGTTCTTAAAAGAAAATATAATATTCAAAGAATCGATGGCTTAGAGGAAAGTAAAGTAACCCCACCTGAAGAAGTATACCAAAGAATAAAAGCAGAAAACAACAGAATTGGAGAAGCAAGAGCTATTAATTCTGATTTACCTTTTTTTAAAGATCAATTTATTATGCCGGTTGAAGGCATCATAAGCGGCGTTTATGGAAGTCAAAGAATTTTAAATGGAAAACCTAGATGGCCACATTATGGAATTGATATCGCTGCAAAGCAAGGAACAAAAATTAAATCTTCAGGCACAGGTGTTGTTACAATGGCGGAAGATGATCTTTATTATACTGGGGGAACGGTAATAATGGATCACGGTCATGGTATTTCTACAATTTATTCACATTTAGAAACTGTGATAGTTTCTGTAGGAGATAAAATTAATCAAGGAGATATTATTGGTACTGTTGGTTCAACTGGAAGATCAACAGGACCACATTTGGATTTTAGAGTTAATTGGTTTCAAACTAGACTAGATCCAATGTCAGTGTTGCCTGATTTGTAATCAATAGGTCCGCTATCCATCAATAAAATAACAACCAAAGACCTACAAAAAATAATAAAGTTCCACCTAATTTATTTAAAATATTTATATATTTATTAATTATTATTTCTCTAAATTTTCCAAATACTACTGCATACATTCCATCAAATATTGCACCTACAATCATAAATAAAATTCCAAAATAAATTATCTGTCTTCCGATTGGTTGATTAATTTCAATGAACTGAGGAATAAACGCTCCAAGAAACAAAAAAGCTTTAGGATTAGATAAGATCACTATTAATCCTTGTAGTATAAATTTCTTATCAAATTTATTTATTTTTTCTGAATTATCTGAGAGATTTTTTGAAGTAAAACTTAAATATCCCAATGTCATTAAGTAAATTGCACCAATTATTCTAACAACTTTTATTACTTCCTCTAAAAAAGGAGATATAGCTTTAAATCCCAATGCGAGAAGTAAGATTAATATAATTAAACCTATTTGAGTTCCAACTACGTTTAAAATTCCAGCTCTCATTCCAGATTTTAATGAGTTGGCTATTATTAAACTAACTGTTGGACCAGGAACAACTACAACTAAGAAACTTGCAAGTAAAAAATAAATTATTTCCATTGAATGTATTTTTGATTGAAATTATAGTATTTACATCATGGGTCTTCACTTTTCACAAGAAGAATTTAAATCAAGAAAATCAAAAGTTTTAAATTCGATGAAAGAGCAAAATATTGATGCTCTTTTAATGTTTAGACAAGAATCTATGTATTGGCTAACCGGTTATGACACCTTCGGTTACGTTTTTTTTCAAACCTTAATTTTAGATCAAAAAGGAAACGTAATTCTATTAACTAGAGCTCCTGATCTTAGGCAGGCACAAAATACTTCTAATATTGAAGACATTAGGATTTGGATTGATAAAGATGGCTCCAATCCAACCTGTGATCTTAAAGTTATTTTGGATGAACTTGATCTTAAAGGAAAAAAACTAGGTGTTGAGTATGAAGCTTACGGTTTAACAGGTAGAAATGCCTTAAGACTAAATAAATCTTTGGAAAATTATTGTTCTATTGAGGATAAATCAGATTTAATTACTAAATTAAGAGTAGTTAAATCAAAAGAAGAAATTGTTTATGTAAGAAAGGCTGCTGAACTTGCTGACAAAGCTTTAGATGAAGTTTGGAAACATGCAAAAGCAGGAGTAAGTGAGTCAAAAATATTAGCTGAAATGAATAGAGTTATATTTGAAGGTGGTGGAGATTATCCTGCTAATGAATTTATTATTGGTTCAGGAAAGAACGCCCTACTCTGTCGTTATCAAGCAGAAAAACAAATTTTAAAAAATCCAGATCAATTAACTATTGAGTGGGCTGGTACGTACCGGCACTATCACTCTGCAATGTTTAGAACTATTCCGATTAATAAAGCTGATCCTGAACATTATAAAATGCACGAAGCTTGTGTAGAAGCATTAAAAAATTGTGAAAGTAAATTAAATCCTGGAAATAAAATTGGAGAAGTTTTTGATATTCATGCGAAAACTTTTGATGATCTTGGTTATTACAATGCAAGAATGAATGCATGCGGATATTCATTAGGGACTACTTTTTCTCCTAATTGGATGGACGTGCCCATGCTGTATACGGGCAACCCTTATGTCATAGAGCCAGGCAACGTATTCTTTATGCATATGATATTGATGGACTCAGAAAATCAGCTCGCAATGAATCTTGGTGAAACATACCTTGTTACAGAACAAGGTAATGAAAGATTGGGCAAACAGAAATTAGATTTAGTTGTTCTTTAATTACTTATTTTGAACAGCGCAAATATCTTTAATTACTGGGACATTTGCACAATCACCACATTTAGTAACTTGTACTAAACAACCATCATCCATAACTTTTACATCTACAACTCTATCACATTTAGAACATGTAGATGAAATAGTTAAACCACATTTTTTACAATTATAAGTTTGTGTATCCATAAATCTTAAATAATAACTTAAAAATTTAATTCAAGAAATTTCAGTTTGAATGATAATCATTCTCAAAAAAAAATTATTTAAATTAGAAAAATATTAATAATGATAATCATTATCAAAATTTTTTAATTCATATCACAAGTAAAAAAAGAAATTTCTTTACCTTGATTTGGGGTATCAATATTAGTTGTGATTTCATGGAGCATTTCTCCTGTAGATTTATTTATAAAAACTGATTCGGAATACTTTTCATCATTTGTTAAAACTCTAAGTAAAATCGTATTATCTTTTAAAATTTGGGTATCATAAATTGCTCCATTTGGAGCATTAGTAAAAAAATCAGATAAACCAATTATTTTTAATTCTTGTGATTTGATTGCTTTTATATTTATTTTCCTATCTTTGTTATCCTTAATCTGAGCTGCACTAAATTCTTTATAATCGTAAATCTCATTTTTTAATATCTGTTTATCAAGTTTACAATTTGAGCTCTTCTTATAGTCAATTGTAACATTTAAAAATGCTGCTTTAGCATTTGTATTTAAAATTAATGAAACTAAAATTATTAAAAGTATATTTTTCATTAAAATAAAATTATTTGTTTACTTGCTCATTCACATACTCTACACAAATTTTTTCAGCTTCTTCTTTTGTCAAATCTGGATTAAGTTTTTTTTGGCCCATCAAACAAGCTTGGATACTCTTGCTAACATTAAATGAGCTATATTTATCTTTAGCTAAATATAAAAGTGCTATTGCGACTAATATAAAAATTATAGATTTATATTTTTTCATTAAATTTCTGCTCTTGCTCTTAATCTCTCATAAAATAAGCGAGAGTAAACCCCAATATTTAAAATTATTTCCTGTGGTAACTTTGTTGGTTTAATTCTATTCTCTATAATGCTGATTTTTTCAGAGTCTTGATTTGAAGCCATTAAGGCTATTTGCTCTCCAAAAAATGTTCCTGTTCCAATACCAGAGCCATTATAACAACCTGCAACAAAAATATTTTCATTGATTTTGTCAAATATTTGAGAACCGTTTCTACTTCTACAAACTATACCTGACCAAGTACTCTCGATTATATCGTTTGGTAAATTAGGGAATCTTTTATTGATACCTTTTTGATGAGTTTTTTTTCTCTTTTCTAAATAGTTTCTAGGAAAATTATATGGATTATTTGTCTCAACAGTATTTCTAATTAAAATTCTTCTATCTTTTGTCATTCTTATTGTTGCGCCCATTGGTTTAATTGGTAAAACACCCCACTCTTTGGGACTTCCAATGCTTTCATATTCATCATTAGATAGTGGTCTTGTTATACTTGCGGTGAGGGTTAGGGGAAAACTATAATTTTTTTTAACATTTAAAGATCTTAAAAAACCATTTGTACAAAAAATTATTTTTTTTGTTAAAATTGTATTATTTTTAAAAAAACATTTAATTTTATCAGAATTTATCTCCCATTTTTCCAAATGAGTATTTTCATACAATTCAACATTCTCAGGCAATGTATCAACCATTGCTCTTATTAGTTTTCCTGGATTTAATAAAACACCTCCCCTAGTATAAATGCCTATATTATAAAATGAAGTTCCCAACCTATCTTTTAGTTCATTTTTATATAGAATTTTGTTTTCGTAATTCAGGCATGATAATAAATTACTGAATTTGATCGCTATTTTTTCATCAGATATTTTTGATGATGCAAAGTATTTACCGCACGCGTTCCATTCACAATCTACTTGGTGTTCAGTAATAAATTTTTTAACTGAATTTATTCCCTCTTCATAAATTTTTATTTTCTTTTTGTAATCTTCAATATTTTTGTTTGATGCAAAACCATCATTTAGCGTTGTATCAACCAAATAACCTGAATTTCTAGCACTTGATCCCTCGCCGGCTAATTGTGAATCAACTATTAAGATCTTTGACGAATTAGAATTATTTGCCAATTGTCTTGCTGCAGATAATCCTGTGTAACCTGCCCCAACAATTAAATAATCACATAATAAGTTAGAATTTAATTTTTTGATATTAGTTCTTTTTGGTAAATTGTTTATCCATCCACAACTATGATCATTGATTATAGACATCTCAACACATTATAATTTTATGTATTCTTTGATTTTCAAATTTAGATAATTTTTTATATCAAATAAAACAAAATTTTTCTTACACATTGTTAAAATTTTTTTAACAGGAATAGATTTAATTTTATCATGTGGAGTTAGAATTAATATTGCATCATAAACAGATTTTTTAGGTAATTTTTTTATTAAATAAATTTTTTTATTATTATGCTCAATAGTATTTTTTTTAATAAGAGGATCATAAATATCTAGCTTTAATTTTTTTCTTTGAAGCATTTTAATTACTTCTATTGACTGTGAATTTCTTATATCAGAAACATTTTCTTTAAAAGTTATACCCATAACTAATATTTTCGCTTTCTTAATACTAATTTTTCTATTTTTAATTGATAATAAAAATTTTTTAACAACTTGAAATTTCATATAATTATTTATTTTTCTTCCTGCGAGTATTACTTTGGGATTGTATTTGTTTAACTTAGCAACATGAGTTAAATAATAAGGATCTACACTAATGCAATGACCACCAACTAATCCTGGAAAAAATTTTTGAAAATTCCATTTAGTTCCAGCCGCCTCAATTACCTTATTAGTGTTAATTTTAAGCTTATCTAGAATAATACTAAGCTCATTGACTAACGCTATATTTAAATCTCTTTGTATATTTTCTATTACTTTAGCTGACTCAGCTATTTTGATGCTTTCTGCTTTATGCGTGAATTTAAAAATCGATTTATAAATCTTATCAATCTTTAAAGATATTTTTTTATTTGATCCACTAGTAACTTTAACAATATTTTTAAAATTATGTTTACTATCTCCAGGGTTAATTCTTTCTGGTGAATATCCGCAAAAAAAATCTTTGTTATATTTTAATTTAGAAATTTTTTCTAAGATTGGAACGCAAAAATTTTCAGTACATCCAGGATAAACTGTGGACTCTAAAATAAAAATAGATTTTTTTTTTAAATATACACCTACAGTTTCACAAGCTTTTTTAACAAATTTTAAATCAGGTCGATTCTTATCATCTATGGGCGTAGGGACAGTTACTATAAATACATTGCAACTATTTAACCTATTCTTATTCACGCTAAATATTAAATTCTTATTTTTTTTTATTTTGGAGTTTTTTATTTCACTATTTCGATCGAGACCTTTTGAGAGTTCTGATATTCTTTTTTCATTCAAATCGAACCCAATTACTTTAGTTTTTTTGCTAAACTCTAAAGCTAAAGGTAGCCCAACATAACCTAAGCCAACTATACCAATTATATTTTTGTTTTTTGCCATATAAAAACTACATTAATAAAATACTAATTATTTTGTATTATTTTAACTTTTATAATATTTATAAAGAGAATAGCACAATACAAATATTGTATGAAAAAAAAAGTTTTTATTACAGGGTCTGCAGGTTTTATTGGATTTCATTTATCAAAGTACCTGCTAGATAAAAGAATAAATGTTCATGGATACGACTCCATGAATAATTATTATGATGTAAAATTAAAAAAATCAAGATTGGGGCTTCTAAAAAAATATAATAATTTTACATTTACTAGAAACAAACTTGAAAATGCAGATAGTTTAAAGAAATCAATTCTAAAATTTAAACCTGATTATATCATTCATTTAGCTGCACAAGCCGGTGTAAGGTATAGTATTCAAAAACCAAGAGTTTATTTAACATCAAATATTGAAGGAACTTACAATATAATTGAATTTGCAAAAATAGCTAAAGTTAAACATCTTATTATTGCATCAAGTTCTTCTGTATACGGTGCAAATAAAAAAATACCATTTAAAGAAATTGATAAGACTGACACTCAGCTAAGCATTTATGCGGCAACTAAAAAATCAACAGAAAGCATTGCTCACTCCTACTCTAATATTTGGAATGTACCAATCACTATGCTTAGATTTTTTACTGTATATGGTCCTTGGGGTCGTCCAGATATGGCATTATTTAAATTTACAAAAGGAATATTAAATAAAAAAAGAATCGACATTTATAATAAAGGGAAAATGTATAGAGATTTTACATATATCGATGATATTGTTAAAGGAATTTTTCTATTAATTAATAAACCACCAAATCATAAACAAAAAGGTAAATTTAAAAAAGATACACTTTCACCAATAGCTCCATTTAGAATTTTAAATATTGGTAATACCAAAAAAGTTTATTTGTTAAATTTTATTAAAACACTGGAAAAAGAATTGAAGATTAAAGCAATTAGAAATTATATGCCAATGCAAAAGGGTGATGTTAAACAAACATTATCTGATACAAATCTTTTAAAAAAGATAACAGGTTATAATCCTAAAACAAAGTACCAAGATGGTATAAAAAAATTTTTAGATTGGTATTTAGAATATTATAAAAAATTAAAGCAATGATGATGGATCAATATATTCATGACCAAATGCATCAGCCACTGCTTTATAGGTAACTTGTCCCTTATGAATATTCAGTCCTGCTAAAAAATTTTTATCCTCAATTAAAGCTTTTCTATATCCTTTATTTGCAAGTCTAACCAGATATGGAAGTGTTACTTTGTTTAGTGCTAAGGTTGAGGTTCTTGGTACTCCACCGGGCATGTTTGCAACACAATAATGCACTACATCATCAACTATATATGTTGGGTCACCATGAGTAGTTGGTTTACTTGTTTCAACACAACCTCCTTGATCAATTGCAACATCAACTATTACAGAGCCTCTTTTCATTAATTTGAGCATATCTTTAGTTACTAATTTTGGTGCTTCCGCGCCAGGAATTAAAACGCCTCCCACTAATAAATCTGTCTCTGCAATCAATTGTTTTAAATCAATTTTGTCGCTTTGTTGTGGTATAATTTTATCTCCAAAAATCTTAACTAATTGTTTTAATCTTGCTTCAGATTTATCAACTATATGAACTTTCGCTCTCATACCTGTAGCTATTATTGCTGCATTCTCCCCTACAACACCACCCCCAAGAATTAGTACATTAGCTGGTTCACCTCCAGGTGCTCCACCTAATAATATTCCTCTGCCTTTTTGGTTTTTTTCTAAACAATGTGCTCCAGCTTGAACCGACATACGCCCTGCAACTGCACTCATAGGAGCAAGTAGAGGGAGTCTACCATTATCATCTGTTACAGTTTCATAAGCAATGTTTATACTTTTAGAATTAATTAATCCTTCAGTCAGTTCTTTAGCAGCAGCTAAATGCAAATAGGTGTAAACAATTTGATTTTCTCTAAGCATCTCCACTTCAGCTTTTTGTGGTTCTTTCACTTTTACAATTATTTCTGCATCGTTGTAAATATCAGCAGCATTTTTTGCAATTTTTGCTCCAGCTTTCAAATATTGATTGTCATCAAAACCAGCTTCATAACCACCATTGGTTTCTACTAAAACTTCATGACCCTCAGAAACAAGAGTTTTTGCGCTGTCTGGGGTTAATCCAATTCTATTTTCTTGAGGTTTTATTTCCTTCGGAACGCCTATTTTCATTAAGAACTAATTTTTCTTAGATTTAGAATAATTTGTAATACCTGTTCTTAGTTTTTCAATTATTTCATCAATATGTTTTTTTTCACAAATAAACATTGGTGCAATAATTAAGCAGTCACCAGTAGCTTTGAAATTGACTCCTGCCTCATAACAGTGTTTGAAACAAGTAAAACCAGCCGCTCCGGGCTTTTTATCCATTTTAATATCAATTCCACCCATCATTCCATATCCTCTTATATTGTCTACAACATCAATATCTTTTAATGAGAATAATCCTTCTTGGAAATATGGAGCTAAGTTTTTTGCTCTGTTAAAAATATCATCTTTTTCAAATATATCTTGTACAGCTAATGCTGCTGCAACTGATATTGGAATACCTGAATAAGTATATCCATGAAACAATTCAATCGAACCTTTTGGTGCATTATCAACTATTGCATCATAGATTTCTTCTTTACATGCAACAACTCCCATTGGGCTAATTCCGTTAGTTGTTGCTTTTGCCATGGTCATTAAATCAGGAGTAACTCCATACTCTTGAGATGCAAATGGAGAACCAGTTCTTCCCCAACCAGTAATCACTTCATCAAAAATTAAAAGGATTCCATGTTTATCACATATCTCTCTTAACCTTTGCAAATAACCTTTCGGTGGCACTAATGTTCCTGTCGATCCAGCAATTGGCTCAACAATACATGCGGCTATATTTTCTGCACCAAAGTTTGTACAAATTCTTTCTAAGTCCTCCGCCAGTTCAACTCCTGTTTCTGGTTGGCCAGAAATAAATTTATGTTCCGGTAAATGTGTATGTCTCATATGAACAACACCTGGCATTAAAACGCTTGCAAAAGTTTTGACGTTATTAACCATTCCACCTACTGAAGTAGCACCAATATTCATACCATGATAACCTCTTTCTCTACCAACAAATCTAAATCTTTGACTGTCTCCTCTTGCTCTGTGATAAGCAATGGAAATTTTAATAGCAGTTTCAACTGCAGTTGATCCGCAAATTGTATAAAACATTCTATTTAAATTCCCTGGAGTATGTTTTGAAATTCTAGTTGCTAATTCAAACGACCCACCAAATCCTTGCTGAAATGGCTGTGCATAATCTAAAGTTTGTAGTTGTTTTGTAATTGCATCAATAATTTCTTCCCTGCCATGCCCTAATGGATTACAAAATAATCCTGAACTTGCATCTATTTGAGTTTGTCCTTGATGGTTTTTTAAATAAACACCTTTTGCTTCAACAATTAATCTTGGATTAGCTTTAAAATCTTTATTAGAGCTAAATGGCATCCAATGTTCGTTTAACGAATTAGGTACAGAAGGTTTAGAACTCATAATTTTTTTCTAACAGTTAATTCTGAATGAATAGACTAAAATATTCTTTTTTGCACTAATAAATCACTCAAAATTTACTTCAACCTATAATTGAAATAATTTTAATAGCAACACTCATTTTGAACGCATCAAAATTCTATCATTTACATTGTTTCAAAATTGATTTTTACTTACGTTTATAAATTAAATTTAATTTAAACAAAAAGAGGAGAATAAATGAGAAAAATTATTAGTTTTATTCTAGGAAGTATTTTTGCTCTTAACTTGATGGTTTCAACTGCATTTTCTGCAGCGAATGAGGTTAGGATTGCATTCTTCTTAGAGTGGGCAACTCCAAACCAAGAAGCTAAAGTTAAAAAAACTTTTGACAAAGCTTTTGGTGTTCCAGTTAAATGGACTAACTTTGCAACAGGTGGTGAAATGACAGAAGCTATGCTTTCTGGTGATATTGATATTTCATACTCTCAAGGTCTTACTCCATTTGTAAACGCTGTTAACGCTAAAGCCCCAATCAAATTGGTTGATGTTGCTGTGTTATACGGAATGGGAGGAACTACATGTGTAGTTGCTAACTCAAGCGGTATTACAAAAGCAAATGCTTCTGAATTAGAGGGTAAAAAAGTTGCTGTTCCACTTGGAACAATGGCTGACTACGTGTTCAGAGAAACTATGAAAGCAGTTGGTGCAAATGCTGACGCTATGCAAGTAATTGACATGAACCCTGAAGATGGTTCAGCTGCAATTGTTAACGGAGACGTAGCAATGGCGTGTTTATTTGGTGGTGCATCAATTGAAAAGGCTTTAGAAGTTGGAAAAAGAGTATTGACGGTTGATGAGGCTAAAGCTGCTGGTATAGCTGGTATAGACATTGTTTCAGTTACAAATAAATTCTTAAAAGAAAATCCAGGAATGGTATCTACTTTTATAGAAGTAACTCATGAGGCAAATGCAGCTCATAGAGCAGGGAAATCTAACATGAATATAATTGCGAAAGACGCAGGAATGAGTCTTGATGCAACTAAAGGTCAGATGAGTGGATTTGAGTTTCCAGATGCAAATACAATTAAATCTAAATACATGAATAAAGGTGGTATTTTAATGAAATACCTAGATGTAATGGGTAATATGTTTGCAACTGCAGAAAATCCTGCATTAAAAGATTACTCTAAAGTAGTAACAACAGATTACTTACCAGGTTTATAATCGGGTAAAGGAAATTAATAGGCGCCAATTATTAAAATTGGTGCCTATTTTTTTTGTAAAATTCTAATATATTGATCTAAATGAGTGATTTAGTTTCCCAAGATCTTAATATGATATTTAAATCTCCAAAAGGAGAAACTGTTCATGCTCTTAAAGACGTAACTTTCAAACTAAAAAAAGGTGAACTCTTAACAGTTCTTGGTCCATCAGGATGTGGAAAAACAACTTTGCTTAATATTACAGCAGGTTTTTTAAAACCAACATCAGGATTAATTACCTTAGGTGGAAATGAAATAAATGGGCCAGGTGTTGAGAGAGGAATGGTATTTCAACAAGGTGCTTTATTTGAATGGTTAACAGTTGCACAAAATGTAAATTTTGGATTAAGAATGAAAAAGGTTGAACCAAAGATAACAGAGAAAAAAGTTGAGGAATGGTTAGAAATTGTAGGTCTTAAAGGATTTGGAAATACCCCAACCTATCAATTATCTGGAGGAATGCAGCAAAGAGTAGCTCTAGCAAGATGTTTAATTAACGATCCAGAATTAATTTTAATGGATGAACCACTTGGAGCATTAGATGCTTTAACAAGAGAAAAGATGCAATCACTAGTTCTAAAAATTTGGAAAGAGACAGGAAAAACGATTATTTTAATTACACATTCAGTTGAAGAAGCTCTTCTACTTGGAGAAAGGGTTTATGTGATGGCTCCAAGACCAGGAAGGATTCATAAAGAATATAACCTTCCATTTGCGTCTAGAGGATTAGATCAAGACTTAAGAGAAATTAAAAATGATAAAGAATTTGTATCAAAGAGGGAGGAAATTCTGTCTATGATTTGGGACATGGAAGAAGAAATAATGGGTAAAGAAACAGGATGATAATATCTTCATTAACATTTTTAATTATATTCGCTGTGATAGGTGCAATTCTTTACGGTCAAAGATTAATTAAAACAGAAAAATCAGATGCAGTATTTGGAAATCCTGAAAGATCTAAGGGGGGTATACACTGGGTTGTTGTTGGAAGTAGCTTTTTATTATTCCTTTGGCTTTACTATTCATGGGATATAGCAAAGGCTTTTTATCCAAAATCTGCAAATGAAATCTGTCAAGTGGCAAAAGTAAGAGAGTCTATGCTCTCTTTAAAATATCTTTTTCCCATAGATGAAAGACAGCACAAAAGTACAGCAATAATTCATAGAGAAAATGAAAATATTCAAAATTATATTTCAGAAATATCTTCAAATCCAAATATAAGTCAGGTCGATAAAGATGTTTTCGTAAATATTTTAGGAAAAATTAAATTATCAATACCTTATTTGACTAACGAAAAATATTTAGAATTTGAAACAAAAAATACGATCGATAAATTAACTGAAAGGATAAACAATTTAACAGAAGTATTTCCAAGCAATAACTTTCCACCACCCTTAACTTTTGATGAGGAAAAACAACTGAATGAAGGTTTAAGTAAACAGCTTGGATGGGGAGCAACTGGAATGGAAATACCGCCATTGCCTGAGACAAAATTAGGTCTAAAATATCATAAAGCCGCGGATGAATTAAGATTGATTAGTGATGAATTTTTTCAAATTAGAAATCATAATCCACAATACAAGACATTAACAAATGATATAAAATCGGAGATTAAAAATCATCGCGACAAGTTAAATGATAATCAAGAATTAGAAATAACACTTCTTAAAGAAATTAATAAATTAAATAAAAGAATTCAGTTTGCAAGTATATTTCCACCAACTACACTTGTAGAATTTGAGCAGGCTGTAAGAAATTTTGATAATGTTCAAAAAAAAGAACAAGGCTCAATTGCTACGAAAGACGCATTGCTCTTTCCTGGAGGAACAATTGTTAGTAGTGGGCCTACTTGCGCAGAGGATGGTCCAGGAAGATGGCTGCCTAAACCATCAGATACATTTAGAATCTTTGCAGATATGCTTAAACCAAGTGTAGGATTTAAATTTGTACCAATGTTTTGGTATGAAATGATGGGTGTAAATAAAATAGTTGGATTTATTCTTCCTGATTGGATTGCTGATATTATTCCAGGCCAATATCCAATTCACAGTTCAGATGGACAAGTAAAACCAAATTTTAAAAGTAAAGTTTTAGATATTGTTACTGGAGACTTTGAGGCATTTAAAATACCAGTCCCTGTAGGTCATATATGGGACTCATTTTTAAGAGTATTTTTGGGTTTAGTGTTTGGAATTATTTTAGGTGTTCCACTTGGAATTTTTATGGGATTAAATAGATTTGCCAAAGGATTTTTTGATCCGTTGGTTGAATTGTATAGACCAGTTCCACCGTTAGCATGGGCACCTCTTGTAATAACAGTATTTGGAATTGATAATGTAGGAAAAATTTTCCTACTATTTATGGTCTCATTATCTATTATGATTATTTCTGCAAGAGCTGGTGCATCTGGCACACAACTATCAAAAATACACGCCGCACATTCTCTTGGAGCATCAAGATGGCAAATTCTTAGAGAAGTAATTTTTCCAAATTCACTACCCGAAATTTTAACAGGAATAAGAGTTGCTGTTGGGATGTGTTGGGGAACTTTGGTTGCTGCAGAATTCTTAGCAGGAACAACTGGAATTGGTTTTGTTGAAAACGTAGCAAGAAAATATATGCAATACGAAGTTATATGGATAACAATTTTTGTGATGGGAATGTTGGGTTTGTTATTTGATGTTACTATAAGAAAAATTATTGATAAAACAATTCCATGGAGAGGAAAGGGATAATGAAAAAAGATAAAATATTAGAATGGTCGGGTGTAATAACTGCTATAATTTATTCACTTTTAGTTGCAATGAATATTGGTGCAGAGTTTTTTGGTTTTACATTATTATTAATATCCGCAATTTTAATTGGTCTTTGGGCATTTATTGGAAAGCACAATGGAATTTTACTTTTACAATTATTTTATGCAAGTGCAGGTATCTTGGGGATGATACGTTGGTATTAGTTTAAATTTTTAAATATGAAAATATTTGATTGTACAACATTTTATTCTGAGGATTTGATGTTAGATGTAAGGTTTAATGTTTTAAATGAATATGTACACAAATTTATTGTAGTTGAGTCGAATTATTCACACAGTGGAAGAAAAAAAAAATTAAACTTTGATATTAACAATTACTCAAAATTTAAGGATAAAATCATTTACCTAGTAATTGAAAATGAACCTGAGGATATTATCAAGTCTGACAATATTACTAGTGAAATTAAAAGAATGAATAGTCTTAAAAGAATTGATCAATCATATAATTATATGATTCAAGGAATTGGCGAGGCTTCCGAGGACGATTTAATTTGTCTTAGTGACAATGATGAAATACCAAATTTTAATTCAAGTTATTTTAAAAATTCCAACAAAGATATATTTATTTTTGAACAATTATTTTTCTATTATAAATTTAATTTACTATACGATTTAATCCCTTGGTATGGAACTAAAGCGTGTAAAAAAAAGAAATTAAAATCGTTTTCGTGGTTGCGACATTTAAAAAATAAGAATTATCCATTTTGGCGTTTAGATACATATTTTTCTGAGTATAAGCAAAGAAATTTAAAAATTGTTAAAAGTGGAGGATGGCATTTTACAAATATTAAATCGCCAGCAGATATTTATGAAAAACTTTCTAATTTTGGTCATCACAATGAATTTGATGTATCTGGATTAACTATTAATGACATAGAAAGGGATATAGAAAAAAGGATAGTTAATTATAATCACCTAGCTGACCAAAAAACAATTGATAAATATAATGCAGATTACAAATTAAAAGTAATAGATGATAATTTATTACCAGAATATCTAGTATTAAATAAAAAAAATTTGAAACAATGGTTTGATTTTTCTTGATGGTAAATTGGGGTATAATAGGTTTTGGCAGGATGGGTCTAACATTCGCTAATGCTATTGAAGAAATTGAAAACTCTAAATTAATATCTATAGCTAGTAAATCTGGGAAAAAATTCAAAGATTATCAAAATAGTACTTATGAAGAAATAATAAATAGTAAAGATATTAATTCAGTATATGTATCTACATTAAATAATACACACATTGATATAATTAATAAATTGTGTGATGCAAATAAAAATATACTTTGTGAAAAACCTGTATCAACAAATTATAACGATTTACGAAATTTACATAAAAAGATTCAGCAGAAACAAATTAGTTTTTTTGAAGCAATAGCTTATTATTCTCACCCACAAACTTTAATGATTTTAGAATTAATTGAAAGTGGTGAAATTGGTGAAATTAAAAAAATAGAAAGTAACTTTGGTTTCAAAGCAAAGTATAATCCTGAATCAAGACTATTTGATAAGAAACTTGGTGGCGGTGCAATTTATGATTTAGGATGCTATCCAATTAGTTTTGCAATGCTATTTTCAAAAGATCATAATAAAATAAAAATACAAGACAGAATATTGGATTACGCTCCATCTAAAGTAGACAATGATGCAAAAGCAACCTTAATTTGTGATGATAGCTTTGAATGTAAAATTCATGTGAGTATAAATAATGATTTAGATAATACGTGTAAAATTCACGGATCTAAGGGATATATTAAAGTATTAGATCCTTGGTTGCCTAAAAAAGAGTCTCAAGTTGAAATTTCAAATAATAAACATTTTTATTTAAAAAATATAAGTTCTAAAATTTCTATATATGCTAATCAAATTAAAAATGTATCGGATTTTATTATTTCAGAAAAAAATAAAAGTAAAAACCTTTTTGATATTAAAAAATCATTAATTAATATGAAATTAGTTGAGGATTGGTTAAAAAATTAATGAAACAAGCAAAACTTTTTAAATTAATAACGAATATTTTTAAAAAACATGGACTATCTACAAAACATTCCATTATATGCTCTAAAGCTATTTTAAATGCTGAACTAGTCGGAGCTCCGTCACATGGTGTTTCTAGAATTGCTTCTTATTGTAATAGAATTAAAAATAAAGTTATTAATGCTAAACCAAATATCAAAATTAAAAAAATATCATCCTCCGTTACCCATATTGATGCAGATAATGCAGTTGGTTTTATTGGTGCAGATTTAGCTATTAATAAAGCAATTCAGAATGCACAAAGAACAGGAATTGGATTTGTTGCTGTTAAAAATAGTGGTCACTACGGTTTATCAGGATATTATGCTGAAAAGGCTGCAAAGAAAGGAATGGTTGCTTTTTGTTTCACAAATGCACCTCCTGCTATAGCTCCTTATGGTGCTAAAAAAACTTTATTTGGCACAAATCCAATTTGTTTTGCTGCTCCTACTGGATCAAAAGTTCCCTTTGTTTTAGATACATCAGTTTCAAAAATTAATAGAGGCAAAATACGAAGAGCTGAACAATTAAAAAAAAAAATTCCTTTTGGAGTAGCATTAGACAAATTTGGTAAACCAACAAATGATCCTAAAAAAGCACTCGATGGTATACAACTTCCTATAGCTGAATATAGAGGATCAGGATTGGCTTGGATGATAGATATACTGTCAGGTGTTTTAACGGGTGGTAATCACAGTGGTAAAGTAAAAGATCCATTTGATGATTTTTCAGGACCTCAAAATATTGGCCATATGTTCATTGTATTTAAATCCAATTTATTTGTAAAAAATTATAATAAACGAATCAAAGAAAATATAAAAAGAATTAAAAAACTACCCAAACTTAAAGGAGTAAAAAAAATTTACTTTCCAGGTGAAAACAAGTCTGAGAGATTTAGAAAAAACTTCAATAAAAATATTAATATTCCTAAAAATATCTTAACTATTGTTAATAATTTAAATAAAAGCTGAAGCTAACCAAACTAGTGTAGCTATAGATAAAGATAAAAAGAATATATTTAATGGCTTATAATGTTTTTTATCAAACAACGATGTACCCCAAAATTGCAATTGAAAGGCAGAACATCCCCATCAATACTCTATTCTGAAATCTTTCTCTTTTTTTCTCTTCGAATACTCTCTTCTTAAGAACATCTATATTTACTTTTTTTGGGGACAAGTCTTTTTTCTCAGAAATTTTTTGAGTGTAAGCCTCAGTAATCACAGATGTTCTATTAAATGTTTCAGTACTCATTTTTAAAAACCAAATTTAATCATGAAATAACTATCTTGTACAATTTAGCATTGTTCAAAATGGGTTGACTTATCAAATGCCTTAGACCAAAATGGGTTGGGAGGAAAATTGTCTCAAATACCAAATATAAATAAAAGCATAGATAAAGCTAATTTAAAAGTAATAATATCAGAGAATTACCTAAATTTTGCACCTGAGTATATGTCGTTTCTTGGTGAATGGATAACTGGAACATACAAAGCTTTTAACGATGCGGACAAATATATCATTTTGGGTTACTTGTTTAGAAAAACTGTAACATTCTATTATGATAACTTTATAAAAGTAAATTATGAGACATTTTATAAAACTGATCACTTTGATATTGAAAAAATAAATATTGTTGAAATTTCAAAAGCACTCAATATTCCAAAAGAAACAGCTAGACGTAAAGTAACTGAACTTGAAAAAGTAGGTGTCATTAAAAAAAAAGGCAAACATTTAATAATCGACAAAACTGCCATTAAGCTAGTAGAGCCAATTAATACAATGAAAAATTTAACTAATGTTTTTTATATAATTTATAAAATTTGTAGAAAAAAAAATATTATTGATCGAGATATTGAAAAAGAAGCAATTACAAATGCAATGAAATCAAATTTAACATATACGTGGTATCATTATTATAAATTTATTTTTTATTGGTTATATAATTGGAAAAAATTCTTTAATAATGATACTGAAAAATTTATTATATGGTGCATACCAATGCTTCATAGAGCTAATAAAATGAGATTAGAAAAAAAGAGTCCTGAAGTAGATATTTCTAGTTGGCGTTTAGGTATCGAAAAATTAGAAACACAAGGAATAAATACAATGTCTCTGTCTGATATCACTGGAATTCCAAGACCTACTGTTACAAGAAAACTAAAAACTTTATTTTTAAACAAGCATTTGTATATGGATAAAAATAAATTAATTCATCCTGGCGATCAAGGTACCTATAAAGCAGAAATGTACAATATACAGAACAATTCTTTAAATGAGTTTAGCGATTTTACTGCAAAAATATTTAATCAAATAATTCTTAAGTAGAATTTTTCAAAAACCAAATAAATAAAAATCCTGTTAAATACATAATTAACGCATAAGCAGCAGTAGGGATCATATAAACAACTTCATTTGAAATTTCTGTAGCTACAAAAACTGCTAAGGTTCCATTTTGAAGTCCACATTCTAAAGATATACATTTTACTTGCTGGATTCCTGTTGCAAATTTTTTAGCAAGAAAATAAGCAATTGCCATCATTACAATATTTAAATTTAATACCACTAATCCTGCTTGGGTTAGATAATTTAAAATATTTTCTCTTTCCTCTATCCAAATAGCAATAAATACTATTAAAAATAAAAAACCGGTAATCTTATTAATAATTGATGTTCTTGAAGAAATAAAATTGTCAGCAAATTTTCTTATGATCATTCCAATAAGTACTGGGACTGCAACTACTAATGCCATTTTTAATGCTGTTCCTGTGATATTTATATCTTCAGATGCAAAACTTATTCCTAAAAGATTTGCAGAATTAAAAACGATTAATGGAACTGTTATAATGCTAATAATGCTAATAATAGCTGTCAGTGAAATAGATAAAGCTACGTCACCATTGGCAAACTTTGTAAGAATATTTGAAGTAATTCCACCAGGTGCTGCAGCTATAATCATTACTCCAAGTGCAATTTCAGGGCTAGTGCCTAAAAACTTTATTAAAATAAATGCAACTATTGGTAAAATTATTAATTGAGATGTTAGTCCTATCAAAAAATCCTTGGGCGTTTTCACAACCCTAGTAAAATCTTGTACTGTTAATCCTAGTCCTAAACCAAGCATTATCAATGCAAGTGCAATAGGTGCTATTTTTGTAACTATTTCCATATGATAATAAATAACATAAAATCATAAAATTGTTAAAATTTCTTTATAGAATTACGAAAAAGAATTATAAGCATTTCCATGTTGTCAGATAAAAAAGTAGTATGCCCAATTAATTTACTTGAAAAAGCTAGCAGTAAAAAAGGAATAAAAGCTGCAATAGTTAATGCCGGCAAGCCCCTTCCGATGCTAGCAGTTTTAGACTCTGTAAATGAAAAACTTATAGAGCCTATATTTATTGGTGATAAAATTGAAATCCAAAAATGTGCGGATGATCTACAATGGGATATTTCAAAATATGAAATAATCCATGAACCTATTGAGAATAATACAGCAGAAATAGCTGCAAAATTAGCGTCGAAAGACAAAGTTAAAATTATTGTTAAAGGGCATATCCATACTGATATTTTAATGAAAGAGGTTCTTAAAAGACAACACAAATTAATTAATAAAACACGTTTGAGTCATGTTTGGCATATGACTTTAGAAAAAGATGACAAACCTCTTATTATTACTGATGGAGCTTTAAACGTCGCTCCTAACTCTAAAACAAAAATGCATATTTTAAAGAATGTAGTAAATTTTGCTAAAAGAATAGGAATTGATAGACCAAAAATTGCAATTTTATCTGCAACAGAAGAGGTAATAGAAAGTGTTCCAACAACTCTAGATGCTAAAGAATTAACAGAGCTTGCCAAATCTGAAAAAATTGATGCTGATGTTTTTGGACCACTAGCATTTGATAATGCTATTTCTAAAAAATCAGCTGCAATTAAAGGCATTAAAAATGAAGTTGCTGGGCAAGCAGATATCTTGCTGGTTCCTAATGTAGAAACAGGAAATTCACTTGTTAAAATGATGATTTATTTTATGGGAGCTTGCGCTGCTGGAGTTGTAGTTGGAGGAAAAGTTCCAGTAGTCATAACAAGTAGATCAGATGATGCACCTGCAAGACTTGCATCTATTGCCGCTGCAGTAGTTGCATTAGACTAGTTGTTTAATTTAAAATTATAATATAAAAACCTCTAAAGTTATGGCCATACAATATTTAAAGAAATCTCCAAAAACATCATCAACCGACGATACTAAAACCTCAGTTATTGTTCAAAATTTATTAAAAGAGCTTGAAAAAACAAAAGAACCAGGATGTATAGAGCTTACTAAAAAATTTGATAAATATGATGGAGAAATAATAGTTTCGAAAGAAAAAATTGAAGAAATTAAAAAAAACTTAGATCAAAAGACTAAAGATGACATACAGTTTTCCTTCGATCGAGTTAAGAAATTTGCAGAAGCTCAATTAAAAAATTATGGTCAAGATTTTGAAGTCGAATTATCTGATGGTCTTTTTGCAGGTCAAAAATTAATTCCTGTTAATACTGCTGGATGTTATATTCCTGGAGGTCGTTACGCACACATTGCATCAGCTGTAATGAGTGTAACAACCGCAAAAGTTGCAGGTGTAAAAAATATTATTGCATGTAGTCCACCTAAACCAGGCATTGGTGCTCATCCTACAATCGTTTATACAGCAAACCTATGTGGTGCAGATAAGATTTTAAACCTTGGGGGTGTTCCAGCAATTGCTGCAATGACAAATGGATTATTCAACAATCCACCTGCAGATATAATAGTTGGACCTGGTAATCAATTTGTTGCTGAGGCAAAAAGAATCTTATTTGGCAAAGTTGGAATAGATTTATTTGCTGGACCGACTGAGATAGCTGTAATTGCAGATAAAAATGCTGATCCAGAAATTGTTGCTGTAGATTTAGTTGGACAAGCAGAGCATGGATATAATTCACCAGCTTGGTTATTTACAACCAGCAAAGATTTAGCTGAAAAAGTAATGAAAAGAGTTCCTGAACTAATTGCAGAACTTCCTGAATTGCCAAGAACAAGTGCAGAAGCAGCTTGGAGAGATTATGGCGAAGTAATTCTTTGTGATACAAACGATGAAATGGTTAAAGTTAGCGATGAGTATGCACCAGAACATTTAGAAGTTCAGACTGAAAATTTAAAATGGTTCCATGAAAAATTAACAAATTATGGATCTCTTTTCGTGGGAGAAGAAACAACAGTTGCATATGGTGATAAATGCTCAGGCACAAATCATATTTTACCTACTAAGGGTGCCGGTAGATATACAGGTGGTTTATTTGTGGGTAAATTTATTAAAACACTAAGTTTTCAGAGAATGACAAAAGAATCCACTAAAGAAGTTGGTGCTGCTGCAGCAAGAATCTCACGATATGAGGGAATGGAAGCGCATGCAAGAACTGGTGATGTCAGATTGAGAAAATACGGATTTTCAAATTAACTAATTTCTATTTAATACTAGGTCTAAATACAACGCAGCTGACCAAGAAAAATTATAGGCTCCCATAGCATGCCCACTTTTACAACTATAGTACTCATGAAATCCTTTTTGATTTATTAAATCGATTGTCTTTTTTTTTACATAACTTGAAAATATTTTATCTTTATTTTTAAGTCCCTGATAAATTATCCAGTTACAATTAATCCAAATAGGTCCACGCCAATATCTTTTTTCCTCAAAACTTTTATGATCTGGTTTTATAGATGAAAATATATATTTTTTCCCTTTATTATAATTTTTAAGATTTCTTATAATTTTTTTATTGAGTAAATTATTTTTAATATCTGCATATAAAATAAAAAAATTAGTTATTGAAGGAACTACTATTCTTTTTTTATTTTTAATATCATACGCATAAAAGACATTTTTCTTGCTATTATATAATTTTGTTATTTGTTTTTCAGATTTCTCCGAAAATTTCATTAAATCTGAGTAATTTATATTGTATTTTTTTAAAAGAATTACAAGATCCTTAAGAGCTCTCAAAAAAATTGAGTTAAAGCCTAAATCAATTACATTAAACTTTGAAATTTTATAAAGTTTAGTTGGATTATATTTATTAGCTTTTAAGTGATTTTTAATTGTAACGTAACGATCATAATCTTTATTTAGTGGTCTCTGCTCAGGATTCACAACTTTAATATCTCCTCTTTTATATTTTAAATTTTTTTTTACTTTAACTTTGCTCATAGGCTCGTCCCAAATGGATGAATTATCATAGCCGCTTTCCCACGGATGCAATATCGATATTAGACCTTTTTCTTGAGGGTCCCTATATTTTATAAACCAATTAATATATTTTTTTAATTTTTTTACGATTACTTTAATTCTTTTTTCTTGTTTATTAGTAATTTTTTTATTTTCCAATATTTGTCTTAAAATACTTACAATTATTGGTGGCTGGGTTATTCCTGAAGATGAAATTTTATTACCACAGTTCCAAACTGTATGATTGGGAAAATATTTTGTATTTTTATCATGAAACAAAATATGTGGTACCATTCCATCTTTCCATTGTCCTTTTAATAATGTGTTAATTTCATCTAATGCAAAATTTAAATTAAAGTGAGAATAACCTAATGCAATAAAAGCTGAGTCCCAATTCCACTGTGCTGGATAAAGTTTATTATTAGTTGGAAGTGTGTAGCCAGATCTTCTATTATTTAATAAAGTTTTTTGAGCTTTTTTTAATAATTTTGTCACTAGACTAACCTTTTACACTGCCTGCTGTTAGTCCACTAACAAGATATTTTTCAAAATATATAAATATAAATAAAATAGGTAATGTTACTATCACTGAACCTGCCATTAAATACTGCCTTGGTGTTTCTGCATCACCACTTAAATATTGGATTGCTCTTGATAAAGTAAATGAGTTTGGATTATCTAAAAACATTAAAGAAAATAAAAATTCATTCCATGCAATCATAAATACATAAAGTGCAACTGATGAAATGGCAGGTATGCTTAGCGGTAATATTATTTTTATTATAATTCCAAACCAACTTAATTTATCAAGAATTGCAGCTTCCTCTAATTCTTTAGGAATACTTTTAAAATAACCTTGAAGCATATAAATTGCTACAGGTAATGTTGTGGCTGTATAAACAATTAGTAACCCGCTTATAGAGTTTCTCAAACCTAATTGACTAAACACCGTATACAAAGGTATTACCAAAACTATTGCGGGAAACATGTATATTATCAATATTGATGTTGACATAAATGTTTTGCCAAAAAAATTAAGTCTAGCTATTGCATAAGCTGCTGGAATAGCAAAAATTAGAGTAATAAAAACAGTTCCGAGGGACACAATAGTGCTAGTCAAAATATATTTACCAAAATTATACGATGTAAAAATCACAAAATATGATTTAAATAAACTTTTTAAATCTTGATTGAAATCAATTGAGAAGTCTAATGGATTTACCAATAAAGCAATTTGAGTTTTAAAACTAGTAACTAACATCATATAAAAAGGGAAAAGTATTACAAATGAAAAAAGAACTATTCCAAATAAAGTTAAAAAATCAAAAAGAATTAATTGTGTGGAATGTTCATTGCGCAAAAATTTGGAATTGTATTTTTTTGTTTTTGATGCAAAAAAATATAAAATAAATACTATTCCTATATTGTACCAAATTGGTAATTTATTTATCAAAAATCCATCTACGTAAACAAAGATAAACGCAAAAAATAAAAATTTAATAATAAAATTTAATCTTTCACGTATAAATATATTTAAAAAAGAAAATAAAAATCCAAGTATAAATATAATTTGAGTATTAAAGTTTTCTAATTTGAGTCCCTGTAGTGTAACAAGTATTTTCCATATAGATATTAAACTTAGTAAGAAAAATGACGAAATTATAGAATAGATTAAAAGATTTTTAATTTTCATCTACCCTCTTTCCTAAAAGTTTAAAATAAAAAAACATAAATAAAAGTAAGAGCAAAACAATTACGATTGAAACTGCTGATCCCATTCCTATATCTGATATTGCAAAACCTTGTTGATAAACATTAATTGGTAAAGTTCTTGTTCCTGATGCACCACCAGTAAGTAAAAATACATCTTCAAATTTATTAAAGTTCCAAATAAATCTAATCATGAAAAGTATTGAAATTACCGCAGTAATTTGAGGCAATGTTATTTTAAAGAATTTTTGGAATGGACTTGCGCCGTCTACATCAGCAGCTTCATATAGATCTTTTGGTATGGCCTGAAGACGTGCAAGAATAAATAAAAAGGCTAATGGGAAATATCTCCAAATTTCAAATATTATAACTGTAGTAAGTGCAAGTCTTAACTTGATGCTAAATCCAAGTATATTTATATCTAAATATTTTTGGCCAAGTAAATTAATTGGAGTGTCTAAAATTTGAAAATTCACTAATAAGCTATTCAATGTTCCGCTGTTAGGATCAAGTAAAAGTTCCCATGTATATGCAAGAGCTACAACAGGTGCTACATAAGGAAATAATAAAACACTACGCATTAATGTTCTTCCATAAAACTTTTGATTTACCATTTGTGCAGTTAAAATTCCAAACACAATAGAACCAACAGTACCAAAAAAGGTATAATAAAAAGTAGTAAGTAACAAATCGACAAATTCGTTCTCAAAAATAACTTTTTTAAAATTTTTTAAAGTAAAGTTTGTATTTAATAATATATTATCTGAGTCTCCTGACAGACTTGGTTTTGAAGACTTTAAATATTTTTTATCGATTTTTGTGCTATCCTTAATTTCAAAAACAATCTCAAAGTTTTCTCTATATTTAGCAGACCAATTTCCAAAATCACACTTAACTTTATTTTTTTTAAAATTACATCTTTCATCTAAGTTAAGTGGTTTGAAATTATCAGGAAATTTATCCTCAAACTCAACATTTCTTATTTCTTGTAATAGTGAGCTATTTCTTAATTTATAGACTATTTTAATTTTATTTTGCTCATCAGGGATAGTTTTTACAATTTCTTTTGCTCTGGGCTCAGGAATTCTTATGTCTTTAAGCTGAACTTCTTTAAAGCTAATCCAAATATTTGCAAAAATTGGGAAAAGTATTATTGCAAAAACTAGGCATACTGCTGGTAATGTTAATATATAAGCAGTTCTTTTTTCTGAATTTGATAATTTTTGTTCCATAAAAAAAAGCGGATAAAATATATTATCCGCTTTTTTTAATAATTTAAATTGTTAGAATTTAGCTAGCTCTGCATTTATTTTATCAACTGCTTCATCAACAGATATCTCATCATCCATATATTCTCTTGTGATTCTGTTTATGAATTGAGCATTGATAATTTTTGATGCTCTTGATAGCTCACCTTCTTTAACACCCCATCTGTTAGCAGTATCTAGACCTGCTACAATGTTATTTATAACGTCTGCAGAGTAAAGGTCGGTTAAAGGTGCTTTTCTATCAACACCCACTGGAAGTTTACTCCAAGCTTTTGTATACGCTTCAGGATCGCTTGAATTTCCTCTTCTTACTGGAAACTTTCCTTCTGGAGCAATTGACAATGTGCTCGTGTAACCTTCATCCATAGAATACATGATAAACTTTTTAGCTTGATCTGTATCGGCATCAGCTGTTATTCCAAAGTATCTTATGTCAGCCCATGCAGCACCTTTTTTATTATTTGGTCCACTAAAGTTAGTTATAAAACCAGTTTTAGATGCTAATTCAGGTGAAGTAGGATCGCTATTAATTGTTGGTGGCGCAGAATCTCTTAAGCCAGCCAGCTCATCCATAATAAATGGAGACCATATTATCATTGGAGTTTTTCCAGCGAAATAAAGTTCTCTTGATTGTTTCCAGTATAGTTCACCAGATGGACTAGCTTTTGCTAGTTTCTTGTAAAACTCTAACGAATTTTTCAAAGCTTTACCTTGTTTCTTGGTTCCGCCTTTTTTAACTATATTTACACCATTTGCTAACAAGACATGCTCAAGAACCTGACTCATAAAGTTTTCGTCAGTTTTAGTTGCAGCAACAAATCCAAACATATCATTGCTTGATAAGGCATCTATTGCTTTTTCAATATTTGCGTAATTAGTTGGTGGCTCCAAACCAGCTTTTTCAAAAAGGTCTTTTCTATAAACCACCATTTGTGTCCAACCATCAACTGGAACGGCAGCGATTTTAGAACCTTTTTTTGCCATCTTTAAAGCACCTGGGGCAAATGTTTTTTTGCCTAGTGCCTTAACTACATCGTTATTTGCATCAACGTCTAATATTCCGGCCTCTGCCCAAGGTAATACATACTGAAGTGTATGATAAATCACATCAGGTAAGTCACCTGCCGCAGCTGCTGCAGTAGCTCTTGTACCTAAATCTTTTTCCTCAATAGGAATTACTTCAACTTTAATTCCTGTTTTAGCCTCAAAAGATTTAGCCATTGCCTCCTGCTTTTCCATTCTTGCAGGCTGGACTTCTGTAGTCCAAAATTTAATATCCGCATAGCTAGCGCCCGAAATGAACAGTGCTAAAATGGATAATATTTTTATTATTTTACTCATTTTTGTCCCCTCTCTCTCTATGTTAAAAAATTAATATAAAAAAAATGAAAAACAGTTTCAATAGATAGAACAATAGTATTTGGAATACCAGATAAGACATTTTTTCATAATAGAATCGTTATAAATAAAGAATTTGACAATTCTAAGTTGTATTAAGACCTTATCCTAAAACCATTTTCATCAAATAATAATACATTTTTTAAATCAAAACCAAATGTATTGTTGATTTGAATATCGCTAGAAATTTTTGCACACAATTGGTTATGATCACTTACCATATAAACTATTTTTTCATTTCCAAGATTTTCAATTAATTCAATTTTTGATGTAAAATTAAATTCTTGATTTTTGTTAGGAGTTAAATGTTCAGGTCTTATACCGATAAAATAGTTTTTTTGATCTAAGTTTATACCGCTAAAAGAGATGCTATTTCCTAGAATATTTATTTTATTGTTTGAGATGATGTTCTCAGAATTTATTTTAAAAATATTCATTTTTGGAGTTCCAATAAATTGAGCAACAAAAATATTATCTGGATTCGTATAAATTTCGTTAGGTGTTCCAACTTGCTCAATATTACCGTTATTTAATATGACAATTCTATCTGCTAAAGTCATTGCTTCTACCTGATCGTGAGTTACATAGATCATATTAGTTTTAATTTTTTGATGAAGTCTGGAGATTTCGACTCTCATTTCCGCTCTAAGAGCGGCATCAAGATTAGACAATGGCTCGTCAAATAAAAAAATTTTTGGATTTCGTGTTATCGCTCTTCCAATTGCAACCCTTTGCCTTTGGCCGCCCGAAAGTTCTTTTGGTCTTCTCTCTAGAAGATCTTCAATTTTAAGTGTTTTGGCTGCACTTAGAACTTTTGTGTGAATTTCTTCATTAGTGTTTTTTTCAATTTTAAGTCCGAAAGACATATTATCAAAAACATTCATGTGTGGATATAAAGCGTAGGACTGGAATACCATTGCGGTATGTCTTTTAGATGGATGCATTTCATTAATTACCTCATTGTTAATTTGGATTTCACCTTCATCTATATGTTCTAATCCAGCAATCATTCTAAGAAGTGTAGATTTACCACATCCCGAGGGTCCTACCAAAACTAAAAATTCATCATCTTTACCTTGAAAATTAAAGTTATTAATTACTTTATTATCTCCGAAAGATTTACCTACATTTGAAAATTTAATATTTGCCATAAATAGATTTATTTTATTAAATTTAATACATAGATGTCAAATTAATTACAATCTCAAATAAAATATATAAAGCTAAGGATCCCATAAATAAAATTATAAAAGCATTAATAGCTTGCCAGGTTTTTTGATTATTCAACTGCTTTGATAATAATTTTGACAAATATCCTAATGAAAAAAAGAAAATAAATGAAGATATTGATGCCCCTAGTCCAAATAAGTATTTATGAGTAATATGAAAATTTTTAGAAAAATTTCCTAAAAAAAATACTGTATCTGAATAAACATGAGGATTAAGATAAGTAAAACTTATTGTTTTTAAAATTACAATTTTTAATGAGGACTTATAACTTTCAGTATTAAAAGTAGTTTCTTTATATTTAAATTTTAATTTACTAATAATGAAATAAATTAGAAAGATTAGTAAAAGAATATTTAAAATTAATTCAACAATATTTGTGAAGTAATACTTAAAATATTCAAATAAAAAAATTCCAATAAATATAAGAATTAAGTCTGATAACGAACAAATTAAACAAACTATAAATATAAATTGTCTTTTTAAACCTTGTTCAATTACAAATATATTTTGAGCTCCAATTGCTAAAATTAAGCTAAATCCAGTAAAAAAACCGAGGCTTAAAAATGTCATTAAAAAAACTAAAAATTAAAGAATATTTTCTATACACATTGCGATACCCATTCCACCGCCAATGCAAAGAGTTGCAAGTCCCTTTTTTGATTTTCTTTTCTGCATTTCATGTACCAATGTAACCAACACTCTAGCTCCAGATGCACCTATTGGGTGGCCTAATGCAATTGCTCCACCATTAACATTTACTTTTTCGGTATTGAAACCAATTTCTTTATTTACAGAAATTGCTTGTGCAGCAAAAGCTTCATTAGCTTCCACTAAATCTATTTGATCTTTAGTCCATCCTGCTTTTCTAATTGCTAATTTTGAAGCTGGAATAGGTCCTGTTCCCATTAATGAAGGATCAACTCCGCACTGGGCCCAAGACACAATTTTAGCTAAAGGTTTTAAATTCTTATCTTTTGCTGTTTTTAAGTTCATTAATGTTAAAGCTGCAGCTCCGTCGTTTAAACCTGAAGCATTACCTGCGGTGACAGTTCCATTTTCTTTAAAAACTGTTTTTAGAGTAGATAATTTTTCTATATTAGTTCCAGCCTTAGGATATTCGTCTGTATCAAACATTTTTCCGTTTTTTAACTTTATCGGAACAATTTCATTTTTAAATTTATTTAGTTTGATTGCTGCTGATGCCTTGCTTTGAGAATTAACTGCAAATTCATCTTGTTCCTTACGAGTAATTTGGTATTTTTCAGCAACATTTTCTGCTGTTACTCCCATATGGTATTGATTATAAACATCAATTAATCCATCTGTAAGCATAGAGTCTTTCATTTTACTTTCTTCATTTTTTTCGCCTTTTCTTAGAACTTGATAATGTGGAGAATTAGTCATGCTTTCTTGTCCACCTGCTATAATAATATTTGCGTCGTTTAATTTTAATGAGTTATAACCCAATGCGACTGCAGCCAAACCAGACCCACAAACCTGATTTATTGTAGTTGCAGATTTTGAATTTTCTATTCCTGAGTTAATTAATGATTGTCTAGCAGGGTTCTGTCCTGATCCAGATTGTAAAACTTGCCCCATATAAACCATATCTACTTCATTGTTTTTAAGATTTGAATGTTCTATGCACCTCTTAATTACCTCTGAACCTAATTGAACAGCTGAGTGATCTGATAAACTTCCAATAAAAGAACCAATCGCTGTCCTGAAAGCTGAAGTGATGACAATATCATTATCGTCTATCTGTTTACTCATAATTATTATTTATCACTCAAATTAGAAACAAACAATATGTTCTATATGTATAGGCTTTCGAATTCCAAATTTATCGTTAATTTGATGTTGATGAACATGGTGCGAGTGAACAAATACTGGTAATAAATTATTAGTATTAGTTTTTAAAGTATAAATAAAACTACTACCTCTAAATTTTATATCAATAACATCAAATTTTAAATTACTTTTATCATCGTGCAGTAAATCCTCAGGCTGCAAAAGTAATTTTACATTTGTTCCAATCTCGACAGGATTTACAAAATTTCCTGTGATTACACCTAGATCCTCATTTTCTAAACTTTTTGGACTGGTAACTTTTGCAGGAATTAAAACACCTCTATTAAGAAACTTAACTACTTTTTCTGAATTTGGAAAATGATATACATTGTAAGGATCATCAAATTGCTTAAGTTCTTTATCTAAAATTACGCCACATTTATCTCCCAAATAAAATGCTTCATAAGAATCATGAGTAACTATAATTGTTGTTATCTTAAACTTTTTAAGTATTTGTTTCAATTTTACTTGTATCTCCTCTTTAAAACTTTGATCAACGTTTGAAAGGGGTTCATCCAGCAATAATAAATCAGGGTTTGAATTCAGCGATCTTGCTAGTGAAGCTCTTTGTGCTTCTCCAGCACTAATTTGATGTGGAAATTTGTTTAGGATATTTTCTAAATTTAAAATTTTAATTAATTCATTAATATTTATCTGATCTCTATTACTATTTCTTGAAGATAATTTTATATTTTTTTCAATTGTGTAGTGAGGAAATAAACTATTTTCTTGAAACGAAAGAGCAATCTTTCTATCTTCTGGCTCTACATGAGTTTTTTCCGAAGATAAAGTTTTTTCTTTAAGAATAATTTCACCTTGAGATATTTTTTCTAATCCTGCAATAGATCTTAAAATAGTTGTCTTTCCTATCCCAGATGGACCAAGCAAACATATAATATCTCCCTCATTTTTAATTGAAAAGGAAACATTTTTAACTTTTTCTGAACCAGAAACTTTAAATGTAGTATTTTTAATTTCAAAAAAATTATTCACTTCTCTCTCTTAAGATATATTTTGAAGTAAGTAAAATAAAGAAACTTGCGATTATAATCAAACATAAGGATGGGACTGCAGCAGCCTCTAATAAATCCTCAGAAGCAGAGATATATGCCGTAGTTGCGAAAGTTTCAAAATTAAAGGGTCTTAAAATTAGTGTGATTGGTAATTCTCTAACTATTTCTAATGAAACCAATATAATTACAAATAAAAGAGAATTTCTTAAGTAAGGAATGTGAATATTTAAAAAAGTTTTTGTTTTAGAATATCCAAGAATATAAGCACTTTCATCAACAGAAATATTCATTTTCTCGTATCCAGACTTAATTCCATTAAAAGCTAATGAATAAAATCTTATACAGTAAACTATGACTAAACCTAAAATTGACCCTATAAATATTTTTTTTATAGATAAAAAACCTAATGTCTTAATTATATTCTCATCAAACCAAGCAACAAAAGTAATGAAAGCTATCGCGAGAATTACCCCAGGTATAGCATAACCGGAAATTGATAGAGTAGATAATACATTTAATATTTTTTTATTTGAAACTCTATTTCCATAATTAGATATTAAAGCAAAAAATATTAGTACCAAACTTGATAAAAAAACTAAATATAAAGTATTTAATAAAAGATTAATTATATTTAAGTCATATAAATTTTCTGGAAATTTAATTGTCCAGTATAGCATTTGACTTAGCGGAAATAGAAAACTTATAAAAAATAAAATAAAACAAAATGAAAATGCATAATAAGCCTTATAGCCATAAAGTTTAGTTTTTTGCTTTTTCTTAAACCCACCCTTAGCCTCCAGATGATATCGTGCTTTTCTTCTAGATAAATTCTCAGTTAGGAACAATATAAAAATAAATAATAAAAGAAAAAAAGATATACGGTTTGCAAATGCTAGGTCATCAAAGGCTATCCAGGCATTATAAATACCAGTAGTTAGAGTGTTTACTGAAAAGAAATCTACAGCACCAAACTCAGCTAAAGTCTCCATTGCTACTAATGATAGTCCTGCAACAATAGCAGGACGAGCGGCAGGCAAAATTATTGAATAGAAACATTTTAACTTTGAAAAACCAAGATTTTTGCCTAATTCTATTAAGTTTTGTGATTGATACAAAAATGAGGATCTTGCAAGTATGTAAACATAGGCAAAAAGAGAAAATGAAATTGATAATATTAAACCGAACATACCACTAAATTTAGGAATATGTTGATTATAATTTCCATCTCCAAATAAAAATTTTAAAATTGTAAATGCTGTTCCATAATTTTCAAAAAATGCAAATAAAGAGTAAGCGTAAATGTATGGTGGTACAGCAAATGAGAGAATTAAGGCCCATTTAAAAAAATTGGATCCTGGAAATTCATAAAATGAAACTATATACGCAGAGCCTACTCCTAAAAAGAAAGTTAAAAATAAAACTCCGAATAAAAGAAATAAAGAATTAAAAACATATTCCAAAAAAAAAGTTTCTTTAAGAATTTCATAATAGTTAGATGTATCCTGAAAAAAACTTAAAAATATAGTTATGATTGGAATTATAACAATAATTGAAATTAAAAAAGAAGATATGAACCAAGCGTTTATTCTCATAATTTATAATCCGCCTTATAAACATGGAAAGTATTAGTGTCCACGAAAAGGGAAAGCCAATCGTGGACACTATTTAAGAAAATCAAAAATTAAATACTTTTAGGATATGCGGAACCTCCTTAGCTTTAACTTCTGAAAGTTTTCTTTTATTTATTCTTTTATCTATTTTTTTACACTCCGCAGCACATGGAGAACACGGCTTGGAAGATTTATTATAATCGATATCAGAAATAAATTTTGTTTTTTCTTTCATCTATTTCCATCCAGCAGCTGTCATTATTTCTACTGCAGTAGCTTGATTTTTCCCATAAGAAGCTAACTTGGTTTTCATGTCTTGTTTGAAATCTAATCCTAAGTTGTTTACTACTAATGGGCTTGGTGAAACACCATCAATCATTGGAAACTCAAAAGTATTATTTGTAAAGTGTTCTTGAGCTTCAGGTGTTAATAGATACTCCACAATAGCAATAGCGTTTGCTTTGTTAGGAGCGCCTTTTACTAAAGCTGCACAACTAACATTCATGTGAGTTCCTCTATCATTTTGATTAGGGAAGAAAGCTTTAACTTTTCCAGCAGCTTCTTGTTGTTCTGGACCTTTTTTACCCGACAACATAAGAGCTAAGTAATATGTATTTGCTACAGCAATATCTGCTTCTCCAGCAGCAACTGCCATAATTTGTGCTCTATCATTACCTTCTGGTGTTCTTGCCATGTTAGCAACAACTCCCTCTGCCCATGCAGCTGCAGCTTTTTTACCATTGTTAGCAATTAATGAAGCTACAAGAGATTTATTGTAAATGTTGCTAGATTTTCTTATTACTAATCTACCTTTCCATTTAGGATCTGCTAGACCTTCATAAGTCATTCCAGATAATTCAGCGCCAGTAACTCTTTCAGGCGAGTAATAAATTATTCTAGCTCTTTTTGCGATTCCAACCCACTTATTTGTTCTAAAAGTTTTTGGAACAGCTGCTTTGATAGATGCAGAAGTTAATCCAGATTGAAGTACACCTTTTGAATCCATCGCACCACATCTTCCAGCATCAGCTGTAATATAAAGGTCTGCGGATGAGTCAGCGCCCTCTTCAATTATTCTTTTCTCTAATGCGCCTGATTTACCGTTAATTAAATTTACTTTAATTCCCGTTTTCGCTGTAAACTTTCCATAAAGTTCAGCATCAGCTTTGTAATGTCTTGCATTGAAAATATTAACTTCAGCTGCAATTGCAAAATTTGATACAAACAATGAGATAATCAAAGCCAAATTTGTTATTTTTTTCATTTATCTCCGTTTCTCCGCATAAGTTATATGAAAATGATAACTATTATCATTGATAATGATTATCAATATCAATGTTATATCTGCGACGTTTTGGCTTAATTTTCTAAAATTCCCACTCTGAAATTTTACTGTAAAGGAAATTCCTAAATGCCTGAACTCTAGCTACATTTTTAAGTGATTGTGGATAAACAAAGTGCGCCTCTGTTATTGGTCCTTCCACGCTTGGAAGAACCTTAACAATATTAGGCTGTTTTACTGTTAAGTAGTCTGGAATTGCTGCGAGACCAACTCCGCTTTGAACAGCTAATAATAATCCGTATACACTATTAACCTTCATTACCGGTTTTCTCTTTTTATTATCCCTCATTCCAAGTTTTAGAGCCCAATCAGGATCGTAAACTGGTGATGGTGCTCCTCTGCCAAACGATATAAAGCTGTGTTTATTGAGATCATTTATAGTTTTAGGATAACCATGTTTTTCAAGGTATTTTGGTGAACCATATATATGATAGTTTATATCTATTAATTTTTTTTGAATATAATTTAATTGTTTTGGCCTTCTCATAAATATACCAATGTCAGCTTGCCTTGTGCTTAAATCTAATTCTTTGTCATCAAAAATTAGCTCTACTTCTATTTCAGGGTTTAATTGCATAAATTCCTGAATTCTTGGAGTTAACCAAGTTGTTCCAAAGCTAACAACTGTTGTAACCGTTAATTTTCCTGATGGTTTTGTTTTTTTATCTCCTAGAGTAGTTTCAACTTCTTTAAGCTTTGAAATTACCTCATGGGCAGTCTTAAATACATATTCTCCATTTTCAGTCAAAGTAAGACCTCTTGCATGTCTTTCAAAAAGTTTTACTTTTAAATCATCTTCTAATGCTTGAATTTGTCTACTTATGGCTGATTGACTAAGATTTAAATTAATAGTTGCGCTAGTAAAACTTCCTGCTTCTGCAACTGCATGAAATATTTTTAGTTTATCCCAATCCATATTATTTATTTACATCAACAACTATTCTACCAGAAACCTGACCTTTTAAAATTTGAGGAAAAATATTTATTAACTCATCCATACTTATTGTTTGAACAACTTCATCCAGAACATTAAAATCAATCAATCTTTCAACTTGAGACCAAACAAACTCTCTTCTTTTCATGCTAATTTGAATTGAGTCTATTCCCCAAAGTTTTACTCCTCTTAAAATAAAAGGCATCACATTAGTATTTAATTTTACACCACCCGCATTTCCACATGCTGCAATAATTCCAGAGTGTTTCGTTTGAGTAATTGCATGGGCTAAAATGTTTCCACCAACTGTATCAACAACGCCATCCCAAATTGCTTTTCCAAGTAATTTCGTTTCCCCTTCAAATTCTGATCTATTTACAATGTTTTTTGCACCTAATTTTTTTAAAATCTCAACGTTTTCAGGTTTGCCAGTTACAGCGGTTACATTATATCCCATTTTCGATAAAGCCATAACAGCAACTGATCCTACTCCTCCTGTCGCACCAGTAACGAGTACATCATTAACTTTTTCTCCTAACAAAAGACTCTCTCTAGCATTAACTGCTAAAGCACAAAGTAAAGCTGTAAAGCCTGCTGTACCCATAATCATAGTTTCTTTATTTGATATATTTTTTGGTTTTTTAATTAAAAATTCTTTTTTAACTTTTGCTAATTGAGAGTAGCCTCCATGATAAATTTCTCCGACTCTACATCCTGTTAGGACAACTTCATCATCTTTTTTAAATTCACTTACGTTGCTTTCTAAAACTTTTCCAGAAAAATCAATTCCGGGTATTCTTGGAAAATCTCTTACTAATTTTCCTCCATCATTTAAAATTAAAGCATCTTTGTAGTTTAAGTCTGAATAGTCTACTTTTACAAGAACATCTCCTTGATCCAAAAAAACTAGAGTCTAATTCTTTAATTTCTCTTGAGAAATTTTCAGATTGATTATCTATTACTATGGCTTTAAATTTGTCAGACATTGATTAAGTTATAACGAAGATTTACTTACTTATAAATCTTAAATATCTATTCTGAAAACTTAAATCTTCTTTAAATTGACCTAAATAATAATTAGTAACTGTTGTTGCATGTTCTTTCTTAATACCTCTCATAGTCATACACTGATGGGTTGAATCTATTGAGACAGCTACCCCTTTTGCTTCTAGAGATTCCATTAAAGTTGTTGCAATTTGCATTGTCAGTCTTTCTTGTGTCTGAAGCCTTTTTGAAAATATTTCAACTACTCTTGCAAGCTTACTAAGACCTACAACTCTATCTTTAGGAATATATGCAACGTGTGCAACTCCAATAATCGGCGCCATGTGGTGTTCACAATGACTGAACACTGAAATATTTTTTTGTATCACCATGTCATCATATCCCTCAACATCGCCAAACGTTTTTTCTAAAACTTTTTTTGGATCTTCGTTGTAACCTTTAAAATATTCTTTGAATGCTTTGATAACTCTTTTAGGAGTTTCAATTAGACCTTCTCTATTAGGATCTTCGCCCATCCAGTTTAAAATTTTAATAAATGCTTGTTCTGCCTCTTTATCAGAGATTTTTTGATCCAGAACTTTAGGTGTTTCTTTAACTAATTTCATAAATCGCTTTATATATAATTATCAAATTTTTTTAAATATTTAATATAACTATAAATATGCTACATAAAAGCCACTATGTTTAAAAAAAGAGAAAATGTCTACGAAATTGAAGAGGGAGACTTATTGTCGCCTAAGTTTGATAATGACGGTTTGATACCAGTCATAACTACATGTTCAAAAAACAAAAGAGATTCTTATGCATGGTTACATGAATGTTGAAGCTTTAAAATTAACATTAGAAACAAAAGAAGCGCATTACTGGAGCAGATCTAGAAAATCAATCTGGCACAAAGGGAAAACAAGCGGTTTTGTTCAAAAAGTAAAAGAGTTAAGAATTGATGATGATCAAGATGCAGTATGGCTTACGGTTGATATTGGCGAAGGGTCAAGTTGTCATGTTGGATATAGATCATGTTTCTATAGATCTGTTCCTTTAGGAAAAATAGACAACGCAAGAGAAATTAAGATGAAATTTGAAGAAAAAGAAAAAAAATTTGATCCTGAT
>CACDSN010000009.1 GCA_902555465.1 uncultured Pelagibacteraceae bacterium
TACCTACATACTAAAATGGTCTGAAGTTATTCTAAGATGGGGACATGTCTTGTTTGCAATTCTTTGGGTTGGTAACAGTTTTTTATTTAATTATTTAGATAACAAACTTAATAAAAAAATTACAAGCAAAGATATAGATGGAGAAGGCTATTTAATGCATTCGGGATTTTTTTATAAATTAACTAGGCTAAAAAAATCTCCTGAAAGAATGTATCTCAAACAACTTGTCATATTTAAGTGGCAAAGTTATCTGACATTTGTTACGGGAATTTTACTTCTATTTGTTATTTATTATTATAATGCTGGAGTACTAATGGTAGATAAAAGAGTACTACTTATATCACCAACATCGGCAATTTTATATTCAGTTTTATCTATGCTTATATCTTGGTTGATATATGACTTTTTATGTAAGTCTGATTTAATTAAAAATGATTTCTTATTTGTTTCTACAATGCTAGTTTTGTTGACTGTTTTATCTTTTGGTTTAACCAAAATTTTTGGACCTAAGTTTGCATTTTTAAGTGTAGGATTAATAATTGGCTCAAATATGTTTGCAAATGTATTTACAGTTATAATTCCAAATCAAATGAATATAATTCATAGCAGCAAAAGATCAAAAAAATTTGATATGAGCTTATCTCTTGCGGCAAAACAGAGATCTATTCATAACAATTATTCAACCTTTTTAGTTCTGTTCATAATGCTGTCGGGGCATTTCAGTTTCCTTGTTTATCACAAATATAATTGGGCCATCCTTGTTTTACTTGGAATAATTTCAGGTTTAGCTAGACATTATTTTAATCTTAGAGGTAGAAACATTCATAGGTTGAATATTTTATTAGCGTCTATAGTTGCTTTGATAATTCTAGCGGCTATAATTTTTATATTCAAAAATTAATCATTTAAAAAAATGTCAGAAAAATTAATTGTAAGCTGGGAGGAATACAACAGAACTGTTGAGAAACTAGCTGTTCAAATTGATGAGAGTGAATATAAGCCTACAATATTAATAGGTATAATGCGAGGAGCAGCTCCTATGATAGATGTTTTAAGTAGAATATTTAAATTGAAGTGTGCATATCTTGCAGTGGAGTCTTATAGCGGAAAAGGAGTTGAAGACGAACAAGGTGATATTGTTTTCTCAAGAGAAATGAGCTCAATTGCTCCTAATATGGGCGGAAGAATTTTGTTGTGTGATGATTTATCCGATACAGGGATTACATTTAACAAAAGTATTGATTGGTTAAAAGAATATGGTCCAATCAAAGGAAAAATCGATGATATTAAAACTGCAACATTATGGAAAAAACAAAAATCAACATTTGAGCCTGATTTTTGTGCAGTAAAATTAGATGCAAATCCTTGGATTGTACAACCTTTTGAGATTTACGAAGAGATTAGAATAGAAGATATCAAAAAAAAACATCAAAAATAAAAAAGGCGATCTATATAAAGACCGCCTTTTATTTAATTTCAGTTAAAATTAAGCAACTGCAAAACTTAGAACACTCAATGCAGCTATAACCCAAATTGCTGGGCTGATATCAAATTTACCTGTAAAGATTTTTACAGCAGCATAAGATATAAATGCTAATGCAATTCCGTGAGAAATTGAGTATGTGAATGGCATAGCAATCATCGCAAGAACGGCAGGGCCAGACTCCGCGATATCATCCCATTCAATTTCAGTGATATTTCTGACGAATAAAGTTGCAATGTAAATCAACGCAGCTCCATCTATTTCTTTTGGTAGGCTTGTAGCAAGTGGACTGAAAAATAAACATAATAGGAATAAAATTCCGATTACCAAAGATGTCATTCCAGTTCTTCCTCCAGCTTTAACTCCAGCTGCAGATTCTACATATGTAGTTACAGTAGATGTACCCATCATTGCACCAGCAACTGTGGAAACACTGTCTGATAACATAGCCTTATCAATGTCTTGTATCTTTCCATCTCTACCAATTTTACCAGCAACATTTGCTACGCTAGTTAATGTTCCAGCAGTATCAAAAAAGTCGATAAAAAATAAAGTGAAAACTACAGTCACCATCGAAGCTGACAATGCAGCGCCCAAATCAAACTTGAATAGGTAACTCATTGATGGTGGCGGAGAAACAACTCCATTGAATTGCCCCACACCAGATACCCAAGCAATAATACTAAATGCTAAAATTCCAATGATAATATTTCCTTTGATGCCTTTTTTCTCCATCACGATCATTGAAACAAAAGCTCCAGCACCTAATAGTAGAAGCGGATTAGATAGATCTCCTAGTTGAACTAGAGTAACAGGATTATCAGCTGTTAATCCCATAATCTCGAATCCAATTATTGCTAAGAACAATCCTATTCCAGCTCCAATACCAAGTTTTAAACTTTTTGGAATTGAGTTAATCAACCAAGCTCTGATTGGTGTAAGTGAAATGATTAAGAACACTATACCAGCAACCAATACGGCACCTAATGCTTCTTCAGGTGTATATTGCATTCCAAGACAAACACCGTAAGCAATAAATGCATTTATTCCCATACCAGGTGCTAGTCCAACAGGCCAAGTTTTTGCGTAGAAAGCGGCGATGAAACATGCAAGTGCCGTCGCACATGCAGTAGCGGTAAATACACCGCCAAAATCAAAACCACCGTCAGATAATATGACTGGATTTAAAAACATGATGTATGCCATAGTTAAAAAAGTAGAAACTCCAGCAGTTACTTCAGTTTTAAAATCAGTCTTATGTTTTTTATATTCGAAGTAGTTATCTAACATTAGACCTCCCTTATTTGCTGAAACAGTAATTGATTCGTTTTAAAAAATCCCAATAAATTAAGCTATTTTTGATCAAAATGTGGTTAATAATGATATATTTACAACTAACAAGTTAATTTTATTTATGACACAATTTATTGTTATCAAACAGTTATGAATATTAAGTTTTTAAACTCTTTATTAATTATTTTCATTTTAATAACTGGCTGCCAAACAATAAAAAAAAAATCGGATGAGGTAGTTGAAAAAGAAAATGAAAAATTTGGAATGTTTGTTGGCAAACCTGTAAATGAACTTAGAATGGAAATTGGAGCGCCTTCATCTGATTACATAAGTGAAAACGGAAATGAAATTTTGATCTATAAAACTAAAAAATACGGGATTCCTTGTGAGAGAAAATTTGAAATAAACTCAAGTGGTACAATTGTAAAATTTTCATCAAGTGGATGTATTTAGTTTAAAAAAAACCAATTTGAACTAATTTTATTAAATATGCCTAAATTACCCAAATAATATTTTTTCATTTTAATTTACATTGATATGAGTTTTGTTAGGGTTATTGCTTACAACAGGATTAATACCTGCAGGATTGTTAGCATTTATTTTAAATGCCACTTTACCAAAAAAATAAATTATTTTAAACTTGTGGGGAGAAATCCCCACAAGCAAGGTTTACTGCTTATTTAATCTCAATAAGTCTTTTTTTCTTATGGTCTGGTAAAATTCTTTCACAGGCTACTGTTAAAAGGCCATCTTTTAATTCAGCACCATTTACCTTCACATCATCTGCAATTGTAAATGATCTAGCAAACTGCCTTTGTGAAATACCTCTGTGGATTACCTCACCATCTTCGTTGTTGTTTTCAGACTTATTTATCTGTTTAGTTCTAACAGTTAATAAATTGTCCTCAAACTCAACTTCAACATCATCTTTGCTAAAACCAGCCAAAGCAACTTCTATTGCATAGTTGTCTTTACCTGTTTTTCTTATGTTGTATGGTGGATAATTTGACTGCATAGTCAAACCTCCATTGCCCAACATACTCTCAAATTGGTCAAACATATCGTCGAAACCAATCGAAAACGGTCTTAGTGAGTTGAATATAGATAGATCCTTACTTGTCATATATATCCTCCTTTTTAAGCAAGTTTATTTATGTAAGCCCCATTAGGCGACTTACTCATTTTATATGATAGTGAATTTTAATTTTTCAAGTAGGTATAATTAGATTTTTTCAGAAACCTTTAATGCAAACGCGTAGTCTAAGGCAACTTCTTCGATAGCGCTATCTCTTCCAGTTTTACCCCCATGACCAGCATTCATTTCTGTTTTCAATAAAAGTAAATTATTATCAGTTTTATAATCTCTTAGTTTTGCAGTGAACTTTGCAGGCTCGTCAAATAAAACTCTGTTATCACTTAAACTAGTTGTAATAAAAATGTGAGGATAATCCATTTTTTTAATATTGTTATATGGAGCATAAGAATAAATATAATCAAAGTGTTCTTTATTATCTTTTGCATTTCCAAATTCATCAAATTCACCAACTGTCAATGGTAATGAATGATCAAGGTTTGTGGTTAAAGAATCAACAAAAGGAACAGCCATTATCATTCCTAAAAATAATCCTGGGGCTTCATTAACTACTGCGCCCATTAATAGTCCACCAGCAGATCCACCCATTCCAATTATTTTTCCTTCTGAAGTATAATTTTTATCAATTAAAAATTTTGCAGTTGCAATGTAGTCTTTAAATGTATTTTTTTTATTTAATAATTTACCTTCTTTCCACCACTTCATTCCTCTTTCCATTCCACCTCTAATATGAGCTGTTACCCAAATTATATCTCTATCAATTAAACTAAATCTAGTAGAGGAAAATCCTGGTGACATTGAACTACCATAAGATCCATAACCATATAAAAGTATGTTTGCACTTCCATCAATTTTTGTTTTTTTGTGTCTTGTAATAGTTATAGGAACTAATCTTCCATCATGGGATTGACATTCTAATCTTTCAACAATGTAATCATCTGGATTATGACCCGATGGAATTTCTTGTTCTTTAACTAGTTTTTTATCCTTTGTTTTTAAATTATATAAATATGTTTTGCCTGGAGTTTTAGGTGAAGAATACGATAAATATACTTCATCAGTATTTTTATCCCTTTGTTTTAATGATATGCCAGGAACTATAACTTTTTCGTCTACGAAGTTTAGATCATTTTCTTCACCAGTTTTAGGATTTCTGATAATCAATTTACCCAAAGCATTTGAAGTTTCAGATCTTATTATCCAATCTTTTAAAAAAACAAGTCCACCAATTAAAACCTCATCTTTAGCTGGAATAAATGATTTCCAATTTTGGTTTTTGAGATCTTCGCAATAATCAATTTTAAAATCTTCTGCTTCTTCATTTGTATGTAAATAAAATTTTCCATCCCAAGAATTTACAGAATAAATCACACCCCTTTTTCTTTCTTTAATAAGTTTAGGTTTTGGATTTTCTTCTTCTTTAGAAAAATAATATTGTTCAGATGTATTATGATCTGAGGTTGATATAAAATAATATTTCTCATCAGAACTTACACCGATCCCACAGGTAAAAGCTTCACTTTTTTCTTCAAATATTAACTGATCATCTTTAACTGAAGTTCCTAATTTATGCCTAAATATTTTTCTAGGTCTATGATGCTCATCTAATCTTGAGTAAAAAATAAATTTATCATCTAAGCTAAAAGTAATACTGCCACTTGTTTCCTCAATTTTTTCTGTAACTAGTTCATTGTTTTCAATATCTCTTACATAAATAGTATAATATTCAGATCCTTTTAAATCTAAAGAGTAACTAAGATATTTATCATTATAACTTACCTCCAAGTCACCAACACCGAAATAATCAGTTTTTAATTTTTCTTTCTCATTGTCACCATTCCAGATTTCTTCTACTTTATCTGATCCAATTTTTTTTCTAAGTTTTATGGAGTAATTTCCTTTTGTGGTAGTTTTAGTCCAATATTCATAGATCTTGTCCTTATATGGCAAAGACTCATCATCTAGCTTTATTCTACCTTTGATCTCGTCAAATAATTTTTTTTGAATATCTTTTGTGTCCTTTAAATGGTGTTCTGTATAAGCGTTTTCTTCTTCTAGGTATTTTTTTACATCTGGTAAAAGTTTTGAGCTATCCCTCAAGACTTCTAAAATGTTATTTTGATGAATCCAACTATAATTATCTTCCCAATTTACATTGTGACAAGATTTTAATTCAGGTTTTTTGGTTAACTGTGGTATTTTCATAATAGATGAATATTATAATTTTTACTTTAATTGCTTTCGTAATTATTTATTTATTCTTAAGACTTATTGCAAGGGCTCCAACAAAAAAAATATCCAAAGCATTTAGAATTCTAATTTTTTTAGGATCAATACTTCTTGCAATTTTATTGGCTTTTGGTGGGAGATTTTTACTTTCACTACCATTAATTCTATTAAGCCTTGGAATAATTAAATTAAAAGGACTAACTCTTTACCAAATAATAGGTTTATTTAGACTTTTGCAATATCTAAGATCTTCAAATAGATTTTCATTTAATCAAAGTTCTGGGATGAATAATTCTACCTTAAATATCGATGAGGCTTATAAAATACTGAATTTAGATAAAAGCAAAAAAATTACCAAAGAAGATGTAAAAAAGGCCCATGCGAAAATTCAAAAAAAAATCCACCCAGATGTTTCTCCTGAAACAACAAGATTGTCTAGTTTAGTAAATGAAGCTAAAGAGATGGTTTTAAAAGATTTATCTTAAAAAGATACTTCATAAATTTTATTTAAAACATGATCAACTGAAATATTATAAGGATTAATTCTTGTATCGTGACCAATCATTTCAGAACTATAATTCTTTGGTAAAATTTTATGTTGATTGATACTATAATCAGTGTATGCCCCTGGCGTATCAAGAATAATTATAAAGCAAGGTTTTCCACATTGTGACATCACATGGTGACCAAAGGAATCGTTGCCAATATAAACGTCACATTGAGATATTATTGGTATCAATTCAGATATTGATAATGGGCTCAAAGAATTACAATTTTCCGATCCTAGTGAATTAATTAATTCAGAAGCAAGAGAAGTTTCTGATGGACCACATAAAATATGATAATAGTTTTTTGAATTTAAATTTAATTTTTTTGCTAATTCTATATAACTTTTAGTACCCCACTTAGTTGTTGGTCCTGATGAACCAATGCCTAGTACTATATTCTTATATTCTCGTTTTAATTTTAACTTTGCTTTATTTTTTGAAAAGTCATCAATGTACAATTTAGACTCCGTTTTACAATTATTAGTATTTAACCATTTTTCAGTATAAAATTTTGCTCTTTTAACTAAATGAAGATTTCTTTTTTCTGAAACTGGATAAAAATTAATTTCTTTTATGAAAGCTAATTTGGCAGCAAACTGAGTTCTATAACTAGGATAATAAATAAAAATTTTGTCAAAGCTTTGATTTTTTAAAATCTTAGAAATTTTAAATACACCAAAAATAGTTTTATTCTTCTGGTCTAAAGTAATAATATCTTTTATTTTTGGATCTTTACCTATCGCTTGCTTTAGTGTTTTACAAAGTGTTATTATTGTAATTGGTCCATATTTATCTGCAATTTGATGACAATAAGTTAAATGAAGGAGGTTTGAACCTAGCCCAATATAATTCAAATAAACAGCAGTTTTCATAAATAAATATTTTTACTTTGTGTCAGTGCTTTTTTATAAAATTTATAATACAAATATCAAGATTATGGAAAAAATTAGAGGCATTTATGCGGCTGGACTTTCTGTATTAGATGAAAATTTAGCTTTAGATGTAAAAAAAACAATTAAACATGCAGAAAATTTAATTGAAAATGGTTGCCATGGTGTTGCTATATTTGGAAGTACTGGCCAAGCTCAATTATTATCCGTATCGGAAAAAATTAGTTTATTGAACGATTTATCTAAGAGCAAATATAAAGATAAGTACTTAATTGGAACTGGATTAAATTCTTTAAATGAAACAATACAATTCATATCAATTTCTAAGTCGCTTCGTTTTAAAAATTTTTTAATTATGCCACCAGCTTATTATAAATATGGCGATGAAGAAGTATTTAGTTTTTATTCGAGGATAATAGAATCTCATAAAGATATTCAAATAATTTTATACAATTTTGAAAAACTTTGTGGTTATAAATTTAGTCCAGAATGTGTAAAGAATTTAAATGATAAATTCCCTTCGCAAATTATTGGATTAAAAGACAGTTCATATAATTTATTTGAAAATTTAAATATTCCTAATTTTTCAATGATGCCTGGATCAGAGTCGAAACTATTAAAAGGTTTAAAATCAGGATGTTCTGGAATAATTACAGCAACTTGTAATGTAACGAGTAAACTAGCAAGAAAAGTATATGATGATTTTCATAATAATATAGAACAGACTGAAAACGAAAAACTTTGTAAGGTTAGAGCTGTTTTCGAAAAGTACAATTTAGTATCTGCAATTCATAGTTTTTTAGGTTCTAAAGAAAGTATTTATAATAATATTTTGCCTACATTAAGTATTTTAGATAAAGAAAAAAAAGATAAACTAATCCTTGAATTAAACTCATTAGATTTTAAACTTTAATTATTATGAAATTAGTAGACTTTTTAAATAATCTTTTTAAAGAGGATGGTTTTTTGCTAATTGATGCAAATATGAATAAGCACACGATTGGTAATCCAAAAAAAGAAAATCCCATAACTCTTAAAATTTTAGATAAAAGATTACATAGTAAACTTTTGCTTTTACCGGATTTATATTTTGGAGAAGCCTATACAAATGGATCTGTTGTTATTGAAAATGGAAGTTTGACAGAATTTTTAGATTTAGCTCTAAAGAATATTGGTAGAGGAGAGACAAACTCTTACAATGCAGTAATTAACAAATTAAGAGGCACTTATAGATTTTTAACAAATTTTAACTTAAAAAAAAAATCAAAATCAAATGTTGCTCATCACTATGATATTTCTGAAAAATTATATGATTTATTTTTAGACTCTAGCAGACAATATTCATGTGCATATTTTAAAAATGATAATGACAGTTTAGAACAGGCACAAAATAATAAAATTGAACACATTATAAAAAAATTGAATTTAAAACCTAATCAAAAAGTTCTAGATATTGGATCTGGATGGGGATCTCTTGCAATTGAAATTGCAAAAAAATCTCAATGTGAAGTTCTGGGAATAACTTTATCTGAAAATCAATATAAACATAGTATTGAAAAAGCTAAGTTAAATGGTTTAGAAAATCAAGTGCAGTTCAGATTGGCTGATTACAGAGATTTAAATGAAAAATTTGATAGGATTGTAAGTGTTGGAATGTTTGAGCATGTTGGAAGAAAGTTTTATAGTACATACTTTAATTCTGTTTCAAAATTGATGAAGGATGATGGTGTAGCACTTATACATACTATTGGCTCAATAAATCCACCTAGAGATCCACATCCTTGGATAACAAAGTATATATTTCCTGGTGGATATACACCAAGTTTCAGTGAAGTAGTAAAACCCATTGAAAAATCAGGTTTAATGCTATCAGATTTAGAGGTTTGGAGAATGCATTACGCACATACATTAAGACATTGGAAAGAAAGATTTTTAAATAAAAGAGAAGAAGTTTTAGATATGTTTGATGAAAAATTTCTAAGAATGTGGGAATTTTATCTCGCTGGTTGTGAAATGGCATTTAAATGGGGTGATCAGGTTGTATTTCAGATACAATTAATAAAAAAACATTCTTCTGTACCTAATACTAGAGACTATATTTATCAATAATTTGTTGGTAGTAAAATAGATAACCAATGAAAAAAAAGAAAAAATTAAAAAAAAAAATTAAAAAAAAGTTTATAAAAAAAGTACGTTTAAGAAAAAAATTCAATAAATTCTCGAAGATAAAAAAAAAAAATAAGCCTAAAAAGGGAAAAATTAAGAAAAACAAAAAAAAAATTTTTATTAAAAATTTAATTCATTTTAAAAAAAAGACTAAAACAAAAGACCTAATAATTTTAAAAATAATAAAAATTCAAAATAGATTAACTAATTTTCCAAAAATAAAATTTTCATTTTTTTCAAGTTTAGAAAAAAAAATTGAAAGCTTTTTTAATGGTATAGAAAGTAAAATTATTTCTTACAAAACTCTAAGAGAAGAAGAAAAGCAAAAAAATATTATTCAAAAATTAGAAAGGGAGGAAAAAGAAAAAAGCGAGAAAATTAGGGAAGAAAAAGAGAAAGAATTAAGAAATTTAAAATTTAAAGAAAAACAACTTAAAGAAGAAGAAAAACTAGATAAAGAAAGAGCCAGGGATTTAAAATTATTCTTAAGAAAAGAGCAAGCAATTATTAGAAAAGAACAATCAGAAAGACAGAAAAGATTTCTTCAAGAGATAAGATTAGAAAAACAAATAGAAAAATTTAGAATTAGAGAAATTAAAGAGTTAGAAAAACTAGAAAGAATTTCACTGCGGGAACAAAGGGATGATTATGAAGGTTTACAAAACAGAATAGCAAAACTCAAAGAAAAATATCAGCAGTTAAGAGATCAAAAAATTCGAGAAAGGGTAGAAGCGCTGGGAGTTGAAATCCAAGATGGAGATAGTCGAGAAATATTATTAGAAAAAGAAAAACAATATAATTTAGATAGACAAAAAATTGAATTTGCATTGGAAAGCTTTTATAGAAGCGCTAATAGTTTAGTTTTTCAATTAAACAAAAGATATATTACAAGACATATGTCGATTTTTAGATGTATAGATAGAAGATTTGAAAGTGGAGAAATTTTTATAAAATGGGATGAAGCACAAGAAGACGAATGGTTAATCTTGATTTATATAAAAGATAATTCACCAAACCATGGAATAATAATAGAAGATAAAACAAATCCTGAAAAAAACATTTCAAATGAATTTCAGCCAAACGAAATATTCAAAGCTTCTGATATGATGGTTGACTCACTTACTCAATTATTATCAAAAATTAGATCAAAAAAAGAAAGTTAAATTTTCTCAATATTTAAAATTTTTTCAAGCTTTGGTATTACATTGTTGCCTTTAGACAAAGGATAAATTTCCTTTGTCAAAATCAGATTATCTAAAGCTTTTTGATACTTTTTTAAATCAATATATATTTGAGCTCTTCCAGATAATGCTCCGAAATGACGAGGCTCTAAATTTAATGTTTTTTCGATATCAATTAGAGATAAATCGTATTCTTTCATTAAAAAAAGTACTGTTGCTCTTTTATTCCAGGCTTCAGACCAATTTGGATCTTCAATAATGATGTTAGAAAATATTTTGTAAGCATATTTATGTTGGCCATTTTCCATTAGCTCTGTTCCTAGTTCCAATTTATTTGTTAGAAATTTATTTTTTGGATGTAAGTTCCATAAATTCCAAATATTTTTTTCTATAGAAATTGCCTCCTCCAAATTCTTTGAATTTTTTAAATCTTTAAAAAACTTTTCCAACTCATTTTTATGATATTTTTCTGATGCTTCAGCATTAGATAAAAAGGGTAAAAAAATAAAATTAATTATCAGAATAATTTTAAAAATATTTTTCATTAATTAAATTTTTTTAATTTTTGTATTTGGTCCCACGCACTATTTATTGCCCTCATTTTATTTTTACTTTCTTCAATAACTTCTTCGGGAACTCCTTTGCTTAATAATAAATCTGGATGATGCTGTTTACTTAATAAAAGATATTTTTTTCTAATTTCAGAAATATCATCATCAGGCTTACTCTCTAAAACAACATAAGGATTTAATTTATCTGATCCTTTTCTGCTTTCTTTAATTCCCAAAAATTGCGACTCAGTCAATCCAAAAATTTTTGCAATATTTTCAATCATATCTAATTCTGATTTGCTTACATCTCCATCTGACTCTGCAATATAAAACAAGATGTTTATTACTTCCTCTAAAATATTTATGTTACCTTTATAAAATTGAGCTATTTGTTGAGCATAAGGTTCATATCCTGCGCTTTCCTCTTTAGCCTTATTAAATATTTTTCCTACCTGATCTAATTCATTATCTGGGATTTTTAATTTGTCTTTAACAGCAACTAATTCTTCTTTGCTCACCTGTCCATCAGCTTTGCTTAATTTTGCAGAAAGAACAATTAAGGACAAGGCAAACATTCTTTGGCCTTGAGCAATCGCAGAAAATCCTGCCGAAGTTCTAGATCTAGAAATTTTGCCACCTAAAAGTGAACCCAATAACATTCCAAAAGGTCCACCAAGTGAAAAACCAATCATTCCTCCAATTAAACTACCCCAGATAGACATACTTTAATTTTTTAAATATAATTAAAATATTAAATGATAACAACTTTTTTAACCTTAACTCTAATTTTTTTTATTTTCCTGTGGATAGTTTCTTGGATAAATTATTATAATAAACTTGATAATAGATTAGGTAATTCAATTTGGAGATGGAGTTACGATTATCCAGTTCTTGGAAAAAGAGATATTTCAGTACTAGATGATAAAAATTTTGTAATTTTAAGAAGAAAAAAAAACAAAATTATCACTTATATGTATTTAGTAGTTTTTTTAGGATTTTTAGTTCTAATGTCTTTTGTTAGTCAAATTCTTTTGGTTATTCAAAGTTAATTTTTAAGCTGATTTCTATTTTTGAGATATAAAAAAAAAGCAACGATTTCATATATTAATGAAAAAATATGAAATACAATTGGAATAGATAATAATTTACCAAGAAATTTAAATTTTGGCATTCTATTCCACAAGACTATAAATGCCTCTGCACCAGAGTAAATTTTCCCATCAGATTTTACATGCAATCTTCTCAATAGATCTTTATTTGTTTTTTTAGTATCTATTTCAGCATCTTTGTTGTTAGTTATATCTACCCATTCTAATTGTTTAATACCCTGTTTTTTATAAACATTAATTTCAGATCTACAAATAGAGCAAGAATTGTTGAAAAATATCTTCATACATCAGCCATATACTCATTTTAATTGAAATTTAAATAAGCAAAAACGCCTAATTGAAAAAATTCTACAGTCTCCTAAATTAGCACTATGTCAAAAATATTAAAAAACTCTGAATTAGATATTTCTACAGCAAGTAGTATTGTATCGGATACATTAAATAAGTGTGATGATGGTGAATTATATTTGGAAGACTCTAAGTCAGAATCTATTGTTCTAGATGATAATAAAATTAAATCTTCTACTTATAAATCTGATTTAGGGTACGGCTTGAGAGCAATTACTGGAGAAGTAGTTGCCTATTCTCACTCTAGCGATTTATCAAAAAAATCTTTAAATGAATCTAGTAAAAATCTTAAATCAACTCTATCATCTTCAAACGGCACATATAATTTTGAAATTAAAAAAACTAATAAAAAATATTATTCAGAAAAAGATCCAATTGAGGGAAAAAATTTTAAGTCAAAAATAGAAATACTAAATCAAGCAAATGATTATGTAAGAAATAAAAATAATTTAGTAAGCCAGGTAACGGCAACTTTGTTAGGTGAGCATAGAGCTATAGAAATACTCAGAAGTGGTGGAGAACTTTTATCAGATGATAGACCCCTTGTTAGATTTAATGTTTCTGTAATGCTTGAAAAAAATGGTAGAAAAGAGTCTGCAGTTTATGGAATAGGAGGTAGACAAAATTATGATACTTACTTAGACGAAAAAAATTGGAAAAGTGTTTGTGATGAAGCATTAAGAATTGCTGAAGTAAATTTAAATAGTAAACCAGCACCCGCTGGAGAGATGCAGGTAGTATTAGGCCCTGGTTGGCCAGCAATTTTAATTCATGAAGCGATTGGCCATGGATTAGAGGGAGATTTTAATAGAAAAAAAACTTCAGCCTTTCATGATTTAGTTGGTAGAAAGGTTGCCAGTGAAGGAGTTACAATAATAGATGATGGTACATTAGAAAATAGAAGAGGTAGCCTAACAATTGATGATGAGGGAACCCCCACTGAAAAAACTGTTTTAATAGAAAATGGAATTTTAAAAAATTTTATGCAAGACAGATTGAATGCAAGGTTAATGAATACAAGATCAACAGGAAATGGAAGAAGAGAAAGCTACAAGCATGTTGTTATGCCAAGAATGAGAAATACAATAATGCTAAATGGAAATCATTCACAAGAAGAAATGATTAAATCAGTGAAAAAAGGAATATTTGCGGTTAGCTTTGGTGGCGGACAAGTAGATATTACATCTGGCAAGTTTGTATTTAATTGTACTGAGGCTTATGAAATTATTAATGGTAAAGTAGGCTCACCTATAAAAGGCGCCACTTTAATAGGCGATGGTCCATCGGCTCTCAAAGAAGTTTCAATGGTTGGAAATGATATGATGTTAGATCCTGGTATTGGAACCTGTGGAAAAGCAGGCCAAGGTGTGCCTGTTGGAGTTGGTCAACCATCATTATTGATAAATAAAATGACTGTAGGCGGTACACAACTTTAATAAATGTTGGAATACAATAATAAACTAAGTGATATCATTGATCTTTGCATTACTAGTGCCAAAAAAAAAGGTGCTACTGATGCTGAAGTAAGCATTGTAAAAAGTACAGCTGAAACTGTCAGTTTTAGAAATAAGAAATTAGATGAGTCTGATAGATCAGAAAATATTGGTTTATCATTAACTGCGTATATTAATAAAAAAAAAACTTCGGTTTCATCATCTAATTTAAAAAATGACAATTTGGAAATGTTAATCGAAAGATGTGTCGAGGCTGCAAAAGTAACACCCGAAGATGAACATAATTCACTTCCCGATGAAAAATTATATTTCAAAAATTCTCATGAGTTGGATTTATTCGATAAAACCCACTTAGAAAATAATCAAAAAATTGATTATCTTAAAGAGGCTGAGGAAGTAGCTTTTAAAAATAATGAGATAGTTAATACTAATGGCTCATCATTTAGTGAAAGTAAAACAGAAGTAGTTCTTGGTAATAGTAAAGGTTTTAAAAATGGATACAAAACCTCAAATTTTACGGCGTATTGCGAAGTTGTCTCAAAAAATAACGGAAGTATGGAAAGAGATTATGAATATACTTCGAAACGTCATTTTGAAGATTTATTAAAACCCTCAGAATTGGGTTCAAATGCAGCAAAGTTTGCAATTAGAAAGCTTAAACCTCAAAAAATTAATAGTGGAAAATTTGATATAATTTTTGATAAAAGAATTTCAAAAAATTTCTTAAATTATTTTAGTAGTGCAATTACAGGTTCATCAATTTATAGGGGAACCTCTTTCCTTAAGGGAAAATTAAATAAAAAAATATTTTCAGATAATATAAATATAGTTGATAGAGCGGATATCAAAAGAGGAAATGGATCAAAGTATTTTGACAATGAAGGAGTTAAAATAGAAAACCTGTCCTTGGTTAATAATGGTGTGTTAAATGAGTACTTAATGGATACATATTATGGAAATAAACTTAATATAATTTCTAATGGAAGAAGTGGGGGCACAACAAACCTATATTTTGAGAATGGCAAACTAAAGCTTAAGGATTTGATGAATTCTAATAATAAAATTTTTTATGTTACTGAAACAATAGGCCATGGCACAAATATTGTAACAGGAGATTATTCACTTGGAGCAGGCGGGATGATGATAGAAAACGGTGAATTTGTTTATCCAATAAGCGAAGTAACAATTGCAGGTAATTTAAATGAAATGTTTATGAAAACGATATTAGCAAATGATTTACAATTTAATTATTCGACAAATTCTCCATCAATGTTAATAAATAATATGACTGTTGCTGGAAAATAGTTAATATATTATTCAATTTTTTTTAAAATATATTGCCATTTACCAAGTCTCTTATACTCAACTTTAACAATAATGTTATTTTTACTATCATACCAAATATCAAAATCTAATCTTTTATCTGCTTCTAAATTTTCATCTGTAGATTTTAACTTAAAATGATCAACTGCTAAGGAAATTCCATTAATTACTAGTTTTTCTTTTGAAATAAAACTTACTTCTTGTTTTTTTATACTTCCAGAAAGTGGACTAATTTGACTATTGCTTGTTAGTATTTTATGGTTCCACCAATTTCCAACAACATTTTCTTTATTGGCACTACCTTTATATGAAGAACCATCAATTATAAAATAATCTTTTGACATATCAAAAAATAAATTTACAAATTTTCTCTTTTTATTTTGCATTGTCTCTGATTTAAATTCCACCAACTGATCATTTTGATATTTCTCTTTACTTATACTTTTTATAGAAAATAATTTTACACCGGCCATTTTTACTTCAAACTCAGTTTCATTAATAACTTCAAAAATATCCTCATTACTTTTAAAATAATAATTACTATAACCAATTATCTCGCCATTTCTGTAAATATCCATTTCTATCAGTTTAAGATTTTTATAATGGCCAGTGTGAGAATATAAATTTGAAAAAGTACAAATTGAAATAATTAAGCCTAATACAATAGAGTAAAATTTTATTTTCATTCTTAAATTTTATATTAATTATTTATTATAAGATATATAAGAAATTATTATTTTATGTTTTTATCTATAAAAAAAATACCCAGAACAAGTTGGAGTTCAAAATATCCTTTCAATTTTAAACCGAAGATTTCAACCTTTTTCTTTTTGTGCTTTGGATTAACACTTTTTGGATTAGGCGAGGGCTTGCTAATTGTTTCCTTAAGTGGAGCTTCCCCTTGGAGTGTTCTTGCTCAAGGTATTTCTTTAAATGTAAATTATTCTATTGGAGTTATAACTTTTATTATAAGCGTAGTAGTTTTAATTATGTGGATACCATTAAAACAAAAACCAGGCATGGGGACAATATTGAATGCATTGATTATCGCTGCGATGATTGATTTGTGTATAAATTTTGTACCTTCCCCTAAAAGTTATATTTCACAAATAATTTTAGCTGTAGTAGCTGTTTTAACTGTAGGTATAGGTGGAGGAATTTATTTAATTGCAAATTTAGGATCAGGTCCAAGAGACGGTCTTATGATTGGCTTACAAAAAGTTTCAAATTTACCAATTGCTGCTGTAAGGGCATTTATTGAAATAAGTGTCGTTTCAATAGGATGGTATTTAGGAGGTACGGTTGGAATTGGAACTTTGCTGTTTGCATTTGGAATAGGACCTGCGGTGGCTTTAGGTCTTTATTTTGTAGATAAAATTTTTAACAATTAATTTGGTGTAAAAAAAAACCCCCAAATGTGAGGGGGTTTTTTAGAATTTAGTTCTTATTAATTTGGGATTACATCATGCCACCCATGCCACCCATACCACCCATTCCTCCAGGAGGCATTCCTCCAGCTGGACCAGAATCTTTTGGCTCAGGTTTATCTGCAACCATTGCTTCAGTGGTAACTAATAATCCAGAAATTGAAGCTGCATCTTGTAAAGCAGTTCTAACAACTTTTACTGGGTCAATGATACCTTCTTTAAACATATCAACGTATTGTTCTGTTTGTGCATCATAACCTTGCGATGGTTTATTTCCCTCTGTTAATTTTCCAACAACAACTGAACCATCAACTCCTGCGTTAGTCGCGATCTGTCTAATAGGAGCCTCTAGAGCACTTTTAACTATTTCTACTCCAGCTTTTTGATCATCACCTTTTACTTTGACTTTATCAAGTTCATGAGATGCATAAAGAAGAGCACATCCACCACCAACAACTATTCCTTCTTCCACAGCTGCTCTTGTTGCATTAAGTGCATCTTCAACTCTATCTTTTCTCTCTTTAACTTCTACTTCAGTAGCTCCACCAACTTTGATTACAGCTACACCACCGGCAAGTTTAGCTAATCTTTCTTGAAGTTTTTCTCTATCGTAGTCAGATGTTGTTTCATCAATTTGTTGTTTGATTTGTGTACATCTTGCTTCAATGTCAGATTTTTTACCAGTACCACTCACGATCGTACTATTTTCCTTATCCACTTTTGCTTTTTTAGCAGAACCTAAATCTGTTAATTTAACATTTTCAAGTTTTATCCCTAAATCTTCAGATATTACTGTTCCTCCAGTTAAAATTGCAATATCCTCAAGCATTGCTTTTCTTCTATCTCCGAATCCTGGAGCTTTAACAGCCACAACTTTTAAACCACCTCTTAATTTATTGACAACTAATGTAGCTAAAGCTTCACCTTCTACATCTTCTGAGATTATCATTAATGGTCTTCCAGACTGCACTACTGCTTCTAGAAGAGGAACCATTGGTTGTAAGTTTGTTAATTTTTTTTCATGCAATAGAATTAGTGGATTTTCTAATTCTGTTGTCATTTTTTCTGCATTTGTGATGAAGTAAGGCGACAAGTATCCCCTATCAAATTGCATACCTTCTACTACATCAAGTTCAGTTTCAATTCCTTTTGCTTCTTCAACAGTTATTACACCTTCATTACCAACTTTTTGCATTGCTTTTGCAATCATGTTACCAATTTCTTTATCACCATTGGCAGATATTGTTCCAACTTGAGCAATTTCATCACTGTCCTTTACTTTTTTTGCAGATGAGATTAATTTTTCTTTAACAGTTTCCACAGCTGCATCAATCCCTCTTTTAACGTCCATAGGATTCATACCTGCAGTTACGTATTTGCAACCTTCTTTAACAATTGCTTGAGCTAAAATTGTAGCTGTAGTAGTACCATCTCCAGCTTCATCATTTGTTTTACTTGCAACTTCTTTAACCATTTGAGCTCCCATGTTTTCAAATTTATCATCAAGCTCAATTTCTTTTGCTACAGAAACACCATCTTTTGTAGTTCTTGGGGCACCATAAGACTTATCAATTACAACATTTCTCCCTTTAGGACCAAGAGTTACCTTCACAGTGTTAGCAAGAATATCAACACCTTTAAGCATTGCTGTTCTCGCTTCAGTGTCAAACTTTACTATCTTTGCCATATTATTCTCCTTACTTTATTTCTTTTAATTACTTTCCAGTTGAAATACCCATAATGTCTGACTCCTTCATTATGCTATATTCTTTACCGTCTATTTTGATTTCTGTTCCTGACCATTTGCCAAAAAGAACTTTGTCTCCAACTTTAACGTCCATTGGAATTAGTTTACCATCTTCAGTTTTTGCTCCACCACCTACAGCAACAACCTTGCCTTCTTGTGGTTTTTCTTGAGCTGAGTCTGGAATAATTATACCGCCAGAAGTTTTTTCTAGATTATCTAAAACTTCTATTAAAACTCTATCATGTAAAGGTTTAAACTTCATAAATTCTCCTATAAATATGTGAGGACATATAGATATACTCAGGACTATTTTCAAGAAGGTTATTGCTTTAAAAAATCAAAGAATATATAGCTTTTTTAAGTAATTTATTAATATGACTGTAAATTTAAGCAATATAGGTCTTAGAGAAATAGCAAAAAGGTTTGATCTTTTTTATATTGATATATGGGGGGTCCTTCACAATGGGATCAAATTAAACCAGGATGCTGTAAATGTCCTTCACAAATTAGATAGTTTAGGTAAAGAATATATATTGCTTACAAATGCTCCAAGACCAAATTCTGATGTTATTAAATTTTTAGAAAAACTTGGATTAGATTACAAAAAAAGTTCTAAAGTGTATACTTCGGGTCAGTGTTCTTTAGATTATTTAGGTAATGAAAAAAAAAATTTAAAATTTTTCCATTTGGGTCCAGAAAGAGACTTTAACTTGTTTGAAAGTTTTAAATCACTTAAACAAATTAAAGCTGAGGATGCTGATTATATAATTTGCACAGGTTTATTTGATAATAATGAAAATCTTGATTTTTATAAAAATTTTTTATTGAGCTTAAAAAACAAAGAAATGGTTTGTACAAACCCAGATTTAATTGTCGATAGAGGAAATATAACAGAATATTGTGCAGGGTCAGTAGCAAAAGTCTTTGAAGAAATAGGAGGTAAGGTTAAATACTTTGGAAAACCATATCCACTAGTATATGAAAAATCAACTGATAATAAAAATAAGTCAGTTTTATGTATAGGGGACAATTTAAATACTGATATTAGAGGAGCTAACCTTCAAAATTTTAATTCTTTATTTATTCTTAATGGAATTCACAAAAAAGAAAATCAAAATGAACTAAATAAACTTTTCGAAAAATATCAAGTTGATGTAAATTATATTCAAGAAAAATTAAAGTGGTAAAAATGAAAATATTTAGTGGATTTAATATCCCCCATAATTATTATAATTCTATTATTCTTATCGGAAATTTTGATGGTGTACATTTGGGACATCAAAAATTATTTAAGAGAGCAAGGGAATTTAAAAGAATTCATAAATGTAAAATCGGTGTTGTAACTTTTAATCCAATGCCAAAAATGTTTTTTAATAAAAAACTTAAAAATTTTAAGTTGATGAATTTATCCCAAAAAATAAATCAATTTAAAAAGCAAAAAGTTGACTTTTTAATCAATCAAAAATTTACAAAAAATTTTTCAAAAATTAAAGCAAAGAATTTTATATTAAAATACTTAAATAAAAAAATTAAAACTAAAATTTTGTTTGTAAGTAATAATTTTAGGTTTGGAAATAAAAGAGAAGGGGACATTAATTTATTAAGAACTTATGAAAATAAATGTCATTATAAATTGATTATCCCATCACCATTAAAAAAGAATAATAAAATAATATCTTCAACAGAAATAAGAAAACTTTTATCAAATGGCAATTTATCTAAAGCCAATCAATATTTATCCAGAAAATGGGAAATTGAAGGCAAGGTACAAAAAGGAAGAAAGGTTGGAGGAAAAATAGGATTTGCTACCTGCAATATCGATATTGGAAATTATACAATAGCAAAACCTGGAGTTTATTCAGTTAAAGTAAAATTAGATAATATAAAAAAAAAATTAAATGGAATAGCAAATTTGGGTTTTAGACCTACTTTCAATCAAAATAAAATATTACTAGAAGTAAACTTATTTAATTTTAATCAAAATATATATAATAAAAAATTAGCAGTTGAATTTATTAAGTTTATTAGAAGAGAAAAAAAGTTTAAAAGTATTAAACAGCTGACAAATCAAATTAAAAAAGATATCAGAGTTGCAAAAAGTAGTTTGAAATAACATGAGTAAAGAAAACTTAAATCTTCCAAAAACATCATTTTCGATGAAGGCAAATTTACCGCAAAAAGAGCCTGGTCTGATTGATTTTTGGGACAAAATTAATTTATATCAAAATTTAAGGGACGAAAGCAAAGGTAAAGAGAAATTTATTTTGCATGATGGTCCTCCCTATGCAAATGGCAACATACATATGGGTACCGCTTTAAACAAAATATTAAAGGACATAATAACAAAATTCCATCAAATGAATGATAAAGACTCAGTATATGTTCCAGGTTGGGACTGTCATGGTTTACCTATTGAATGGAAAATAGAAGAGCAATACAAAAAAAATAAAAAAAATAAAAATGAAGTACCAGTTGTTGAGTTTAGAAAAGAATGCAGAGACTTTGCAAATAAATGGATAAAAGTTCACAAAGACCAGTTTAAAAGGTTAGGGGTAATTGGAGATTGGGAAAACTATTACTCTACCATGAGCTTTGATGCTGAAGCTCAGATAGTTAGAGAACTTGGAAAATTTTTAAAAGAAGGAAGTCTTTATAAAGGTTATAAACCTGTTCTATGGTCTACGGTAGAGAAAACAGCTTTATCGGATGCGGAAGTTGAATATATGGATCACACCTCTGATACAATTTATGTTTCTTTTTTAATTAATAGAACAGAAGTAAAAGATTTAGAAGGTTGTCAAATTATAATTTGGACCACAACACCTTGGACAATTCCTGCAAATAAAGCTTTAGCGTATAATGAAAACTTAAAATATTTAATATTAGAGATTGAAGACGAAAATGAATTCAAGCAAAGCAAAGTTATTGTTGCAAAGGAACTTTTAGAGTCTTTTACGAAAGAATGTAATATCGAAAAATATAAGATAATAAAAGAATTGCCTGGCAAAACTTTTAAAGGAGTTGTCTGCAAGCATCCATTTTTTGATATCGGTTACGATTATGATGTACCAATGTTAGAGGCAAGATTTGTTACCACAGATCAAGGAACAGGTTTTGTTCATTGTGCTCCAAGCCATGGCCCTGATGATTTTAATTTATGTATTAATAATGGAATTAAAGCATTAGAAACTGTTGATGATGATGGCAGATATACAAAACATATTCAACAATTTGAAGGAACTCATATTTTTAAGGCAAATCCTTTAGTAATAGAGAAGCTGAAAGAATTAAAGAGATTGTTAGCAAATGGAAAATTAAAACATTCTTATCCTCACTCATGGAGATCAAAAGCTCCCTTAGTCCATAGAGCAACTCAACAATGGTTTATTTCTATGGAAAGCCATGGTTTAAGAAAATTAGCACTTAAAGCACTTGATGAAACAAAGTTCTATCCTAACAAAGGTAAAGAAAGAATAAAATCTATGATTGAAACAAGACCTGATTGGTGTGTTTCTAGACAAAGAGTTTGGGGTGTACCGCTTCCAATTTTTGTTTCAAAAAAAGATAATAAAGTTTTAATAGATGACGAAGTATTCGATAATATCGCAAAAATTTATGAAAAAGAAGGATCAGACTGTTGGTTTTCAGGTGACTTTCAGAGATTTTTAGGAAAAAAATATAAAGCTGAAGATTATGTTCAATCTAAAGATATTGTAGAGGTTTGGTTTGATAGTGGATCAACACACTCATTTGTATTAGAAAAAAGGGATGATTTAAAATGGCCAGCATCAATGTATTTAGAGGGATCTGATCAACACAGAGGATGGTTTCATTCATCTTTATTAGAATCTTGTGGAACTAGGGGAAAAGCACCCTTTGAGTCGATTTTATCACACGGATTTGTAGTAGACGGAAAAGGTCTTAAAATGTCAAAATCCTTAGGCAATGTAATTGCGCCAGAGGAAATTTTAAAAAAATATGGAGCTGATATTTTAAGAGTTTGGGTTGCAGCCTCAAATTACGCAGAAGATCTTAGAATTGATTATTCAATTCTCGAACAACATGCTGAGGCATATAGAAAAATTAGAAACACTTTTAGATATATATTGGGAAATCTAAATGACAAATTTTCAGAGGAAAATTTTTCTAAAATTGAGGTAAATAAACTTCCGGAATTAGAGCAATATATGCTTCATAAAATATCTATTTTAAACGAAAATTTTCATAAAAATTTTGATAATTATACTTTTCATAATTTATACAAAGAACTATTAAATTTTTGTACGGTAGATCTGTCGGCATTCTATTTTGATATAAGAAAAGATGCTCTTTATTGTGATAATTTAAAATCTGAAAAAAGAAAAAGTTGTATTACAATATTAAATATACTTTTAGATTGTCTGCTCAAATGGTTTGCGCCAATACTTTCATTTACAACAGAGGAAATATATTCATTAGTAACTAAAAATAGCAATGATAGCATTCATTTAAAAAAATTTATTAAAACTCCTCAAAATTGGCAAAATAAAAATTTAAATGAAAAGTGGGAGAAATTAAAAAAAATTAGAGATGTAGCAAATATAAGTATTGAGGAAAAAAGAGCTAACAAATTAATAGGATCAAGTCTCGAATCAAATATTAAAATCAAACTTAAGAAAGATTTATACAATATTGCTAAAGATTTTGATTTTGCTGAACTTTGTATTACGTCTGCGGCAGAAGTTTTACCTGATGATGATCTAGATCAAGAAATAAATGTAGATACTTCTAAGGCGGAGGGAACCAAATGTAATGTTTGTTGGAAAATAAGTAAAAAGAAATGTGAGAGACATGGATGATTTTTAAATTAAAATTATGTTGAAAAAACAATTTATTTTAAATTCATTAATCATTTTTTTTATTTTTTTTTTAGATAGGTTATCTAAAATTTATATTTTAAATATTGTTGAAAACGAAGGTATTGTTGATATTACAATAAACTCTTATTTAAACATAATTCTAGTTTGGAACGCTGGCATTGGTTTTGGACTTTTTCAACTTGATCAAGCTTTTGCATATAATTTAATTACGATTTTAATCTTTTTAATTAATTTAATAATAATTTATCTTTTATTTTATTCTGATAAGTTGCATAAAATATTTTTTTCAATGATTCTAGGAGGATCACTTGGAAACTTATATGATAGAGTTTATTATTCAGCAGTACCTGATTTTATTGACTTAAATTATAATGGTTATCACTGGTTTGTTTTTAATGTTGCTGATATATTTATTACAATAGGAATATTTGCTTTAATATTTTTGGAAATATTTAGAAAAAAGAATGAGAAATAAAATCTTAATTTTAACAACTTTATTAATTATTGTTTCGTCATGTACAGGCATTTCAGGTAAAAGATCTGAAAAATCTGATGAATTTTTAATTGAAAAGAAAAATCCTTTAGTTATGCCACCCGATATTGATGATTTACCTAAACCTAAAGACAGTGCCGAAGTAAAAAAAACAGAAGATAATTTTAAGGAAACTTTGAAATCAAATAATGAAAGTACTAATAATACAAGCTCAAATTCATCAGGAAGTTTACAAGAGTCTATAATTAAAAAAATTGAATGATAATGGACTCAAATATTCTTACAAAAAAATTTCAAATTAAAATAAAATTAAAAGATAAAAAAAAATTAACAAAATATTTAAAAAATATTACTAATTCTCAGTGGCCTGATTTTTTAAAAAGTTATAAAGAAAGTTACAAGTATAGTTACGACAGAAAAATCATAAATAAATATAAAAATTTTAAAAATATTAATATTATAGGTATGGGAGGTTCAAGTTTAGGGGCTAAGGCAATATATAATTTTTTAATAAACAAAATAAAAAAAAAAATTTCATTTTTTGAGAATTTAATATTAAAAAATAAAAAAAATCAAAAAGCTTTAAATATTATTATTTCTAAATCTGGAAATACTCTAGAGACAATTGTAAATTCTAATCTTGTTATCAATGAAAAAAACAAAAATATATTTATCACAGAAAAAAATAATAATTACTTAAAAAAATTAGCTAGCAAACTCAAATCTGACGTAATAGAGCATAAAAATTTTATAGGTGGAAGATTTTCAGTTTTATCTGAGGTTGGAATGTTGCCATCTGAACTTATGGGTCTTAATGAAAGTAAATTTAAGCAATATAATAATTTAATAGTTAAAAAAAAATTTATAAGTAATTTAATAGATAACGCTCTTTGCACATATGAATTTATAAAAAATAAAAAATTTAATTCGGTAATTCTAAATTATGACACTCAATCAGAAGACTTATTAAAATGGTATCAACAACTTGTCTCTGAAAGTTTAGGTAAGAATTCCAAAGGAATTTTGCCAGTAATCTCTACTATGCCAAAAGATAATCATAGCGTTCTACAATTATATTTAAGTGGATTTAAACCTAATTTCTATACATTTTATATTGTTGAGGAAAACGAAAGAAAAAAACTTTATTCTAAATTTCTGTATGATGAATTTGCCTTCTTAAAAAATAAAAATACTTTTGATATTTTAAATTCACAAAGGATTGCTACAGAAAATATTTTTAAAATGCGAAAAATTCCTTTTAGATCTTTTTATATAAAAAAAAGAACAGAAGAAACTCTCGGGAAATTATTTTGTTTTTTTACTTTAGAAGTTATTTTACTATCAAATTTATTAAAAATAAATCCTTTGAACCAACCAGAGGTAGAGCTTGTAAAAAAGGAAACATTTAGAATTCTTAAAAAGTAAAAAAACCAAATATTATTTTTGAGGATCCATATATTTCTTGCCTAAGAATTTTAAAATTTTCTCCAAAATAATCTTTAGTTTTTTTATGTCTATGTATAATTAAGAGAGTTTCATTATTTAATTTATTTGAATTGAATAAGTGTTTTAATAAAAATTCAATTTTTTCATCTTTAAATGGAGGGTCTATAAACACAATATCAAAATTATATTTCAATTTTGTAAAATAATTTTCACTATAAATATTTCTATTGTAAATTTCAGTTTTTTTTTCAAACGATAAGGATTTAATATTTTTGTTGAGCATATCCAATGTCGGCTTAAAATTCTCAAAAAATATAACTTTTTTTGCACCTCTGGAAATTGCTTCAAGCCCAAAAGAACCAACCCCAGAAAAAAGATCCAAAATTACACATTGATCAAATTTTGACCTTAATAAATCAGAATGTTTAATAATATTAAATATAGACTCTTTAACCATATCCTTCAAAGGTCTAGTTTTTTTATCTTTAGGAATTAAAACTTTTTTTCCTTTTGCTTTTCCAGAAATAATCCTCATTAATTTTTAATTACTTTAAAAGCTATATCTCTTCTGTAATGCCCATATCTCCAATTTAATTTTTTTATTAAATTTAATGTCTCATCTCTTGCAGACTTTAAATTTGATCCAATTGATACAAAATTTAAAACTCTTCCACCAGTAGAATAAAATTTTTTATCAACTAACTTTGTACCTGCATGAAATATAAATCGATTATTTGAATGTTTAAAATTTTCTAAATTTTCTATGAAAATATTTTTATTAAAATTTTGTGGATATCCCTTAGAAGCAAGGACTATACAAATACTTTTTTTATCCTCCCATTCTAATTCTAATTTATTCAATGTTCCATTCATACAATTTTTTAGAACTTCAACAAAATCATTTTTCAATAACGGTAAAATTGTTTGACATTCTGGATCTCCCATTCTTACATTATATTCAATTAAATATGGTTCATCATCCTTAATCATTAAACCTGCATATAAGAAACCTATATATTTTCCATTTTCATTTTTTAGATAATCTAATGTTGGTTTAATAATTTTTTTTACAATTTTGTTTTCTAAAAATTTTGTGTTTAATCTTGAAGGGCTGTATGCTCCCATACCTCCTGTGTTTTTACCTTTGTCTCCTTCAAATACTCTTTTATGATCTTGAGCTGTGTTAAAAATTTTAAAAGATACATTATCGTATAATATAAAAAAACTCATTTCTTCACCATACAGAAAATCTTCAATTAAAATTTCTTTAGCATTGCCAAACTTTCCTCCAAAAATTTCTTTAACACCTTTTTTTGCATCTAAATAATTTTCGCAAATATAAACTCCCTTACCAGCCGCCAACCCATCTGCTTTGACAACTAATGGATAACTTTTATTTTGAAGATATTCTAGAGATTGAGCTTCATTTTTAAAAATTTTGAAATTTGCAGTTGGAATATTATGTTTTTCACAAATTTTTTTTGTAAAAATTTTTGATCCCTCCAAATTTGAGCAAAATTTATCAGGACCAAAAACATATAATTTATTTTGATTTAAATAATCAACTATGCCTTTGACCAATGGTTCTTCTGGACCTATAATTGTTAAATCTACTCTTTCGGTAATTAAAAAATCTTTTATCTCTTCAAAATTATTTAAGTCAATTTGTATATTTTTTGCAATTGAATTAGTTCCTCCATTACCTGGAATACAAAAAATTTTTTTTACTTTTTTAGACTCATATATTTTTTGGCAAATTGCATGTTCTCGCCCACCACTACCAATTATTGCAATTCTCATGTATACTTATTTATATAATGGTTGATAAAATAGCTATATTAAAATACTCACATAATTCATTTGAAGTGATTGAGAATGGAACTTATGTTATATGCGCTGTTTCAGGAAAAAAAATTCCTTTGGAAAACTTAAATTATTGGAACGTAGATCTTCAGGAACCATATTTTTCTTATTTAGAAGCAAATCAGAAAAGAGAAAAAAATAAATAATTTTTCTATTTCCATCTATTATGAGTCAAGATCCACTGAGCTGGATTCTTTAAGATCATCTTTTCTAAAATTTTGTTTAATTTTAAGGTAATTTGTTCTGTGCTTAGGTTTTTATCGAATTTAATTGGTTTTTCGAAAGTTAAATTAAACTTAACATCGTTAAATCTTTCAATGTGCACAGGGACTATTTCACATTCAAATTTCTTTACTATTTGAGCTGGAATAGTAGTGGTATAAGCAGATTTTCCGAAAAAATCGGAACTAATTCCTTCCGATACACGTTGATCAATCATTAAAGCTATAGAATAATTTTTTCTTAAATAGTTAATTAGTTCTCTTGAACCACCCTTACCCTTTTTTATTTGATTTTTACAAATGTGTTTTATTCTAATATTTTCCATAATTTTATTTAAAAAAATATTATTCAACGGTCTATATATTGCTGAAAGATTTACCCCTGAAGCATCTATATACATTGCCATTAACTCAAAATTATTAAAATGTCCTGAAACAAAAACAACTTTTTTATTGTTAAGTTTAATATCATTTAAATAATTCTCTCCATTTACAACTATATATTTTTTAAATGATGCTCTGATTTTTTTTATATACATATATTCAGATAAGATCCTTCCATAATTTGAAAAGACTTCAGTTACAATTTGGTCTGATTTATTTAATTTGGTACCTAAATATTCTTCAATAATTGAAATATTTTTTAAAATAATTTTGTCAGATCTTATTAATTTTCCAAATTTTTTTCCAATTTTTGAACCAAACAATGATGCATTTTTATATCCAATTATTTTAAATATAATAAATAAAGTAATTATAATTATAAATTGAAAAAAATATTTTATAATTTTCATATATTTTTTAATATAAATTTTTTAAAAGAATTTGACTTATTTATATATAAGTCAGCAACTGTAAATTTAATACTTAAATTTTTTAATTTTTTAATCTTCACAAAATCTTTTTCGGTTGTTACTATTTTGTAATTATTTAAATCTGCAATTTTTTTTATATTCTCTATATCAGAAATTTTATAATTATAGTGATCAGGATAAATTACTTTTTTCGCAATTTTGATTTTATTTTCATTTAGTAAATTAAAAAAACTCTCAGGAGTACCTATGCCACAAAATGCCAAATATTTAAATTTTTTGTTAAAATTCTTTTTATTTTTTAAATAATATTTACCATAAAAAATTTTAATATTTTTATTTTTATTTCTAATTTTATGAACCAAATTTTTATTTATTTTACCATTAATAAATACCGCATCGTAATTTTTTAATTCAGATAAATTTTCTCTTAATGGTCCCGCTGGCAGAAGTTTACCATTTCCTATACTAGATAAACTGTTAAAACAAACAATTGATAAGCCGTATTTTATAGATTTGTCTTGTAAACCATCATCAAAAACTACAAGATTTTTTTTTTCTTTTTCAAGTTTTTTAAGGCCATTTATCCTTTTCTTTGGTAAAATTAATTTAGTATTTTTTTTTAATAATATTTGTTCGTCGATTTGATTTGTATAATATTTTTTTATTACGAACAGATTATATTTTTTTTTTAGTATTTGATTTATCTTTAATACTAATTGTGTTTTTCCAGTTCCACCCAAATAAATATTACCAATGCAAATTGTCGGAATATTTGGTTTATATGGAATTTGCAATTTTTTTAAAATATTTACTAATATTGTAAATAATGTCAGCGGCCATAAAATAAAAACAATTAAATTATTTTTTTTCCAAAATTTCGGTTTTACAAAATTCACTTTAAATTAATTTTATTATTTCAGTATATGTTGACTTTAATATCTTTTGTCCATAATTAATAATTTTTTTATTATCGAAATTTGACTTCTTATTTTTTAATTTATTATCAATGGTTTTTATTCCAATTTTATAACTATGAAACTTAGTAGAAATTTTCATATCATTAAGTTTATTATAGATTTCCTTAAAATTATCTATATTTGGTCCATGAATAATCCTGCAGCCATGTTTTGCTGGCTCAAGAGGGTTTTGACCTCCATGTTTAATTAATGAACCACCCATAAAAACAAGATCTGAAATTCTATAAAATTTATTTAATTCTCCATATGTATCTACGATATATATGTCTATTTTATCATTAATCTTATTTTGATTACTGTGTGTATGATACTTTAACGAAAATTTATTTAGCTCTTTAGTAATTTCACTTACTCTTTCGATATGCCTTGGAATAATGATTGAAATAATATTTTTACTTTTTTTTTGGAAATGTAAATGACTTTGGATAACAAAATTTTCTTCATTAAAATGAGTACTAGCACCCGTAATTAAAATTTTTTTTCTTTTAAAAAAACTTCTTATTTTATTATCTAAAATATCGTATTTAATGTTCTTACTAGTTGTAAATTTTAGATTTCCTAGATTTTTAGTATTTGTAGCACCAAGCTTTACAAGTCTCGCTTTAGTTTCAGTATTTTGTGAAAAGCAAACATCAAATTTCTTAAAAATTTTTTTTGAAAAATGTTTTAATAACCTCCATCTTTTAAATGATTTTTTTGTTATTCTAGCATTTATAAGAATTAATTTAATTTTTCTATTTTTAGTTGAGCAAATTAAATTTGGCCAAATTTCTGACTCACATAACAATAGTGCAGCAGGTTTCCAGTAAGATAAAAACCGATTTAATATAAATTTATTATCAATAGGAAAAAATTGATGTAAAGATTTTTTAAATTTAAATTTTTCAAATATTTTTGAAGAACTTAAGGTAGTAGTAGTAATAAGTACTTGATCAATTTTTGTGTTTAATTCCAGCTTTTCGATTATTGGAATTATACTTAAAAGTTCACCAACACTTGAACAATGAAACCAAACGAGCTTACCTTTTTTTCTTTTTTTAGAAGAGATTGCATATCTTTCAAGAAATCTTATTTTATCTTCTTTGCCTATTGCAATTCGATATATTACAATTATCGGAGATATTATCAAAAAAAAAGTGCTTATTAAATTATAGATAAAAAACATTAATCATTTTGAAATTGTTTTAGGTAAAATTTTTTGTATGTCTCTGATGATGAAATTAAGCTTTCATGGTTTCCCTCATCAACAACCTTTCCTTCATCAATAACATAAATTTTTTCTGATTTGATTACAGTCGATAATCTATGTGCAATAACTAAGGTTGTTCTATCTTTTGTAAGATAATTTATCGCTTTTTGTATTTTTTCCTCTGTTTCCGAATCTAAAGAAGATGTCGCTTCATCGAGCAATATTATTTGGCTTTTTTTTAACATTGCCCTCGCAATTGATAATCTTTGTTTTTCACCTCCTGACAATCTAACTCCATTTTCCCCTATAACTGTTTCAATTCCATTTGGTAATTTGTTAATAAATTCTTCACAATAAGAATATTTTACCACATCATTTATTTCTTTCTCTGAAGCTTCGGTAGATGAGTAAATTATATTGTTTTTAATAGTATCATCAAATAAAGTTGTGTCTTGACTTACTAGTGAAATATGTTTTCTCAGTGATTGTACTGAAACATCGAGTAAAGATTGATTATCAACTAAAATATCTCCACTATTTATTTCATAAAACCTTGGGATTAAATTCATTATTGTAGATTTGCCTGCACCACTGTGACCAACTAGAGCTGTCATTTTACCTCCAGATATTTTTAATGATAAATGATTTAAAGTATCGCGTTCAACAGTTTCGTATTTAAATTTTACATTTTTAAATTCTATACTTCCATTTTTTAAATCTAATTCTTTACCTATTTTTAAATCTAAATTTTTTGAATCAATAATTGGTAAAATTCTTTTCGCCCCAGAAATTCCTTGTTGAATACCAATGTTTAAAGTCGCTAAAGATCTAACAGGTTGATATGCGAGCATCATTGCGGCTAAAAAGGAAAAAAAATTGTTTATTTCAAGCTCATCTTTTAAAACTAAGTTCCCCGCATAATATATTAATCCACCTATCATTATTCCTGTTAAAATTTCCATAATTGGAGTAGCTCTAATAAGAACTGATTGTACTTTTACAGCTTTAGATTTAAAAGTTTCTAAATACTGTTCAGATCTTTTATTTTCAAAATCTTCTTTCTGAAATATTTTTATTATTTTGTGATTTTTAAAAACCTCTAAAACAAACTTTGTAAGCATTCCATTAATTTCTTGTATCTGAGTTGAAATTTTACCCATTCTCTTTCCAAGAGATTTAGATGCAAAAGATGCCAAAGGTATCATAATCATTGCAAAAAAGGCTAAACGCCAGTTTTGGTAAAACATTACAGACAATAGTCCTATTAAAGTTAAAGTATCTTTAGTTAAGAGTAAAATTGTATCACTCAACAATCTTTGAACCATTGATACGTCAAAAGTCAGATTAGATAAAAATTTTCCTGAGTGTTTTTTATTCATCATTTCAATATCTGATAATAATATTGAACTCATGATTTGCATCTGAAGTTCTTTTTGCATTTGCATGCCAGCTTTTTGTAGCGTCATTTTTGCAAAATATAAAGACGATCCTTTAATAGCAAAAGCGAAAACAATAGCGATTGGTATTAGCAGCATTAATTGTTGATCTTTCTCAATAAAAATTTTTTCTATGGCGGGATCTAATAAATATGCAATTGACGCTGTACTACCAGCAACTATAAGTGAAAAAATACCAGAGATTATAACTTTATTCAAATATCTTTTGGTGTAATCTTGATACAACCTTTTTAATATTTCTATATTTGACATGTGTTCTATAATTTTCCTATTAAGATATTTATAAAAATAATAAATCCCAAAAAATTATTGCTTTTAAATATATCTAAACAGCTCATTTTATTTATTTTATTAAATTTATAAATTTGAAAGTAATATAAATGCAATAAAACTATAAGGGCAGTTAAAAAAAAATAATTATTTAATTCCAGCATATACCCCGTAACAATATAAAGTAGAAAAAATAAAAAATAGCATAGTGTGAGAAAAATTTTTGGATTTTCTTTAAATTTAATTGATGTTGATTTTACTCCTATAATTTCATCATCTTCAATATCTTGAAATCCATATATAGTGTCGTAACCCAATGTCCAAAATATGGCACCTAAATAGAATATAATTGGTGTAAGGCTAATACTTTCATTAATTGATGTCCATCCAAGCAATAAACCGTAATTAAAAGTAATACCCAAAAATAATTGTGGCCAATAAGTAAATCTTTTCATAAGTGGATATGTAAAAGCAAAAGGCATTGATGCGATTGCCAATAAAATCGTTAATTTATTAAAGTTAATTAAAACTAAAAAAGCTATTAAGCATAATACAATAGAGTAAACCAATGAAAGTCTAATTGAAATTTGTCCAGATGCAATTGGTCGATTTTTTGTTCTTTCTACGTTTTTATCAAAATCTTTATCAATAATGTCATTGATTATGCACCCAGCAGACCTCATTAAAACTGATCCTAAAAAAAATAAAAGTAAGAAAAAATAAAATTGAATTATTCCATTTTGAAAATTATATCCAATAGTTAAACCCCAAGCACAAGGCCAAAACAACAACATATAACCAATCGGCTTTTTTAACCTTGTTAATTCAAAGAAGATGCTTATATGTGACATATTAATTATTAAATAACAAAGAATATTTATTAAGCAAATTTAATCGTCATGAACATAGATTACACAGTAGTAGCTCTTATGTTTCCAGCTATTCCTTTAATAATGAATGTTTATTCGACCAGGTTCCATACCTTAAGTGCTTTAATTAGAAAGATACATGATGAATATGTTTTTGAAAAACATACTCCACCAGAATGGAAGGATCAGCTTAATAATTTAAACAATAGAATTGATGTATTAAAGTATTCTATAATGTTTGGAGCATTTGGTTTTTTATTTAATATGGTAACTGTTTTTGCACTTTATTTAGATGAATTATTTATAGCTAGAATAATATTTGGATCCTGCTGTTTATCAGTAATGATATCAATTATTTTTTTTATAAGAGAAATTCAAATTTCTACTAAAGCATTAAGGTTGCATATATCTGATATGGATGAGCAGTTTAAGGAATAATAACAGCTGGTCCTAAAATTTTCCTTCCCTCTAAATCCTTGTGTGCTTCTACTGCATTCTCAAGTTTATATTCTTTAAAAATATCAACTTTAACTTTTCCAGAAGTTACTTTTTCAAATAATATTTTAGAAGCCTCATCAAGTTCCTCTTTTGAACTTAAATATTGTTGCATAGATGGTCTAGTTAAGTAAAGACCTTTTGGCTGAATTAATTTTGGAACATTAATATCCGATAATGGTCCAGATGCATTTCCAAACGAAACCATCATTCCTCTAATACTTAAACATTCCAGAGAACCTTCGAGTGTATTTTTTCCTACACCATCATAAACAACTGGCACTCCTTTATTGTTTGTAATCTCCAAAACTTTTTTTGCAAAATTCTCCTTATTATAATTAATTACGTGACTGTAGCCATTTTTTTTAGCATTTTCTATTTTATCATCTGAACCAACTGTTCCTATAACTTCGCAACCTAAGCTCTTAGCCCATTGACCAAAGATTTGTCCAACACCTCCTGCAGCAGCGTGAAATAAAACTGTTTCGCCTTTTTTTACTGGATATGTTTTGTGTAATAAATAAAAAGTAGTCAAACCTTTTGTCATTAAAGTTGCAGCTACTCTAAAATCAACATTGTCAGGAATTATTACTAAATTTTTAGTTGGGTAATTTCTATGTGTAGAATAGGAACCCAACGGTACCCCAGCGTATGAAACTCTATCACCAACTTTAAAATCATTTATATCTGAACCTACATCAGTAATTACTCCAGCTCCTTCCGCTCCAATTCCTGCTGGAAGTTTCAAAGGATACAATCCTGATCTGTGATAGGTATCAATATAGTTTAAACCAATTGCTTTATGTTCAATTGTTACTTCATCTGATTTTGGCTTTTCTAGAGAAATATCTTTTAATTCCAATACTTCTGGTCCACCATTTTTTGAAATTTGTATTGCTTTCATTATTTATTTTACAAATGTACCACTATGGTAATCTTCTATAGCTTGAAGTATCTCTTGTTTTGTATTCATTACAAATGGTCCACCCCTAGCAATTTGTTCATTAATTGGTTTGCCAGAAATTAATAGAAATTTTGCATTTGATAAAGCCGAAACTTTCAAATTTTCTCCTTTTGTCAACAATATCAACGTTGAGTTTGTAACTTTATCGTGAGTTTTGTCTCCAATTTTTATTTCACCTTCAATCAAGTATATAAATGAGTTGTGACTAGATGGAATTTCATAAGTAAATTCTTTCCCTTTTTTTAGTTCGATATCAAAATATATTGGCTCTACATTATGTCCTCTAATAGGACCTTCTGCTTTTTCAAACTTGCCCGCTATCACTTTAATTTGTTTATCAGCGTCTTGGTGTACTGCCATTTGGTTGGCATCAATGTAATGATATTCTGGTTTGCTCATTTTCATTTTTGCCGGCATGTTAATCCATAATTGGAAACCGTGAAGTTTTCCTTCTTTCATAGCTGGCATTTCTGAGTGAATAATTCCACTTCCTGTTTTCATCCACTGAACATCACCTGCGGTCATTCTTCCTTGACCACCTGTACTATCTTTATGTTCAAAATCTCCAGCTAACATATATGTAACTGTTTCAATTCCTCTATGCGGATGAGCAGGGAACCCAGCGATATAATCGTTTTTATTTTCAGATCCAAATTCATCTAACATTAAAAACGGATCGTAATAATTTGGTTCTACACCAATGCTTCTTTTTAATTTTACACCCGCACCATCTGTTGCGGCAATTGGATCAATAATTTGATTTACTTGAATCTCAGACATGGCCTTTATATAATTCCTTATATTATTTAATCAAGACTTTGAATATGAATTCTAGAGCAAAAACTATTATAGATTTTTGGTTTATAAAAACCTCATCTGAGAAAAGATTTAAAAAGGATGAAGCTTTGGATCTTGAAATAAAAAATAATTTTATGGGAGATCATAATTTAGCTAAATCTGGTGAATACGAAGATTGGCTAAATACTCCAAAAGAATGTCTGGCCTTAATTATACTGCTTGATCAGTTTTCAAGAAATTTGTTTAGAGATAAAAAAGAGGCATTTGATCAGGACCACAAAGCTAGATTAGCTGTAAATCAAGGAATATATTTAGGCCACTTACAGTCGCTTAATGAAACAGAAAGGTTATTTTTTCTCTTACCTTTAATTCACAGCGAAGAATTAATTGACCACGAAAGAGCATATGCTTTGTCAGACAAATATTTAAAAAACCATCCTGATATCAAAAATATTAAAAAATTTTGGGTTGATCATACGCGGGCAATTGAAAAATTTAGAAGGTATCCACATAGAAATAAAATCTTAGGAAGACAATCAACTGATGAAGAGATTAAGTTTTTAACCGGTCCAAACTCTTCTTGGTAATCAAAACAAATTATTTAGATCACTTAAGTTATTGATTTCTGTTATTGGTTTATAATCTAAATTATCAAATATATTTTTATTCCTATTTACCCAAACTGCATTAAATCCAAAATTACCTGCCGCAGATACATCCCATGTATTTGAGCTTAAATACGCAAATTGATTTTTTTCAATCTTATATTTTTTAATTGGTATGCTATAAACATTCGGATGAGGTTTATATATCTTTACTTCCTCAATAGAAAATACATCATCAAAAATACTTTCTAAATTATTACTACTTACTAATTCCTTTAATAGAGATGGCGTTCCATTTGAAAGAATGGCAAGTTTATAATTTTTTTCTTTAAGTTTTTTTAAAGTTTCTTTGACTTCAGGAAAAGTTGACAGAACTTTGTAAAGATCTAATAATTCATCTTTCATAGATCTGTCAATTTTAAAAATTTTCATTGATTTATCTAAACTTTCTTCAGTAATTTCCCAAAAATCTCGGTGTCTGCCCATTATGCTTCTAAGCCATGTGTATTCAAGCTGAGTTGTTCTCCAATAATTTGCAAACGGCTCCCATTTTTCTCCAATTTTATTTTTACATTTTTCTGCAGCTGAATTAACATCAAAAAGTGTTCCATATGCATCGAAAATAATTGCTTTGATATTTTTCATAAAACTTTTAATTTAATTATATGTCTAATATTAGATTATTTTACTCAGAAAGTTTATCCAATAATTTAATTGGAAAATTAAATAAAGATCAGTCTAGATATTTAACTTCAGTAATGCGGCTAAAAACAAATCAAGAATTTTCTCTTTTTAATAAATTAGGTGAATGGAATACAAAAATCTTATCAATAAATAAAGGGATTGTAGAATTTGAGGTTCAAAATCAATTAAGACAATCAATTCAAGAAAGAGAAATATGGTTAGTGTTTACACCTATTAAATCAAATTATTTTAATTTTATGTTGCAGAAGGCAACTGAAATTGGAGTAACAAAACTTTTTCCAATAACTAGTGAGAGAACAATTGTAAGAAAAATAAATGAAGATAGATTAAATAAAATTTTAATTGAGGCTGCAGAACAAAGTAATAGATTAACTATTCCACCAATTGAAAAAATTCAAAAGTTAGAAAAATTTTTAAAGGAAAATAAAAATATAAATTTAATATTTGGAGATCTTAATACTGAAAATAAAAAAATTGAATTAAAAGACCCTTCCAAACCAATTGCTGTATTAATTGGTCCGGAAGGAGATTTTTCCGAGGCAGAAAGAGCAAAGATTCTTGAATTTAATGGAGTCCAATCGATTAAGTTGAATGATAATATTTTAAGATCAGAAACTGCCGTAATATCGTCGTTATCTATTATAAATTATCTTATAAATTGATAAATTGTCGCGAATATTAAAGTGTATTTTTTCTAAATTGGTCATATATAAGTTTTAGAAATGAAAAAAATACTAACAACTTTTGCTCTAATAATCGCACAACCATCATTAGTTTTTGCTAACCAACCTAAAAATTGGCAACTAGGCTTCCAAGATGCAGCCTCTCAAACTATGCGAGACATAGTTTGGTTTCATGATTACATGTTGATGCCAATCATCGTAGCTATAAGTGCTTTCGTTTTATTTTTAATGCTTTATGCAATGATAAGATTTAGAGCATCAAGAAATCCAAATCCATCAAAAAGAACTCATAATGTTTTCATTGAAATTATATGGACACTAGTTCCGTGTTTAATTTTAATAGTAATGGCTGTACCGTCATTTAAAGTTCTATATTCACAAGATACTATTCCAAAGGCAGATGTTACAATCAAAGCAATCGGATACCAATGGTACTGGGGATACGAGTATCCAGATGAAAATATTATTTTTGACTCATACATGATCGAAGAAAAAGATTTAGAAGCTGGTCAACCTAGGTTGTTAGCGGTTGATAATGTCGTAGTTGTTCCAGTAAATAAAGTTGTAAAAGTTTTAATAACAGCAAATGATGTTTTGCATGCTTGGGCACTACCGGCATTCGGAGTTAAAAGAGATGCAATGCCAGGACGAGTAAATGAAACATGGTTTAAAGCAGAGAGAGAAGGAACTTTTTATGGACAATGTTCCGAGCTGTGCGGAATAAAACATGCATTTATGCCCATTGAAGTAAGAGTAGTTTCTGAAGAGGATTACCAATTATGGCTTGAAGAAGCTAAAATAAAATTTGCAAAAGAAGATATTCTTGAAAATAATAAATTAATAGCGAGCAACAAATAATGAGCACAGAAGCAATACACGCACACGATCACCATACTCCAACCGGTTGGAAGAGATGGGCATATTCAACTAATCATAAAGACATAGGAACAATGTATTTAATTTTTGCAATAATTGCAGGAGTTATAGGCACAGCTTTTTCTGTTGTTATGAGAATGGAATTGATGCACCCAGGTGATGGAATTTTAAATGGTAACTATCATCTTTATAATGTTTTAGTTACTGGCCATGGTTTAATTATGATCTTTTTTATGGTCATGCCAGCTATGATTGGTGGATTTGGAAATTGGTTTGTTCCAATAATGATTGGTGCACCAGATATGGCTTTTCCAAGAATGAATAATATTTCCTTTTGGTTATTGCCAGTATCATTTATTTTATTGATTGCATCTATATTTATGGATGGGCCTCCAGGTGCTAAAGGAGTTGGTGGTGGATGGACTATTTATCCTCCTTTATCATCAAAAGCAGGTCAGCCTGGACCAGCAATGGATTTTGCAATTTTGAGTTTACACATTGCAGGAGCTTCTTCAATTTTAGGAGCAGTAAACTTTATAACTACAATTTTAAATATGAGAACGCCTGGTATGACTTTACATAAAATGCCATTGTTTGCTTGGTCTATTTTAGTTACTGCTTTTTTATTATTATTATCTTTACCAGTATTAGCTGGAGCTATAACAATGTTATTAACGGATAGAAATTTTGGAACAGCTTTCTTTGAGGCACAAACAGGTGGTGATCCGACTTTATTCCAACATTTATTTTGGTTTTTTGGTCATCCAGAAGTTTATATATTAATTTTACCAGGCTTTGGAATGATAAGTCATATTGTTTCAACTTTTTCAAAAAAACCAGTATTTGGTTATTTAGGAATGGCTTACGCAATGGTAGCGATTGGAGTTGTAGGATTTGTTGTGTGGGCTCATCACATGTACACAGTTGGATTGGATACTGACACTAAAGCTTATTTCTTAGCAGCCACAATGATTATTGCAGTACCCACTGGAATTAAGATATTCTCGTGGATAGCTACAATGTGGGGTGGATCTATTTCATTTAAGACACCAATGGTTTGGGCTTTAGGTTTCATATTTTTATTTACAGTTGGGGGAGTTACAGGAATTGTTCTTGCAAACGCTGGGGTAGATACAGCGTTACACGACACTTATTACGTAGTGGCTCACTTTCATTATGTTCTTTCACTGGGGGCTGTGTTTGCAATATTTGCAGGATTTTACTATTGGTTTAGCAAAATGTCAGGATATGAATATTCTGAATGGTTAGGACAGTTACACTTTTGGTTAACTTTCATAGGTGTAAACCTAGTATTTTTTCCACAACACTTTTTAGGATTAGCGGGTATGCCAAGAAGATATGCAGACTATCCAGATGCATTTGCAGATTGGAACTATATTTCTTCAATTGGATCATATATTTCTGTTGTGGGATTAGGGGTGTTTTTCGTTAACATAATTTACGCATTTATTAAAAAAGAAAAAGCAGCTCAAAATCCATGGGGAGAGGGAGCAACAACACTTGAGTGGACAGTGCCATCTCCTCCAAATTTTCATACATTTGAAGAACTTCCAAAATTTGAAGAGGAGTATGAAACTGCAGAAAAATCTGGTAGTTAGTTTTATTTAAAAAAAGATAAAATTTGTCAAATGTCTACAGCTTATACTAAATCAAAAAAATCGTTTTTAAATTTAGGAATCATTCCAGAACTATTGAAGTTGATGAAACCTAGAGTTATGTCTTTAGTAATATTTACGTGTGCAGTTGGATTACTTACGGCACCAAATTCAGTTACATTTACAAATTCAGCTTTAGGTATTTTAATAGTTGCAGTTGGTGCAGGAGCAGCAGGAGCATTAAATATGTGGTATGAAGCGGATGTAGATAAATTAATGACAAGAACCTGTCTAAGACCAATCCCTAGAGGAAGTTTAGAAAAAAACCAGGCTTTATATTTTGGAACAGCTCTGTCTATATTATCAGTAATATCTCTTTATTACTTTACAAATTTACTTTCAGCCTCCTTGTTATTATTTACAATATTATTCTATGTATTTGTTTATACAATTTGGTTAAAAAGAAAAACTCCACAAAATATTGTTATAGGTGGAGCGGCAGGTGCTTTACCTCCAGTCATTGGTTGGACAATAGCAACAAATAACGTTTCTATTGAACCTATAACTTTTTTTATAATTATATTTCTTTGGACACCATCACATTTCTGGGCTTTAAGCTTATATAAAGTTCAAGATTACAAAAAGGCAAATATTCCAATGATGCCAATTACAAATGGTATTGAAACTACAAAGAAAAATATATTTATATATTCATTATTAATGTTGCCGGCTATTGCTTTGCCATACTATGTTGATTTTGTTGGAGAATTATTTTTGGTGTCTGGTTTAGCCTTAACATTTTATTATAATTATCTTTGTTACCAGCTTTACAGTTTTAAGAAGAATAAATTTGCAATTAAAAAAGCTCAACAAATATTTGGATATTCAATTTTGTATTTATTTTTGGTATTTGTATTATTTTTAGTAGATAGATTAGTATAATAATGTTTAAAGACGATAAAATGAAAAAGAGAAATTTGAAGACAGCGCTAGGATTAATTATTTTTATAGTTTTTTTGTTCATATTTACACTTTATAACGTAGGAGTATTCGATAGGCCTTTATGATTAAAAAAAAAATATTAACTCCACTAATATTATCTGGAATATTCGTTTTTATGCTAGGTTTATCCTTTGCAGCAGTTCCGTTGTATGATTTATTTTGTAGAGTAACTGGATTTGGTGGAACAACACAAATATCAAAAGAAGCGCCAAAAATAGTATTAGATGAAACAATTAATGTAAGGCTAGATACAAATGTTAATTCACAATTGGATTGGAAGTTTGAGTCCGAGGCAAATACGATGGAAGTTAAACCAGGCAAAGTTTATAAAATTAAATTTAATGTTGAAAACCTAGGTAGTGAACCATCATCAGGTGTTGCAAGCTATAATGTTTCGCCTTCTTCTTTTGGCGCATATTTCAATAAAATTGGGTGCTTTTGTTTTGAAAAACAAACTTTAAATCCTGGCGAAAAAGCAAGCTACGATTTAGTTTTCTATTTAGACCCAGAGCTGGTAAAAGATCCTAAAACTGCGAGAGTAGAGGATGTGACTATGTCCTATACTTTTTTCTCGTCAGATTATTATAAGCAAAGTAAAAAGGTAAATTAATGTCAGCTGGCGAAAAAAAACATGATTATCATCTTGTAGATCCAAGTCCCTGGCCAATTTATACTTCATTTGCAACTTTAGTTTTGGCAGTTGGATCAATTTATTATTTTCATTCAAAAGTAATGTGGGCAATGATCCTCGGCTTAGCTCTTGTTTGTTATGGAGCTTTTATGTGGTTCAGAGATGTAGTTATTGAAGCAGAACATCAAGGTCACCATACACCAGTTGTTCAAATTCATCATAGATATGGAATGACTTTATTTATTGCATCCGAAGTTATGTTTTTTGTTGCGTGGTTCTGGGCATACTTTGATGCAAGTCTCTTTCCAGGTGAATTCGTTGGAAATGTTTGGCCTCCAAAAGATATAGAAGTTTTTAATCCTTGGGACATTCCATTAATAAATACATTAGTATTATTATTATCAGGAACTACAGTAACGTGGGCTCATCATGCTCTACTTGAAGACGACAGAAAAGGTTTTATTCAAGGCTTATCATGGACAGTCTTTCTAGGCGTATGTTTCACTGCGCTACAAGCTTATGAATATCAACATGCAACATTTGAATTTTCTAATCATATTTACGGTGCTACTTTTTATATGGCAACTGGCTTCCACGGTTTCCATGTGATCATAGGAACTATTTTTTTAGCAGTTTGCTTATGGAGAGGAAAATTAGGTCATTTTAATAAAGACCATCACTTTGGATTTGAGGCTGCTGCTTGGTACTGGCATTTTGTTGATGTAGTATGGCTATTCTTATTTGCAGCTATATATGTTTGGGGTAGTTAAAACATACTGATTTGAAACATAAACTTTCTTTTTCAATATTTGCCTATTCCTTCATTCTAATATTTATCACATTAGGGGTTTGGCAACTATATAGACTTGAATGGAAACTCAATCTAATTTCAGAAATAAATAATGCAATTTCAAGCGAACCCATTGAATTTAATTCAAATAATATTAAAAACTTTCAAAAGGTTAGTTTTAAAGGAAAGATTGATAACGAAAAGATAATATACTTATATAGTTTAAACGAAGAGGGTGAGCCTGGCTTTGATATTATCAATCCAATAAATATACAAAACAGAAATTATCTTATAAACAGGGGATGGGTAATAATGGATGATAAAAACAAACCTTTTATTACTAACGATGAAAATTTTATAGGAATTCTAAGAGAAAAATCAAAATCAAGCTATTTTAAGCCTGATAATGATTTACCAAATAATTATTGGTTTAAGTTGGAAGATAATGATTTGGAGAAATATACTGGGTTAATATTTTCAAAGTATATTATTTATTTAAACGACTCAAACTTAACAAAAATTCCTAAACCAAAAAATATTTCAGCAAATTTATCAAATAATCATTTAAAATACGCACTAACATGGTTTTCATTAGCGATTTCAATTTTTTTAATATATTTATATTTTAGAAAAAAAAATTACTAATGAATTATATAAGCACAAGAAATAACCAAAAAAACTTCACTTTTAAGGAGGTTTTTCTTAAAGGTTTGGCAGATGATGGGGGTCTTTTTGTACCAAAATCAATTAAATCATTTAATAAACAGGAATTAAATAATCTCAAAAGTCTTAATTACAATAATTTAGCAGCTGAAATAATTTATCCCTTTATTGGAGATTTCATGTCCAAAGATGAATTAATCTCTACAATATCTAAGTCTTACTCAAATTTTAGATCTAATGATGTTGTAAAAATCTCTGATTTAGGAAATTTAAAAATTTTAGAACTATTTCATGGGCCAACACTCGCTTTCAAAGATATTGCAATGCAATTAATAGGTAACTTCTATCAATATCATTTAGGACACAATCAAAAAAAAATTAATATAATAGTAGCAACGTCAGGTGATACCGGTGCAGCCGCTATTGATGCATTGAAAGGAAAAAATAATTTAAACGTGTTTGTGTTACATCCAAATAATAGAATTTCACCAGTACAAAGAAAACTAATGACAATACACGAGGACAGCAATGTATTTAATATTGCAGTAGAGGGTAACTTTGATGATTGTCAAAATTTGGTTAAAGCAATGTTTAATGATGAAAAATTTTCTAAAACAATTAATATGTCAGGTGTAAATTCAATCAACTGGGCAAGAATTATTGCTCAGGCTGTTTATTATTTTTATGCTTACTTTAAAGTTGGAAACGGCCAGCCTATATCTTTTTCTGTTCCAACAGGAAACTTTGGAGATATTTATGCAGGTTATTTATCAAAAAAATTAGGTCTTCCGATTGATAAATTAGTCGTAGCTACAAATAAAAATGACATACTTCATAGAGCAATATCGGGAGGAGATTATAGTCAAAAGAAAGTTGAGGAAACAAACACACCAAGTATGGATATTCAGATAGCAAGTAATTTTGAAAGGCTTTTATATGATGTAAAAGGTTGCAATTCAGAGGTTACAAAGGATGTAATGAGTAAAATTAAAAACAATACATATAAAATCGACAAAAGTGATTTAGATGAGATAAAAAAGAATTTTACATCTGAGATGCTTGATGAAAATGAAACTGTTGAAATGATAAAGGCAATTAATGATGAAAACCAAATAGTAGTTGATCCTCATACTGCAGTTGGTATTGGTGCTGTAAGAAAACTTGGATTAGAAAAAAATTGCGTTGTATTATCAACCGCACATCCTTGCAAATTTCCAAAAGCAATAGAGGATGCTATTTCAAAAACTGAGAATTTACCAGATAGTCTAAAATATGTTAATGATCGAGAAGAAAAATTTGAAGTTCTTCCAAACGATCTAGAAAAAGTAAAAAACTACGTAATGAATTCAATATGAAACTAAAAATAAAAGACCAAATACCAAATACTGATATTTTTCACTTAATTGATGGAGAACCAAAACAAAATAAATTAAGTGAGATTTTAGGTAATGGTAAAATTATTTTGTTTGGATTACCGGGAGCATTTACATCAACCTGCTCAAAACTTCATCTTCCAGGATTTGTCAAAAACGCTGATAAAATTAAAGAAAGAGGAATAGAAAATATATTTTGTATATCGGTAAATGACCCTTATGTAATGAATGCTTGGGGAGATACTAATAATACAGAGGATAAAATCAAAATGTTATCTGATCCATATTTATTATTCACAAAAGCAATTGGTGCAGAAGTTGATAGAAATTCAAAAGGAATGGGTATTAGATCAAATCGTTATGCAATGGTCATTGAAAATTTAGAAGTTCTAAAAATTCAAGTTGAAAAAGAAACTAAACAATGCGGCCTGACCTCAGCAGAAAGCATTTTAGAGATCCTTTAATTAATATTTCAAATTTAAAGCTTAACCGGACTCAATTCATACATTTGAACTATTTCGATACATTCATCAAAAATAGGTTTTGCTATCGGATTATTACCCGAAGCAAATTTCTTCATTTCCTCTTCATTATGAACTGAAACTTTAAACATAACATAGCTTTTATCTGGTGCCATTCCAGGAACTGTTTTTTCAACATGGGCAATTGTTTTTCTTACTGCCATTCCCTCATCTGACTGCATAAATCCCATAAACTTTTCAAATTTTCCTTCACCAGATTTAATTCTTGCTATTGCAAGCATTTCTTTTTCCATATTTACTCCTTTCTTTAGGGGCGTTCTGTTTCCCCCTATAATTTAAATACTAACAGAAAATAAAGACTTTTTGAAACACTTCAATGTATTCTTCAATGTAAATTTAGCGTTTTTGACAGGAACCTTGTTTCTCGACTTCATTGTAAATCAAGGATAAATTTATCTGATGAAGAAATCTATTAATTGGTCATATTTTCCTAAAACGGATCCTTTGCCAGAAATATTGAACGAAACAATAAATATTTTTGAAAAAAATCACAATAAAATTGACTCAACAAAGAATGACACAAATAAATTAAGATTGAGCAGTGATAAAGTTTTAAAAGTTGTTGAGGAAGACTTTATTGATGCTGGATTTAGTGTTGAAACTGGTAAAAAAAAGGACGAAAAAATAAGAGTGCCAGTATTATATGGGCATCAAGGAACTGTTGCTCAAGCATTCGAGGTTGATGGATGGCACAAGGAACAAAAAATAGTTTTAGAAATTGAAGCAGGTCGTGCTTATTCAAATCACCAATTTCTTAAAGATATATTTGAAGCAAGTGTAATGGTCGATGTAGATTATTTAGTTCTAGCAGTTAGAAATATCTATAATAACCAAAAAGACTACCAAATTATAAGAGATTGGTTGGACACTTTATTTATTACAAAAAGAATAAATTTTGAATTGAAGGGTATTTTATTAATAGGATATTAAGAATTTTTAGAAATTTTATTAGACGCATCTGCGCGTATAACGGTGAAATCTTGATTCTCGACTTCATTGAGCATAGGAGTTAAATTTAAGTATTATGAAACTTAAAGAAAATTGGACAGGACTAGTACCAGAATATTTTCCAGAAATAACTAATTACATCGAAAAAGAGTTTGTTTTAAAAAATATTGAAAAAAAATACCCTATTTTAATCGACCCGTTTATTAATAAAGACGACCAAGTAAATTTAATTATAAAAATAGTTTTTTCTCTAGCAAGACAAATCCCATCTGATTGGAAAAAACATAACCTTAATAAAGTAATTGATCCTTACATTATACTCTATTTAAGAGAGTTTATTTGGGATTGTTTTTTAAATTATTATGAAATGGTTCACGGGGAAGAAGATAGTACATATGATAATCATTTTTCTTATATATTGGAAATTTTAGACGAATTGTATGAAACTAAAAATGGTTTTATAATTTCAGGCGCTCTTATTCATGATAAAGAATTTAATATAAAATATGGAAATGATAGCAAAACTTATAAAAATTCAAGACTTGCTTCAAGCACAGATAGTAACAAAATTATTAACACAAACGCCAAAAAAGACTCAGAATTATTTCCTTTGAGTTGGGAGGAAATCTTACATGGCACAAAAAAACCTACAAGTCAGTGTCATTTGCTTAAAGATTATATAAATATAAAGTTTGTTAAGTAAAAATCTTGTTTCCTGACTTCATTGTAACTTCAATGTAAACTTCAATGTAAATTCCTTTTGGAAGTTGACTGGGGACAACGGAAACCTTTGGAAAGGGGCGTTCTGTTGCCAGGTGCCCCGAACTTTGTACCATTATTCGCGAATAATTTGAATTGAAAAGTCTTAAAATAGGACCTCAGTGCGCCACCAGCGCGGTCAATTATTGGAGAGAAAATTTTCGTCGCCAAATTTTTGGTATCTTTTGTTTTGATTTATCACAATTAAATTTTCTCTAACTCTAGTTAAAGCAGCGTATAAGTTTATATCTATTGATTTCTTTTCCGGGGTAATAATAATTACATTTCTTGCTTCCCAACCCTTAAAACTATGTATTGTTGACATTTTCAAATATGGAGAATTTACTTTAAAAGTTATTTTTTTCAATCTTCCAACTGGACCTATGGAAAAAATATCCATAATATTTGTAATCTTTAATTCATTCTGTATATATTCTTTTAACTTATTTCCTTCTTTTCTGTTATCAACCAATATGACGATATCTGAAAGCTTCATAGACAAATCTTTGATCAAATATTTCAAAAAATTATGAAGTTTATTTTTTACATCGTCAAAACTTTCAACAGTTTTCCAAATAAATTTATATTTTGCAGGAAGTAATGATGGTTGATCTTCATCAGGAGGAATTATTATCGAGTTTTCTACAGTATCATTAGAGGTTGCCAAAAATTCTTTTGAAAATTGGTTTATTATTTTAATTTGATTTTTAGGAATTCTATATCCTTGATCAAGCAATTCTCCCGCTCTTCCTTTTGCCCATTTTAAATCCCTTTTGTATATGTTTTGTTTCTTATCTATAGCGAATAATACTTCCTCATTCTCAGTTAAAAAATCACACAAAAATTTGTACCAGTGTTCCTCGAAATCTTGTCCTTCATCTATAAGTATGGCGTCATATCTTTTATAATTTTTATCTTCTTTTCGGTTATCAATTACTTGATTGACATGTTCAATTAAATTTTCACTATCATTTCCAACAAAAGGATAAGGTATGTTTTTATCTCCAGCATACATTTTTGTAAAACCATGAAAATGTTCTATCGTTAACTTTTTTTTACTAAAATCTAAATATGGTTTTTCAATTTGTTCTCGTATGTAATGTTTAAGAGTAATATTAAAACAGACTATCAAAACTGTTTTATTTTCTGATAATAATTTAGCTGCTCTATGAGCCAAAACAAGTGTTTTGCCACTACCAGCAACACCAAATAATTTTTGATATACACGAGGTTTTGAATTGATGTAATATTTTTGTCTTTTATTAAAAGTTAGTTTTATTCCATGTTCAAATTTATGAAAAGGAGGGTAAATCCAATTATTAAACCTATCAAACCATTTTTCGCCCATTTTAACTCCGTAATTTTCGTTTAAAAAAGGTACAATATTTTTAATATTATTTTCTCCTTCCAATTGTCTTCGACTAAATAAATGTATTTCTCCTTGATTAAATACCCTGATCATTTTTTTAATTTTGTCTAAAGTAAACTCTTTATCAAGATGATGATGATGAAAATAAATGCCACCTCTAATAAGTTTTAATTTATTTTGATCAGCTATAATGTCCCAAGCTATTTCTGGAAGATTCTCGAATAATTTATCTCTATAATCTTGTAATTGTTCTACAGGATCTTTTATTGGAAAAATTTTTTGTTTACCTGTTTTTTTATCTTCTTTAATCAGACAAAAATGGAAATTCGCTTTTTGATTTTTTTTGTATGAAAATTTTTTTCTACAATAATTTTTGATATTAATATCTTTTACTTCAAAAATCATAATACCTTTTGATTTATGAGCAATTACTATGTCTGGAGTTTTTCCTCCTCCCCACTCAAATTCTGTTTTAAGATATATGTTCCAATCTGCTGGTAAATTACTGTCTAAATATTTTGCCAAAAATTCTTCTCCACGTGTTAATTTGACCTTTAAATTAGGAATCTCACTCCACGGTGGAAAAATTCTATTTACAGAAGTCATAATTTCATCTTATTTGACTTATATTATTTTGTCATTTATAGAATTCTCGAATGCTAAAATACATAAAATTTAGTCCTTACCTTTCATCATTTGCACATTACACAACTACGATACCTCAGAAGTGGGTTAACGATATTAAATATGTTGAATTTGATGAATTGCTTTCATCTTCGGTAGGAGCACTTGCTTTAGTTTTTAGATGGAAAAATTCTGAAAAAAATGAATTTACAGAAATCGCTTCAGGAATGTTATCTTCAAGTTATGTTTATGGAGACCCTGTTGGAACAATTGCGTCAATCGCAGCTCTTGGATATTCATATTCAAAAACTAAAAATGAAGAAAGTTTCAGAAAATTCAAATGGGCAGCTATAAGAGGTGCCACAGGAGTTGCTGCTTTTGCTTTATCTACAAAATTAATATCCATAACTATTCTTAATGTTTTAATTGGAATTTGCGTAGCTGCTGTAGTTAGAAAAGTTGTAGGAATTTTAAGATTATGGGAATACAGACATTTTTTAAAAAATTTAAAAAAATATATACCTGTTATTAAAAAAGAAATGTCGAGAAGAGAGTTCATTACTTTAAAAATGTTTACTTTCAAAAATGCTTGAAGCATTAATTTTCATCGAAATAACAGCTTTAGTATGGTATCTTTCAAATAAATGAATACAGCATTAACTATTATTGGTCTTGCAATGTTTATTTTTATTGTTGTTTTTAGTTTAAAACGTGCAAAAGAAAAAAAGAAAGCTCAACAAGAAGAGCACGAGAAAATTAAAGCTTATGGCGAAAGTATAAACGAAGAAACTAGAAATAAAAAATCATTCTGAGTGCGCCACCAGTGCGGCAAAAAAAGATTCCAGCAAAAATTAAGCTAATAAAACTTACAAAATATGAAAGTGTGTAGGGGCGTTCTGTTGCCCAGCATTAGATTAGAAAGTAGCATATTTGCTTACTAATTAAAACTACTTCATTGCAAACTTCATTGCCAGAACGGCATGTTTTCTTTTCAGTTAGTTTTATTCTTTAGTACTTCGTTGTAAAAAAATTAATCGCTGTTCCAAGTAAATAAATCAGCATCAAAAGGTATGTTTCTAAATTTAAGTAAGATTTTATATTTTTCTAATCTTTCTTCCTTCTTAAATTTTTTTAAGTAGTTGAGTATTTGATCATAAGTCAAATTCTTTAAGTATCTCTTTTTAACATCAACATACTCCTCATAATCCATACCACATATAGAGAATTTTTTTTTAGGATCTATATGTTCAGCATAACTTATCCCATCTTCACTTTCGCTTAGTACATCATAAAAATGAGCGATTTTATTATCTTTTTCAAAAAGAATATCTCTCCTGAAATCAAATAGTTCTATTTGTTGCATGGTTTGGAGTTATTAAAGTTTTGAAAATTAACTTTAACAATTTAATTTTTACTAAATAATAATGGCAAAATTTTGTATATTTGTTATTATTAAATCAGTCTTGATTTAGAAAAAACTCTACTTGCTAGGACTTTAAATAAAACGCTAAAGGAGGCAAATGAAACTAAAAATACAATCAATCAAAGACTATTTTAAATCAAAGAAGGATAGAGGTTTAGAACCTATATTTTTTGAAAAAATAGGTGATCAAAATACATCTAGAGAAAAGAGACTAAAAAATTTGATCAAAGTACTTGAGTCAAGGGGTTTTAAAATAAAAAATAAAAGATAAAACTCAACTTAGATGTGGGCACTAAATTTTGCCCACATTTATCCCGCACATATCCCATACAGAATTTGTTATGTATAATATTTAAATTTTTTCATCGTATGAGATATTATTAGCTTCGTTTCTTGCTATTTCATCGACCTTGTTATTTAATTTATCAGATGAATGTCCCTTAACCCACACCCATTTTATTTTTTTATTTTTTGATAATTTTTCAAGCAATAACCAAAGATCTTTATTTTTAACTGGTTTTTTTTCAGCTGTCATCCAGCCATTTTTTTTCCATTTAAATATCCAAACTTCAATTCCATTTTTAACATACTGAGAGTCTGTAATTATTGATAATTCTTTTTTTTTTACTAATTTTAAGGATTTTATAACTGCAATTAATTCCATTCTGTTATTTGTTGTATAAGGCTCTGAGCCAGAAATAATTTTTTGTTTTTTATTTTCTATTATGATCGCTGCCCAACCACCTTTACCTGGATTTCCTATACATGAACCATCAGTATATATTTTAATCATTACTTTAAGTAATCCTTAAATGAACTGATATTCTGATGATACTTTAATTTTTGAATATACTCTCTTGGATCTTTAATTTTTATATAAGCATCTTTTGGAGTATTTAAATAATCATATGCTCTTGTTAGCAAATACCTTAGCGCTGAACCTCTACAAAGTATATTAAAATATTTTTTCTCGTTATTATTTAGCTTCCGAATACTTTCATATCCTTTTATCAGATTTGTAGATTTGCTTTTATTTAAAAAATATTTCCTACCATTTTTATTAAAACATAAAGCATTAATACAAATCGAAAGTTCATAAGCTAAAAAGTCATTTGCTGAAAAGTAAAAATCTATAAATCCATAATATTTCCTTTTGTAGAAAAAAATATTATCAATAAATAAATCACAGTGAATAATTCCAGAATTCAGATTTTTTGGCCAAGATTTTTTTAAATATTTATATTCATTCCTCATATCGACTAAAATATTTTTTTGAACTTTGTTGATTCTTTTGTTTATACTAAAAAGTAATTTATTTAATTTAGGTACTGCCAATGCATTTTTTCTATAAAGCTTAATTTTTTTTGATGCATTGTGCAATTTTGCTATATTCTTTCCCACACTATAGCAATCATTGGGTGATAAAGTTTTTTTGTCCCTTCCATTAAGGAAACTAACAATGCACGCATTTTTATTTTTAAGTTTTATCAGGTGTTTTCCATTTATCGATCTAACTGGCTCAGGACATTTGATCTTTAGTTTTGAAAGCCCATACATTAATTTCATAAAAAAAGGTAAGTCCTTAGCATCAACTCTCTTTTCAAAAATAGTTAAAATATACTTTTTTCTTTTAGTTTTGATTAGGTAATTTGTGTTTTCAATACCGTTCTTAATACCTGAAAAACTTAAAATTTTTCCTATATTAAATTTATTTTCAATTATTTGAATCTCGTTTTGATTAATTTTTGTATAAACAGCCATTAGTTTAATTTTTTTGGAATTTTAAAAATTATATTTTCTTTTATAATTTCTACTTCCTCAATTTCAACTTCATATTTTTCTTTAAGATTACTTATGAAATTATTAACTAAAATTTCTGGAGCAGATGCTCCCGATGATATACCAATAGTATTACATTTATCAATTTCATTAAAAGGTGTAGTACTTTCAGAATGTATTAACGAGGATTTTTCACAGCCAGAGTTTTTAGCTACTTCAACCAGTCTTACAGAGTTTGATGAATTTCTGCTTCCTATAACAAAAAACATTTCACACAATTTTGCAATTTTTTTAACTGCACTTTGCCTATTTGTTGTTGCATAACAAATATCTTCTTTTTTTTGGTTCTTTAATTTGAGGAAATTTAATTCTTAATTTTTTAATAATTTCCTTTGTGTCGTCCACTGATAGAGTAGTTTGTGTAACGTAAGCAAGATTTTTTTTTTTTTTACCGAATTTTTCTACATCCTCTATAGACTCTATTAGATCAATGGACCCCCTTGGTAATTGACCTAAAGTTCCTATTACTTCTGGATGATTTTTATGACCAATTAATAAAATGTGGTTGCCTGCTTTATGTAAATTTTCTGCCTCTCGATGAACCTTTGATACTAAAGGACAAGTTGCATCAATATATGTCATTTTTAAATTCTCAGCTTCTGTGGGAACAGATTTTGGAACACCGTGAGCAGAAAATATTACTGGTCTAGTTTTGTCATCTATCTCACTTAGTTCTTCAACAAAAATAGCCCCAATTTTTTTCAAACTCTCAACTACATGTTTATTGTGAACAATTTCGTGTCTTACATAAACTGGTGCACCAAATTTATCAATACTTTTTTTTACAATTTCAATTGCCCTATCTACCCCAGCACAAAAACCTCTTGGTGAGGCAAGTAATATTTTTATTTTATGCTTATTCATTTTTCTCAATTAAATATTCTAATAATATATGTGGAAAGGTTAGGGACGCCAAACCAATAAATATTACTTTCGATATAGCATTAT
>CACDSN010000010.1 GCA_902555465.1 uncultured Pelagibacteraceae bacterium
AACAACATTAATTAATTTTATAACAAATTTAATAATCTACATCATTTTTTGCCGCTACTGCTACTACCTCGCTTAAGGTTTTAAGTTTTGATAATTCCTTGATAAAATCTTCATATGATTTATCTTCTTTCAAAACAATATCAAAACTAAGTTTTAAAGATGAATTATCACCAGTAACTTCTGCATTTAATAAGGTAGATACCTTACAATATTTCGAAAATATAACATCATAATCCTTCTTACTTTTATCTTTATTGGAATTTTTAGTTCTAAACTGAATTATAAATTCACTTTTAAATATTGATCCATAATTTGTATAATTCAATATAAAAGCTATCATCGAAATTATAGCTGTACCACTTATTGCTAAAAAGTAATTTCCAGTTCCAGATGCCATGCCTGCTGCTAGTGACCAAAATATATATGCAGTATCTTTTGTATCCTTAACTACAGTTCTAAATCTTATTATTGATAAAGCTCCAACTAGTGCAAATGCTCTAGCTAAATTGTTACCAATAACCATAATCACCATCGCAACGATTACTGCCACAAAAATTGTTGTTAAAACAAAAGATTGAGAGTAGCTTAAACCTTTATGCGTTTGTTTATAAACTAGACTTATTATAAACCCAAGAAAGAAAGCAAATATTAGATTAATTATAATTTCCTGTGGATTGTATACTTCTGCAAATTTAACTGCATCTAATTCCATAAAATTTTAATATATTTTAAATACAGAAATTTCAATAAAATAAAATCCTGTTGTATTTAAAGTATTTTAATGTCGAAAATTTAGAAATATATTGTTATTGAATACTTGCTTGGGATTTTTCGTCTTTTTTAGATATTTCTACTTCAACCCATTCTGTCTTTTTAAGCTCTTGAGTAAGCGCTAGTTTTAAAACCTCATCAGCAAATTCCACTGGTGTAATTTTGATTTCGTCTATAATTTTTTTAGGAATATCAATTAAATCTTTCTCATTATCTTTAGGAATAAGCACTTGTTTTATGCCTGCTCTATGTGCGGCCAATAGTTTTTCTTTTAATCCACCAATTGGTAAAACTTGACCTGTAACTGTTACTTCACCTGTCATTGCAACATCCTTTTTAACTGGATTATTAGTTATTGATGATACAATTGATGTAACCATTGCAATACCTGCTGATGGCCCATCTTTAGGTGTTGCGCCCTCTGGGACATGAATATGAAAATCTTTTTTCTCAAATGTTGGTGGTATTATTCCATAGTCCAAACATTTAGATCTGACAAATGATTTTGCTGCTTTCACTGACTCTTGCATCACATCGCCTAATTTTCCAGTAATTTGCATTTTACCTCTTCCAGGCATATTAACTGTCTCGATTTTTAATATTTCTCCACCAAACTCGGTCCAAGCTAAACCAGTGACAATTCCAATTTTATCTTCAGACTCAACCTCTCCATATTTGAATTTTTTTATACCTAAAAAATCATTAATGTTATCCGGATTAACTAATACTTTTGTTTCTTCTTGATTGACAATTTTTTTTACTACCTTTCTAGTTATCTTAGATATTTCTCTTTCTAAATTTCTAACACCTGACTCTCTAGTATATGATCTAATGATTTCACTTATAGTTCCATCTTTAATATCTAGCTCTTTGTCTTTAACTCCATTTTCTTTTATTTGTTTTGGAAGCAAATATTTATTTGCGATATTAATTTTCTCATCTTCAGTGTATCCTGGAATTCTTATTACTTCCATTCTATCTAGTAATGGCGGAAGAATATTTAATGTATTGGCAGTGGTCACAAACATTACATCTGACAAATCATAATCAACTTCAAGATAATGATCATTAAAAGATGTATTTTGTTCAGGATCTAAGGCTTCAAGTAATGCCGATGATGGATCTCCTCTGTAATCGTTTCCTACTTTATCAATTTCATCTAAAAGTATTAATGGATTTTTTGTTCCAGCCTTTTTCATCATTTGAATTATTTTTCCTGGTAAGGATCCAATATAAGTTCTTCTATGACCTCTGATTTCAGCCTCATCCCTTACTCCACCTAAAGACATACGTACAAATTGTCTATTAGTAGCTTTAGCAATTGATTTACCCAATGATGTTTTTCCTACCCCAGGAGGACCAACTAAACAAAGTATTGGACCTTTGATTTTTTCCATTCTTTTTTGAACTGCTAAAAATTCTATAATTCTTTCTTTTACTTTCTCAAGACCAAAGTGATCTTCGTCTAAAGTTTTAATTGCGTTGTTAAGGTCAATATCAACTTTATCTTTTTTATACCATGGCAGATCAACCATCCAATCTAAATAATTTCTAACAACAGTAGCTTCTGCAGACATAGGACTCATATTTTTCAATTTTTTAAGTTCAGATAAACATTTTTTCTCAACCTCTTTCGGCATTTTAGATTTTAAAATAGATTTTTTTAAATTTGTACTTTCATCTTTTCCATCTTCAATTTCACCAAGTTCCTTTTGAATAGCTTTTAATTGTTCGTTCAAATAGTATTCTCTTTGAGTTTTTTCCATTTGATTTTTTACTCTTCCTCTAATTCTTTTTTCAACTCCAATTATACTCGTTTCATTTTCCATAACTTTAATAACTGAATCTAATCTTTTTTTTACGTTAAAAGTTTCAAATATTTGCTGTTTTTCTGAAATAGTCATATTTAAGTGTGACGCTATATGATCTACAATCGAAGAAGGGTCCTTGAGATCTTTAATATTGTTTATTGTTTCAGATGAAATTTTTTTGTTAATAGAAGTAAGTTTTTCTAATCTTCTTAAAGCAACTGAACTTAGGGATGTTAAATCCTCATCCTTGTTAATTTCGTCTTTTTGAATTTCATAATCACATTTTATGAATTTTTCATTTTCTACAAAATCTAAGATTTTTACCCTTTTTATTCCTTCAACTAAAACTTTAACAGTTCCATCAGGTAATTTTAATAATTGTAAAATTCTACTTTCACATCCATAATTAAAAATATCATTTCTTTTTGGATCATCTGTCTCAGAATTTTTTTGAGTAACTAATAAAATTTTCTTTTCTGAGCCCATTACATCATTTAATGCATTAATTGATTTATCTCTTCCAACGAAAAGCGGTATCACCATGCTTGGAAAAACAACTATGTCTCTTAGAGGTAATAATGGGAGATTCATTTTAACATTCATTTTTTAAATATGGATATTATAATTAATTTTGCAATAGTTAATTAAGAATTATTAAATTTTAGGCTGCTGAGGTCTTTTCTTGCTTAGTTTTGTTTTTAGAATGAACTATTTTTGGTTCAGATACTCCATTTATTGAGCCTGTGTCAATTATAACCTCTTCTATGTCATTTTGACCAGGAAGGTCAAACATTATTTTTAATAATGCATTTTCTAAAATTGATCTCAACCCTCTTGCTCCTGTTTTTTTTGACATTGCTTTGTTTGCTATTTCTTTAACTGACTCATCTTTAAATGTCAGTTTTACACCCTCTAATTTAAATAGTTCTTGATACTGTTTAATCAAAGAATTTTTAGGTTCTAATAAAATTTGAACGAGTGCTTTCTCATCTAAATCTTCTAAAGTTGCTATAATAGGGAGTCTTCCAACAAATTCTGGGATCAGGCCATATTTTAGTAAGTCCTCTGGTTCTAAACTTTTCATCCATTCTCCTGTTTTTCTATCTTCAATAGATTTTACTTTTGCACCAAATCCTATTGATGAACCTTTGTCTCTTTGTGAAATAATTTTATCCAACCCAGCAAAAGCTCCTCCACAAATAAATAAAATATTTGTTGTATCTACTTGTAAAAATTCTTGTTGGGGATGTTTTCTTCCACCTTGGGGTGGTACACTAGCAATTGTACCTTCCATAATTTTTAGCAATGCTTGTTGAACTCCTTCCCCTGAAACATCTCTAGTAATAGATGGGTTTTCTGTCTTTCTACTAATTTTATCCACTTCATCAATATAAACTATACCTCTTTGTGCTTTCTCTACATTGTAGTCTGCTGCTTGTAAAAGTTTTAAAATAATATTCTCAACATCTTCTCCAACATATCCCGCTTCGGTTAAAGTTGTTGCATCAGCCATGGTAAATGGAACATCTAAAATTCTAGCAAGTGTTTGGGCTAATAAAGTTTTTCCACATCCTGTTGGGCCTACTAGTAAAATATTTGATTTGGACAGCTCAACATTTTTTGAACTTTTGTTTTCATAATTTAATCTTTTATAATGATTGTGTACAGCAACTGACAAAACTTTTTTTGCATGATCTTGGCCTATTACATAATCATCTAAAACTTTACAAATCTCTTTGGGTGATGGTAGACCATCTTGATGTTTTACGAAAGTTTCTTTACTCTCTTCTTTAATAATATCCATACATAGTTCAACACATTCATCGCAGATAAATACAGTTGGTCCTGCAATTAGTTTTCTAACTTCGTGTTGGCTTTTGCCACAAAAAGAACAGTAGAGTATATTTTTATTTGTGCTCATAATTTTTTATAACGAATCATTATGACTACATTATTACATTAGTATATCTTATATCAAGTACAGGTTGTTTGTATGTCAATATATTGATGACTATTCCCTTTTAGACACTACTTTATCCACAAGACCAAATTCTTTTGCAGCATCTGGTGTCATAAAATTGTCTCTTTCTAAAGCAGATTTAATTTCATCAACAGATTTACCTGTATGCTTTGAATAAATTTCGTTTAATCTTTTCTTCAAAGATAAAACTTCATTTGCATGAATTTCAATATCAGTTGCTTGTCCTTGAAAACCTGCTGATGGTTGATGAACCATTATTCTAGAATTTGGTAAAGAAAATCTTTTCCCTTTTGTACCTGCAGATAATAAAAAAGATCCCATGCTCGCAGCTTGACCAATACATAAAGTAGAGACATCTGGTTTTATGTATTGCATTGTATCATAAATTCCTAAGCCAGACGTAACTAGTCCACCAGGGCTGTTAATATAAAGATAAACATCTTTTTTTGGGTCTTCGGACTCTAAAAATAATAGTTGTGCAGTTACAAGTGATGCAATGTGATCATTAATTGGTCCTACTACAAAAACAATTCTTTCTTTTAAAAGTCTTGAATAAATATCAAAGGCTCTTTCACCCCTGCTGGTTTGTTCAACCACCATTGGTATTAAAGCATTCATATGTTCATCTATCTTTGTCATGTCTTAACGAATCGTTAGCTTTTATACAACTTAGGATTACTTTTTGCTAACTTTTTTTGTTTTTTTAGATGTAGTTTTTTTAGATGTAGTTGTTTTTTTTGGTTTTGTAGCCGATTTAGTATGTTTTTTTTCTTTTAGGTCGTCTTTGGTTTTGAGCTTTGAAGTTTCTTTAATTGATTTTTCATTTTCTGCTTTTAATATTTTTTCGGCTTCATCTTTTGTAATTTCTTTTATATTAGATTTTGCTTGTTTTTTTATTTCACTAATAATTTTTTCCTCATAAATTGAACCTCTAAGACTGGCAATAGCACTTGGATTTTTTTCATAATATTCTTTAACCATTTTTTCTTGTCCTGGCATCATCCGAAATTGCTTTTGTATTTCGGAATTTAATTCTTGTTCAGTAACTATAATTTTATTTTTTTGACCAAATTCATTTAAAATCAAACCTGTTTTAATTCTTTTTTTTGCTTGTGCTTCTAAGTTTGACTTATTTTGCTTTATTTCTTCCTCTTTCATTCCATGAGATAAAACATTTACCTCTTGATCTATAAGTTCTTTTGGAACTTCATCAATTTTAATTTTATCTAATTGATCTAAAATTTGATTTTTTGACAACATATTTAATGAATTTTTATATTCATCATTAATTTGTTTTGTAATTAATTGTTTTAAGTCGTTCAAATCTTTTGCTCCTAAATTTTTTGCAAATTGGTCATCTACTTCTACTTTATGATTTTTTTGTATTTTTAATATTTTACATTCGAATATTGCGTTTTTATTTGCCATTTGTTTTTCAGGAAAGTTTTCTGGCAGTTTAATTTCAACTTTTTTTGTTTCATTTTTCTTCACTCCTATTAGTTGATGATCAAAACCTTTAATGAATAAATCTTTTCCTATAATAAGCTGTGTATTTTTTCCTTCATTGCCTTTAAAATCTTTACCATTTGATTGAGCTTTGTAGTCAAATATAATTAAATCACCTTTGCTTGATTTGTAATTTTCATCTGTGTCTTTAAAATTATTCTGTGTTTTTGCAATTTGATCTATTCGTTCGTCTGAGTACTTTTTGTCAATTTTAACATTATATTCGTCAAATTTTATATTTTGAAGTTGTTTAGTATCAATTTTCGGTAATTCTGTAACTGAAATCACATATTCTAAATCTTTTCCTTCTCCGTATTTTTTTAAATCTATTTTTGGCTGTGTGGCGGGTCTTATTTTATTTTCTTCTAGTGCTTTATTTGAGGTATCTTTTAAAACTTTATCCAGAACCTCCCCCATAATTACATCACCGAATTGTCTTTTTAAAATTTCTCTTGGAGCTTTACCTGGTCTAAAGCCTTTTAATGTATAGTTTTTCCTAACTTCTTCATATCTTTGTTCAAGATGCTCATTCATTGTCTTTTTATCTACAATGACTTTGATATCTTTTCCTAAACCTTTTTTATTTTCAATTGTTACTTTCATATTATTTTGTGGTAGGGCGAAAAGGACTCGAACCTTCACCGATTGCTCGACTGGTTCCTAAGACCAGCGCGTCTACCAATTCCGCCATCGCCCCAGTTTAATATGCAGCTTTATATATTATTGAAGTTATTTGTCCAATTAGAATAATAGTGTAAATATAGTATAAAAATTAAAAAAATGACAGTTTCACCTTGCATAAGCATTTGTAGAACAGACCCTGTTACAGGTTATTGTTATGGATGTGGTAGAAGTAGCGAAGATAAGATAAAATGGAAAGATCCAAATACAACCGAGGAATGGAAAATAGTTAACTTAAAAACTATTAGATCTAGAATGACAGGTTGGCAATTAGAAAGTTTTAATGAATCTTACGAACATAAGTTAAAAAATGGAACTTCATTATTTAAAAAAGTGAACCAAAAGTAAAATGAGTAAAACTACTATAGCGATTATTGTTTATGTTTTGGGCCTAATTTTTGGTGCTTTGGTATTAGATTTGTGGAGCGCTGAAACAAGCCCCAAAGCCCTTCTTGGAATGATTTGGACAGCTTTATTTCTTATAGCTCTATATTTTGTAGAATTCAAAAACAAATAGCCAAGAAATTAAAGCAGTATAACTTAAAAATTTTCAAATTTATCAGTTGAATAATAATAAATTCAATTATAATTTGCGAACTCGTGAGAATTGAAGAAGAACTTAAACTGGATTATTCTGACGTATTATTTAGGCCTAAAAGAAGTACTTTGTCGAGCCGAAAAGACGTAGATCTTAATAGAACATACAAATTCAAATACAGCAGAAATGAGTGGTCAGGCGTACCTATTATGGCTGCTAATATGGATGGTGTTGGTGAGTTAGGTATAGCTGATGCATTATCTGCAAATGAGATGGTTACATGTTTAACAAAACAGCATGATGTAAAAAAATTATCAAAATACAAAAACCTAAAAAAAAATTATAAAAATATTGCATTAAGTATTGGTATAAAAAAAGAGGATTTTGATAATTTAGATAAGATTTTAAAAGAGTATAGTTTTTTTAAATTTATTTGTATTGATGTTGCTAACGGATACTCAGAGCACTTTAGTAGTTTTCTAAAAAAAGTAAGGGATAAATATCCAACAAAAACGCTAATAGCAGGAAATGTTGTTACAGCTGACATGACACAAGAGTTAATACTTAGCGGGGCAGATATAGTTAAAGTAGGTATCGGACCTGGAAGTGTTTGTACAACAAGAATTCAAACAGGAGTTGGTTATCCACAACTAAGCGCTGTAATAGAATGTGCTGATGCTGCTCACGGTTTAGGTGCACATATTATTGCTGACGGAGGTTGCACATGTCCTGGTGATGTTGCAAAAGCTTTTGGTGGAGGTGCAGATTTTGTAATGCTTGGAGGAATGTTTGCTGGACATGACGAGGGAAGTGGAAAGGTAGTTAAATCAAATGGATCAAAATATATTGAATTTTATGGTTCAAGTTCGGATACTGCAAATAAAAAACATTATGGTGGATTATCAAGTTACAGAAGTAGCGAGGGTAGAACTGTGAGAGTTAAATACAGAGGAAAAATTAAAGACACAATATTAAATATTCTTGGAGGATTAAGAAGCAGCTGTACTTATGTTGGAGCGCCTTCTCTTAAACAATTAAGCAAATGTACAACTTTTGTAAGAGTTACAAAACAATTTAACGATACTTTTGTTAAATAATTAATTCAGTTTAATTTTAGGATCTTTCAAAGGCTTTAATAATAAAGAAGCATCATATTTTACTTTTTCAATTTCAACCTGAATTTTTTTTTCTAACAATTGCTCTACTTTTAAATTGGTTGAAACGTAACCGAAAAGCAAATTCTTATTATAATTAAATGAGTAATTAGCTGATGTTGTATTGCCACAAATTTTTCCATCTATATAAATTGGTTCAAAATGTAAGGCCAAAGGTTCGCCGGGTTTAGTATTATCAAGAGTAAGCATTATAAATTTCTTTTTTATTTTATTTTTATCAATTTTTAATAATGCTTGCTTGCCAATGAAATCATAATTTTTTTTAAAACTAATTGCAAAATTTAATCCTGCTTCTAACTGATTTTCTTCTGGAGAAATATCATGGCCCCAATGTAAAAATCCGCTTTCCATTCTTAAAGTATCCATTGCATGAGCTCCACATAAAGATAGGTTAAATTTTTTTCCTATATCAATGATTTTATTAAAAATTAATTTTGCTTCAGAATTATTTATGTAGAGTTCATATCCAACTTCTCCAACATAAGATAATCTTTGAACCCAAACATTACTTTTTTCAATTTTAATATTTTTGGAGTGTCCAAAACTAAAATTATCATTAGAAAAATCTTCACCTGAAATATCTTTCATTAATTCCCTTGATTTTGGACCAAAAATACCAAGACAAACATAATCATCTGTTACATCTGTTAATCTAATATTTTGATTAATATGTTTTTTAATATGGAATTTATCTCTCTCTCTAGTTGCGGCAGCTCCAATTACTCTATAATGATTTTCTGAAATACACACCACTGTCAAATCGGTTTCTATTCCTCCATCTGAATTTAGCATTTGTGTATATGTGCATTTTCCAATTTCGTTTTTGACATTTGCAGTACAAATTTTTTGTAATTCCTCGTGTACGTTATCTCCTTTTAACTCAAATTTTGAAAACGGAGTTAATTCATAAAGGCCTACATTTGTGACAGTATTTTTTGTTTCAAATTCTGCTGAGGGATACCAATTTTGAAAGTTGTAACTATAATCATAATTAGCTTTTCCATTTCTAGAATACCACATTGGTCTCTCATAACCTCCTGCAGCTCCAAAACATGCTCCAGCTTTTTTTAGTTCTTCATGATAAGGAAGGAGTTTGATATTTCTTGAAGTTTTGTGTTGTTTGTGTGGCCAATGCATACCATATAAGTCACCTAAAGTTTCAGTTATTCTTTGAGTTATAAAATTTATGTCTGAGTGAAATTTTTGAAATCTTTTAATATCATATATAAACAAGTCTTCATTAATATGACCATTCATTAACCACTCAGCTGTAACTTTTCCTACACCTCCTCCGCTACCAATTCCAATACTATTCAATCCAGCGCATACAAATAAATTTTTAAAGTCTGGTATTTCACCCAATAAAGTATTTGTGTCAGGAGTAAATGACTCAGGACCAGAGAAAAATTTTCGTAAACCAACTTCTCCAAGTACGGGCATTCTTTTCATTGCAGATTCTAAATAAGGCTGAAAATGATCAAAATTTTCTGGAAATTCACCGTAAGAGAAATTTTCAGGAACTTTATTGTCATTCTGAAAGGCGGGTATTGACTTAGTTTCAAATATTCCAATTAATATTTTCCCAGCATCCTCTTTTAAATAAAGACAATCATCAAAATCTCTTAAAGTTGGTAAAATATTTGGAAGATCCTTAATGGGCTCAGTCAAAACATAAAAATGTTCTGCTGGATATAGAGGTATACTAATCCCGTGTTTTTCACCAATTTGACGAGACCACATGCCGGTAGCTAAAACAATATATTCACATTCAATTGTTTGTCCATTTACAACAACCCCTGAAACTCTACCGTTTTTTTTTAAAATTTTTTCTACAGGACTTTTTTCGAAAATTTTTACACCTTCTTTTCTAGCAGCTTTGGCTAGTAAATTAGTAACTCCTACTGGATCTGCCTGTCCATCACCAGGCATAAAAATTCCACCTTCTAAATCTTTATGATTTATTCCTGGATATTTATCTTTTACTTCAGAGGGATTTAAAATTTCAACATTTACATCATATAGCTGGGCTGTAGTAGCTTGTCTTTTAAGTTCTTGCCATCTATGTTTTGTTTGGGCTATAGATAAAGCCCCACCCAGTTTCATCCCTGATGAAAAATCCAATTCTTTCTCAAGTTTCTTATATAAATCTAAAGTATATTTTCTTATTTTTGTTATTCCAGCTGAAGGACCTAATTGACTTACTAAGCCAGCTGCGTGCCAAGTTGTACCAGAAGTTAATTGATCTCTTTCAAGAAGTATTACATCTTTCCAACCAAACTTGGCAATATGATAAGAGCAAGAAGTTCCGGTAACTCCACCTCCAATAACTACAACTTTGCAGCTGGTTGGAAGACTAGACATTTATTATTACACTAGAGATTTTTGAGGCTTCATATCAGATTTATTAATGCCTGCTACTTCAACTGGTTTTTTCATTGCATCTCTTCTAAAAGGTTCGCCTAATTCTTGATTTAGAATTACTTCAACAAAAGTGGTGATACCTTTTTTCTGATTTTCGCAACCTTCTTTGATAGCTTTAGTAGTTTCTTCCATAGTTTTCGCTGTAATACCCTTTAGACCACAAGCATTAGCAACTTTGGCATAGCTTAATTCTGGATCTAACTCTGTACCTACAAAATTGTCATCAAACCATAATATTGAATTCCTTTTTTCAGCACCCCATTGGTAATTTCTAAAAATTACCATTGTAATTGCTGGCCATTCTTCTCGTGCACATGAACTCATTTCATTCATACTTATTCCAAAAGCACCATCACCTGCAAAACCAACCACAGGTGTTTCGGGACAACCAATCTTTGCACCTAGAATTGCTGGAAATCCATATCCGCATGGTCCAAATAAACCAGGCGCTAAATATTTTCTTCCTTTTTCAAAAGTAGGATAGGCATTTCCAATTGCACAATTATTTCCAATATCGCTAGATATAATTACATCTTCAGGTAAAGCTGCTTGTATTGCTCTCCACGCTTGTCTTGGTGACATTCTATCTTTATCTCTTTCTCTTGCTTCTTTATTCCAAACAGTTCCAGGATCATCGTCTTCATGATCTAAACTTGTCAATGTTTGTAACCAAGAAGACTTGGTTTGATGAATTAAGTTTTTTCTCTCCTCACGATTAGTATCTCCTGCATTAGATGATAATTTTTCAAGTAATTCTGTGGCAACCATTTTTGCATCTCCACAAATTCCGACTGTAACTTTTTTTGTTAAACCAATTCTATCTGGATTCATATCTACTTGAATAATTTTTGCATCTTTTGGCCAATAATCAATTCCATAGCCTGGTAAAGTAGAAAATGGGTTAAGTCTTGTACCTAAAGCTAAAACTACATCTGCCTTAGAAATTAATTCCATAGCAGCCTTTGATCCATTATAACCTAAGGGTCCAACCGCTAAAGGATGACTTCCTGGGAAACTATCATTATGTTGATATCCACTGCATACTGGGGAGTCTAATTTTTCTGCGAGTTTTTTTGTTTCTTCAATCGCATCACCTATTACTACACCTGCACCAGACAAAATTACTGGAAATTTTGCTTCAGATAAATATTTAGATGCTTTTTCTATTGCATGACTGCCACCACCCTGTCTTTCAAATCTTACTAATGGAGGAAGTTCAATATCAATTACTTGTGTCCAAAAATCTCTTGGGACATTTATTTGTGCAGGAGCTGAACCTCTATGTGCTTTTTCAATGACTCTATTTAAAACTTCTGCCATTCTAGTTGGATCTCTTACTTCTTCTTGGTAACAAACCATGTCTTTAAATAAATTCATTTGTTCTACTTCTTGGAAACCACCTTGTCCCATAGTCTTATTTGCCGCTTGAGGCGTAACTAAAAGAAGAGGTGTATGATTCCAATAAGCAGTTTTAATTGGTGTCACTAATCCTGTAATACCAGGACCGTTTTGTGCTATGACCATTGACATTTTTCCTGTTGCCCTAGTGTAACCATCTGCAATTAATCCACCATTAGTTTCGTGAGCAACATCCCAAAATGTTATTCCCGCTTTAGGAAATAAATCAGAGATTGGCATGAACGCTGAACCTATAATTCCAAAAGCATGTTCTATTCCATGGAATTGAAGAACTTTTATAAAAGCTTCTTCAGTAGTCATTTTAGTCATAAATTTTCCTTTAAATAATTTTCTTGCAATTTTTCTACAAATGCTATTTTTCTATATTTATATTCAAAAATGGCAAGTACAGATATTATTATACATGATAAAAAAGACAACGTTGGTGTTGTTGTAATTGAAAAAGTCGCACCAAATCAAACATGTAATTGTTGGATTATGGAAGGTGATGGTTCAGCGACAGTAGAGGCTAAAAATGAAGTTCCTCTCGGTCATAAGTTAGCATTAGTCGATTTAAATGAAGGTGATACAATTATTAAATACGGCCATGACATAGGAAAAGTAGTAAAAACTATAAAAAAAGGTGAACATGTACATGTTCATAATGTTAAAACAAAAAAATGGTAGTTTAGATGGAAATTCAAAAAAGTTTTTTAGGTTATAAAAGAGAAAATGGAAGAGTTGGTACTAGGAATCATGTAATTATTCTTCCTGTAGATGATATTTCTAATGCTTGTGCAGAGGCAGTAGCAAACAATATAAAAGGAACTATTGCTCTTCCCCATTCATATGGAAGATTGCAATTTGGAGCAGATTTAGAATTACATTTTAGAACAATGATTGGTACCGCAAAAAACCCAAATGTTGCAGCGGCAATTATTATTGGAATTGAACCTAAGTGGACAAAAAGAATTGTAGATGAAGTTGCAAAAACTGGAAAACCAGTTGAAGGATTTAGTATTGAAGGTGCGGGCGATATAGAAACGATAATGAAAGCTTCAAAAAAAGCACAAGAATTTTCAATATGGGCATCAGAAAAACAAAGAGAAGAGTGCCCAGTTAGTGATCTTTGGATTTCAGTTAAATGCGGAGAGTCTGATACAACATCGGGACTTGCATCCAACCCAACAGTTGGCAACTTAATGGATAAATTAGAGCCACTAGGAGTTCATTTATGTTTTGGAGAAACTTCAGAACTAACTGGTGCAGAAAGCGTATGTGCTAAAAGGGGTAAAACAAAAGAGGCTCAGGATAAGTTTATGAAAACTTGGAGTGATTATAATGACTTTATATTAAAAGAGGCAACAGATGACCTTTCTGAAAGCCAACCAACAGCTGGAAATATAACTGGAGGACTTACAACAATTGAAGAAAAAGCATTTGGTAATTTTCAAAAAATTGGATCTAGGCAATTTGTTGATGTTTTAACACCAGCAGAGGAACCAACAAAAGGTCCAGGCCTTTACTTTATGGACACCTCTTCTGCTGCTGCAGAATGTGTAACTCTTCAGGCTGCTGGAGGTTTTAATATTCATCTATTTCCAACTGGACAGGGAAATATTATTGGTAATCCTATAGAACCTGTTATTAAATTAACTGCAAATCCATTAACGGCTGTTAAAATGAAAGAACATATTGATGTTGATGTATCAAAAATTCTTTCAAGAGAAATGAATTTAGATCAAGCTGGAGACGAATTAATTAAAGCAACTATGAGAGTTGCAAATGGAAGATTTACTTGTGCTGAAGCATTAGGTCATAGAGAATTTGTAATGACTAAACTTTATAGAAGTGCATAATTTATTTTGTAGCTTGAAGTTTAGCTAATCTTTTTTTATTCCAATCAGATATTAATTTTCTAACACCTGCTGCGCCTACTCCTAAAACAATTGCAAGAACAACTGATGTTAATCCATAAAATACTGGCAGATCTTTTGAATACTCTAAAATAAATTTAGCAAAAACTCCAAGACTTTGAACTCCATTGTTTATAGTAACGATAACTACATCTTCACTGATAAATGTGTCATACGCAATTGCAATACCAATGCATAAAATTAATACAGCTAAAATAGTTTTAAACTGAGAACTATCAATTTTCTCACCCATCTTTTGTCCAACCTGAACACCTACAATTGAGCCTAAAATTAATATAGTCACCAATACTAGGTCTATTGTTCCATAATTAAAAGCATGTAGAACAGTTACAATTGCACTTACAAATATTGTTACAAATAAAGATGTACCTGGTATTAATTTTGTAGGCATTCCAATAATATAAATCATTGCCGGAACTAATATAAAAGCGCCCCCAACTCCCATAATCGCAGCAATATATCCAACGATCATTCCAATAATTATTGGCGTAAAAATACTTTCATAAACTTTTGATTTTTTAAATCTCATTCTAAAAGGGAGTCCATGAATCCAGTAATGATGGTGTAATTTTTTTTTAACTACAATTTTTTTTCTTGCCTTATCAATTTCAGAGACACCTTGGATTAACATAAATGTTCCAAGAATTGCTAGAACATACATATATGCTAAAGAAATTACTTCGTTAATCTTTCCAATATCTTTAAGATAAGAGAATGTAAGTATACCAAGCAATGTTCCAAAAGTACCACCAATCACAATCATAAATCCCATCTTGTAATCTAATGTACCCTTTAAATAATGCGTTGTTGATCCTGAAACCGACGTACCTAAAATATTACTAGCTTCATTTGGAACAGCATAAGCAGGTGGAATTCCAAGAAAAATTAGAAATGGAGTCATTAAAAATCCTCCTCCAACTCCAAATAATCCTGAAAGAACTCCGACAAATAAACTTAATATAAATATGAATGCTATGTTTATTTCAACTTGTGCAATTGGAAGAAAATATTCCATAAGACCTATTAACTACTTCGTACTCCTATGGTTAATAATTGTCAAATAATATTATATATTTAAGAAGGTACTAAACAAAATTACTGCCCAATAAATTCCAAGTCCAAAAAAAAGAATTTCTTTGATATGATTATTAAAAAAAGTGGTTGGTATAGATTTTGATAATTTTTTTGAATTTTTTAAAATAAACTGGACCACATTTCCGAATTAACAAAATCCTATAACTTTGCAAGTATTATTTTAAAAATTTGCTAAAAAATTGTTGCTCCAAAAATTTTTACCTCACCATCCTCTTCTCCAAGAACCAAGCGACCCAAATAGTCTCCCTTCATAGTATTACTCTTTTGTTTAAACAGAACAGTGACGTATAAATCTCTTCTAAGACACCCCAAGGCCTCTCTATCATCTGAAAGGTTTGTCAAAAGCTTGTTGCTTGCCCATTGTTTTCCTATTTCAACCTCGTTAGCTCCGTAAAGCATTTGTGCTGAAAAATTTTTTGTAAAGCCACTATAATCTCTCATATTTGATGCTTTAACCAATTCATCCCATAAAGGAGTAGCTATCTTAATGATTTCCTCGTCTGTTTTCTTAATGAGGCTCATAACTATTTTATTGCTCTAAGCGGTTTTTTTCTTTTCTTCGTCTACTATATGATAAACAGGTTTCTTCTCCATAGTGAATTTCCCTGTTTCTGGGTCTCTTTGAGAGACTGTTAAACAATGCCAGTTTTCATCATCTAAATTCATATGGTCACCTCTGTAATAGTATCCTGGCCATCTTGTTTCTTTTCTAAATAAGGTATGTTCTGTAACACATTGAGATGTTAATGCTCTATGTTTTAGCTCCCACGCTCTCATTAATTGATGATAATCTTCGGCACCAACATGCTCTAAATCTTCTTGTAAAATCTCCAATTGCTCAAGACCTTTATTCAATAGATTTCCATTAGTCATATAATTATTTGTAAGACCACCACAATATTCATCCATAATTTTTTGAAGTCTTTGCAGTCCTTGGATAGGAGATAAATAGCTAGGTGAGACCGTGCCTGCGGTGATTTCATTTCTACCCACTTGGTAGTTTTCAAGAGGTTTATAAATAGTTTCTCTTAAATTTTCATACTGAGTATCTGAAACCTTTATATCATTAGCTTTTTTATCTGTAATATATTTAACTGCCGCTTTTGCTGCTAATCTTCCTTCAGTAAACGATCCTGAAGAGAATTTATGAGCACTTCCACCTACTGTATCTCCTGCACCAAATAAACCCTCTATAGTTGTCATTCTATTGTATCCCCAATAATAATCATCTGGAGCAATATCCTCTGGTCCACTAACCCAAGCTCCTGAACATGTTGCATGAGATCCCATCACATAAGGTTCTGAGGTTGTTAATTCTGGATTTGTATATTTTGGATCAATGTTTTGTGATGCCCAAACAACTGCTTGACCAACGGTCATTCCTAAAAAGTTTTCCCAACCAACTGTCTCTAAATGTGGGTCTTGAAATGCTTCTTTTGTTACCATATGAATAGGCCCCCCACCAGCTGCAACTTCCTGAATAAAAGCATGATTTCTTAAACATGTCGGAGTTGGATGATGATCAATGTATTCACCAACCATTTTCTTAGTATGTTCGTACCATTTTTTCTCATAATTTTCTCCATTAGCATTTTGAGTATACGTTTTTAAATGTAAAAAATATGCACCAACTGGGCCGTAACCATCTTTAAATCTGCAAAGTACAATTCTATTTTCCATTTGAGTCATCTTTGCGCCAGCTGCAATTGGTAATGCATATGCTGATCCATTACTCCATGGAGCATACCAAGTTCTACCCATTCCCTCACCAACTGCTCTTGGTTTAAATATGTGCGAAGCTCCACCAGCTGCAACTATAACTGCCTTTGCTTTAAATACATGATAATCACCTGTTCTCATATTAAAACCAACAGCTCCTGCAATTCTATTTGGATTACTTTCGTCTTTTAAAAGATGGGTGATCATAATTCTGTTATAAATTTTGTTTGCTGATTTTTTTGCCGCTTCAGCTACGATTGGTTTATAGCTTTCACCATGAATCATGATCTGCCATTTTCCTTCTCTTTGATATCTTCCTGTTTCTTTGTTTCTCATCATTGGCAAACCCCATTCATCAAACATATGAACTGTAGAGTCGACATGTCTTGCCATGTCATAACCAAGGTCTTCTCTCACTAAACCCATTAAATCATTTCTTGCATATCTTACATGATCTTCAGGCATATTTTCGCCCCACTGCATTCCCATATAACAGTTTATTGCGTATAAACCTTGAGCAACAGCGCCACTTCTATCTATGTTAGCTTTTTCAACACAAATAATTTTAAGGTCTCTTCCCCAGTATCTAGACTCGAATGTTGCGCCTGTGCCGGCCATACCCCCGCCAACAACTAGTATATCGCAATTTTCAAATACTGTTTTATTTTTTGGCATTAATAATAAACACCTTTTTTAAATGAACTTTTGTTGATTGCAGGCAAATCTTTTTCTGTATTTAAACCGTGTGGTTCATTATATAAAATTTGTGACTGCATATCTCCTTGGTTTGGACTATCAGCTTCAGCTAATTTTGGAATATGTTTACCCCAAGGTTTTGTTGTAATTGGTGATACAAAATCTTTTACAGTTCCATTTCTAAATTTAATCTTCCAAGAAATGGTTCCTTTTTTTTCTTCTCTTAAAACTCTTACTTTATGTCCCATAGGAGCAAAGTCTGCATAACCTCTGACATCAATTGCCTGTTGAGGGCACGCTTTTACACATGAATAGCATTCCCAACAAAAATTAGGTTCAATATTAACCGCTCTTCGAATTGTTTTATCGATATGCATGATATCAGAAGGACAAATGTCAACGCAGTGACCACATCCATCACATCTTGTCATATATACAAAAGTAGACATAATTATTTTCCTTTCTAATAGTGTTTAGGTTTTTCTCTTGAAATTCCTAAACCAAAATCCTCTGGTGCATCTGCAGGCATGGGCAAATCATCATTTGACCCATCCGCTTTTGCTAAATTTTTTTGTATTGCTGCTCCTGGTTTATAAAACATATGTGCAAATTTAGACCAATAAACTCCACCAAACAAAATTATATTTGCCACAGCAAATAAAACCAAAAACAACATATCCCAACCACTAATTCCTGATGTTTGTAAAAAAGACCAAATTAATCCCATAGCTGATGCTGCAACAAGAGCTAAAACGAATAAATCAGCTAAAACGATTCTAAACACTGAATTAGCCTCCGCCGACACATCTACTCTTAAAAATAACCAGAACCATCCACCGCCTACAACAGTCATGATGGCTCCTACATGCCAAATAATTGGCCAAACTGAAGGAGTGCTTATTCCTGGTGTTGAATATTTAAATATCATTACTGCAGATCCTATCCAAAATAATACTGTTCCATACATGCCCATTACATGAGCTATTCTTCTTTGAGTAGCACCTAATTCTGCAGTTGTTAAAATGTCATGAGCAATTGTTTTTGTTACAACAGAAATTTTTTCACCACTGCTTAAATTTTTTGTTGCGGATAGCTTTGCTTTTTTTGCATTGTTGAAAAAATATTTAACATTCTTTTTATGAATTATATCTAGTATTGTTCCACCACCTGCTAAAGCAACCATTGCTAAAGCAAAGATTTGCATGCCAATCGAAGGTACCGTTTCTGCTAATATTGCGAATGGATTTGTTGATATCATTTTCCCCTTTCAGAGCTTCTAGTACAGTTAAAATAAATAATCAATAAGGTAAATTAGGTATATTCGTACTGTCTAATGGAATTTATTTTATTTTTTTCTTGTATAATGTTGTTTTAGGGGGATCACTGATCTAACCCCACCTTGTGGATTATCAACATCACCTTCTCGTCTAGGAATCAAATGAATATGGCAATGCATTATTGATTGACCTGCAGTTTTGCCTGAATTTGTGCCGATATTAAAACCCTTAACAGTTGTGTCTTCTTTTAAAATTTTTTCCTTGGTTTTTAAAATTAATTCATGACAGGCCTGAACTTCTTCATAACTTAATTCAAAATATTCCTGAACATGTCTTTTGGGTACGATAAGACTATGAAATTTTGAGACAGGATAACTATCAGTTGATGAATAAGCTAATTGATTTTCAAATTGAAGTTCTCCTTTCCTAACTTTACAAAAAATACAAGGATTGTTTGGATCTTTCATGTTCAAATAAGAGAATTATATAATTTATTTAATTTACTATAACAAACTGTTTTTTTTCTTTTCCAGTTTACTTCATCTATTTTTGAAACTGAGGTAATGCCCTTTCCAGAGCCTATCAAAAGAATTTCATCAAAATTTTGAATTTTATTAATTGAGATATCTTTTCTTATAATTTTAATTTTTTTATTTATATACTTAATGGTATTGCCAAAATAACAATTTTTTTTAGGACAGTAAATTTTTCCATTTTTGACAAAAACTAGATTAGATGTGCCAGTTTCTAAGATTTTATTATTTGAAACTAGTGCAATATCAAATTTGGTTGGATCAAGTTTGCTGAGCTTTGAAATTATTTTCTTATAAAATAAATTTTTATAATTTGGGTCTATTCGTTTATATTTAAATAATAAAAGATTAAAATTATTTTTAGGTAATGGCCTTTTTCTTATAGATACGGAGATTAGTTTTTTATTTAGAGCAATTCGAAATAAATTATCAGAACCTTTGTATAATGTATTTTTTTTTATTAAATCCATAACCACATTCTTTAAATTTTTTTTTCTTATTCCGTAATTTTTTGTAGATTTAATTAAATTTTCTAAATGAGGTTTTAACAGTATTAACTTTGGAGGTCTTCCAACCATTCTCATAGTAGTAAATACACCTCTCGAACCCCAAAGATCCTTGAAAGGAACTTCTTTAAGATTACTAAGCTGATAAGATTTTTTTAATAAGAATGTCACCATTTTCTGTTAAAAAAGATTCTGGATGAAATTGAAATCCATATATTTTATTTTTATTATCCTCAAGACCCATTGGTATTTTTGTTTTACTGCATCTCATAGTTATTTTAATTGAATTTGATTTAAATGGCTCCATTAATTTTAATGAATGATACCTTCCAACTTTAAAATGCTGATTATTTTTAAATATTCTGCTTAGCCTATTTGTTATTATTTTTGATTGAAATCCATGAAATATTTTTTTTTGTTGAACTATTTTCCCGCCCTCATTATGCAATATCATCTGATACCCTAAACATATACCTATTATCTTTTTTTTACCTTTGTATTTTTTATAAATCTTTAAGGAAGCAGGATAATCTTTTGGTGAACCAGGCCCTGGTGAAAAAACTATTACATCACTTTTTTCTAAAAACTTATTATTTATTTCGTAATAATTAGAACAAATAACCTTATCAAATTTTGAAAATTGATGCACAACATTCCATGTAAAAGAGTCTTGATGATCAATAATATAAATCATTTAAATAATTCTAATAAAGATTTTGCTTTAATATAATTTTCATTAAATTCTTTTTTTGAAGAACTATCTAATACAACTCCAGAAGCAGCAGAAATTTCTGACTGATTTTTAAAATTTAAAATAGATCTTATAATTATATTAAACCTCATATCTTGGTTAAATTTAATATAACCAAAACTTCCAGTAAAAATATTTCTACTTTCTTTTTCTTGATTGTTTAATAATTCCAGAGTTCTTATTTTTGGGCAGCCAATAACAGAGCCACCTGGCATCATTGCTTTAATTATATCAATTAATTTTATATTTTTATTCAGTTTTCCTCCGACAGAAGTAACATAATGAAAAAGGTGTTTATACTCCTCAACATATTTTTTTTTAAGTATTTTAACACTGCCAGTTTTACAAATTTTTGATAAGTCACTTCTTTCCATATCAACAATCATGTTATGTTCTTTGGTTTCTTTTTCATTATTTTTAAAGAATTTATGAGCAATCAATTTATTGGTATTGAAGTTTTTTTTTAAAGTTCCTGCAATTGGTTTTGTGATTATTGTATTTTTTTTCTTATTTATAAGTGTCTCAGGAGAACAACTAACTATCGAATAATCTTTGTCTTTAATCATAAAAGCCTCTGGTGATGCATTTACTTTCATAAGCTTCCAAAAGAAATTTATAGGATTAATTAAAGATTTATTTTTATATTTAGTGCAAATCTTAATTTGATATGTTTCACCTTCTCGAATTTTTTTTGAAAATAAATCAAAAATTTTTTTATATTTCTGATAAGTTATATTAATTTTAAAAGGGCTCAATATTTGAGTTTTGTTAAATTGACTACTAAATTTTTGATATTTAATATTTGAAATAATTTTAATATTTTTTCTAATTTTAACTATTGTTTCAGGTTTGTAAAAGATTCCTTTATAAAAATTTATTCTTTTTTTATTTTTTATATTTATGCCAATTAAATTACACAAAATTTCATAACCAAAAAAACCAAGATATAGATCTGTCTCTTTTTTATATTTTTTTTTCTCAATAGATCGAAAAAAATTTTTTATATTATTTTTTGTTAAGATAATTTTCTTAGAAAAATCTGTGTAAATATTATATCCATCCTCTACTTTATAAATTATGACAGGTTTATCTGATTGATAAAGCTTCTCTAAATAAGGGTTAAATTTTAATTTATGCTGTCTGTAATCTTTCAATTGGTCTCTCATTTATAGGTAAATGTATCAATCCTGCAAAAATTGACAAAGCTATTGATCCGTACCATGCATAATCAAAGTTTCCATTCATTTCGTAAAATACACCGCCTAAGTATGCTCCTAAAAATGATCCTACTTGGTGACTTACGAATACTATTCCATATAACATTCCCACATATTTTGTGCCAAAGATATGTGCCACAATGCCATTTGTAGGTGGAACTGTAGATAACCATAAGAACCCAAAAGTAATCCCAAAAATAATTGAATTAATTACGCTTGGTGGAAAAAATATAAATATCATAATTGAGACTCCTCTTAAAAGATAAATTGAACTCAAAATTTTTTTCTTGCTATATCTAGTAGATAAGTAGCCGCTCGTAATAGTTCCAACCATATTGAATAACCCAATTAATGACAAAACAGCTGTTGCACACCAATCAGGTAATCCTTTATCCATCATGTCTGTTGGAATATGTGTTGCAACTAAAGCAATATGCCAACCACATACAAAAAAACCTAAAGTTAAATAAATAAAGCTTTTATTAGAAAAGGCTTCTTTCAATGCTTCTGTAGCACTTTGATTATTATTTTGACTTTCTCCTGCTGGAATTTTTGGAGTGCTTACAAATAATGCTATTAGTAAACCAAGTCCTAATAATAAGCAAAAATAAAAGATGGTGTTTTCCCATCCTGTTACATTAAGAGAATACTTTACTAATACTGGCGATACAAAGTATCCAAATGATCCAGCACAAGTAACAATTCCTGTAGCTATTGTTCTTTTTGAAGCTGGGAAATGTTTTGCAACTACTGAAACAGGTATGCCAATTGCGGTAGATCCAAGACCAACACCTATCAAAACACCAATAGTATAAATAAAATATACACCAGTATTAAAGCCATAATAGAATAAGAGAACTCCAGTTAAAAAAAATAAAAAACCTAAAAAAATTGCAATATTTCCACCATACTTATCTGTAATAATTCCAAATAGTGGACTAAAAGCTCCCCATAGAAATAGTTGCAAACCCATTGCAAAACCAAATTGGGAAATTGTAATATCTAAATCAGTTGAAAAATCGAAATAGAATAATCCAAAAGTTTGTCTAATACCTAAAGCTATAATTACAACCAAACAACATGCTATTAAAGTAATAAAAGCACTTCTGCTTGGGAAAAATTTTTCCATTAGACTACTTTATTTTTTTAAGAGCCTGCTTCAAGTCATTTATAATGTCAGAAGGGTCTTCAAGGCCTATGTGTAATCTAATTATATGTTCATCTTTATTTAAATTTGTATAACTTCTTGCGCCTAATTGTCTCTGGTTTTGATATAAAGCTAAGCTTTCAAAGCCACCCCAACTATAACCATAACCAAATAATTTTAAAGAATTAACAAAATTTTTAACAGAAGGTTTATTTTTTGATTTAATTCTCAAACCCATTAAACCAGAAGCTCCTGTATAATATTTTTTCCACAACTTATATGATTGCGAATTTTTTTTTAATGGGTAGAAAACTTTTACTACTTTCTTTTGTTTAGCTAAAAATTTAGCAATTTTCAAAGCGTTAGAATGATGTTTATCCATTCTAACATCTAAGGTTCTAATTCCTCTTAAAATCAAATAAGCATCATCAGGACTTAATCTTTGTCCAGTAACTCTATTTGTTGACTCAACTAACTTAAATACTTTTTTGTTAACTGCTAAAGTGCCGCCCATTACATCTGAATGTCCAGAATAATATTTTGTAGCTGAAACAATTGACATATCAAATCCTAATTTAATTGGTTGAATTAAATATGGCGTTCCCCAAGTATTATCTATCGCTGTATAAATTTTTCGTTTTTTTGCTAATGAAATAATTTTTTTTAAATCTTGGAACTCAAAAGTGTTACTCCCAGGATTTTCAACAAAAATTAACTTAGTTTTGTTTGAAATTTTATTTTTTATATCGTTAAAATTTTTAGGGTCATAAAATATGCTTTTAACTTTAAATTTTTTTAAATAATCTTGTGTTAACAATCTTGTTGGAGAATAAACAGAGTCTGTAACTAAAATTTCATCGCCTGGTTCAACTAAGCTTAATATAGCTAAAAATACTGCACCAAAGCCAGTTGGAGTTAGGTAAACTTTATAACATTGTTCCATTTCTTGTAATATTTTTTGTAGGGCAAAAGTTGTGGAGGTTCCTTGTCTACCGTAATTAAAATTTCCACTTCTTGGATCCTTTGAATATTTATTTTCTGCTTTTTCTATATCTTGGAGATTCTTGAATATAATAGTTGACGCTCTTACTACTGGTGGATTGACAGATTGGTTATGAAAATCTTTTGCTGAATGTTTAATAAATGTTCGAAGATTTGTTTTCATATAATATTGATATTTAATCGACAATGCTATATCCATTCGATAAGTCAATCAAATTAAAGAAAAGGATCGAACAATATGGGGTACCCAAAAAAACATAGAGGTCGAAGAAAAATGGGCTCAAAGAAAAGAAGAGCAAGAAAGAAAAATAAGAAAAAATAATCCCTTAGATGGAAGATATAAATAAAGTTAAATTCATTTCAATATGGGTTTTTATAGTTCCTTTTGTTGCAGTAAACACTTGTTTAGTGTTGATTACTCAGTTCCACGATTTATTTCCAAATAGAGAAGATGTAATATTAAATACAATTCCATATTTTGATGGTGGCGCTTCTATAAGTAGAACCGCACGTGTTTTTCCGACATATTGGATCTTCAAACCAGCAATGTTTTTTACATCTTATTTATTAATTAAATATTGGTTATGGAATAGAAATATTATCAATCACTTTGAAAATAATACGAAGCATATTAATAAAATTATTTTTTTTGGAATAGGTTCAGCAGTACTTTTAACAATTCATTCAATATTTTTGGGAGTTAAGTTTGATATTGAGCTATATAAACTTTTTAGAAGAATGGTTATGTTATTTTTTATTATATTTGAAATAGTGGCTCAAGCCTACCTGGTTTTTACGCTATATAAAATTAAAGAAAAAATAAAGGACCATATAAATTTTAAAATTTTAATTGCAAAAAGAGTTTTAGTAACCCTATTAATTGTTGTTGCATTTGTATCTATACCAATAATAAGTTCTGATGGTAATAAAGCCTTTAAACATGCATTGGAATGGGATTATTTTTTAGGTGTTATATTTTTTTATTTTCTTACTTTTTTAATGTGGAAAAAAACTAGTTAATAATCCAACCTCCACCTAAAAGCTTGTCCCCATTATTATCTTTATTATAAAATACACATGCTTGACCAGGAGATATTCCATGTTCGTCTTCTAATAGCTCGACATTTCCTTCGTTATCAGAAAACGAAAATTTAGACTTTATTAATTTACCAGTGGATCTAATTTTTACATAAATTTCATTATTGAAGTCTTCTTTTTCAGTTAATATATTAATATCTCTTAATTTTATTTTTCGTTTAATTAATTTTTCTTTTGGTCCAACAATTATCTCATTTTGATCAGAATTTATTTCAAGTACATATAAAGGATCTTTATCCGCAATCTTAATTCCTTTCCTTTGACCTATTGTAAAATTAACTATTCCATCATGAACACCAATAACTTTTCCATCTAAGTTTTTTATATTACCTTTACGAAATGCATCAGGTCTTAATTTTTGAATTACTGATACATAGTCACCATTAGGTACAAAACAAATATCTTGACTATCAGGTTTGTCTGCAACATTTAAAGACAGTTTTCTAGCAATTTCTCTTGTTTCATTTTTCATCATGCTTCCCAACGGAAATCTTAAATAGTTAAGTTGTTCTCTTGTAGTATTGAATAAAAAATAACTTTGATCTCTATTTTCATCAACAGCTCTATACATATTGGTTTCATTATTTTGAGTTATACTTTTTACGTAATGACCAGTAATTAAAGCATCAGCTTTAAGATTTTTGCTTTCTTCAAAAAGATCTTTAAATTTTACTGTTTGATTGCACTGAACGCAGGGAATAGGTGTTTCACCAGCTAAATAGCTTTCAACAAAATTATCAACAACTCCTTGTTTAAATTTTGATTGGTAATAAAGAATTTTGTGATCAATATCTAATTTATCAGCAACTCTTTTTGCATCCATTATATCTTGACCAGCACAACATTGTTTAGATTTTGCCGTTTGCTTAGTATCATCGTATAATTTCAATGTTATTCCTATAACTTTATATCCATCTTTTTTCATCATACCAGCAACCGTTGAAGAATCCACTCCACCAGACATAGCAACTACAACTGTTGTATCTTTTGGATCTTTTTCTAAACCAATAGAATTAATTTTAGTTTTCATAAAGTTTGTATTTACACTCTTTTACTTTATAAGTGAAATACAATGATATTTGATTTTGAACCAGGAGACAAAGTGGTTAATCCTAACAACAAAGAATGGGGCGTAGGACAGATACAATCAATTATAAAAGAAAAAATTACAGTAAACTTTGAAAATGTAGGTAAAAAAGTGATAAACGGAAATATAATAAATCTCGAAAAATTTAAGACAAATGGAAACAAATAAAATTGAGCAAACTATAAGAAGTTTAATAGATATTTTTTATGATGCTGGAAAACTATCTCTTGATTTAAGAGCTAAAGGATTAACTGAACATATTAAAAAAGATAAAACACCTGTAACGAATGGAGATATAGAAGTTAATAGAATTATATTAAAGAATTTAAAAAAATTAACTCCCAATATACCTATAGTTTCAGAGGAGACTGCAGAAAATAAAGATTTAAATTTAGAGACTTTCTGGTTAGTTGATCCAATTGATGGAACATATGATTATATCCACAATAGAGACGAATTTACTCTTAATGCTGGGTTAATAATTAATAAAGAAGCGATAGCTGGAATAATTTATGCCCCAGGCAAAAATAGAATGTTTTATTCGTTTGGGAATAAATTAAGTTATGAATTAAAGAATAATAAAGAAGAAATAATTAATAATAAGAAAATAGACAAAGATAATATTAAAGCTGTAAGTTATTCGAATAATCTAATGCCTAAAATTAAAGAAATACATAACAAACTTAATGTAAAAGAATATGTTAAAATGAAGAGCTCACTTAAATTTTGTGTAGTTGCAACTGGAGAATATCAAATTTATGTTGCAGAACCTCGTGCTCATGAATGGGATATAGCTGCGGGACATGCTATTTTAAAAAACTCTGGTGGTACTGTCACAGATTTTGATGGTAATAACATTTCATACGGCAAAGATGGATTTAAAAATCCAAGCATAATCTTAAAATCAACGGAGGGCATATAATGGACGAAACACTCAGAATAATTCTAATAATAATTGTTTCAGTCTCTATTTTTGGATTGCTTGTTTTTGTTTTTGTTAAAAATTATATTAAAAGTAGATTAGATTATTATCTTAAGGAGAAAAATAAAAATAAGAAATTATAATAAATTTATTATTTTTAAATATTCTTCTTTTTCTATATCAAGAACTCTTTTTGAAGTATGAAAATCAAATCCCGAACGAGCTAAAATACCAAGATCTTTTTTCATAAATAAAGGTCTATTATTTTCGTCTCTAGCTGGACCAATTCTTTTTTTTTTACAAATTTTTATAGCCGAAAAAAAATCCTGGTCTTCATTGTTCTCTTTAATTTCACTTAAAGTTTCATTAATATATTTATCTCTAACGCCTTTAGAGAGTAAATAATTTCTAATTTTATTTATTGAACTTCCTCTTTGTATTAAACTTTTAGCCTTAGAATTAGAATAAAATTTATCATTAATAAATTTAGTTTTTTCAAGATCTTCCAAAACTACATCTATTAAATCTGTTATATTCTTTTTGCTTACATTGGCTGCACCTGATTTTAAATATTTTTTAAGCAAATAAGTTCTAAGCTGTTGTTTTGAAGGCGCATATTTTTCAATATAAACAAAAGCAAAATTTCTCATTTCCTCAACTGTTGCCTCAAGATTTTTTTTTCTGTTTTTTATAGGAATCATTTTTTAAAGTTATATAATATATTCTTATATGCTTGAGCAAATATCAACTTACTTTACATTTGAAATGGTTTATCTGTGGTTGAATATAGGCGTTATACCATTTTGGTTAATGCTTATTTTTTTACCTAATTCAAAATTAGGAAGTATTTTTGTAAGCTCAATATTTCCAATATTTATTTTAAGTGGAGCTTATGTTTATATTGTATACAAGTCTTTCCTAGGATCTTACGAATTTGATAGTAACTTTAGTTTATATCTTGGAATTAATGAATTAAGTGAATTATTTTCAAATCAAGAATTTTTAATAATTTTTTGGATACACTTTTTGGCTATAAATCTTTTTTGTGGATCTTGGATGTCAAAAGATGGTTCAAGACTTTTAATATCAAAATACTTAATGTTTTTTCCACTTATAATCACTTATTTTATTGGTCCACTAGGTGTTTTTATTTATTGGATCATTCGAATGTTTTATGCAAAAAAAATAAGTCTATATGACTAAAGGTATAGATTTCTATTTTGATTTCATAAGCCCTTATTCATACATTGGACATAAGAGAATTGAACAACAAGGTAGTGAATTAAATTTTACCTACAAACCTATATTGTTAGGTGGACTTCATAAATCATGGAACATTACGCCTCAAGCTTTTATAGAACCAAAAAAACAATTTATGATTATGGATTGTGAAATGGTTTCAAAAAAATTAAATATTGATTTTAAATTCAATTCTAAATTTCCACTAGGTACAGTAAAACTAATGAGAGGATGCTTAACATTAGAGGGTGAACAGTTAAATAAGTATATAAAACTAATTTTTGATGCGTATTGGAAAGATGATATCGACATAAGTGGTAATGCAAATCTTTCAAGTTTATTAGCAAAAATTGATATCAATATTGATGATTTTCATAAAAAAACTGAAGCTGAAGAAATTAAAGAAAGATTAAAAAAGTTAACCAATGATGCGTTTAAAAAAAACATATTTGGTGCTCCAACATATGTTGTAAACAATAAAAACTTTTGGGGACAAGATAGAATTGAGTTTGCTATTGAGGAACTAAACTCTATTACTTAACTTTAAACTTGGAGTTTTGAAGAACTGAAAAACCGCCTTGGATGTGAGAAACTTTTTTGCATCCCATTTCTTGTAAGGTTTTAACAGTTAAAGCAGATCTACCGCCAGCAGCACAAAAAAGAACAGTTTCTTTATTTGTATCTATAATTCCATTTTGAACAAGCGGCTCAAATTGAAATTCCAAATGGCTTCGCGGTATATTAATAGAATTTTCAATTGTACCGTTCATTTCAAGTTCGGAAGGCTCTCTTATATCTATTAAATTACAATTATTTTCCTCAAAAAGCTTGAATGCATCATCAGCTGATATTGTTTTAACATCTTGCATAGCTTCTGAAACTAGGGTTTGCGCTGTTTTTATAGACATAGTAAATATATATAAAGTTATGCAAACAAATATATTAAAAAAAATTTTTGTAAAGCTAATTAAAGCACTTGGATTTGAAATTATTGATCAAAATCAATTTAAATCTCCCACTTTAGACAAAGAGCTAAATGAACAACTTTCAAATATAAATAAATCAATTGTTCTTCCACTTGGAGAAGTTAATTTATCAAGAAAAATATCAGATTTACTTATAATCTTTCGAACAAATTCAAATATTGAAATTTGGGATCAAAATAAAAAAAGAATTTTTGAAAAAGATAAAATCGAATATGTTAAAAGATCATTAAATTCATTAATTAAATCAATGAAGTTACTAAAAAATAACTATCCTTCACTTAATGTAAATTTAATTATTTTAGATGATAGATCGAAAGAAGAAAATCTAACAAAAATAAAAAACATTTTAGATAAATCTAATCAGGAATATGAAATCATTAATCACAAACATTCTGATCACAAAGATATAATCAAAGAACAGAAAACTATTGATACTTTTTCAAATTTATCAAGTCTACTAAAATGCTTTGAAATTGGTAAGAACAAAGGAAAAGATTTAATCTATTTTGTTGAAGATGATTATTTGCATTTTGACTACGCTTTAGAGGAAATGGTTGGTACTTACGAGAGAATATCGTCACAACTTGGTAAAGAATTATTTATTTGTCCTGCGGATTATCCTTTTCTTTATATGGACAATGAGAAAACAAACCTTTTGATTGGTAACAAAAGACATTGGAGGACAATAAGTAAAACATTATGTACATTTATGACATCAAAAGAGATTTTGGATAGATATTGGGAAAACTTTTATCAAAACTGTCTCGATAGACTCGATCCATTTGAAAAACATTTAAATGAGATTTACAAAAAAGAAGTTTGTATATCTCCTATTAAATCATTATCTATCCACATAACCAATGTTAACTCTAGTTATGGTTTGTCACCATTTATAGATTATAAAAAACTTTGGGAGGAAAACGAATAAATGCCAAATTTAATAGGAAAAAAAGCGCCTAATTTTAAATTAAGCTCAACCTCAGGAAAGGTAGTTGAATTAGGTAAAATTAAATCAAAATATGTTGTTTTATATTTTTATCCAAAAGATGACACACCTGGTTGCACTCTAGAGACCAAGGATTTTAACTCATTATTACCAAAATTTAAAAAAGCAAAATGTGAGGTATTTGGTATTTCAAAAGATAGTCTCGAAAGCCACAAAAAATTTAAGGAAAAATATAAAGTAAAATTTGAACTTCTTTCTGATGAAGATAAGAAGTCAATTAAAGCTTATAAAACTTGGGGTAAAAAAAAGTTTATGGGCAAGGAATTCATGGGTCAAATAAGAAGTACATTTTTAATTAAAGATAATAAAATTTTACATGAATGGCGTAACGTTAGAGTGAAAGCCCACGCTAAAGAAGTATTAAATTTTTTAAAGTCCAAATAAAAAAAAGGCCCGTATTACCGGGCCTTTTTAATTGTTAACGTAAAAGGGAGAATGTTAACTAATCTCTTATTGCGTAAGCAATTACTCCAGTTTCAGTAACGTCGGTACCTTTCAGTTCACCTTCTTTACTTAATCTAATACCAATTGTATTTTTCATAATCGCCCAAACAATAAGCGATACAATAAATACAAAGACATTAATCGAAACTACTCCAAGTAATTGAGCTCCAAAGTTTGTATCTGGGTTTGTTATTGGTACAGCTAATGTTCCCCAAATTCCAGCAAACAAGTGTGCGGGTATTGCACCTACAACATCGTCTATTTTTAGGGAGAACAATAATTTTGTTCCATACACAACTATTACACCACCTACAGCTCCAATTAAAATTGCTGCTATTGGTGACGGCATAAGCGGTTCTGCTGTTATTGCAACTAATCCACCTATACATCCATTTAACATTTGAATAACGTCTGTTTTACCAAACCCTAATCTTGTTACAAAAGCTGCAGCCATAACTCCACCTGCACCTGCTAAGAATGTATTCATAAAGATAGTTGATACTGCGATAGCGTCGTCCGCTGTTCCCATTGCTAATTGTGAACCACCATTAAATCCAAACCAACCTAACCATAAAATAAATATACCTATTGTTACTAGTGGAATAGATGATGCTGCGAAAGGTTTTAAAGGTTTTGCTTCACCTTTACTTCCAAATCTACCTAATCTTGGTCCTAACAACATGGCACCTGCTAATGCAGCCGCACCTCCAGTTGAGTGAACAAGTGTTGATCCAGCAAAGTCTGAAAAACCAGCAGATGCTAACCATCCACCACCCCATTGCCATCCCATAACAATTGGATAAATAATTCCTGATAATATTGCAGCAAATAAAAAGAACGGCCACAGTTTAATTCTTTCTGCTAATGTTCCAGATACAATAGAAACTGTAGTTGCACAAAATACCATTTGGAAATACCAATCTGAACCATCAGAATATCCCGTATCTACAGCACTTGCATCTGACCATGGAATAAATTTACCTATGTAACCACCCTCGGGTATACCGTAAGCCAAATTATATCCAAAAAGCCAAAACATTATTCCTGCTATTGAAAATAAACCAATATTTTTAGCGCAAATTACAGATACACTTTTAGATGTAACTGAGCCTGCTTCTAACATGGCAAAACCTGCTGCCATAAACATGACTAGAAATCCACAAACTAAAAATAAAAAAGTATTTAAAATAAATCCTACTTCAGCTGAAACTGTAGTCTCTGCTGCAGCTGGCATTATAAACCATAATGAAAATCCAACTGTAAGTAAGGACAATTTTTTTAAAAATTTAAACATATATCTCCTTAAAATTAATTTGGAGTTCTTATATTTAAAAAACTTATTTAAACTATTGATTATACTAAAATATAGGTATGCAGTTTTTGCATATAGAAACAGCCTTTACTAATTTTAAGAATTAATAAAGGCTGTTTAAAAAAGAATTATCGGTTGAAGACTTCTTTAAGCGCTTTTGCTGGTAAAAATTTTACCTTTTGAGAAGCAGCGATTTGGATTTGCTCACCAGTTCTTGGGTTTCTACCAACTCTAGCTTTTCTTTTAGCTACTTTATAAGTACCAAAACCAGCAATTTTTACTGAATCGTCATTTTTCAATGCGTCCAAAATAGTGTTGGTAATAGTATCAAAAGTACGCTCTGCATCAGCTTTGCTTTGATTTAGCTTGTCTGACAGTTTTGCTACTAGTTGTTTCTTGTTCATTTTTAGCTCCAGTGTTAGGTTATTTACACTTTTTTATAAAATCCTTGATTTTTCAAGCTTTTTTTTTGTGTTAATTAATATTTATTACACAATATATTGTGCTCTTAAAGTGTTGATTTTATTAGCTTTTTATTAAATTGATGAGAAACCCTTAAAATAAGCCAATATCTTTGAGATCATTAAAGGTCGCAAAAAACATTAAAGATAGCAATAAAAACATTCCGATTCGAAAGAAACCCTCTTGTGTTTTTTGACTTAAAGGACGTCCTAAAACTTTTTCAAATCCATAAAACATTAAATGACCTCCATCCAACATTGGTATTGGAAATAAGTTAATTAATCCAAGACTTATTGAGATATAAGCCATCATGCTTAAAAAAGGAATTATTCCAAATTCTGCGACTTGACCTGATATTTTGGCAATACGTATTGGCCCTCCTAATTGAGAACTATCGCCCTTTCCTAACAGCATAGATCCAAGATATTTTAATGTTGAGGTGGTTACAAAATATACTTCACCAACAGACTGTATTAACGCTTGCGCTGGGCCTAATTTTTTATGATTAATTTCATTTTTATAAGGACTTAACTTAATACCTACCATTCTCTTATTAATTTTATTTCCAAGATTATCTTCAGCAAGTACAACATTTGGTTTTACTTTAAATAATATTTCTTGATCGTATCTAGAAACTTTAAAATCAATATATTCAGATGTTGACATAGCAATAAGTTTGGAAACATCTAAAATGCTTTCTACTTTATTGTTATCTATTTCTAAAATAACATCATTTTTCATTAAACCAGCTGTTTCTGCAGGACTATCTTTCTGTACTTCATTAATTAATGCTGGGGTAAAGTCCTTACCAACAAACATATAAATAGATAAAAAAATCACAATAGCTAATAAGAAATTAGCTAAAGGACCACCAAATACAATTAAGGATCTTTGATATAATGGTTTTGTTACAAATAATTTTTCTTGGTCTTCTTTTTTATATTTTTTTAACAATTCTTCTTGGTCTGCTTGTGAAAATACATTCCTATCACCAAAAAATTTTACATACCCTCCTAAAGGTATCCAGCAAATCTTCCAACGAGTTCCTGATTTATCATTCCAACCAATTAATTCTTTTCCAAAACCAATTGAAAAATCTGTAACTCCTACACCATATCTTCTTGCGAAATAATAATGTCCATACTCATGAATAAAAACAACAACAAGTATTAAAATGATAAAAGGAATTACAAAATCAAACATTTAAAACTCTACAACATTTAAAAATTATTAACAATGCGTCATTATTTGATAAATTTCTCATTTTAGAAGAGCTTTCCTAGCATGCTATGCTGATACATAATTCTCATATCATCTACCGATAGTTTTTTTGGATTTCCTCCTGTGGATGGGTCGGCTAAAGCCATTTTTGATAATTTTTCAATATCAAAATCTTTTTCCTCAATAACCTCTGATAGTTTATGAGGTATATTTAATTCTTTTCTTAAATCTAATACCCAGTTTAAAAATCCATCAAACGAATTATCTTTTAAATCTAAATATTCACAAAGTTTAATTATTCTTTGTTCAATTTCTTTCTTATTAAATGATAAGACATAAGGCATAAAAATTGCATTTGATAAACCATGATGAACATTATTTAATGCGTTTACTGGATGACTTAACGAATGAATTGCACCTAGTCCTTTTTGAAATGCAGTTGATCCCATGCTTGCTGCTGTAAGCATATTCATTCTTGCTTCAATATCTTTTCCATTTTTAACAGCTTTTAAAAGCCACTTATTAATTAATTTCATTCCTTCTAATGCAATTCCATCAGCCATTGGATGAAATCCTGGAGCACAGTATGCCTCCAGACAATGAGCTAATGCATCCATGCCAGTTGCTGCAGTAATCTTTGGGGGTAAATCTAAAGTTAAAACTGGATCAAGAATTACAATTGAAGGTAAAAATTTTGGATGAAAAATAATTTTTTTTTCACCAGTCTTTTCGTTTAATATAACAGATGCTCTTCCTGTTTCTGAACCAGTACCAGCGGTAGTTGGAACAGCAACGATTGGAGCTATCGCATCTGAATTTGCTTTAGACCAGTTATCACCTATATCTTCAAATTCCCAAATAGATAAAGTTTGACCAGACATAAAAGCTATTGCTTTTCCAACATCTAAACCACTTCCTCCTCCGAAAGCAATTACACCGTCACATTTATTTTTTTTATAGAACTCAACACCTTCTTCTACATTTGAGCCTGTTGGGTTACCAACTACATTTGAAAAAACTTCTACAGCTAAATTTTCTTTTATAAGTAAAGTAACTGCCTCTTCAATAATTTTACTTTTTGCTAAACCATTATCAGTAACTAGCAGTGGTTTATTGATATTTAGTTTATTACATGCAGAACCTAAATCTTTGATACGATTTTCTCCAACCCACATAGTTGTTGGATAGTTCCAATTATAATTTTGCATAATGTACAGTTATTAAGACTATTTTTTTCTTATACCATAATCTTTAATTTTCCACACGACTAATGGTACAAATGTAGCAACTATAAATGAAGAAAATAATAAGGATTGTGAAATAAAATCAGGAAACATATTTGTTGGAAATATCATCCCTACTAATATTGATTTTGAAAAATCAGTACTTGGAAATAAAAGTAAACCCATCATCAAGCCAAATAAAATTGAAACGTAAGCTTTTTTCTCACTAAATTTGTTATTATAAAATCCATAAAAAACACTAATCACTGCTGCACAACAAAGTAAGTCTGCTAATAAAAATAAATACAAAATACTTAATCCTTTTGATGCAACAACAAAGGCAATTATTGATAATATAATTATTATTTGCTTAGAAAATTTAAGATAATTCTGTCTACCTTTAAATACTTTGTTTCCATCTACTATAATCAAACTTGAAATTGCATTAATTAAAGTATCAATACTGCTTACCGTTAAAGATATGGCTAATATGACAATTATAATTGATAACTGAATTCCATTTTCTTTCAATATAAGTGAAAAGAATGCAAGATCTGGAATTACAGTTTCATTTTGTGAAACTGCTATTAGACCAGAAAATCCCATTAAAAAAACAATAGGAAGAATGATTATAAAAGAAAAAATTAAACCTTTTTTTAATACATCATTATTTTTTGCAGCATATACTCTTTGCCAATTACCCTGATGAAATAAATTTGTTGCAGCTACTGCTATAAAAAAAGTTAATCCAGCAGTAAAATTAGGCAAATAATTTGAGCTTAACAAATAAGGTTTATTTTGATTTATAAAATTAAAATTAAAATTTCCTGAATTTAATGAAAACAAATTTGTAAAAACAATTAATAATAATATTAAAAATATAACAAATTGAATATTGTCAGTAAAAAGTGATGCTCGTAGCCCTCCATATAAAGTATAGATTAAAGATGAAGTCACAACTATACCAGCTGTGATCCATAAACTTGTTCCTGAAATGTATTTAACTAAAAGAGAAACTGCGGTTACCTCAGCAATTAAAAAAATTGTCATGTAAAAAATTGATAAAAATAAAATCAATTTGAATAATTTCTTTCCGTATCGTGATCTAATAACCTCAATTAAAGTTTTTCCTTTTGAATAATTTTTTCTAAATTTTTCTCCTAAATAAATTAATATGAATAAAGGAAATGCAGTGCCTAATGCATAACCAATTACAGCTCCAATTCCTCCCCATGTCGCAGCAGATGCTGGCCCAAAAAGTATCCAAGCTCCCAAGGCAGAAGCTACCAAACTTGATGTTAAAGAAAAAACTCCAACTGATCTATTTGCTAATAGATAGTTGTTAAGACCTTGGTGTTTTTTTGAATAAGATATTCCAATTACAATAAATAATACACTAATACCTAATGTAATAATTATTGAGGTTGATTGATTTATTAAATTAAGTTGATCCATGTTCTCCCTTTCTGAATTACCGGACAGGTTCTAAGGGTATATCTCAGCCTTTAAGGCACCCCTTTTTTTAACTCTTTATAGTATATCCCTTTTTAAGAACATATGCGACAACTGAAATACAAAGAACTAAAAAGAAAATCATTGAAGCAATACTAATCCAAATATTAAAGTCTGATGCTCCATAAAAAGCAAATCTCAAGCCATTAATTAAATAAACAACTGGGTTGAAATAAGTAACCATTTGCCAAAACGGAGGCAGCATATCTAAAGAATATAAACTTCCACCTAAAAACACCATTGGGGTTATAACTAATGTAGGGATTATAGACATTTGCTCAAAATTAGAACTTAGTAAGCCAATTAGAAAACCAAATAATGCAAATGTAAATGCTACAAGTACAAGTAAAAATATCATTAATAAAGGATGAAGAATTGAAACTTCTACAAAAAAGTTTGATGTAGCTAAAATTACTGTTCCAATGATTAATGTTTTGGTTGCTCCAGCACCAACAAATGCTAATACCATTTCAAAAGTAGATATTGGTGCTGCTAGTATTTCATAAAGTGAACCATTAAATTTTGGAAAAAAGATACCAAACGAAGTATTACTTATTGACTGAGTTAATAATGTTAGCATGATTAAACCAGGTACAATGTAAGAGCCATAACTAATGCCATCTATATTTTGAACATAGTTTCCAATTACTGAGCCAAAGACAATAAAATAAAGTGAAGTTGATAATACTGGAGATATTAAAGACTGTAATAATGTTCTTCTAAATCGATCCATTTCATGAAGATAAATTGCTCTAAATCCATAATAATTAATTCTCATTATTTTCCTTTACTAAAGTTACAAATATTTTTTCAAGTGTACTTTCTTCTGTTTTAAGATCTTTAAGCTTCAATCCTTGATCTCTTATGTCTTGAAGAAGATTTGTAATTCCTGTTCTTTGTTTTTGAGTATCATATGAGTAAGTTAACGAGAGTTTATTGCCACTTAACTCTAGGTCATATTTACTTAAGCTTTCTGGAATAGTGTCTGTTTTTTCGTGTAAATCAATTCTAAGTTTTTTTCTTCCCATTTTATTTAAAAGATCTTTTTTCTGATCTACTACAATTATTTCTCCATTATTTATTACTGCAACTCTATCTGCAATAGCTTCTGCCTCTTCAATATAATGAGTGGTTAAAATTATTGTTACACCACTTTCTCTTAGTGCTTCTACTGATTTCCACATATCTTTTCTTAATTCTACATCTACACCTGCTGTAGGCTCATCCAAGAATAAAATTGAAGGTTTGTGGGATAAAGCTTTTGCAATAAGTACTCTTCTCTTCATTCCGCCTGATAACTGTCTTAGGATATTATCTTTTTTGTCCCATAGAGATAATTTTTTTAATACACTTTCAATATATTTTGGATCTGGGGCTTTACCGTACAGTCCTCTTGTAAAAGAAACATTATTAAATACAGTCTCAAAGTTTTCTAAAGTTAATTCTTGAGGAACTAAACCAATCTTTGATCTAGTTTGCCTATAATCATTTATTATATCAAATCCATCAACATTAACTTTTCCAGATGAAGGTGTAACGATTCCACAAATAATACTTATTAATGTTGTTTTGCCAGCACCGTTTGGTCCAAGCATAGCAAGTATCTCACCCTTTTTTATATTTAAACTTACGTTATTTAGAGCTTTTAATCCGTTTTTATAAGTTTTTGATAAATTATTTATTGATATTAAATCTTCAGACATTCCGCATTTATATAGTTTTTTTTATTATTATTACAACATAGGGATTATAGCTAATCTTTTGACATTCTCCATATTTCACCATAATCACTTAACATTAAAATTTTCCCGTTTAGATCTTGTTTTACATCCCTAATTCTTCCAATTGTGTTTTTGAAAAGTATTTCTTCCTCAATAAATTTATTTTTCTCAAAATTTAATCTTCTTAACGATTGGTGTTTTAATGATGCTATCAATGCTTGTCCTTTCCATTCAGGAAATTCATCTCCGCTATAAATTAAGCAAGCTGATGTTGCTATTGATGGAACATAATATTTAATTGGTCTGTCATATCCTGGAAGCCATTCTGGTCCTCCTGGCAGACCGGAGTATTTAGTGCCACCCCAATAAAGTTTATCCCAACCGTAATTTCCACCCTTATTTACCTTTCCAAACCAATCTCCACCTCTTGCGCCATGATTTGTCATATAAACATTATTATCATAAGAGGACAAACACATGCCCTGGACATTTCTAATTCCAATTTGATAAATTTCAGGGAGCCAATCTGATTTATCTAAAAACTTTGGATTATCTTTTGGTATCGATCCATCTGTTTTTATCCTAATAATGCTTCCAGGATGTTTAGAGGGATCTTGAGCTATTATTCCTGCACCTCTCTCACCTGATGAAATATAAATATCATCTCCTTTAATTACTATTCTTGAGCCAAAGTGGTAACCGCTTTTAATAGAAGGTGTTGATCTAAATAAATTTGAAAATAGTAATTCATTTTCATTAAACTTAGCTTTTGCTAAAGAAGTTGATGTAAATCCATTGGTTATGTGTTCTGAATAAGTTACATAAACATAATTATTTTCAAAAAAAATATCTAACAATCCACCTTGGCCATCCTCTAGTACATCTAAATTATGTTTTATAGTCTTAGATGTATTTTCAACTTCATTAAATAGAATTATATTTCCAGGTTTTTCTGTAATTAAATATTTTCCTTTACTAATAATAGATAATGACCACGGGCTGTTAAGTCCGTCTTTAATTTTTGTTAAATTAATTTCAGCAAATACATTTGTGCTTAAAAATATAAATAAAATTAAAAGCTTTTTCATTAATTGAAAAAAGCGCCTCTTATTCTTAAAAGTTCTCTACTAAGATTTTTATTTTCTTTAAATGGTTTTCTTCCGTGAAGCCAAAAGTAATTATTTGCAATCACGCATGACCCTACCGGTAATTTGGTTTCTATTTTATTTTTGCTTCCTTCAAGTGCATCTGACAAACGTTGTAAAAATAATCCCTGTTCCATATTTTTTGGTTCAGGAAACTGATCTATATAAGATATTTGCGCTAAACCATTTTCATCTTTAGTAAAAACTGGATGTTCAACTTTGTAGTCAATATTTTTACTTTTTGGAGACCCCCATATAAAATTTTGATTTCCAACAGGATCATTTGATAATTTTTCTAAAAATTCCCAATCATCTAAATGTAATAAAACACTTTCGCCACCTTCAACATTTTTTTCCTCAAGCTTTGACATTAGCAACCAATCAGTTTTTTCCTTAACATAAGTTCCATCAGTATGTAGGTCCATATTAGTATAAGGTTTTCTCAAATAACTATCTGAAGTATCAACGTGTTTTACATGAAATCTTGCATAATATTTTCCTGCCATTGAATCATGATTTGGATTTCCAAATAAGTGAGTAATTGCAGTAGAAAGCTTTACTAAAAAAGTTTGATCAACTATTGCTGAATTATTTTTTGGACTTAAAATTATACAACCTGTTTCTCTATCTTTTAAAACCTCAGTTATTAATTTGCTAAGTTTTTTTGATGTTACTTCGTCTAAGACATTTGCAATAGTAAATCTTGAAAAAGGTTTGTACTCTAAAGTTAAGATATCAAATTTTTTAAAATTGAATGCGAGTTTTTCAATTATTGTATCATCAAGTTCTATGTTTATTATTCTTTTTGATTTTTGATGATACTGAATGTTTAATCCATCAATACTTATTAATTCCATAATTTAATTATTTTAATTCTCAAGCAATTTTGCTTTAGCTTTATTAAATTCTTCTTCACTTAATGCACCTGATTTATATAGTTCATTTAATTTTTCTAATTCAGATATCATGCCAGTATTATTTTCTGGTAAATTTTTCAATTCTTCTTCTTCAGTTAATCTTTCACTTTTAGCTTTCATGCCTCTCATGGTTGATCTAGCGCCTAAATAAATTACAAAAACCATCGCTGAAATTGCTAATGTAAAAAATATAATCGCTTGCATTAATTAATCCTCATCATCCTCTCTCCATCCTTTTTGATACAAAAGGTATGCAGCGATTGTAACAGAAATAACTCCTACAACCATGCCAATATTTATCCCTATTTCTTTACCAAAAAAATACCAACCAAGTTGTGTTGATCCGATTGGAGGAAAGCAAAGAATTGCCATTAAAATTGGAATTCTATAATAGTAAGGTGGTCTTTTCATATTTGAGCAAAGACCAGAATAGATTAATAAATTTATAATTTAAGATTATTATATGTCACAGTATTTAGCAGTTTTTGAACGAAGCAGACATATTTCTAATTAAATCGAAATATAAATCTTTACCTGGATTTAAAGTTGCTCCTAATGGGTCAACTACTCCAGTTTTTATATCCATGTCTTTTGCTACTGCTTTAATGATATCTGGATTGAATTGTGGTTCTGAAAATACGCAAGCGACTTTGTCATGCTCAATAATTTCTCTGATTTCAGCTAATTGCTCTGCACCTGGCATTATATCTGTATTAACTGTAAATGCTCCCAAAATATTCACATTAAATCTTTCTTCAAAATATTGGTATGCATCATGAAAGACTATAGAAGCAACACTTTTATTTAATTCAGATTTTGTATCTTTAATTAACTTATCAATATCCTTAAGAGCTTTTGCTAAGTTTTTTTTATAAGTTGCAGAGTTTTTTTCATCATTTTCAATTAAATGCTCAGCCATTTCTTTTAAAATAACTTTCGCATTAACAGGGTCTAACCAAATGTGTGGGTCAAACTCACCATGAGCGTGTCCTTCGTGGTCATCATGTCCGTGGTCGTCATGATCATCTTCTTTTTTACCGTGGTCATCGTGTCCGTGGTCGTCATGATCATCTTCTTTTTTACCGTGGTCATCGTGTCCGTGTTCATCGTGATCATGGTCATCAAAAATATTTCTTTCTCTAAATTTTAAAATCTCTAAACCTTTAATTTCCATTAATTCTATTTTTTCTGCCTTTTTGGCAATTGAGCTCAATGGTTTAACTAAAAAATTCTCTAAATCTTCACCTACCCAAAATATAATATCTGCTTCCTGAAGCATTTTTGCATGTGAAGGTTTCATGGCAAAGCCGTGTGGAGAAGCATATCCATCCACTATTAAATCAGGTTTGCCGATACCATCCATTAAATAACTGGCTAAAGAGTGAATAGGTTTAATGGATGCAACAACTTTAACTTCTGCATTTGCAGATGTAAAGAATGTCAAAAATGATATTATTGTAAGAAAGAAAGGAATTTTTTTTATATAAGACATAAGTTTAATATTGTTATATTATAACACTATGTAATAATATAACATTTAGAAGTCAAGCATTAAAATGAGCTCAAATAATAACATATTAGTAAAATTAAAAAACGCTGGATACCAACTAAATAATAGATTTCTAGTTGAGGGAGTTTCTCTCGAGGTTCAAAAAGGAAGAATTGTAACTCTCATCGGTCCAAACGGTTCAGGAAAAAGTACAACTGCTAAAATTGCATTAGGAATATATAAAAAAATAGATGGTGAAGTTGAAAAATATACTGACAAAGTTGGATATGTACCTCAAAAAATTTCAATTGATTGGACGCTACCCATAAGAGTCAACGATTTTATGTTATTAACAGATGATATAAGTGAGGATCAAATAAACGAGGCATTATCTTTAACTGGAGTTATACATCTTAAAAATAAAAGTTTAGGAAATTTATCTGGTGGTGAATTTCAAAGAGTTCTACTCGCTAGAGCCATTTCGAAAAAACCAGAACTATTAGTACTTGATGAACCTGTCCAAGGAGTAGATTTTACGGGTGAAATAGCTTTATATCAATTAATCAAAAAAATTGCTCAAGAATTAAATTGTGGAATTTTATTAATTTCTCACGACCTACATACTGTGATGAGCGCAACAGACCATGTTGTTTGTTTAAATGGTCATGTTTGTTGTTCAGGTTCACCTTCTGATGTAGCTCATAATCACGAATATAAAGCTTTATTCGGAGAACAGGCATCTAAAACTCTTACAATCTACGAACATAAGCATGATCATGTTCACACTAATGAAGGAGATATTAAGAAAAACTAAATGTTTGATGATTTTTTTATACGAGCATTATTTGCTGGAATTGGTGTTGCGTTTGTAACAGGTCCACTTGGATGTTTTGTTGTTTGGAGAAGACTATCTTATTTTGGAGATACTCTTGCACACTCCGCTCTACTTGGTGTGACGATGGCATATTCTTTTGAATTTAATATTGCATTCTCTGTTTTTATAATTTCTGCAGTTATTGCGTTGATTTTAATTCAACTTCAGAAAAAAACTAATTTACCAGGTGATGCTTTGTTAGGTCTTCTCGCACATTCTTCTTTAGCAATTGGACTCGTAGTAATTGGATTTTTATCTTTTATTAGATTTGATATAATGGGTTTATTATTTGGAGATATACTAGCGGTAACTGTTGATGATATATTGATTATATGGATTGGTGGAGCAATCATTTTAGTAGTACTTAAATTAATTTGGAAATCTTTATTTGCTTCAACTGTTAACTACGAATTAGCTGAAGCTGAAGGATTAAATCCGGATAGAGCAAAAGCAATATTTACAATATTAATGGCTGCGGTTATTGCAATATCAATAAAAATGGTTGGCTTACTTTTAATTACAGGAATGTTGATAATACCAGCTGCTATGGCTCGAAATATATCTACAAGTCCTCAGCAAATGGTATTTTATTCAGTAATAGGAGGATTATTATCTGTAGTATTGGGATTGTTTACCTCATTAGAATTTAATTCTTCCTCTGGTCCTTCAATCATAGCAGCTGCATTATTTCTCTTTATACTTTCATTATTAAAAATAAAACAAAGTACTGGATTGAAAAATTAAAATGAAATTGGTAAAAATATAATGGTGGAAAAACAATTGAATTTATCAAAAAATCAGAAAATTATTTTTGATCTTATTGATAAATCTCCCGAGCCTATGAAGGCTTACTCAATACTTTTTAATGTCCAAAAAAAAGGGATCAAGGCACCGTTACAGGTATATAGAGCACTAGATAAATTAGTAGAAATTGGAAAAATACATAAAATTGAAAGTCGTAATGCTTTCATTGCTTGTCAAAATTCAAGCTGTCAAATATCTAAGACAACAGCATTTTCAATATGTGAAAGTTGTGAAAAAGTAACTGAAATAAAAGATAATAAACTTGCAAAATACTTAACCAACTTTAGTGACAACACCGGAATGAATTATAAAAAATATAATTTAGAATTTTTTGGTTTGTGTAAAAAGTGTAAAAGAAAATAGATAATAAAGAATTTTTAATTTTTGATTTCCAATAATATAATTTATCGCTAGGTTGTATTCAATTTATATATTTTAATTTTTCGTAAATAAATTTGTTGAATACAACCTTTTAAATAATTAATTTTGAGTCAGGGAGGATGAGTCTATGTTAAAGTTGCCTGACACTTAGCTGGTGAAATTCCATATAAAAAACATTATGTAAATAAATCCCTTTCGTGGATTTAGCCAAAGCGGCAACATTAAGGGGAGCTCTTTGGGACAACCAAAGAGTGTGCCCCTTAATTTTTTTCAGTTTTTCTTAAATCTGCATTTAATATTGAAGCAATAATTAAAATTAAAAAAGGAATACAGAGTAGGTTTACTGATTTCCAACTAGTTACAGAAATTAATATTCCTGCAAATAAACTTGAGATCGCTGTAAAAGAAAATACAACCAAATCATTAAACCCTTGAGCTTTAAATTTTTCATCAGGTGTATATGTAGTTACCAAAAGACTTGTTGCTGTTACAAAAAGAAAGTTCCAGCCTATTCCTAAAAAAATTAATCCTAACAAATAACTAATAAAAGACGGATCTAGAAAACTTGTAATTATTGTAAAAACATAAAACAACACTCCTAAATACATCATTTTACTGAACCCATATTTTTTAATTAATGTTCCTGTTATTAAGGATGGGAGAAACATTGCTAAAACATGAAATTGCATAACTATACCTAATTTATCTAAACTTAATTCGTGGATAATATGCATGCTAATTGGTGTAGCTGTCATTAGAAAGGCCATTACAACATATGCAAAAGAAGCAGCGGTTAGTGCCTGTAAAAATTTTGGTTCAGAGATAAATTGAAAATAAGTTCTGGTGCTAATTTGTTTATCTTGTTTTGAAATGGCTTCACTCTTTTCTTTAAAAAAAGATAAAAATATAGCTGGCATTATAGTCAAGAAAGCAAGGGCAAGATATGATCCTGCATATAGATAATTAGGAATAAAGTTTTTAGTATAGTTTGCTAAACTTATGCCAATAAATGCTGATACAATTCCAGCTAACAATAAAATTGAAATTGCTCTGGGAGCTTGTTCTTTCTCAACACTTTCTGCAGCTGCAAAGCGATATTGATGTATAAAAGCCATTCCTGCCCCTAAAATAAAACAAGCAAAACAAAAAATAAAAAAATTACCTAAAATTATTGAATATGCTGCCATAAGACTTGCAACTGTGCTAGCTATTGATGCTAAAACAAAACCAAGCCTTCGTCCAATTATGCTCATAACTTTAGCTGCAAATATAGTAGATATCGCAATACCAACTATGTAAATAGATGGTGGTAGTGTTGATAAAGATTTAATTGAACTTAACTGGGCACCTATTATTCCACTTAGAAAAACAGTTACGTTAGCTGCTGTAAAACCAAATACTTGACTAGCAGTAAGCAAAAATAGGTTTTTATTCATTTGGTTAACTTACACACTTGGTAATTAATAGCTAATATAAATAAGTACTATTAATAGCCACCGAATTGAGATGATGGAAAAAATTTTTAATATTTAGAACTGTTCAGACTCTGTGGATCCATCCATTGCAGTAGTCGAACTTTTTCCTGAACTTATTGTGTTGGATACTGCATCAAAATAAGATGTTCCAACTTCTCTTTGATGTTTAACGCTTGTGTATCCATCTTTTTCTCTAGCAAATTCATGTTGCTGGATTTTTGAATAAGCAGCCATTCCCTCTTCTTTATATTTCTCTGCTAAATCAAAAATAGCAATATTCTGTGTATGGAAACCTGCTAAAGTTATAAATTGAAATTTATAACCCATTTCAGCAATTTTATTTTGGAATGATCCAATTTCATCATCAGATAAATGCTTTTTCCAATTAAATGATGGAGAACAATTATAAGCAAGTAACTTCCCTGGAAATTTTTCATGAATTGCATCAGCAAATTTTTTTGCTTCTTCTAAATTAGGAGTAGCAGTTTCACACCAAATTAAATCAGCGTATGGAGCATATGCTAATCCTCTTGAGATAGCTTGGTCAATACCGTCCTTAACGTAAAAGAATCCTTCAGGTGATCTTTCACCTGTCAAAAAAGGTTTATCATTTTCATCAAAATCATTTGTGATAAGTTTTGCAGCATTAGCATCAGTTCTTGCTAAAAGAATAAGGGGAACATCAGCGATATCTGATGCTAATCTTGCTGCCTTCAAATTCCTAACCATTGTGCTAGTTGGAACCAAAACTTTACCACCCATGTGACCACATTTTTTTTCGCTTGCTAATTGATCTTCAAAGTGAACACCCGCGGCACCCGCTTTTATAAATTTTTTTGTTAATTCAAATACATTTAAAGGACCACCAAATCCCGCCTCTCCATCTGCAACTATTGGCAATAAATAATCGGTTCTATCTTTTTCTTTCATATCACCATCTAAAATTTCCATATGTTGAATTTGATCCGCTCTTATTAAAGCATTATTCATTGCCTCTACTAATTTTGGCGCACTATCATAAGGATACAAAGATTGATCTGGATACATTTCTCCAGCACTATTTGCATCCGCTGCAACTTGCCAACCACTCAAATAAATTGCCTTTAGACCTGCTTTTGCATGTTGCACAGCTTGATTTCCTGATAGAGATCCAAGTGTATTAACATGAGGTTCTGTATTTAATAATTTCCAAAGTTTTTCGGACTGCTGTTTGGAAATTGAATGTTCAATCTTGATTGATCCTTTTAATCTTTCAACTTCCTCCGGAGTATAATCTCTCTTTATTCCTGCAAATCTTTTTAATTTAAATGATACTTTACCCTCTGATGACATTCAGTCCCCTCTGATTTTTATGAAGATTTAAGAGCTTTGATTTTGATCATTGTTTTCTGTGCTCATTTCGTTCATTCCACTTGAGCCCCAGTCGCAATGGTCGTCTCTAAGGTAAATACCTCTAGATCTGTGTTCTTTGATATCTTGCTCTGTAATCTGATTTTGCGTGTTTTTATTAAATTCGTTCATGTAAATTATATAATTTACAAAGTTTACAAAATAAAGGATAATGTTACTTTTAGCTTGTAAAAATTGGAAATTTTTTGTAAATTAATATTTACAAAGTTTACAAATAGAAAATTTATGAGCAACGAAAACTTAAAAATTGGACCAAAAATCAAGGCTTTTAGAAGACAAGTAGGACTTCAGGCAAATAAGTTCGCTGAGGACTTAGGAATATCTCCAAGTTATTTAAACCTTATTGAAAGCGGGAAGAGAAAAATTGATGGCGATTTACTTCTTAAGGTTTGCGATAAATTAAAAATTCAATTGTCTGATCTAACAGCGAAATCAGACTTAAACTTATATAATAATATATCTGAGATATTAGATGATACGCTTTTTGAAGATTTAGATATTCTTGCTCCAGAAGTAAAAGATCTAGTTTCAACAAACCCTAAGATTGGAAAAGCTATATTACGATTAGGTGATATTTTAAAAAAGAAAGATCACGAGCTAGTAAATAAAATTGAAAAGCTTTCTGGTAAAATTGTTGATAATAGAAAAAATTCATTTCCAGGTGAAGTTATAGCAGATTTCGTACAAGAGAATAAAAATTTCTTTCCTAAACTTGAGCAATTTGCAGAAAAAATATTTAATGAAATTCAAAAAAATAATCGAACAAGATATATTGCATTATGTGAATACCTTTATTCTAAATATTCAATTACAGTTAAAGATGTAATTCCGGAAGACAGTAAGCCTTTTTCAAAAATATATCATAAAAATAAAAAAGAACTTTTGTTGAGTGATTATAAATCTTTAGAAACAAAAAAACTTTATGCAGCTGCCCAAATTGCACAAGAAGGAGCGTCAGACGAGATTAATGAATATTTAGAAACTTTTAAGTTTCCATCTACTGAATCTAAAAATTTAGCAAAAGTTGCGCTATTAAACTACTGTGGAGCTGCAATTCTAATGCCATATAAATTATTTCATACTGAGTGTAAAAAATTAAAATATGATTTAGAACTTTTACAAAATACGTTTGCAACTTCTTTTGAACAAGTCGCACACAGAGTAACCTGTTTACAAGACCCTAAGCTTCCTGGAATTCCATTTCATATGTTGAGAGTTGATATGGCGGGAAATATTTCGAAAAGATTTTCAATTTCAGGTATTGAAATTCCTAGATATGGAGGAGCTTGTCCTAGATGGAATGTTTACTCTGCCTTTTCAAGACCAAATATAATTCAAGTTGCTGTAAGTAAAATGACTAACGGAGAAAAGTATGTTTGTATTGCTCGTACAGTTGAAAAAGGTGTAGGAAAATTTGGAGAACCTAAAGGAATGCTTTCAATCGGTTTAGGTTGTGAAGCTAAATATGCAAAAGACTTTGTCTATACAGAAAACATAGATGTCAATGATAAAAAAACTGAAACGCCTATAGGAGTTTCTTGTAGAACTTGTGATAGATTAGATTGTGCTCAAAGAGCATTTCCTCCTCTCCATAAAAAATTTGATGTAGATATAAATAATAGGGGTGTTTCAGTTTACGTAAATGAGTAATTTTATTCTGAAGTTTTATATTTACTTTTATTAATAATAAAAACGAACACAATCGGTAAAATTAGAGTTAATAGCGTTACTACGATTAATAGAATTCCTAACTCTGAATAATCTGCGGTTGATTGAATTTCCCCAGATACTTTATCTTTAACTTCTCTTGTAACTGTAAAAACATTATTTAAATATTTTGTTCCAAGCGCACTTGCTGATAATGCAAGGTTAGTAAAAGATGCAAATACTGCAAAAAAGGTTGCTTTTAAATGAGATGGAGCATTTTTAGCAATCCATGCCAATAATGGTATCATGGAAACTTGGCCCAATGGTGATTCTAAAGCGGTATTTATTAGTGCAATAAATTTAGCATCAACAACACCTCCTGTTATAGATGCTGTCCAATTATGAAATCCATAATACATTCCAACACTTGGTAGAAATAATATTGAACCAGCAATAGATAAAACCACTATAATTTTGGCGATAGAATTTTTAGCCATAAATGGTCTTAAAAGAACTATTCCAGCTAAAGTTAGAACAGATGCTAATAAAGATAATACTGAAAAAAACTGCTCATTAAATTCTAAGACATCTATCTCAAACCAGGTAAGTCCTGGACCTGGGCCTGGCATTGCTCTAAAGATAAATATTATTACAGCTGTTCCAACAATGGTTAATCTCAAATGTTCAGGGAGTTCTTTGATTAATTTGAACATTAAGAACAAAATAATTACAACAGATCCAATAAATACAATTTCTTGTGCAAAAGGAACTTTAAAGGAACCTATACTTAATGTAAAAATAACAAAAATCAAACTTCCACCTAAAATCCACCAATTTACTTTTGTCTTCTCCCCTTCTCTCTCTTCTTTTAATTCTAAACCTTGGGATTGTAATTTTTTAATTTTTTGATTTCTTAAGTATGCTGCTAAAAATACACCCAGCACTGATACGACTGGTATGATTAATGCATAAATATAAATTGATCCATATAATTCAATTTTATCTGCTTGTTCTAAACTATCTACGTTGCTGAATAAAATTACATTAGCAAGTGCAACTAATACGGTACCACCGATAATAGCAAACCTTCCAAGCGTTTGCATGGTTGTATGCATTATTTTGATTTGATCACGACTATAATCAACACCTTGATCATCGGTTAATGGAACAGCCTCTACTGTCATAGCATCAGCCACAACGTCTTGCACAACATATCCAACAGGTGCAAGTATTACACTTATAACAAACCAAGTTTCGACGGTTAAAATTGTAGACATGTACTCTGTGTGAATTATTAACCCATACATAATCAGTAGACTTAAACTGATTAATCCAGCACCAAAGAAAACCATATAATTTTTTTTGTTCCAGATAAGATCAACCAAGTGACCTAACGGCATTTTAAGAGCCCACGGTATTCCTGCCCAAAAACCTAAGCCAGCTAGAAATGCTGCTGACAAATTTAAATAATCCTTAACAAAGAAAGTACCTACAATACCTGTCAAGCCGGAAATTCCAGCCGCTAAATAAATCATT
>CACDSN010000011.1 GCA_902555465.1 uncultured Pelagibacteraceae bacterium
TAAACTGTGGCGCTGATAAAGTTTCAATAAATACTGCGGCTATAGAAAATCAAAAAGTCGTTGTAGATAGCTCTAAAAAATTTGGCTCTCAATGCATTGTGGTTGCAATTGATGCAAAAAAGAATGACGATAAATGGGAAATTTTTACTCATGGTGGAAGAAATAATACTGGAATTAATGCAATAGAATTTGCAAAAAAAATGGAAGAAAGTGGAGCTGGAGAATTATTAGTTACATCAATGGATAGAGATGGGACCCAAGCTGGTTATGATATTGAACTTATGTCTAAAATCGCCTCAAAAGTAAATATACCAGTTATAGCTTCGGGCGGGGTAGGGAACTTAGATCATTTAGTTGATGGAATTAAATTTGGAAATGCTAGCGCTGTTCTAGCGGCATCAATATTTCACTATGGAAAATATTCTGTAAAAGAGGCTAAAGAATATTTGGATAGAAAGGGAATACCTGTTAGGATTTAATATGCTTAGTACATTAGAAAGCCTTTTTAAACTTGCACGAGATAGAAAAAATAATCCAGTAAGTGGATCATATACGAATAAATTATTAAGCGATAAATCTTTGAGCAAAGATAAAGTTTTAGAGGAAATAAATGAATTAATAGAAGCAGTAGAAAACAATACAAATAAAATTCATGAAGCCGCAGATGTTTTCTATCATTTAATAATGTACCTCGAAGCAAATAATGTTAAAATTGAAGATGTAATGAATGAATTAGAAAAGAGAAGAAAATGAGTTACGACGATAACAATATATTTGCTAAAATTCTTAGAGGTGAAATACCATGTAAAAAAATTTATGAAGATGAATTTATATTATCTTTTTATGATATAAATCCTCAAAAAAAAATACATGCTCTAGTCATTCCTAAAGGAAAGTATGTTGATTTAGACGACTTTAGTCAAAACGCTTCTCTGAACGAAATGGCTGGTCTATTAAAAGGGATAAATATTGTAGCAAAAAAACTTGGAATTTCTTTAGATGGTGGTGAAGGATATAGGGTTCTATCAAACATTGGTGAGAATGGTGGACAAGAAGTTCCCCATTTACACTTTCATTTGTTTGGTGGAGAAAAAATTGGCAAGATGGTTCAATAGCCTTGAAAGTAGACAGATACTACCTGGAGATTCTAACTTTAGATAATTTAAATCAAGTTAACTCTCCAAATAAAGATCTAATTATAGAAAAAGTTAACCCTCCAAATATCGAACTAAATAAATTTTTTTATAAAAATGTGGGAAAAAATCATAGATGGATAGATAGATTATCCTGGGATAATTTAAAATGGACTTCTTTTGTAGAAAATAAAAACGTAAGTACATACATATTGAAATTTAATAAAGATTTAGTTGGATATTTTGAGGCTATAAAAGATTCATCTCAAAATAGTTGTGAGATAGCATATTTTGGATTACTCGATGAGTATATTGGTAAGAAATTTGGAGGTTATTTTCTATCTCAAGCTATAAAAATATGTTTTGAAATCAAATCTAAAAGAGTTTGGGTACATACATGTACTTTAGATCATAAACATGCTCTTAATAATTATTTAAACAGAGGAATGAAAATTTTTAAAAAAGAAACAATTAATATAAATTAATTATTTTCAGGTAACAAAAATAATTTTTGATCTATATCTTTATTTATTGAAGTATTAAAAATAAAAGTTACTACTAAATTTTGATATATATCTTCAACTTGCCAACCAATTAATTCATGATTTTTCTTATCAAAAAATACATTTATTTTATTATTTTTTTCATTTATTTGAAAAAATAAATATTTACTATCAATTTCACTTAAAGGTGAAAATTTAATTTTATTTATCATAAAAACTTTATCTAAAAGTAACTCAAAAGGAGTGCTCTCAATTGGGTATCGAAAATATTGCTGTCCTTTTTTTATAACTAAACTTGATCCATTAGATACTAAAACTTTGTTATTCCTATTTTCGTACTTACAAAATATTTTTTTTGGGTATTGGATTGTGCATTTACCTTTCTCATCTTTTCCGTTGATTGTCTGAATAAAATTAAAACTAATATTTTTTATTCTATCTAATTTTTTAATAACCAACTCTTTATTCGATGCAACTAAATTATTTTGAAAGAAAAAAAAAAAAAATAAAATATAAAAAAATTTTTTCACTTTAATATTTCTCTTTTACCAACATGATTAGCTTTACTAACTTCACCATTTTCTTCCATCATGTCAACAATCCTTGCGGCTCTGTTATATCCGATTTGTAATTTTCTTTGCAAAAACGACGTTGAGGCTTTCCCTTCATTTTTTACTAATTGCAAAGCAGTTTTGTAAAGTTCGTCTTTATCATTCATCTCAGTATCACTATCATCTTGATTTTTAGAATCAGAAAATTCTAGTATTTCATCAACATAATCGGGCTCAGCTTGAGATCTCAAAAAATTATTTATTTTTTCTATTTCATCTTCAGTTACATATGGAGCATGTATTCTTGTTATCTTATTTGCGGATGACATAAATAACATATCACCTTTACCTAACAACTGTTCTGCTCCTTGCTCTCCTAAAATTGTTCTACTATCTATCTTGGAAGAAACTTGAAAGGATATTCTAGTTGGAAAGTTGGCTTTAATTGTTCCTGTAATCACATCTACACTTGGTCTTTGGGTTGCCATTATAATATGTATACCTGCTGCTCTAGCCATCTGAGAAAGCTTTTGAATATAATTCTCGATTTCCTTACCTGAAACAAGCATTAAGTCTGACATCTCATCAACAATAACAACAATGTAAGGCATGAAGGTTTTATGCTTAGAGTTATACCCATCTATATTTCTTACACCAACCCTTGTCATTAATTTATATCTATTCTCCATTTCTCTCACGACCCATCCTAAGACAGATGCTGCTTTTCTAGCTTCAGTTATTACCGGGCATAATAAATTCGGAATACCTTCATAAGTTGATAATTCCAACATCTTTGGATCAATTAGAATGAATTTACATTTGTCAGGAGTATGTCTATACAATAATGATAAAATTATAGTATTTATACAAACAGATTTTCCAGAACCTGTGGTTCCAGCAATTAATAAATGAGGCATATTACTGAGATCACCAATAATTGGTTTTCCCGAAATACTTTTTCCTAGGGCTATAGGAAGTTTAATCTCTCTCTTTTTGAATTGTGTATCTTTTATCACTTCGCTTAAATAAACATTTTCTCTTGTAATATTTGGAAGTTCTATACCAATTGTATTACTGCCAGGTACAATTGATATCCTGGCTGACTCTGAGCTTGTATTCCTTGCAATATCCTCAGATAAATTAATTATTTTCGAAACTTTAATACCTGCAGCAGGTTCGAATTCATTAAGTGTTACAACCGGACCATAATTAATTTTTTTAATTTTCCCTTCAACACCAAAGTCTAGTAGAACTTTCTCTAGAAATTCTTCGTTAATGCTTTCATTCACCTTTGCTACCTTTTCATTTTTTGATGGAGATTTAAGTAGTTTTAATTCAGGAATAACAAATTTTTTTAACCTTAAATTATTTTTATTTTCAAAAGGTAAACTCTCTTGAATTTTTTTTTCCTCTTTGTATTCTTCTAAAGTTGTATTATCATTAATGATTGTATTATTAATGTTGTATTGTTTATTTTGAAAATTAAAAATTTCTTTGATTGATCTTAAATATGATGAAATTTGAAAAATTCTAAAATTAATGCTTTTTAATAAAAATATTAAAGTTAAAACAATCAATAGATAATATGAAACATTTGTATTAATCTCCACAGCTGATCTTAAAAAATCTTTATTAAAAAATTGACCAATAAAACCTCCATTTCCATTTATAGTTAAAAAATAAGATTGATTTTGAAAGTAGGAAAAAAATATAGTTCCACTACATATGTAAAGTATACAAAAAAATAAATTTTCAATAATTAATATATATTTTTTTGTTAAAAAAATATTAAGACCGGAGAAAAATAATGTAAGTGGAATGAGGTATGAAACTAATCCAACTGATTGAAAAAGAAAATCAGAAATTACACTTCCTCTGTATCCCATTAAATTCTGAATTTCAGAGTTTTTATCAATTATAAAATTTGGATCATTAGGGCTGTAGGTCAAGAGTGATATTAAAAGTATTACTGAGATAAGTGTAACAAATATGCCAATTAATTCTGCAATTTTCCTGAGTAAAAATTGTTTAGTTTTTGTTAAAAAATTTGCAAATTTCATATAAATGAATCAAATCAGTTGATTTGTACCATTTAATTATTATTGGTAAAATTAAAAAATTTTATGAAAATTTGTCTAATAGGAAATAATCTTACAAGCTTAATATTGGCTCATATACTGTCTAAAAAAAAATTTAATGTTGAGATTTATTCTCTCAAACCCACTAAGAATATATTTAAAACTAGGACTTTAGGCATTACTAACCACAATATAAAATTTTTATCATTTTTTTTTCCAAAAATTAGAAAATTTTCAAATCAAATAAATGAAATAAAAGTTGTAATTAAAAATAACAATAAAGATAGCAAGTTAGTTTTTAATGAAAAAAAATCACCGTTATTTTACATGTTTAAGTATAATATTCTTTTAAACTATTTAAAAGATCAAAATAAAAGAAATAAAAATGTTAAATTTAAAAAGTTATCCAAAAATTCTGATTTGACGAAATTAGAAAAAAATGAAAATTTTTCCTTAATTATTAATTGTGAAAATTTTAATTTATTCACTCAAAAATTTTTAAAAAATAAATTTTCAAAAAATTATAAGAATAAAGCTTATACAACAATTATAAAGCATCCCAAGATTAATAACCAAATTGCAACACAAGTTTTTACTGAAAATGGTCCAATTGCTTATTTACCATTATCGCCCACCTTAACTTCGGTTGTATTTTCGTTAGAGTCAAAAACAATGAGCCAAATATCAAATCAAAAAATATATAAAAAAATATTAGAATATAATCCTTATTATAAAAAAATTTCATTCAGTAAAATAGAAAATTTTAATTTATATTTTAAATTACCTAAAAACTATTTTTATAAAAATATTTTATTTTTTGGTGACACTATACACTCAATACATCCTCTGGCTGGACAAGGGTTTAATATGGTTATTAGAGATATTATGAAATTAAATAATATAATAGACGAAAGAATTAATCTTGGTCTATCTATTGATAAAAGTATATACAGTGAATTTGAAAAAAGAGCAAAGAGTCTAAATTCAGTTTTCTCATTTAGTATTGACTTAATCTATGAGCTATTTAGGGTAAACAAAAATATAATTCCTTATAATATCTCAAATAAACTATTTTCATTTATAAATAAAAATAAAAAAATCAAGGATTTGAGCATTAAATATGCAAATATAGGCAGCCTATAATTATTGTATTGTTTTTAAATTCGAAAATTCTGAATTATATGTCTTTAATATTTCCTCAAACTTATTTTTTGTATCCTCGATATTTTTTGTTTCTAATAAAATCTGTTTTTCTAGTATAGAAAAAGGAGAAGCCATTGAAAGTGCTGATAATGTTTGATAAACATTCTGTCCGTTCAAATCTTTCCAGTTAATTTGATAACCTCTCTTATCAAATAATATTTTTAATTCATCAAGAATTTGTTTAATTTTTGAAAATTCAAAATTTTCATTATTTAACTTTTCATCGTTCTTAAATAAATTATAATCAACAAATAATTCTCTGTAGAGTTTTTTATTTTCAATTTCTTTAACTTTTTTGAAACGATTTATACCTTTTATGAGTATTATATATCTACCATCATCTGTTTCATTAAAACTTACTATTTTACATAAACAACCCACATCAAATAAATCAGGTTTTTTTAACTCACCCAATCTTTTTGGCTGTATCATTCCAATAATTCTATCTGTGGACATACTGTCATCTATCATTTTTAAATATCTTGGTTCAAAAATATTTAAAGGCACAGTAGTTTCTGGGAAAACTATAAAATTTGAAAGAGGAAAAACAGGTATTTTGGTTGGTAAATTATTTGATTTATCCATATACAAAAATATATCATAAGAGTTATAAAGAAAAAAATGAATAAAAATCTTTTTGAATTAGACAGTTTATTTAAGTCAAATAAATTTGATGAAGTAGTCTTAAAAACAAAAAAATTAATAAAAAAGGGTGAAATTATCGCACCTTATTTCAATTTACTTGGTATTTCCTTAGATAATTTAGGCAAAATATATGAAGCGGAGAAAAATTTTAGAGATGCGATAAAAAAGAATCCTAATGAGATAAGTTATTACTCAAATTTATCAAAAATTTTAATTAAACAAAATAAATTAGCAGAGGCAGAAGAATTTTTAAATAAAGCTTTAGAAATAAAGCCAAATGATACTTTTTCACTATTTGAATTTGGTAAACTTAAAACTGCTCAAAAAGATTATTTTAAAGCATTAGAATTTTATCAAAATGTTTACAAGCTTGAAAAGCAATTTCCCAATGCATTATTTATGATAGGCAAAACCTATGTTGAAATCTCGCAAGATAATAAGGATGTAAAGTATAAAGATCTGGCGTTAGAAAATTTAAGTGAGTGCAGCAAACTTTTTCCAGAAAATTCTGATGCTGATTTTCTCTTAAGCGAACTTTTTGACTATTCAAAAGAGAAAAAACACCAAAAAATTATGCTAAATAAATATGCAAAGATAAAATATTATGACATCAGAAAAAAGGCAGTGTTGCTTTTCGCTATTGCTAAGTCTTTTGAGGATCAAAAAAAATATGATCAAGCATCTGATTTTTTAAAAATTGCTAATAATGAAATAAATTCAACTGTTAATCAAAATATAATTCTAAATTATTCTAGAAGATTCGCTAATATAAAACTTTTATTTGATAAAATAATAAATATAAAAAGTTACAATGATAACAAACTTTATGATAAAAAAATCATCTTCATTGTTGGAATGCCACGATCTGGTACAACACTACTCCATCAACTTCTTGCATCAGCAAAAAATACTATTGGTATCGGCGAAAGCGCAATAATTCCAAGTTTTTTTGAAAACTCAATATTTAATAAAGAATTTCTAACTAAAATAAGCAAAAATGAAAAATTAAATAAGAATTACCTAATAGAAATTTCTCAAAAATTAGGCTTGGACTTTGACAAATTAATTGAATTAGATAAAAATGTTATAATTGATAAAAATCCTTCAAACTTTTTTTGGATAGGTTTTCTGAAATTATTATTTCCCAATGCTAAAATAATTATAATAAATCGAAATATTAAAGATATTTGTCTATCTATTTATAAAAATATTTTTGGCGTTAAAGAAATGGATTGGTCGTATAGTCAAGATAATATTATTGCTTATGTGAAAATTTATAATCAAGTTATCAAATATTGGAAAAAAAAATATGGAAATTTTATTTATGAACTTGATTATGAAAAACTAATAAATAACAAAATTGAAGAAACAAAAAAATTGTTTTCTTTTTGCGATTTACAATGGTCAGAGGAAATATTTGATTTTTATAAAACAGGAAAAACTATAAAAACCGCAAGTGTATATCAGGTCAAAAAACCAATATATAACAGCTCAGTTAATATTAATAAGAATTATTCAAAACATCTAAATTTTCTAAAAGATTTAGATAATTAATAATAGAATGATCATTATTTTTTTATATTGCTTGCATTTTAAAAAATCGCTATCTATAATCTTTTTAAGAAGCGGGCATAGCTCAGTGGTAGAGCGTCTCGTTGCCAACGAGAAGGTCGTGGGTTCAAGTCCCATTGCCCGCTCCAATTAGTTATTATGGAAGAAGATTTATCAAAAAAAAAATGTATACCTTGCGAGGGAAATATTCCAGCTTTTGAATATAGTGAAATTCATAAATATTTGAAAAAAATTGATGGATGGAAAGTAGAACAGAACGAAAATCAAAGTTACTTTTTAATTAAAGAGTTTAAATTTGAAAATTTTAAAGATAGTCAAAAATTTATTAACAAAGTAGGTGATATTGCGGAAACAGAAAATCATCATCCAGACATAATTTTTGGCTGGGGTTATGCAAAAGTAAAAATATTCACTCATGCAATAGATGGACTTGCTGAAAGTGATTTTATCCTCGCTTCTAAAATAGATAAAATAATTAATGATTAAAATGTCTAGTTTTTGAAAAAACTAAAACTATTCCCATTTTATCAGCAAACTTTATTACTTCTTTGTCTCTAATCGAACCATATGGTTGAATAATTGCTCTTACCCCAGCTTGAATTAGTTTTTCAATTCCATCTACAAACGGAAAGAATGCATCTGAAGCTGCAACTAAGGGCCATTTTTCATTATGCTTTATTTTAAATTTTCTCATTTTTCTAATGGCAATTTCACAACTATCAAGTCTACTAGGTTGACCAGAACCTATTCCAACAGTTTTATTATTTTGTGTAATTACAATAGCATTAGATTTAACAGAACGACATACATTTAAAGAAAAAATAAGTTGATCCATTATTTTTCTTGAAGGTTTAATTTTTGAAACAATTTTATATGATTTATAATTATAGAACATATTGTCAGTTGATTGCATTAAAAAAGAATTTATCCCTGAAGTAATTTTTTTATTTTTATTTAGTTCTATTTTAGAACTATCAATTAATCTAAGATTTTTTTTATTTTTAAATAATGTTAAAACACTTTGATCAAATCCATTTGCAATAATTACCTCATAAAAATTTTTAACAATTTCTTTTGCAATTTTTTGACTAAGCTTAAAATTACAAGATACAACACCCCCATAGGCACTTATTGGATCACAATTCATAGCAGATAAATAACTTTTCAAATGATCATTTTCTATTGAAACACCAGATGGATTAGCATGCTTGATAATTACTGTACCTTTATTTTTAGGTAATGTTTTTGAAATACTAAGAGATGCAAAAATATCATTATAATTATTATAGCTTAAGTCTTTTCCTTGCAATTTTTTTAAATTAAAATTTTTATTTCCACTATAAATAGCACCATATTGATGAGGATTTTCTCCATATCTTAATTTTTGAATTAATTCTGCTCCTATAATTAGTTTATCAGGAATATTTTTTTTTGAAATTGAATTGAAATAATTATATATATTTGCATCGTAACTAGCTGTTTCACCAAAAGCTTCTCTAGACATTCTTGATCTAAATTCTAATGAAGTTCCACCATTATAAAAATTTATTTGCTTGATTAAATGCTCATATTGGTCAATTCTAGAAATTACTACAACATCTTTATAATTCTTTGCTGCTGATCTTACTAAAGTTGGACCACCAATATCAATATTTTCAATTATTTTTTTATGATTTGCAGTTTCATTTACTGTTTTTTCAAATGGGTAAAAATTTGTTATTACAAGATCTATACTTTGAAATTGAAGTTTTTTTAATATTTTTTGATGTGATTTATTGCTCCTTTTGTATAATATACCTGAATGTATTTTTGGATGAAGCGTTTTAACTCTACCTTCAAAAATTTCAGGAAAACCTGTAAAGTCTGAAACTTCTTTACATTTATATTTTAAAGATTTTATTTTTTTATAAGTTCCACCCGAACTTATAAAATTAATATTATATTTTTTTAGAACTTTAAGAATTTTTTTAAGATTTGATTTATTGGAAACAGAAATTAAAGCGGTTTTAATTTTCATATTTTAGATATTTCCCATATAATATTTTGTTCCTCAGGTATAGTTACGCCAGTGACAAGTATATTTCTGTTTTCTAAATATTTATTTTTCATGCCAAAATATAAGCCAGTTTCAATATCAATCTTATGATTTTTACAAGTAAATTTCCATCCAACATTTTTACTTTCAATTAATACAGACTCATTATTTAATAACTTGGTTAAATTAATTCCAGGTAGCAAATGGAATCTTATAGTAAAACTACAAGATTTAAAATTCTTTGTTTTGGTAAGTTTATCACAACCTTGCAATTTAAAATTATCATGTAAAAAATTTATTTGTCTTTCATGTATAACCCCGTGTGATTTATTATATGCATCATGTGAAGCTTTAATTGACCAAAAATCATTTTCTGATCTAATCTCTTTGTTAAGGATTTTAATATTTTTATTTGTTAACATATATCCATTTTTATCTCTTTCAAATTTTACTGTTGAAGTATTATCTAATACTAAAGCAGAATGTGTTGCAGAGGACTTTGAAATTATATTTAATTGATGTTTGTGATTTTGAAAGTAACCAGAATTTGTTATTACTTTTTCTCCATGGCAATTAAACTCAAATGAAAATAAACCAGCCTGATAATCTTTTGAAAATTTTTTTTCAGGGGTTTTTCCAACATCCATAGCCAACATTGTTTTTTTATTTCTTAAAACAACGTAACCACCAGCCTCATTAGTATCATCTTTAAATTTATATTTGTGAAAGTTCAGATAATTATCAAATTCTTTGTTAGAATCATCAAAGTTTCCATTAAATAACATTCCAGTATTTTTATTTGAGCATAAAAGATTATATGATTTTCCTAAATAAAAAATTTTTTCATCCAAAAAATCAGGAATATTTGTTTGGGACTCTTTCAATATTTCCCTAATTACAATTAAATACTTTAAGTAAAAGACTAATTGTCTTAAATTTCTAGATTTAGGAAAGTTATTTATGTCTAAGGAAAAATTTAATAGATGTTTTAAAAGATCAATTCCAAATTTTAGATAATAATTATCTCCATAAGTCAGACCAACTAGAATTATTGCTGTGCTACCAATAATTTTATCATCTAATTTTTTAGACCTTTGAATTTCATTTATTAAATGGTTAGTTTGTTTCTTAATTATACTATCAAAATGAGTTTTATAATCTGGCTCAGAATTTTCATAAGTTAGTTTCGAATTTGAGATCCAAGCAATAATTCTTCTTGATAAAATATCTAAATCCCAAATTTCTTGTTTGTACTTTTCATTTTCACAAATCCAATTATAAATCACATTTTGGGTAATTTTTTGAGATGATCTTAAATCTAATGTAAATAACCAAAAAAAGCTGTGAAGATTCTTAAAGCTTTTATTATTCAAATCCGAAGAATTTTTCCAAATACGGTTCAAAGAAAAATCTTCAATATTGTATTTTTTTTTATCAAATTTTATAAGACAATTAAGTATATTCTGACTTGGTTTATAAATTATTACTTTGTCATCTGTTTTTGAAATCTTTTTGTTATATAATGGTGAATTTAAGTATAATTTCCTTATTTGATGGATTATATGATAGAAAATTGAACCAAAGTTTAAAAAAACGCTTTTAATAAACATTTAGATTTGTTTTAAAATTTTGATATTTTTTTTTAAATCTCCATTATTTTCTTTAAATACAGTTGTGCCTGATACTAAAATATCAACGCCAGCATCAATTGCAATTTTAGAAGTTTCAAAATTTATTCCTCCGTCTATCTCAATTTTAAAATTTAATTTTCTTTGACTTCTAATTTTATCTAACTCAACAATTTTCTTAATAACTCTATTTATAAATTTTTGTCCTCCAAAACCTGGATAAACACTCATTATTAAAATTAAATCAATTTTGTCTAAATATTCTTCAGCAATATTTATTTCTGTATCTGGATTTAGAGAAATGCCCACCTTCTTGCTTAATGAATTAATTAGATTTATAGTTTCCTGAGTATTTTTAGTTGCCTCTGGATGAAAAGTTATAATGTCAGCTCCAGCATCGCTGTAGTCTTTAATGTATTTATGCACTGGATCTATCATTAAATGAACATCAAAAGGTAAAGAAGTGTATTTTCTCAAGCTTTTTATAACAGGAGGTCCGATGGTAAGATTTGGAACAAAATGACCATCCATGACATCTACATGAATCATGTCAGCTCCACTTTTTTCCAATCTTTTAATATCTTCACCTAATTGACTAAAATCAGCTGATAATATTGATGGCGATATTTGTATTTTTTTCATAGATAGTAATTTTATAGTACTATCAATTTTTCAAACAATTTGAATTATTATTTACCAAAAATTCTATAAATTTCATTTGCTATTTCACTTTCTAATGGAAAGGAAAGCATTCCCATAACAGAATAACCAAGTAAATATGGTATTAAATAAAACCTTATCATATAAAAAAACCATGCTACGTATAAGGGAACAATCGGATGAGCTATAAAGCTTGGCGTTATAAATTTAAATAATTTAATTATAGGATTTGTAGATTTTACAAATATTCTCATAAAGAAAAATTCCGAGTCTTCCTTTTGAAAAATGTTCATTGCTGTTCGACCTATAAGAGTCCACATTATAATTCCCAAAATATAGTCAATAATTAGAATGTATATCGGCATAAAACTTTTAGGTGATTAGGGGCGTATATTTTTACGCCCCTAAATATAAATTTACTTAGTGTGCTTTTCCAAGTATTGTCTTACCACTAGGTACCCTGACTTCATCGACCATTTTTTGGGTCGCGCTATCAGGTTCTTCAGTCATTAGACTTACTACAACCATTACAATAAGACATACTGATGCTCCTATAATACCAAATCTTAGGTGGTCAATACCTAACCAAGGAGTTTGAGCCATAAATTTAGGCCCAACATAGATTAAGTATGCTGTACCAGATCCAAGACCTGCTATCATCCCTGCAACAGCACCTGCTCTAGTTGCTCTCTTCCACCATATTCCAAGAACTAGTGGGAAGAACAATCCTGACATAGCAAAGTCGAACGCCCAAGCTACGGCACCAAGAATTGAAGTAATTCTCATTGACGCAATATATGCTCCGGCAGCACCTATTACTATTAGAAGTCCTCTAGCAACTAATAATCTTTTTCTTACATCTGCTTTGGGATCAACGATTTTATAATAAATATCGTGTGATAAAGCATTCGCGATTGCAAGAATTAGACCATCTGCAGTTGACATCGCAGCAGCCATTCCTCCAGCAGCAACTAGTCCAGAAATCACGTAAGGTAATCCAGCAACCTCAGGAGTTGCAAGAACTACTACGTCACCTCTCATGAACCATTCATTTAACTGAAGAACACCGTCTCCGTTAAAGTCTGCAATAAAGGCTTGTTTAACATTAATCCAAGCATTAACCCATTCAATTTGCATTATTTCAGCAATAGGTTTTCCAATTAGACCTGTCGGTAAGTTAGGATCTAAAAGAGATATCTTAGACAATGTTGCTAACATAGGCGCTGAAGTATAAAGTAGTGCAATAAAGAACAGTGACCATGCCACTGATTTTCTTGCAGCTTTAACACTTGGCGTTGTGAAGTATCTCATCAGAATGTGAGGTAGAGAAGCTGTTCCTACCATCATACAAATTGCTAATGATATAAACTTCCAAGCAGCCATTCCACCAGCTGGCACGTCAGAGTGAGGCACTGAAATTGATTTCAATCCTCCTGGTACACCAGCAGCTTTAATGTCTGCAGCAGCGTTTTTAACTAATCCAAATGTAGCCTCTAAGTCATTTAGTCTTGCTACCTCGTCCGCTAACATTAAGTGCGGGAAGAACCCAAAACCATTTTTGTTACTTATCCAGAATACAGGAATTAGATATGCGATAATTAAAACGATGTACTGAGCAACTTGTGTCCATGTAACCGCTCTCATACCACCTAACATTGAACATAGTAAGATACTTACTAGTCCAACCCAAACTCCTAATTCAAATGGAATACCTAGAGCTCTCGAAGCAATTGTTCCAGTCGCATTAATTTGTGCTGTTACGTAAGTGAAAGAAGCCAAAGTAAGAACTACAACCGCCATGAAACGTGCACCGTTTCCACCGTATCTTGTTCCTATAAAATCTGGCACTGTGTAACAACCAAACTTTCTTAAGTATGGAGCCATTAGCGAAGACACCAACACATATCCACCAGTCCATCCGACTAGGAATGCCATGTAAGTGTAACCACCAAAGTAAATACCTCCTGCCATTGCAACGAATGATGCACCTGACATCCAGTCAGCTGCTGTCGCCATTCCGTTGAAGACCGTTGGCACCTGTCTTCCAGCTACATAATAAGCATCGACCTGAACAGTTCTAGAAATCCATCCAATTAATGCATAGATAGCAACCGTAAAGGCAACAAACAATATACCTATCGTTTTAGCATCCATACCAGCTTGTTCTGCAATAGCCATCAAAATGATGAAAATTAAGAAACCACCAGTATAGGTACCATAGATTTTAGGTAGATTGCTTATGAAGTCTTTTTTATTAATAAACTTTTCAGCCATTATTCGTCCTCCCCTCTTTCGGCGAAGCCAAACTCTTCGTCAATTTTCTCTTGTCTGTTTGCAAACCAAAATATTAAGACAACGAAAATTACTATAGATCCTTGGGCACACATATAATACGCAAGTGGGTATCCCAAAAAGCTACCATTGTTTAAGCTTTCACCAAACATGAAGATGACGATTGAGAAAACAAACCAAATTGCAAGTGTTAACATCATTAACCCTTTGGTTTTTTCCCAGTGTCTTTCTTTGTTTGACATTTTTAATCCTCCCTATAGGTTAAAAAAAGAAACCATACCGATTTGAAAAAGGATTGGAAGTCCTAAAATGGTCTTTAAAATGGTGAAAAACGCTGAAAAAACAACGTATGGCAATTAAATACAAGTTAAAATTGAAAGATTTAAAGTTAGAATACTTAATTGACTATTTTAAACCACTTCTCAAATATTTAAGACCAAAGAAAAAAATAGAAAATTATCAGGATTTAAAGAATTTTATCCAAAAAAAATCTGCATGGATAAGTCAAGTCACCTTATACGGGTATTTAAAAACTAGAATGGGAGCTAAATATGTTCTGATGTTTGAGGATGAAATTTTTCTAGGATCAATAAACAAAGCTAAGTGGAATATTTATGCTGAGGCACTCCAAGATTTTTGCTTATACTCAATCTCGTATTTAAAAGACATACATCAAAAACATGATACTGAAAAAGCAAAGGAAATATTTTTAGAAATTTTGTCAAATGAAGAAAAAAATCAAATGCCTATTGAAATTATAGAAAAGTCAAAAAGAGAATTTAGTGAAAGACTAAATAAAATTGATTGGGAGAAGCATTACAAAAATCTTCCATTTAATAACAGCGCCATTGCTTTATATGAGTGGTCTCCAGTTGCGGAAGAGCTTAAGAGTTTAGATAGAAAGATTGTTTTGAATTCAATGATTTTAAAATGGGATATAATTAAAAAAGAATTTTCTCAATTAATAAATTTTTAAATATTTTTTCTGTTGTTAACTAAATTATCAACAACACTTGGATCAGCCAAAGTAGTTGTATCACCTAACTGATCATGCTCGTTGGCTGCGATTTTTCTCAAAATTCTTCTCATAATTTTTCCTGATCTTGTTTTAGGTAAACCTGCAGAAAATTGAATTATCTCAGGTCTATAAAATGGTCCTAAAGTTTTTGCAATATGATTTTTTAATTCTCTCTCCAAATCACCATCGGCTATTACCCCATTATTAACTGTAACAAAACAATATAAAGCATTTCCTTTGATTTGATGAGGATAACCAACAACTGCTGCTTCAGCTACTTTTGGATGAGCTACAAATGCACTTTCTATTTCTGCTGTTCCAAGATTATGGCCAGAAACAATTATTACATCATCGACTCTTCCAGTAATCCAGTAGTAACCATCTTTATCTCTTCTACAACCATCACCAGTAAAATATTTTCCGTCAAATTGTGAAAAGTATGTATCAATAAACCTTTGATGATCACCGTACACCGTTCTCATTTGACCGGGCCATGATTGGGACATACATAATCTTCCTTGACCCTCACCTTTAATTTCTTTTCCAGACTGATCCACTATCACAGGTTTTATACCAAAGAATGGTTTTGTTGCAGATCCAGGTTTTAGATCTATTGCTCCAGTTTGAGGCGATATTAGAATTCCCCCCGTTTCAGTTTGCCACCACGTATCTACTATAGGACATTTGTTTTCCCCCACAGTTTTATAATACCATTCCCAAGCTTCTGGATTAATAGGTTCTCCGACAGATCCCAACAATTTCAAGGACTTTCTCGATGTTTTTTTAACCGGCCCATCTCCTTGAGCCATCAAAGCTCTTATTGCTGTTGGCGCAGTATAAAAAATATTAACTTTATATTTATCAACAATCTGCCACCATCTTGAAAAATCTGGATAAGTTGGAACTCCCTCAAACATTATTGTTGTTGCACCATTTGATAGAGGTCCATAAATTATGTAACTATGACCAGTAATCCATCCTATATCTGCAGTACAAAAATAAATATCTTTTGGTTTATAGTTAAAAATATATTGATGAGTCATTGATGCATAAACCATATATCCACCTGTAGTATGAAGAACACCTTTTGGTTTACCTGTAGATCCCGACGTATATAAAATAAATAGAGGATCTTCTGCTCCCATCTCTTCGGGTTCACATTGAGATGGTACTCCTTTAATCATATCACTATACCAAACATCTCTACTTTCATCCCAATTTATTCTGTTCCCTGTTCTTTTAACTACGATACATTTTTTAACATTAGGACAATGTATTAATGCTTCATCAACAATCGATTTTAAATGAATTGTTTTTCCACCTCTTATTCCCTCATCTGCTGTAACAATATAATCAGATTTACAATTATTAACTCTTTCCGCGACAGAGTCCGCTGAAAAACCACCAAAAATAATTGAGTGAATTGCACCAATCCTTGCACAGGCAAGCATTGTGTAAGCTAATTCAGGTATCATTGTAAGATATATTGTAACCCTATCTCCCTTTTGAACTCCAAGTTTTCTGAGCCCATTTGCCGCCTTAGCAACTTCATCATGTAGTTGTTTATAGCTTATTCTTTTTTGAACTTTAGGATCATCTCCAACCCAAATAATAGCTGTCTTATCTTTATTCTTTTTTAAATGTCTGTCTATACAGTTTGCTGATGCATTTAAAGTCCCATCATAAAACCATTTTATGCTAACATCCTCCTTGCTGTAATTAACATCTTTAACTTTTGTATAAGGTTTAATCCAAGTAATTCTTTTTCCTTCTTTTGCCCAAAAGTCGCTATTATTTCTTATAGATTCTTTATATTTTTTTTCATACATCGACTTATTAACTAATGCACTTTTAATCCATTCTGACTTCGTTTTATAAATTTTTTCAGATGAAACTTTTAATTTACTTTTTGATTTTCTATTTTTTTTTTTATTCTTCTTACTTTTTCTTTTTGAAATTCTATGATTTTTTCTTTTTTTTAAAGATTTCTTTTTTACTTTTTTTTTACTTTTTCTTTTTTTCTTTTTTTTTGGCATGTTTTTTTACCATTTTACTCATGTTCAAAATAATTTTCCAGTGTTTAGATTCTATAGGCATTACTGATAATCTACTCTGATTAATTAACGCCAAACCTTTTAATTCTTTGGCTTTTTTTATACTTTCCAAACTCACAGGGTACTTTAGCTTCTTTTCAAACCCAACCTGGACAGCGACAAATCTTTTAGTTTTATCTGTTGGATCTGTGTAAGCCTCCTTTATAACTTTTATTATACCAACTATCTCTTTACCTATGTTTGAGTGATAAAAAAAACATAAATCACCCTTTTTCATTTTCCTCAAATTATTTGCCGCTTGATAATTTCTTACACCATCCCACATCGATCCCTTTGGTCCAGCATTTGTTTGTTGATCAAAAGACCAAACATCTGGTTCTGATTTAAGTAACCAGTACTTCATCTAATTGTTTCTCCAGTGTTTACATACTTTTTGAATCATCGGACTTTCATTTTCCTTAGTTTTTTTAAAACACGTACAACACAACGTACTACACATTTATTTAACTTTATATTCTTTTGCTAATTTTTCTAAAAATTTACCTTCATTCTTTTTTCTAAATTTAAAACCAATTGCCTCACCACACTGAAAATAACCTAGCTTCCAGTCTATAGGAATTATATCTTCTTTAAAATTGTAACTTTTTTTATTATGCTCTGTTATTGTAACCAGTACTGTTTTGTCATTATCCCAAAACCAAGTCCACCACTCTTCATATGGCATAAGACTTTTTAACATTTTGTCCATTGTGGTAATTGCAGGTTGAAAGCAATGATCTCTATTAAAAGTTCCAGTTTTATATTTAAAATTATTATTTGCGAATTCTTTTAAAGCTTTTTTTGAAATTCCAACAACTCTCCAACTCCACGGTTCGTAGGTGAAAATATTTCGTAAAATTTTAATCTTATGGTTTTTTTTAAGAGACGATTTGAATACGGCTTTATAAAGTTCATAGATTTCTTTTTTTATATCTTCATTTGGTTTTGATAAACTCATATAATTTAATTTTTCTTATTTTTATCACCAAATTCAAATGTGAACGAGTCTTCTGTTATGTGAAGTTTTCCAACATCTTCAGGATGTTTTTTAAAATGTTCATTTAACCTTTTATCCTCCTCATGTTTCCATAAGTTATTAATACCAGCTTTCTCTTTCATTTCCTCTACCTGTCTTAATAGTGCATGGGTTTGACTTCCTAGATTGAGGATTCCCATTTCAACTTTTAGCGTACTATATTGCAGTTCCATTATTTTGGCTTGGGCTTCTTCTTTTTTATTTAAATCTTCTCTTAAATCTTTAGCAATCAATTCTAAATCAAATTTTGTTAGGTTTGGACTCTTCTCAAGATTCCAAAGGCAACTTTGTATTCCTGTATGAGCCCAGCTTATTGTGTGTTTTTCTTTTTCTATATCCAAAATAATTTTTTCAAGTCTTTTAAATTTTCCGTCTTTATCATTAAACATACCCATAGGACCTCCTGTTGTTGAATTGTATGTGGAGCAATAAATACTGCTCTGAAATTTAATTAAATGTTTTTGAAGATAACAGTTCCAGGAATATTCTTGGAATCAAAAATCTTTACTCTTTATAACACAAAATTTGTTAGTATGGGTGAATGATCACTTAATTTTTTTTCTCTATATGAGTGCAAATATATAATTTCGCTTATAATTATATCATTTGACACAAAAAAATGATCAAAGCGTCTTTTGGCTGCAACTTTACCTTTTCTAATAATTGCAAATGAATATTCATGAGTTTTATATGAATGTATTTTTCTATAGCCATCTTGCATGCTTACTGACTTCAAATTTTCAAATAAATTTCTTTCAGCTTGATCCCATCTTTTTCCACTTCCTCCTCTAAAGTTTTTCTTTAGCCTTGGTTTGCCCTTGAGTTTCATTTTTTGTGCAAAAGTAATAATGTTGTGTCTGTGATTTTCCGATTGTGGTATATTAAAATCTCCACATAAAATCCTTGGATCTGAACTTCTTATATTTAAACCTTTAAATATACCTTCTAAAGTTTCAATTTTAATCCAACCATTAGAAGAGCCTGGAGGTATGTATGCGTTGTAAAACCTAATCTTTTTCTTACTCGTGTAAACATTATGATTAAGTATTCTTTCTCTCCATGGAATATTAAACTCATTTAAATCTCTCATTTCTAATTTATAATTTGATGCAGTTAGCACTCCTAATTTTCTAGGACCAACTAACAATTTATTATCTGCAATTAAATCTAGACTAAAATGTATATGCTTAAACTTTGGTCTCAAAATTTCATTTATTATATTGTAGCTTTTGCTAGTTACTTCTTGCAAAGCTAATATGTCGGGTTTTTCTTCGTCAACAATTTTTAATTGTTGGTCTATTATTTTAAAATTTTTACCTATGTTCCATGATATTGCACGCATGATTCACAATCCTAGCATAAATAATTTAATCGCACTATAATCGTACTACACTACGTACTACACATTTGCTGATTATAATTAGCTTTAATCAATATTTTTAATTGCAAAGATAAGGTAAAGGTTAGTGGGAGACGGTAGAGTCTTTACGATGCATCACAAGCGTTGGTTTAAGTAGCCAATAATTCATATAAATTTTTCATTACATTTCTATATTTTTGATCATTGACCTTTTAAATTACTATATTTTAAAATACTTACTTAACTATTCTATAATATCTTATATTATTTCGCTTTAGATATAAACTTGACGAGATGGCAATCCCACAATATAGGCTAAATATTATGACAAAAAAATCTGATTTAACAAAAGATAATTTATCAGTTGTAATAGTGACTTTAAAAAGTGAACACGTTATTCATGAATGTATTGAATCAATAGATAAAGACATATCAATAATTGTTGTTGAAAATTCCGACAATTCAAAATTTAAGAATGATTTAGAAAGTAAATATCCAAATGTAAACTGTATTCTAGCAAATAAAAATTTAGGAATGGGAACAGGAAGTAATTTGGGCATACAACATTCAAAAACTGATTATGTTTTGATTTTAAATCCAGACGTTACTCTTGAAGATGATACAATAGATCAACTCATAATGGCTTCTAAAACGAACTCAGATTTTACAATACTATCTCCAATTTCAATTGATGATATATATCCAAACTACCAGTTCGAGGATCAATTAGTTTTTCCAAAAATTTTATCCACAATGGGTGAAAAAAATACAGAAGCTCGCCAAGCAGTAGAATTTGCCTATCTTAAATTAAGAGCAAACAATCAAATGAATTTACCATTTAATGTAAAAAGCGTAGATGGATATGCGATGTTACTTAACAAAAAAAAATTTAATTTGATTATGAAAAATAGAATGCTTAATAAGTTTGACGAAAAAGAATACTTCGATGAAAAATTTTTTATGTATTGTGAAAATGATGATTTATGTAGAAGAATAATTCACAACGGTGGCTCCATTTTAGTAGTTCCAAATGCCAAAATACATCACTTAGGCGCAAAATCTGTTAATGAAAAATATGACAATGAAGTTGAGTTTTCCAGAAATTGGCATTGGATATGGTCTAAATTTTATTTTTATAAAAAGCATTATGGTTTTCTTGAGGCGTTTTTAGATGGTTATAAAAAATTTTTTTTATCAATATTTAAGTCTTTATTTTATTCAATAATCAATAATAAAAGGAAAAGTAAAATATTTTTTAATAGAGCGTCAGGATTTTATAGTGCATTAATAGGTAAATCATCTTGGTATAGACCAAAAATTAATGATTAATTTACAAGTACATTTTTAATCTAAAATTTAAATGAAAAAAGATAAATCTAAAAACAAAATATGTAATATCGTTTTAGATATTGGGAAACTAAATGCAAAAATTCTAATTTTTAACAATCAATTAAAATTAATAAAAGTAATTAAAACTAACTACCCTCTTAAAAAAATTAAAAAAAATTTTTATATAAAGGATACTAATTTTTTAATTACTTGGTTTAAAAAAAACATATATCTATACTCTAAACAATTTAAAATTAAAAAAATTGTTACAACTGCACATGGGGCCGCATGTGGATTAGTAGATTATAATAATAAATCTATTTTAGGTGTGATGGATTATGAAAATAATTTTGATAAAGTATTAAAGGAATTTAAAATTATCAAACCTTCTTTCAGTGAGACTTTGTCACCACTTTCAGAAAAAGGATTAAATCTTGGAAAGCAAATTTTATATCTAAAATTAAAAGAAAAAAATATATTTAAAAATACTAAATATATTCTCACATTTCCTCAATATATTTCTTGGATTCTTTCTAAAAAACTCTCTTCAGAAATTTCTTATTTAGGAAATCATACACATTTATGGAATTTTAAAAAAAAAACTTATTCTAGCCTTGTAAATAAACTCAAAATAAAAAATAAATTGCCCAAGATTAAAAATGCTTGGAATACTGTAGGATTTTATTCGCTTGACGAAAGATTGAGTAAAAATAAAATTAAAATCATAAACGGTATTCACGATAGTGACGCCTCGTATTTACTATTTACAAGAGGTAAATTTAAAAAGTTCAATTTAATATCTAGCGGAACACATATTGTGATCATGAATGCCTTCACCCCGCCAAAATGTCTAAAAGAAGATAAAGAAATGTACGGAGGTATTAATGTCTTTGGAAAGGTAGTTCCTACAGTTCGTTTTATGGGCGGAAGAGAATATCAACTTCTAAATAAAAAACTTAAAATAAATAAAAAATTTAAAAGTTTTGATATTAGATTTTTTAAAAAAAAAAATTTTTTATATCCATCATTTGGCATTGGTGGACCATTCAGCAGAATGAAAGGTATTTATAAACCTTTTTTAAAAGAAAATTATACTTCAAGATATATGGCAATTATAACATACATTGCATTTGTATTAAATTATTGTATGGACTTAATCAATTGTAGAGAAAATATAATAATTACTGGACCATTAATTAATAATAAAAATTTTCTTAGAATAATTGGTGCGCTTAGAGAAAGTCAAAAAATATATTTAAGTTCTAATCAAGAGGGTACGGGTATTGGAGCAAGCTTGTTATTTAATTTAAAAAAAAAAATCGACCTAAATTTAAAATTATATAAAAGCAAAAAAATACCTGAAATAAATTCTTCATATGAGTATTGGATAAAAAAATTGAAAAATAATTAATTTGAGAAATTTAAACAATACCTGGCTTATTTTTCTTATCCTGAATACGTATCTTTGATTTTTCTTTTTTATAATTCAATTCTCTGTAGGTATATATAGGCTCTATTGCATTATTATTTTCATATCTTATTTTTTTAATTAATCCACTTACATCGGTATTAAAAGCTTCTTTTAATAATAAATTTGCTCCAATAATATCATTTTTCTTTTGTAATTCTGCTAGTATTTTTTGATCAACTAGTATTGATTTTACATAGGCAGTTATTATTTCGTTTGAGCTTTGTATTAAACTTTCAATAGGATCTGTAACATTATGAGACTGATCAATCATATAAGATATATTTGAAATTTTCTTTTGATGAAATGCATCTACAAGTTCATTAAAAATTAAAAAAAGTTCATAAGGGTTAATAGACCCTGTATCAAGATCATCATCACCATATTTACTATCATTAAAATGGAAACCACCTAATTTTTTAAGATCAATTAATCTTGAAACAATCATTTCTATATTTGTATTAGGTAAATGATGTCCTAGATCGACAAGACACATGGCTTTTTCTCCAAGTTCCTTAGCACACACATAACTTGTTCCCCAGTCGTTTATAACAGTTGAATAGAATGATGGCTCATAAGGTTTGTGTTCTAATAAAATTTTCCAATCAGCTGGTAATGATTTATAAATTTTTTTCATTGAGTCCACATAATGAGACAATGATCTTGAAAAATTTTGCTGACCCGGGAAGTTACCACCATCTGCAATCCAAACTGTGAGCCCTTTTGAACCTAAGATTTTACCTTTTTCTATACATTCCAAATTTAATTCTATTGCCTGTTGTCTTATAGATTTGTCAGAATTTGTTAGACTTCCAAATTTATAAGAATATTTTTGATTAATTTGATCTTGGAAGCTATTTGAATTTACTACATCAAATTTAATACCAAAGTTTGTAGCATGATCTTTTAAAGCTTTATAATCATCGACATTATCCCAAGGAAAATGTGGTGATATAGAAGAAGTTATACCAACCAAGTCATTTACAACGCCACAATCTTCAACTTTCTCAAAAATATTTCTAGGTTCCCCAAAACCTGGAAAACGGCCAAACCTTGTTCCTCCTGTGCCCAAACCCCATGAAGGCAATGCAAGATCTAAATTTGAAATTTTCTCCTCAATATATTTAATATCAATATTTAATTTTGATACTTTTTGACAAAAATAATCATAATCCTTATTTAAATTTTCTGAATATTTTTTATTAGAATCAAATATTTTATTTTTATCAACAGCTTTGAACATTAATCATCAACTCCCCAACCCATTGATGTCATAAACGAATTGTTTTCAGATGTTGTATCTAATCGTGAAAGCTGAGCAACTATTTTAATATTACTTTTGAGAATTATTGAGTAAGGTACTTCTCTCAATAGTTTTTTGTTATTTAAAAGTGTAATATTGTCTAGTCTAAGATGCAAACTTCTTTTTGCCTTTAAGGTATGTTTATAATTTTCTAATGGTTCACTATTTTCGTAATAAAAAGATATATTGATTAAAGCATCTTTATCAGACGAATTAAGCATACATAAAGACTCGTGTCCAAATTGATCTCCATTTTTTGAGGTTTTATAAGGATGTCCTTTTGCAGGTAGAAATGCATCAGGAAATATCCATGTTTTCTTTCCAATATCACTCATTTTTACATTCACAATATTTATTAAAAATTGTAAGTCCAGTAATAAATACAATTAATGGACTGTTTTATAAAGGTGTGATTTAACTGATTAAATTTAAAAAGGAGAAATTCTAAGTGCCCAATAAAGTAAACATAATGCCAATGGCAGGAGAAGGACTTAGATTAAAAAAAGCAGGATATAACACTCCCAAGCCTTTAATAAACCTTAATGGAAAACCAATGTTTATAAGATCTGCAGAATGTATGCCTGATGCAGATTTTTGGATTTTTATAACGCAAAAAAAATTTTTAGATGATGGGAAGATAGAAAAAGAAACGAAGAAATATTTTAAAAATTATAAAATTTTATCTGTGAATAAATTAACGGAGGGTCAAGCATCAACATGTGGATTAGCCTCTGAATACTTAAAACAAGATGATCAAGTATTTATAAATGCATGCGATAGTTATATAAAATTTAATACTGATAATTATAAAAAACAAATTGAAACTTATGATGTATTAGTTTTCACTACAAAATGTAAAAAAATTCATTTAACAAATCCAAACGCTTACGGATGGGTAAGAAATAACAAAGAAAACAATTTAGAAATTTCATGTAAAAAACCATTTAACGAAAATCCTATAGATGAGAGACCTATAGTTGGATCTTTTTTTTTCAAAAAATCTGAGTTTTTCATAAATTCTTTAGATTTATTATTCAAAAATAAAAAAAAAGTTAAAAATGAATATTATCTTGATGTGGCAATAGAAGAGTCGATTAAACTAGGTCTCAAAGTAGGTGAAATATTGGTAGACAATTATATAGATTTGGGAAATTATAAAGAATTAGAAAAGTACGATAATACTGATTTTAAGAGATAAAATATTTTTTAATTTAAATCATGAAAAGTTTAAGTATTGTAATACCCTGTTTTAACGAAGAAGATAATATTTCTTCCCTGTTTGACAATTTAGAAACTCTTAAAAAATCATATGAATATCTAGAAATTATTGTTGTTGACAACGGTTCAACTGATGATTCTTTACATAAAATTCAATTACATAAGTTATACAAAAACAAATTAATAAAGCTTGTAATTGTTGAAAAAAATATTGGATATGGAAATGGAATTATGGAAGGTGTATATCGATCTACTTCGAAGTATATATCGTGGTGTCATGCAGATTTACAAACCCCACCCCAGTATGTTTGTGATGCTTTTGAAAAAAATTTTGATAAATTAGAAAATGAAAAAATAATAATAAAAGGAAAAAGGTTAAATAGAGATATTTTTGACCAAATATTTACTTTTGGTATGTCAATTATTGCAAGTCTTATATTTGGAAAAAAATTAACTGATATAAATGCACAACCAAAAATATTTTCAAAAAATTTCTTATCATTTTTTAAAAATCCTCCTAATGATTTTTCATTAGATATATACTTAATGGTAGTAGCGATACAAAATCATTATAAAATTATTGAATATCCAGTAAGATGGGATGAAAGGGTAGCTGGTGAAGCAAAAGGAGGAGGTTCCATTAAAGCAAAATTAAGACTAATTATACAAACTCTCAAATGTATTATTGCTTTAAAAAAAAAATTTAAAACAAGTTGAACTTTTTAATATGGAAATAATTATTCATAGGGTTAATTCTTTAAAAAAATTAAAAAAATTACCAAATTTTTTTGGTACAGAAATTGATATTAGATCTAAAAATTCACACTTAATTTTAAATCATGAACCTGATAGCAAAGGTGATAAGTTTGAAGATTATTTACATGAGTATAAACATGGAACTTTAATTTTAAATATTAAAGAAGCTGGAATTGAAAACGAAGTTATAAAAAAAGTAAAAAAAGCAAAAATCAGTTCATATTTTTTGTTAGATGTTGAATATCCATATATTTTTAAAAGTATTAAAACTAGACAGAGAAATATAGCGATTAGATTTTCAGAAATTGAATCAATTAACACAGCTAAAACTTTACAAAAATATTTTAATTGGATATGGATCGATACAATAACAAAATTGCCAATATCTAAAAACAATTTAAAAATAATTAAAAAATATAATTCATGTATTGTTTGTCCAGAAAGATGGGGCAGACCTAAAGATATAGAATTCTATTGGAAAAAATTAACTAAATTAAAATTTATTCCTAACGCAGTTATGACTGAAGAAAGATATGCAAATATATGGAATAATTTACTTAAAACAAATAATTAAATTTATGTCTTTTATTTTAAAAAAAAAATTATTAAATTTATACAATTTTAAACCCTCTGGGCCTTTTTTATTATCTTTTGGAATATTAGTAGGTGGAACTTCATTTACGATGTTTTTAAATTTTTTTTTAGGAGTCATAGATCAAATATATATAATATATGCTTTATTTACTTGGTTTTGGTTAAGAATTGTTGAAATACTTTTTAATATTTTAAGTAAAAAAAATAATAAATTATTTTCATTTTCATTAAGTTGGCAATTCCCAATTTTGTTGATATGTTTGCTTGGATTATTTCATATTAAATTACCAATCTATTTTCTTGCTTCAATTGCACTTATAGATCTTTTACTTTTTTTTTTAATTAATATTTATAAAAATATAAATTTAAGTTGGCAAAAAATGATTATAGGTTTTGTAGCAGGATCTATAATTATTGGATTGTCAAATATTCATACAGGTACTCTTCCATGGATAAATGAATTAGCTTATGTGGGTATTGTGGGCACAGATTATTTGCGTGACGCAGCAGTTGCAAACTCTTGGTCTGAATATTCATCCATAAGTCACGGAATTCATGGACTTCTTTTTGAGCCCTATCATGTTCTTTTTGCAATTTTTATTGATCCATTTATTAGTGATACAGTTAATGTAATTAAAGTTTTCACTATACTTGCAAACATAATGATGCCGACGTTTCTTATATATGGATGCTCCAAGTTAATTATTTATATGGGTTCAACTTATATTTCTAAAAATTGGTTACTTATCTTAATGTTTTTTATACTTACGTTTGCATCCATAGATTATGTTCTTGGACAAAGATCACTTTTAATTGCAACACTTTTATATATTTCGGTAATTCCATTATTATATTACGCAGTTAGCAAATCTAAGATTAATAATTTAGAAATAATTGTTTTATCGTTTCTCGTCCCAGTCACAATTTTTGCTAGAGCTTTTCATGGATTATTTTTATTAGGTTTAATATGTTATTTTTTGTCAGTAAAAAAAAATTCGCAAAAAATAATAATATTATCTTCTATTATTTTTTCATTTTTATTTATTATTCTTTATTTTGGACAAACAGACAGAGCTTCTAGCGCTATAGGATTTGGTTATTATCAGTATTTTTTAAATTCCTCTGATCTATATATTAATAGTTTTTTGATCCCAATAATTCTTTTTATATTTTTTTTAATTCTAAAGAAAAATCCTATTAACTTAAAAAATATAAAACAAATTGTTAATAATAAATTTTTATTTTTTTTGCTTTTTGCTTGTTTACTCATTTTGGTGTTAGCTTTGAGGACTAGCGGTTATAGTGATACTTTTTATCAATTGTTACCTACTTTCTGGTTTCTATTTTTTTTCCTAATTACACCAGAATTTAAACTTCTTTTATTTACAAAGGCGGATGAGTCACTTATTTTTGATAAATCTGTAATTAAATATTTCTTATTAATTTCTTTATTTATAGTTTCAATTGCTTTTTTTAAAAAACATTTAGTTTCTATAAATAATGATAGCGGAACATTAAAACATACAGTTAAAAGTGTGAGAATACTAAATGATAATTGGAATTTTCAAAAAGATAATAAATTTTTAATGGATGATGTTAATATAAACTATTGTAAAAAAAATAAGTTTGATATTTTTTGTGAAATTAGATCTAAGCTCTTTGGTTTATCAAAATTAAATGAATTTACTAATAATGTGTATCCAAAAAAAATTCTTCAAAAAGCTAAAGATATATCTTTAAAATTAAATGGAACCACCGCTATTTATATTTCTCCAAAAAATCAATATTGGTCGTTTTTTCAATACAAAGAAGGAGTTGTTACTGCAGATATAAAATCAAGTCTTTATTTTATGGCACTAGGTAAAATGCCACTTATCTTTGGAGTAAAATCAGAAAGTACTGATTTAGCTTATTCAATAAATACCGCTCATAAGAATTTTGGTACACTGAAAAATCTTGACTTACTAGGAACAGATAATGATCTTTGTTCTCATGCAAAAAAAGTTAAGGTTGATAATATTATTTTATTTGGATCTAATTTAGATACCAGAATTTTAAAATGTAATTAAATATTTATTTAATTAAAATCAATTATATTTTTACACCAGCACCTTTAAGAAATTTTGCTGTCTCATCAAGTTGCCATCTTGGATTAACGTTATAATTTAATTTATTAAATATTTTTTTTTTATATTTCTCTAATCCTACTAATGCAATCATTGCTGCATTATCACTACATAAACTTATATCAGGAAATAAACATTCAAATTTATTTTTCTCACACACTTCTAATAATTTTTCCTTTATTCCTTTATTTGCAGCAACACCTCCAGCAACAACAAAAGTCTTTCTTAAATTTTTATTTTCACTTAAATAAATTTCGAAAGCCTTCTTAGTTTTTTCAACAAGAATTTCCTCAATAGTTTTCTGAAATGAGGCTGCAAGATCAAATTTATCTTGTTCAGTTTTTATTTTTGATTGAACTCTTAATATTGCTGTTTTTAATCCTGCAAAAGAAACGTTGCATCCACCTTTGTTTAATATTGGTTTAGGTAATTCAAATTTATTTTTATCTCCTTTTTCTGCATACTTTTCAATTTTAGGTCCACCAGGAAATTCAATCCCTATTATTTTTGCTGTTTTATCATAAGCTTCTCCTAAAGCATCATCAATCGTTGTACCTAATCTTTTATATTTTCCTAAGTCTTCAACGGATAAATACTGTGTATGTCCACCTGAAATTAATAGTAACAAATATGGAAATTTTAAATCTGTATTTAACATTGGACTTATTGCATGACCCTCTAAATGATTGACGGCAATAAAGGGTTTATCTAAGGAGGCAGCAATAGTTTTTCCAAAGTTTAATCCAACAGTTAAACAAACTATTAATCCTGGTCCTGCAGTCGTTGCAACAGCATCAATATCACTAAGATTTATTTTACTTTCTGAGATTGCTTTTTCAGTAATAAGGTCAATTTTTTCTACATGCGCTCTTGCAGCTAACTCAGGTACCACGCCCCCAAATTCTTTATGTATATCAAACTGACTGGAGACTATATTTGACAAAATCTTTATTTTTCCGTTTTCTTCTTGTATTATTGATGCTGCAGTTTCATCACAACTAGATTCAATGCCTAAAATTGTAATTTTTTTATTCATAATATTATAGATAGTACAATTAGATTATAAGATTTAAATATAAAATTATTAATGAAAAAAAATAAAATATTAATTGGAACTAGAGCAAGTAAATTAGCTATGATTTATGCTAATCAAGCAAAATACGAATTAAATAAATTTTTTTCAGGGGAAATTGAAATTGTGAAAATAACAACTGAAGGGGACAAAAATCAGAGGGATAGATTAAAAGACATTGGTGGCAAAGGTTTATTTTCAAAAAAAATTGAAGAAGAATTAATAAATAAAAAAATAGATCTTGCTGTGCATGCATTAAAAGACATGCCATCTCAAGAAACTCCTGGTTTAATAACGAATTGTTTTTTGAAAAGAAATTCTCCAGAAGAAATACTCATAACAAAAGACAATAAAAAATTTAGCGAATTAAATTCAAATTCTATTATTGGAACCTCTTCATTTAGAAGAGAATTTCAATTAAGAAGAATAAGAAATGATTTAAATTACAAAATTATAAGAGGCAATGTAGATACAAGAATATCTAAATTAAATAAAAATGATTATGATAGCATCATACTTTCTAAGGCTGGGATAAAATCTTTAAAATTAGATCATTTGATTTCAGAGGAATTTTCAACCGAAAAAATTATACCAAGTGCAGGTCAGGGAATTGTTTCTATACAATGTAGAAAAGACGATGATGATATCATTAATCTTCTTTCTAAAGTGAATGACAAAGTTTCAAGTATTTCTGCCTTATCAGAACGTAAAGTATTAAGTATCTTAGAAGGTGATTGCCATACAGCTGTTGGAGTTTTTTCTAAAGTAAATAATAATAATTTTGAAATCTCTGGAGAACTTTTTTCAATAGATGGTAAAAAAAGATATTTTAAAACTATTAAAGATATTCCTTCAAATTTTTTAAAAGCAAGTGAAGAAATAGGAAATTATCTTAAAGTAGAAGCAAAAGATACTTATAAAAAATAATGCATATATTATTAACAAGACCTTTAGAAGATTGTTCAGATTTAATAATTAAGTTTAAAGAATTAGGTCATTCTGTTTCACATTTTCCATTAATTAAAATAGAAAAAATGGATTATGGAGAAATAAACTTCAATGATTTTTCAGTAATTATTTTTACAAGCTCTAACTCTATAAAAAACTTAAAATTAGAAAACATTAATAAGACACTTAAATGTTTTTGTGTTGGATCTACTACTGAAAAACTTGCAAGAGCATCAGGTTTTCAAAATGTAATTGCAGCCGATGGTAACGTAAGGGCACTCAAAGAATTAATATTACAAAATCACAATAAAAAAGATGGTAAAATTTTATATGTAAGTGGCGAACTTATTTCTTTTAATTTAGATGAAGCTCTTAGGAGGGAGGGATATGAGATAATCAGAATTATAAATTATTCTGTTAAACATAATGATGAGATTAAAGATGATTTAATTGAAGAGCTTAAAAAAAATATACCAGATATTGTTTATGTATACTCTGAAAATAGTTCAAAAAGCTTCTTAAATATAATAAAAAAATATCAATTGATTGACAGCTGGATGAATACCAATTTAATGTGTATAGGAGAGAAAACATCTTCTGTTTTAAATGAGGTGAAATGGAAAAAAATATTTTTATTTAATCCAGGAGAGGAAGAATTTTTGTTATATAAGGTTTAATATGGATGTTTTCGTAAATTTTAAAGAATTATTTTTATCAGTCTGGGAAAAAGGTATTCTTGGAATTAATTTTTATGAAATACTTATTGGAATTGGAATTTTTCTTTTATTTTTAATTTTTAGAGGATTAATTAGTAAATTAATAATTAAAAAATTAGAGGTTATCTCTAAAAGAACTACAAACAATCTAGACGACACCTTTGTTCGCTCATTAATAGGTCCAGTAAGGTTTTTACCTATTGTATTAGGTTTTTTCTTTGCAAGTTACTATATGTCGTTTGAGGCAGATACTCGGGAGTTCGTAAACAATGTAAATAGGACTTTAATTACTATTTTAATCTTTTGGACTATCCACCAAATCATCGAACCGGTCTCATATGTTTTAAGTGGACTTGGAAAAATTCTTACAAGAGAATTAATAAGTTGGATAGTTAAATCAATAAAAATTTTAATTTTTATCTTAGGAGCCGCCGCTGTTCTAGAGCTTTGGGGAATTAAAATCGGACCGATCATTGCTGGCTTAGGTTTATTTGGTGTTGCAGTTGCTTTGGGAGCACAAGACTTATTTAAAAATTTAATTTCTGGAATTTTGGTTTTGGTTGAAAAAAGATTTAAAATGGGAGATTGGATATTAGTTGAGGGAATAATCGAAGGGATTGTTGAAAAAATTGGTTTCAGATCAACTGTAATAAGAAAATTTGATAAATCAATTGCAATAATACCAAATTTTCAATTTGCGGAAAACGCAGTTATTAATATTAGCCAAACAACTAACTGGATTATTAGTTGGACAATTAATCTTCAATACGACACAACAATTGATCAGCTTAAAACATTAAGAAATGAAATTGAAAATTACATCAAAATAAACGAGGATTTTAAGCCAGAACTTGGTTATGCAGTTAGAGTCGATAGTTTTGCTGAAAGTTCTATTGATATGTATGTTCGTTGTTTTACTAAAACAGATGATTGGGACGAATGGTTAGCCGTGAAAGAGAGATTGGCTATTCAAATAAAGCAAATTGTAGAAAAAAATAATGCTTCTTTTGCGTTCCCCAGCCAATCAATTTATGTTGAAAAAAAATGATAGCAATTTTTTATTTAGCTTTGCAAATACTAAAGTTATATTCTTATGTTGTAATTGCCAATGTTGTAATTAGCTGGTTGGTTGCTTTTAATGTTATAAATACTTCAAATAGATTTGTTTATTTAGTACTAGATTTTACATACCGTTTGACTGAACCTTTTTTGAGAAAAATTCGACAGTTCTTACCAAATTTAGGTGCTTTTGATATATCTCCAATTATACTTCTTTTATTGATTTGGTTTATCGAAATGTGTATGAAACTCTATATTGCACCAATGATATTTTAATTTATGATTTTAATCGACGGAAAGAAAGCGGCTGCAGAACTAAGAAATGAACTTAAAAAAGAAGTTGCTGAATTAAAAAAAATACATAACAAAGTTCCAGGCTTAACAGTTATATTAATTGGCGAACTTGCTCCAAGTAAAATCTATGTAAAAAACAAAGAAAAGTCCGCCGTTGAAGTTGGCTTAAAGTCTGATGTCATCCGATATCCTGAAACTGTAGAGGAAAAAACTATTTTGGAAAAAATTGATGAATTAAATAAAGATGAATCTGTCTCAGGTATTCTGGTTCAGTTACCACTTCCAAAACATATAGATAAACAAAAAGTAATTGAAGCTATTTCTCCAGGGAAAGATGTTGATGGTTTTCACCCAATGAATGTAGGAAATCTCTCATCAGGTTATGAAAGTTCAGTTCCTTGCACACCACTCGGATGCTATTTATTGATTAAAAAAATTGAGCCAAATTTAAGTGGAAAAAAAGCGGTTGTGGTTGGAAGGTCAAATCTTAATGGAAAACCAATGACTCAGCTTTTACTTAAAGAGAATTGTACTGTAACAATTACACACTCCAAAACTGCAGACCTTAAAGGTGAATGTTTAAAAGGTGATATTGTTGTAGCCGCAGTTGGAATTCCTGAGCTAGTAAAGGGTGATTGGGTTAAGAAAGATGCAGTCGTAATAGACGTTGGAATTAACAAAACTGAAAAAGGAATTGTTGGTGATGTTGCATTTGAGGAAGTTTCTAAAGTAGCTAAAGCTTTAACACCTGTTCCTGGTGGCGTAGGTCCTATGACTATTGCATGCTTGTTAAAAAACACAATTGAGTGTTTTAAAAGATCTCAAAAAAAGTAATTAGGATAACTTAGATCTTCCACCATCTACAGCTATAATTTGACCAGTGACCCAAGAACTATCTTCTGTGATTAAAAATTTTGCAAGCGACGCTGAGTCTTTGCCCTCCCCAAGTCTTTTAAGTGGGTGAGCTTTTGCTATACCTTCAGCCAAGACTTTATTCTTTAACATGGGCTCAGCTATTTTAGAATTTGTTAAACTTGGTGCAATACAGTTAACTCTAATATTTGGCGCAAACTCAGCTGCTAAAGAAACTGTTAATCCTTCTACTGCAGCCTTAGTAGAGGCGATAATTGAGTGATTTGTAAATCCTCTTTGTGCAGCGACAGTTGAAAATAAAACTATAGACCCTTTATTTGTTTTCAAACTTTCTTGAAAACCTTTAATTAAATTTACTGCAGAATATAAATTTAATTTCATACACTTATTGAAATCATTTTCATTAACCATTCTTAATGGTTTAAGATCTATTGATCCTACACAGTAAGCAATGCCCTTGATATCTTGAATATCTGACTTAATTTTATCAACAAAGCTATCTTCCAAAACATCAGCAATTGTAAAATTACAATTTAACTTTTCAGCTAATGATTGTGTTTGGCTCTCGTTTCTTCCTACTAAATGCACCTCTTTACCAGAAGCAGCTAATTGCTCTGCTAAATTTGATCCTATTGAACCTGTGGCACCGACAACTAAATATTTATCTGACATAAATTTTTAAAAAGTTATATATAGACAATGAAATTATTTTTTCTACTCGGAAATCAACTTTTTTCTGAAAAATACTTAGAAAAATTCAGAAAAGACCATATATTTTTTATGGCAGAAGATTACCAATTATGTACCTACGAGAAACACCATAAACAGAAAATTCTTTTATTTCTTTCTGCTATGAGGTCGCATGCAGACAAACTCAAGAAAAATAAGTTTAAAATTGAATATTCTTCAATTGAGGACAAGGCATTTAAATTAGATTATTTGGAAAAATTAAAAAAGATACTTAAGGAAAACAAAATTACTGAAGTATCAAGCTTTGAAATAGAAGATAAATTTTTTGAAAAAAAAATTACTCGATTGTTTAAAAAAGAAAAAATTCACTGGAATATTATTCAAACTCCCATGTTTCTAAATTCACGAGAAAATTTTAAAAAATATTTATCAAAATCTAAAAAACCATTTATGGCTGTTTTTTATAAAGAAACAAGAAGAGAATTAAATATTTTAATGAAAAAAGATGGAAATCCAGAGGGTGGAAAATGGAGTTTTGATGAAGAAAATAGAAATAAACTTCCAAAAAATATAACAATCCCAAAATTTCCTAAAATTAATGAAACGTCACATACAAAAAAACTTAAACCAATTATAGAAAAAATATTTATAGATCATCCTGGTAGCACAAACGAATTCTGGTTTGCTACTGAGTATGAAGATGTTGTGAAGTTGCTAAATTTTTTTATCAAAGAAAAATCAAATTTATTTGGCGATTATGAGGATGCAGTTGACCAGAAAGATAATATTTTATTTCATAGTGCATTAAGCCCTTATATAAATTTGGGTTTAATTACTCCTGAGTTAATAATAAAAAAAGTTTTAGATTTTCATATCAAACATAAAATTAGATTAAATTCTCTTGAAGGATATATTCGACAAGTAATCGGTTGGAGAGAGTTTATGAGAGGAATTTATCAAAGTTATTCTGATGAAATGGAAACTAGAAATTTTTTCAATCATAACCGAAAAATGAAAAAATCATGGTACGATGGATCAACTGGTCTTCCACCTCTAGATCACGCAATTAAAAATGCTTTAAATTATGGATGGTCACATCACATTGAAAGATTGATGATTTTATCAAATATAATGAATCTTTGTGAAATTAAACCAACTATTGTTTACAAATGGTTTATGGAAATGTTTGTCGATTCCTCAGATTGGGTGATGGTTCCAAATGTTTATGGAATGGGCTTGTTTAGTGATGGAGGAATATTTGCAACTAAACCATATATTTGTGGATCAAGTTATTTTATGAAAATGATGGATTTTAAAAAAGGTGAATGGTGCAACACAATGGATGGCTTATACTGGAGATTTATAGATAGAAACAGAAAGTTTTTTTTAAAAAACCCAAGGCTTTCCATGATGGTAAGAATTTTTGATAAAATGAAAAATGATAGAAGAAAATTAATCTTATCAGCTGCTGATAAATTTATTAAAAAAAATACACTTTAGTGAAAAAAGAAAACCTTCCCTCAAAAATTTGTCCTGTTTGTAAAAGACCTTTTATTTGGCGCAAGAAATGGAAGCTTAATTGGGAAAGGGTAAAATATTGTTCCAAGAAGTGTTCTAAGCTTAGTTAAATGTTGAAATAATTTTTGGAATATAATTTTTAAAATTAAAAAATCCTTTATTACAGTATTTCCAAGAATATTGATCAAGCTTTCTATATAAAAAATTTATTTCTAAACTATTTAAGTTTAAGTAATCTAGGTTTTCACCTACTGTTGGATATAATGCAACATAATTTTCATTAATATTTTTAATTTCACTAATATCGATAGAATTACAATCAATAGATTGATCTTTTAATCTTTGTTCTTGGTCATTGAAAAGAAGCGTTTTAAATTTCTCTACTTTTTCACTAAGTTTTATAGATCTGTTCTGATTTTTATTAGAAACTAAATATATTTTTTTGAATTTGCTATCTTGAAAATCAGTGTTTTCAAAAGATAAATTATTTTCAAAAATTAATAAACTTTTATCCTCAAGATTTTTTGGATTATTAAAATCTTGTTTAATAATTGAGTAAGTTTTTTCAGAAATTTTTGGAGGAGCATTTTCGTTTAATTTAATATTGTTGAACCTATTATTAGTAAATTTTTTGATATTCCATTCGCTTGCTAAATAATGTTTACCTTGTGTTTGAACACCAGCAACCCATCGCCATCCAAGAGTATTTGATGCAGCATCTCCATCGTAAAGATGTTGCATAAAAAATTCTGCACCTAATTGCCATGGTAATTCCAATGTAAAAATCCAAATACTTGCAAACCACATTCTTGTATGATTGTGCAAATAATTGTTATTTTTCAACTCATTCACCCAATAATTAAAGCATTCGATATTGGTTTTTCCTTCAACTGCATTAATGTAAATTTTATTATCTTTAAACTCTTCTCTGATTTTTTTTAATTCTATTAAATAATCAGACCATACATTTGGTCGTAATTCCAACCAACCTTTCCAGTAAGTTCTCCAAAGAACCTCCTGAATAAACTTTTCATTTTTTACGAAAGAAAATTTTTTTAATGATTTTTCTATTATTTCTATTTCGTTAATGACTCCGTGAGTTACATAAGGTGATAGACATGACACATTTGATCTCTCGTCAGGACCGTAATCAAAATTTCTTTGTTTTGAATAATCTACAAGATTATTTTCTACAAAATTTTCTAATTTTTCAACAGCCGAAGCTCTTGAAGCTTTAAAATTCATAAATGTTATTTTGATTTTTTCTTTTTAAGTCCTAACTTGTCGCTATGCCTTAGTCTTAAAATTACAATTGCCGATGCAATTAAAACAATTGCAACTGCTTCATAAACCAATGCAGATGCATCCATTTCTTTACCTTGCAATATTATAAATCGTGCAAGCGCTGTAATAGCTATTAATAAAGGCAGTGTGATACTAATTGATTGTTGGTTCCAAAAAACCCTTACCATCGCCATTACCTCTAAATAAAGAAACATTAAAAGTAGGTCTGCTAAATTTACAGATTGTTCTAAGATCATTCTTTTTAATTCTATTCCAACAGCGATTACAGTACTAATTAAAATAATGCTAAGTAAAATGAATTGTAAATTTTTTGTTATCTTGTCCATTAATCACCTTTTGTAAATGGCAGCCATTTTTCAATTGCTGACTTTGCTGGTCCATCATATGGGATAGAGTATGAATTAGTTTTAGTTAAAACTTCGACACCTTTAGAAAATACAAACATAAATAAAATTACAAATATAATTACCATAATTTTAGAAGGATCATAGTTCTTGGATTTAAAAACACTCACTGAACTTTTTTCAGCTTTGTGGAATTGTTTAAAAGTATAGTAAACTGCAAAAATTAAACCGATATGTGCAATAAACGTACCAGCCCAACCAAAAGCGAAAGTAGTGTAAGAAAAAATATATAAACTAAATACTGTAGACCAAATAAAACTTAAAACTAATAAAATTTGTAATCTAACTGTTTTTGGTAATGCTCTTAAGTCGTTTCTACTATCATCAAATAGTATGTTGGCAGAGTCTTTTAACCAGTTTTTAATACCTTCCATATTTTATGAATAATTTAAAAGTTGATTTATACAAATGACAAATTGTCCTCTTAAAAGCCTTATCTTAGCTTATTTTTGTGAAAGTTAATAAATCTTTCAACATTTGATTTATTAAAAGTTTTATTTTCCTCAAAGGAAACCTTTTTCATTGAATAAGCCCCACTTTTTGTAACTCGAGATTGAATAGTAATATTACCTTTATAAAGTTTAAGTTTAACTGACCCATTTACTTTATTTCTTTTTTGGTCAACAATTTTTTGAAGTTTAATTCTTTCTTTAGAATACCAATATCCATTATAAATTAACTCTGCATATCTAGGCATTATCAGATCTTTTTTATGCATTGTTTCTTTATCTAAAGTTACAGATTCAATCGCACGATGAGCATTTAATAAAAGAGTTCCACCTGGTGTTTCATAAACTCCTCTTGATTTTATTCCAATAAATCTATTTTCAACTAAATCCACTCTTCCAATTCCATTTTTTCCAGCTAATTGATTTAATTTTTCTAGAAGTTTTGCAGGTGTTAGTTTTTTTCCATTTAATCCAATTGGATCACTATTTTTAAAATTTATTGTTACATATGTTGGTTTATTTGGAGCTTTCTCAGGTGAAATAGTTCTTTGGAATATAAATTCAGGTGCAGAGTTTTTTGGATTTTCTAAAACTTTACCTTCAGTTGAAGTATGGAATAAATTATCATCTACTGAAAAAGGCGGGGCTCCTTTTTTATCTTTTGGAATTGGAATTCCATATTTTTTTGCATAATTAATCAAATCAGTTCTTGATTTTAATTTCCAAAGTCTCCAAGGTGCTATAACTTTTATTTTTGGTCCAAAGTAATGATAACCTAATTCAAATCGAACTTGATCATTGCCCTTTCCTGTTGATCCGTGTGATACTGCATATGCTTTATATTTTTTTGCAACTTTAATTTGGTCTTTTGCGATCAATGGTCTCGCTATTGAAGTGCCTAATAAATAAACCCCTTCATATAAAGAATGACCTCTAATCATTGGAAAAATATAATCTTTTACGAAGGTGTTTTTTAAATCATTAATAATTATTTTTTTAACACCAAGCATTCTAGCGTTTTTAATAATTTTTTTTTTATTTAATTGTTGGCCTATATCAGATGTGTATGCAATAACTTCTGCATTATAATTTTCTTGTAACCACTTTAATATAATAGAGGTATCTAAACCTCCTGAATAAGCGAGTACAATCTTTTTAGACATTTATTTAAGAGCAATTTTTCTTTGCAGAATTATATGCCTTGGTGAAACCTAAAAGTGAATAATGATCTATAGTTTGTGAGCCAGATTTATTATAACCTGTTACCATTATTCTAGATCCTTTTTTTAAAGTTTTTATCATTTTTTTTTCAATTTTATTTTCTGATATCCAAGCAAAATTTTCCTGAGCAATATCAAATTTATATTTAGATTTGCCTGATGTCGCTGTAATTGAATTTTGATTGTTATATTCATAACCAGATGTAATACTAACCTCATCTATAATTTTGTCATTAGGCCTAAAGCTTACAAATAGCCTAGCATCTCTTTGATTTTTTTTGGGTGCTTGTAAAACTGGAACTGATTGTGCAAAACATACTTTATTATTACCGTCAATAAATACGATTGTTTCCCAATCTTTATATTTTCCTATTTTTTTAACTTCTTGAGAAAAAGAATTATTAATAAAAAACAATGTTACAAAAACTAATGAAAATATTATCTTTTTAATTATGGGCATGGGTTAGGGTAAATTTTTTGTATTTCATCTAAATCTTTTATCAAATCGTTTGATAATTTTATATTTACACTTTCAATATTTTCTTTCAACTGTTCGATCGTCGTGGCTCCAATTATTACTGAGGTCATAAAAGGCTGTATTTCGCAAAACTTTACTGACATTTGAGCAAAATTTACGTTATATTTTTTTGAGATTTTATAATATTCTTCAACAGCCTTTTCCATGTTTGGCTTTTGATATCTTGTCCAAAAATCCCCATCTCTTTCAATTCTAGATCCTTTAGGCAAATTCCCATTTCTGTATTTACCTGTTAGATATCCTGACGCCAAAGGTGAATAAGCGAGACAGCCAACTTCATCTCTAATTGAGATTTCAGCTAAACCAATCTCATAGCTTCTATTTAATAAACTATATGGGTTTTGAATGGACATCATTCTTGGCAGATTAAACTCTTTTGATAATTGTAAAAACTTATTAACACCCCATGGTGTTTCATTCGATAAACCCACATATCTTATTTTTCCCATTTTAATATATTTTTGCAATTCAGATAAAACATCTTCGATTTTATTCCATTGATCATCCTCTCTTTCATGTTTGTATCCAAGTTTACCAAACATATTAACATTCCTTTCAGGCCAATGAAGTTGATACAAATCTATATAATCTGTTTTTAATCTTTTTAAGCTTCCATTTATTGCTTCCTCAAGATTTTTTCCGACAAAACTATTTTCACCTTTTCTTAAATAATCTCTAGCAGGACCAGCAACTTTTGTTGCAAGAATTACTTTGTCCCTTTTTTTATTTTTTTCAAACCAATTACCTATAATAATTTCAGTAGATCCAAAAGTCTCAGCTCTAGGTGGGACTGAATACAATTCAGCGGTATCCCAAAAATTTACTCCTTGATCTAATCCATAATCCATTTGTTGAAAACTTTCTTCGAGAGTATTTTGTTCACCCCAGGTCATTGTACCGAGACAAATTGTACTTACTTTTAGTTCAGTGTTGCCTAAGTTCTTATAATTCATAATAATAAAGCATCTTTATTTATCTTTTGACTGCTTGAAAAAAAACTAAAATATTATTATATAACTGTTATGGAATTTAATAGAGAAAATATACTCAAAAAATCTACTACAGCTAAACATGCTGTTGAAATGGATGAAGGCTTACGAGCCTATATGTTAAAGGTTTACAATTATATGGCAACTGGCGTGCTTTTAACTGGAATTATAGCATTAATAACTTTTAAGATTTCAGTTGTAACTGATGCAGGAGGTTCAATCGTGGCCTTAACTCAAGTTGGTAATGCTATTTATCTATCAGGTTTGAAATGGTTAGTTATGTTAGCTCCACTGGGCATTGTGATTTATATGAGTTTTGGAATAAATAAAATGAGTTCATCTAAAGCACAAACTACCTTTTGGATTTTTGCGGCTCTTATGGGTTTGTCATTATCATCAATTTTATTAGTTTACACTGGCTTAAGTGTAACAAGAGTATTTTTTATTACTTCAGCAACATTTGGAGCAATGAGTATTTACGGCTACACAACTAAAAGAGATTTAACAAAACTTGGTTCTTTCCTTTTTATGGGTCTAATTGGAATAATAATAGCATCATTAGTAAATATATTTCTCAAATCTTCCATGATGTATTTCGTGATTTCAATACTTGGTGTTTTAATTTTTGTTGGTCTTACAGCTTATGACACACAAAAAATTAAAAACATGTATGCAGCTTCAGATAGTGGTGAAGTTATCGGTAAAAAAGCAGTCATGGGTGCACTAACACTCTATTTAGATTTTATAAATCTATTTATAATGTTGTTGAGATTATTTGGTCAAAGAAGATAATTTCAAAGTTTCTTCCAATTTGTATTTTTTAATAAGCCTTCTAAATGATAAGAATTTTTTAAAATTCTCCCTTTTGTATCTGTTATTAAATATTTAAGATTTTTATCAAAAGGCTTAAAGTTTTTACAAATATTATAAACAGCATTTTCTGATGAATTTTTAAACACACTAAAGGCTACTTGTTTGCTTGATATTTTTAACCCATAGTCTTTCCAAGAACCATTAGATACCATTTTTGCATATAGATCTAATATTGTTTTAAGTTCATCTTTTTCAAAAAAATATTTTTGTTTTTCATTTAAGTAAGAATTATTGATTACTAATTTTAAATGTTTATTCATTTATTTTATATTTGTTAATCAATCCAACTTGAAAAGCTGTGAAAACAAAAGTAATTGGCAAAAGTCCCCAAACCTTAAAATTTACCCAAAATTCTTCTGATTGTGTTCGCCATACTAATTCATTTAATAAAGCTAATAAAAAGAAAAAATACATCCATCTACCATTTAAAATGTTCCAGCCTTCTTCTGAAAGGTTTAAAGCATTTCCAAGTATTTTTTTAAGAATAGGCTCTTTCGTAAAATATTTTCCAAACAAAAGTGCTAAGCCAAAAAGAATATTAATAATAGTTGGTTTGATATAAATAAAAATTGGATTGTCAAAGTAAATGGTTAATCCACCAAAAAAAGTTATTAATAGACCACCTAATAGTGGCACCATAGGAACTCTTTTTTCTAAAATCCAAACTACGAATAAAGCTATTATAGTAGCTATAATAAATGGAACCAGAGCAACTTTAATGTCCTTGCCACTGCTATAATATATGTATAGAAATATTGCGAGAGGACCAAAATCTGTGACAAATTTTACAAAAGATTTATTCACTGTATATTTATTAACAACTTAGCAAATCAAAAACATTTTTTCTATTGATTTTTTTTTTCAAATACCCATACTAATGATGTGTCAATTCAAAAAGCAAAATTTTCTATAGGTGACGTCGTAAAGCATAGGCATTTTGAATTCAGGGGTGTAATTTACGATGTTGATTTTGAATTTAACAATTCAGAAGAGTGGTATCAATCTATTCCAAAAAACGTAAGACCTAGAAAAGATCAGCCTTTTTATCACTTATTGGCTGAAAATGAAGAGATAACCTATGAGGCTTATGTTTCAGAGCAAAATTTATTAGCAGATGACTCTGGAGAACCAATTCAGCACCCTCTAATAAATGAGATTTTTAGTGGAAAAAAAGGATCTAGTTACTTTAAACCCTCAAATTGAAAATATTAGTCAATTTTTAAACACATTTAATCCAAAACAAAGACAAATATTAATTTTATAAATAATTTAACTTTGATCAGGAGTTCAAACATTCCCTATTTATCTCCCTCAGAGCTCTTGATCGAAGTGATTAAAAATTATATTCACATAAAATATGTTATAAAAAAATATGTTTGATTATTTTAATCCTTACAGAATTTTTAAAATAAATTCGACTTTACAAAAAATCATTTTTCTATGTTTTATTTTAACTTTAAGTATTGGTCTAGTTGAAGCGTTGTTTCTTTCGCCAGAAGATTATTTACAAAAAGATTCGGTTAGAATTATGTATGTTCATGTTCCTGCAGCATGGATATCTTTAGGAATTTTTTCCACAATTGCATTATTATCTTTTTCAGTTTTTGTATTTAAAAATAAAAATTTTATTTTAATTTCAAAAAGTTTAGCTCCGTCAGGAATACTTTTTACTCTAATTGCTCTTGTAACTGGGTCAATTTGGGGAAAACCAACTTGGGGGACATGGTGGGCATGGGATGCAAGAATTACCTCAATGTTAATATTATTTTTATTTTATACACTTTATCTTTTATCTTTTAGGATTTTTGAGGATCAAGACAGGTCAAATAAAATATCTTCAATAATTGCTATTTTTGGAGCTATAAATATACCTATAATCAAATTCTCTGTTGACTGGTGGAATACTCTGCACCAACCTGCTTCAATTAGTTTAACTGAAAAATCAGCAATACACTCTTCAATGTTAATACCACTGCTTATAATGACTGCGGCATTTGCCCTATTTTCAGTTTTGATTTTTTTAATGAAATATAATACAGAACTGATAAAAATTAAAAACAAAGGTTTAAAAAGACTATGATATCAGATCTAATTTTAATGAATGGCTACGGCATTTATGTTTGGTCTGCTTTCGCTTTTACATTAATAGGTTTTTTTAGTTTATACTTCATTATAAGTTTACAGTTAAAAAAAGAGCAAAAAAGATTTGAAAAAAATTTCACAACGCTATCAGAGGAAAAATATACTGTTGCGATCAATCAAGAAATTAATAAAGAAATTTTGAAACACTCTGGCTCAAAAGTTTAACTTTAATATTTCATGTATGGTAAAAAAGTTAAATTAAGGTTCTTATTTCTTTCATTAATATTAACAGTATTAATTTTAACTGTTTTTTTAGTTCTAAAATCTTTAGAGGATAATGTTGTTTATTTCATTTCCCCATCAGACATTAAAGAACTAGGCGAAATTGACTATGATAAAAAATATAGAGTTGGAGGAATGGTTAAAAAAAATTCTGTTTCTATGAGCTCAGATCAAATTAGTTTTATTATAACAGATTTTAAAAATGAAATTAGTATAAAATTTTCGGGGGTAATACCAAATCTTTTTTCAGAAGAGAAAGGAGTTGTGGCTGAAGGTTTTCTAGAGGATAAAAAATTTTTAAATGCATCAAAGATTTTAGCTAAGCATGATGAAAATTATATGCCACCTGAAGTGAAGGAAGCATTAAAGGACAAATAAGGTGTTGAATTTAATTGGAAACTATTCCTTAATCTTTGCTTTGATTACATCATTAATATTATCTTTTTTAAGTCTAAGGAATTTCAGGTCTAACTCTAATTTAAATTTTAATATCTTTGCAACAATTTGGTTACAATTCTTTTTAATTAGTATAAGTTTTTTAGCTTTAGTTCTTGCTTTTATAAATTCAGACTTTAGTAACTTAGCAGTCTATAATAATTCACATACTACCAAGCCATTATTTTATAAAATATCTGGAACGTGGGGCAATCACGAGGGAAGTTTATTACTTTGGTTATTAGTTTTAAGTTTGTTTATATTAATTTTCTTTTTTAGATCTAAAAAACTTTCATCGCCTTTCAGAATTTTAACAATTTTTTTTCAACAACTAATTATTCTAGGATTTTTATTATTTATAATATTTACTTCAAATCCATTTCAATTAATTATACCAACACCAAACGAAGGATTGGGATTAAATCCAATTTTACAAGATCCAGCTTTAGCGATCCATCCACCTATTTTATATTTAGGTTACGTAGGCTCCTCAATTATTTTTTCTTCATCATTATCTGCTTTAGTTTGCGGCTATGTGAATAAAGATTGGGCAAATGATTTAAAAAAATGGACTTTAATTTCGTGGATTTTTTTAACAATAGGTATAATGTTAGGATCTATCTGGGCCTATTATGAATTAGGATGGGGTGGATTTTGGTTTTGGGATCCGGTAGAGAACGTTTCTTTGATGCCGTGGTTTTGTTTAACTGCATTATTACATTGCACATCAGTATTAGAAAAACGATCCAATTTGCAATCTTGGACAATTATACTTGCTCTTGGTACTTTTATTTTAAGTATGAGTGGAACTTTTTTAGTGAGATCTGGGATTCTAAATTCAGTTCATACTTTTGCAAATGATCCTGAGAGAGGAGTATTCGTTCTAATTTTTTTATCAGTACTAATTTTGATTTCATTAATTATATATTTTAAGTATAGTCATACTGAAAATATTACAAAATCATTTTTTTTAAGCAGAGAGTCAGCAATTGTAGTTAACAACTGGTTTATGATGTATTTTCTCGCGGTTGTTTTAATAGGAACAATTTACCCGATTTTTTTAGAAGTAATTACAAGAGAAAAAATTTCAGTTGGTCCTCCTTATTTTAATCAATTGCTAATTCCTTTTTTGATCCCATTTTTATTAATAATGACCATAGGTCCAAAGTTAGATTGGATAAAAAACAAAAAATTTGAATCAAAACTCGTAAAAATAATCTTACTTATAATATCAATAATTGTCTCATATTTGATTGTGCGAAATTTTAATACTCAAGTATTATATTTAACAGTCTTAATTTCTTCTGCACTTTATTTATTTTTTATATCTATAACTGATTTAAGAAATGAAAAATTAAAATTATCTCAAAAAATCTCTCATACAGCATTTAGTATTTTAATTTTAAGCATAATATTTAACAGTTTATTTAGTGAGGAAGTGTCGGTTAATCTAAAAAAAGGTGAAGAAAAAAAATTATCAAGTTACCTATTAAAATTTGAAAATATATCTAAAATGAAAATTAATAACTATACATCTTTAAAAGCAGAAATTCATGTAATCCAAAATGATAATATATTAAAATTTTATCCTGAACTAAGATTGTATAAAGTACCTGAAACTATTACTAGTGAAGCAGATATTAAAACCAACTTATTTCATGATAATCTTGTAGTAGTCAATTATTTGAGAGAGACTGATTATTTAAATATTCGATATCAGAAAAAACCTTTTATGCTTCCTATTTGGCTTTCTGCAATTATGCTAGCAGCAGGCGGTTTAATAGGATTAAGGAAAAATATAAAATGAAAATTAAATTTTCATTTATAATTATCTTTTTAATAATCGCTTTTATTTTAACAATTTTTTTCAAGAGTTTATTTGAAAATAAAAATTATATT
>CACDSN010000012.1 GCA_902555465.1 uncultured Pelagibacteraceae bacterium
TTCAGAAATTATAGGTGGAAAAGGCGGTGGTGGAAGACCAGATTTTGCTCAAGCTGGTGGAGTTGATAGTTCAAAAATAGGTGAAGCTTTAGATAAGCTTAAATTATTAATTTAATTTCTTTTTTAATCTACCATCTAACTCATTTAAGAATTGATTAGTGGTTAAAAATTTTGTTGATGGACTTAATAGAATTGCTAGGTCTTTTGTCATTGATCCATCTTCAACTGAATCTATACAAACTTTTTCTAGAGTATCTGAAAACTTAATTAATTCATTATTGTTATCTAGTTTTCCTCTATGCGCTAAACCTCTTGTCCATGCAAAGATTGATGCAATTGGATTTGTTGAGGTTTCTTTACCTTGTTGATGCATTCTATAGTGTCTTGTTACAGTTCCATGTGCTGCCTCTGCTTCCATTGTTCTTCCGTCAGGAGCTAATAATACACTTGTCATCAATCCTAAAGATCCATAACCTTGTGCAACTGTATCTGATTGAACATCTCCATCATAGTTTTTACATGCCCAAATATACTTCCCACTCCATTTCATGGCGCACGCAACCATGTCATCGATTAATCTATGTTCGTAAGTTATTTTATTTTTTTCAAAATCAGACTTAAACTCTTCATAAAAAACTTTCTCAAAAATATCCTTAAATCTACCATCATATTTTTTTAAAATTGTATTTTTAGTTGAAAGATAAACTGGCCATTTTTTAATCAATCCATAATTTAAACAAGATCTGGCAAAATCCTCAATTGATCTATCTAAGTTATACATAGACAATGCTACTCCAGGTCCTGTAAAATTAAATACTTCAAATTTTTTTTCATCATTGCCATCTTCAGATGTCCACTTAAGTTCTAATTTACCTTTTCCTGGAACTAAGAAATCAGTGGCTCTATATTGGTCTCCAAAAGCGTGTCTTCCGATAACAACTGGATCAGTCCAAGAAGGAACTAATTTTGGAATATTTTTACAAATAATTGGTTCTCTAAATACTGTTCCACCAATAATATTTCTTATAGTCCCATTTGGTGAACGCCACATTTTTTTTAATTTAAATTCTTCTACCCTTTCCTCATCAGGTGTTATTGTTGCACATTTAATACCAACTCCAGTTTTTTTTATAGCATTGGCACTATCAACAGTAATTTGATCATTTGTTTTATCTCTACTTTCCATACCAAGATCGTAATATTCGATACGAATATCTAAATAAGGAAGGATTAGTTTATTCTTAATAAATTCCCAAATAACTCGGGTCATTTCATCGCCATCTAATTCGACGACAGGGTTTTTAACCTTAATTTTGCTCATATTTTAGGTATATCTTTTAATAGACAGTGATTTATATACATGTTTAAAAAAAATTAGCAATAAAGGTTATGATAAGTAAAGTTTTTCCAAAAATACACGCAGAGGGATATAAGTTTATAGTTATATTCGGTATAGCGACGTTGGTATTATATTTTATAAGTTCTTTTTTAGGAATTATAGGTTTGGTATTAACTATCTGGTGTTATTATTTCTTTAGAGATCCAGAAAGACAATCAATTAACAATGAAGATTATCTTATTAGTCCAGCGGATGGTGAAGTCATTAAAGTAGAAGAAGTTAATGGACCAAAAGAATTAGGTTTAGAAAATAAGAAAATGACAAAGATTAGTGTATTCATGAATGTATTTGATTGTCATGTAAATAGATCTCCATGCTCAGGAACAATTTCAGAAATAAATTATGTAGCAGGTAAATTCATTAATGCTTCTATGGATAAAGCAAGCGAAGATAATGAAAGATGTTACTACAGAATTAAAAACTCATTTGGTGAAGATGTAATTGTTGTTCAAATAGCAGGTCTAATTGCTAGAAGAATTGTAACAGAATGTTCTAAAGATGAAGTTGTTCAACAAGGATCAAGAATTGGCATGATTAGATTTGGAAGTAGAGCAGATATATATTTTGAAAATTATAAACCTCTTGTTAAGTTAGAGCAAAGATCACTAGCAGGAGAAACTTTATTAGCAAAAAGATAAATGGAACCAAAAAAGAATTTTAAAATTGTACCACCAAAAAATCCAAGAGTATTGTTACCAAATATTTTTACTTTAGTGGGTGTTTGTATTGGACTTACATCAATTAAATTTGCATTTGATGGTAGGTTTGAAATGGCAGTCATAGCAATTATAGTTGCAGGTATCATTGATGGTTTAGATGGGAGAATTGCTAGATTAATCGGGGGTGCATCAAAAGTTGGAAAAGAATTAGACTCTCTTACTGATGTAATAAGTTTTGGAGTTGCACCTGCATTCATAATGTATTTTTTTGTTATGAAAGATTTGGGAAGAATAGGTTGGTTAATTTCTCTTATTTATGTTGTCTGTGTAGCTTTGAGACTGGCTAGATTTAATGTAAGTTCTAATGCAGATCCATCTTGGAGAGATAATTTTTTTGAAGGAGTTCCCTCGCCAGCAGGAGGTATTTTAGTTTTAATACCATTAATATATAGTTTTAGTGAAATTCAATTTTTGAATTTAAACTACAATATCTTCGTTCCGGTCTTCTTTTTAACCATATCTGTGCTTTTAATAAGTAAAATTCCAACATATTCACTAAAGAAAATTGTAGTTAAAAGAAGTACCACAATATTTTTATTGTTTGGTATAGTTTTGTTTTTTGGTTTACTGCTTATCTTTACATTTAACACTATTTTAATTTCAGCTTTAATATATCTTTTGATTATACCTATAAGTTCAATGCATTATCTTTCATCAAAGAAAAAATTTTCGACACAATTTGATGATAGTGATGATCATGAAGATATACTTTAATGAAAGAAAATACGATAGTTTCACTAGCTGACTCAAATTATTTTGAACTTTTAAATGAATTAATTGATTCAATTAAAAAATTTGATCAATCAAAATCTATTGCTATTTGCATACTTGATGCTGGACTAACAGAAGAACAAAAAAAAATATTATCAGTAAAAGTTGATGAAATAAAAAATGCTGAATGGGATATAGAAGTACCTGGATTTAAGGTTAGGGGGAAAGAATGGTTAAAAAGCCAAGTTTCAAGAGCTTTTCTACCTAATTATTTCCCAAACTATAAAAAGTATTTATGGATTGATTGCGATGCTTGGGTTCAAGAGTGGTCATCAGTTGAACTATATTTCAAAGCATGTGAAGATGGCAAACTTGGAATTACTCAAACCATGGCTCCTGGTTATAGAATAATGTCAAAAGTAAAATGGCTCTTTGGTAAATTAGCAGTAATAAAATCTCAAAACTTTAAGCATGCTATTAGTTCTAAAATTGGAATTGAAAAAGCTAGAAAATTAGCTTTCGCCCCCCATATCAACATTGGTATCTTTTCTTTAGAAAAAAATTCAAAATGTTGGAATGTTTGGCAAGAAAATTTAAAACAAACTTTAAGCGCGGGTCAAATATTTGGTTCTGAAGGATTGGCAATAAATATGAGTGTTTATATAGATGAAGTTGAAACAGAATTTTTGCCCATAAACTGTAATTGGATTGCTAGTAATTTACTTCCAAAATTTGATGAAAATAAAAGTAAATTTGTAGAACCATTTCTCCCAAATCTTTCAATAGGAATAATGCATCTTGCTGCTGGTATTTGGAGAGAAGGAAAAGATATGAGAATAGACAAGTCTGTCAAAGTAGAAATCATAACATTGGGTAAAAATAAAGTGTCAAAAAGTCTAAGGTATTCGTCTAATTGAAAAAAAACAAAATATCAAAAGAGTGGATCAATCGACAACACAGAGATATTTACTTTAAAAAATCAAAACAAGAAGGTTTTAGGTCAAGAGCAGTTTATAAATTACAAGAAATCAACGATAAGCATAAAATTCTTAAAAATGGTTTATCAGTAATTGATTTAGGAGCTGCACCTGGAGGATGGTCACAATTTGTAATTCAGAAATATAAAAAATGTAAACTGTTGTCCATAGATTTAAAAGAAATGGAGGCAATTGGTAATTCATATCAAATTATTGGAGATTTTAATGAAAAAAGTTCAAAAGAAAAAATTATAACTTATTTCAATGAAAAAGTTGATCTTGTAATGTCTGACATGGCTGTAAATACTACAGGAAATAAAAATTTAGACTCTGTTGTCACAGGTGAATTATGTTTAGAGGCTCTAAGATTTGCTAAAGATCAACTTAAACCAAACGGCTCATTTGTATCAAAAATATTCATGGGATCTACATTTAATGAGATTATAGGTGAGGCAAAATTGACCTTTAAAGAAACAAATATTTATAAACCACCATCAAGCAGAAAAGAGTCAAAAGAAAGTTTCATAATTTGTAAAAATTTGAGATAGACCACTTTTAATTATAAAAGAATCGTATATAAAAGATTATGGATCCCATCAAAGAAGCACTTACATTTGACGACGTAACACTGGCCCCAAAGTATTCCGAGGTTCTACCATCGGATGTTGACACAAGTATCAAACTTGCTAAAAATATAAAACTTAAAGTTCCATTACTATCTTCTGCAATGGATACTGTTACAGAATCAAAAATGTGTATTGCAATAGCTGAGGCTGGAGGAATTGGAGTAATACATAGAAATTTAGATATAAAAACACAAGTAGCAGAAATAAGAAGAGTAAAAAACAAAAATTAATAGTGGGTGCTGCTGTTGGAGCAGGTGTAAATGAATTTGAGAGAGCAAAACATATTTTAAAAGAAAATATAGATTTAATTGTTGTTGATACAGCTCACGGTCATACAAAAAAAGTTGCAGATATAATTAAAAAAATTAAAAAAATTAAACCAAAAAAAACAGCGTTATGTGCAGGTAATATTGCAACTGCAGAAGCGGCCAAATTTTTAATCAAATTGGGCGTTGATATTATTAAAGTAGGAATTGGACCAGGATCAATCTGCACTACAAGATTAGTTGCGGGAATTGGTGTTCCTCAGCTGAGTGCAATTTTAAATGTAAAAAATGGCTTAGGAAAAAGAAAAACACTAATAATTGCAGATGGAGGAATTAAATTTTCAGGCGACATTGCAAAAGCTTTATCTGCAGGTGCAGACGCTGTTATGATAGGATCTTTATTTGCCGGCACAGATGAGGCGCCAGGAAAAATTATTAAAAGAGACGGAAAACTATTTAAAAGCTTTAGAGGAATGGGATCAATTGGAGCAATGAACAAAGGTTCAGCTGATAGATATTTTCAAAAAAAACAAAGTGATAGTTCAAAATATGTTCCAGAAGGAGTGGAAGGTCTTATTAAATACAAAGGACAAGTTTCAAAAATTATATATAAACTAGTGGGGGGATTAAGGTCGTCCATGGGTTATCTAGGTTGTAAACAAATCAAGAATCTTAAAAATAAACCTAAATTTGTTAAAATAACAAAAGCTGGTTTTTATGAAAGTATGGTACATAATATTGATAAAGTAATTAGGTAAATGATCAAAAAAATTGTTATAACATTAGTATTTAGCTTATTTTTAATTGAAAATTCATATTCAAAAGAAAGTTTTTTTGATGAAGCTAAAAAACTGTTTGATAAAGAGAAATACGGTGAGTCTAAATTTCTATTTCAGAGAGATATAGTTTTTAATCCAAAAAAAGCGGGATCATATTTATATTTAGCTAAAATTTTTAAAGTAGAAGAAAATTTAAAAGAGGAAGAAAAAAATCTTAAGACTACGCTATTATTGGATCCAAAAAATGAAGAGGCAATTTACCTTTTAATGGATATTGAGATAGAGCGATCAAATTTTACAAAAGTGAAAGAATTAAAAGAAAATTTTGAAAAAGTATGTTCGAAATTGTGTCCAAAAATTTCATCTATAAATGAGAAATTGAAAAATTTTGATACAAAAAATGAATCTTAAAGACGATCTGTCTAAAATCTTGATTATAGATTTTGGTTCGCAGTATACACAACTTATAGCGAGAAGAATTAGGGAATTTGGTGTTTATTCTGAAATTGTAAGTCATAAAAAAATAAATTCAAAGTTTGATAAGAAAAATATAAAAGGAATAATTCTATCCGGCGGTCCTTTAAATGTTTATCAATCAAATAAAGTCAAATTTAATAAAGAAATATTTAAATGTAATATTCCAATCTTAGGAATTTGTTTTGGACATCAGGTAATTTCAAAAGAGCTAGGTGGTAAAGTTAAACAAGCTAAACGCAGAGAATTTGGTTTAGCAAAACTAAAAAAATTAAACAAAAGTAAATTGACAAATAATTTTTTCAACAAAACTGGAATAAATAATGTCTGGATGAGCCATGCTGATGAAGTATCAACATTAGCAAAAGGATTTAAAGTTATTGCAAAAACAACTACTTCAAAGTTTTCTATTATAGAAAATAGATTCAAAAATCTTTACGGAATTCAATTTCATCCAGAGGTCTCGCATACAGAAAAAGGCAAAATCATAATTAAGAATTTTATTTTCTCAATCTGTAAAATGAAAAGAAATTGGACATCAAAAAATCAAAAACAGGCATTAGTTAGAGAAATAAAAAAAAAAGTTGGTAACTCAAAAGTAATTTGTGCTTTATCAGGAGGTGTTGACAGCACTGTTGTTGCTAAGTTAATTCACAATGCTATAGGCAACCAACTAACATGTATTTTTGTAAATACAGGTTTATTAAGAAAAAATGAAGAATTCCAAGTTGTAAAAACATTTAAAAAAAAATTTAAAATTAATCTAATCTACGTTGATGCTAAAACATTATTTTTAAATAAACTAAAAAATATTAAACATCCTGAAAAAAAAAGAAAAATTATTGGAAATTTATTTATTAAGATCTTTGAGAAATACTCAAAAAAAATTAAAAATGTTAAGTTTTTAGCTCAAGGTACTCTTTACCCTGATTTAATAGAAAGCAGATCAGTAACAGGCAGTCAAACTTCTAAAATTAAATCTCATCATAATGTTGGAGGATTACCAAAAAAAATGAAACTCGAATTAGTCGAACCTTTGAGATTACTTTTTAAAGATGAAGTGAGGAAATTAGGTTTAGAGCTTAAACTTTCAGAAGATATTGTATTAAGACACCCCTTTCCAGGTCCAGGTTTAGCAATAAGAATGCCAGGCGAAATTACAGAAATTAAAATCAACATTTTGAAAGAAGCTGATAATATTTTTATAAACTCTTTGAGAGAGCACAAATTATATAACAAAATATGGCAAGCTTATGCTGCTCTTCTTCCAATTAAAACAGTAGGTGTAATGGGGGATAATAGAACATATGAATACATGTGTTTACTAAGAGCTATTACATCGGAAGATGGCATGACTGCTGATTTTTTTAATTTCTCAAAAGATTTTATGCAGGTTGTTTCAAATAAAATAATCAATAATATAAAAGGTATTAATAGAGTGGTTTACGATATAACTTCTAAACCACCAAGTACTATAGAGTTGGAATAATGAATAATAAAATTAGAAATATTATTAAAAAAAAAAATAAATCAAAAATTGTTTGTTTAACAGCGTACTCAAAAAACATAGCTGAAATCATAGACAATCATGTAGATATAGTTTTAGTTGGAGATTCTTTAGGATCTGTTCTTTACAATTATAACACTACAAGAAAAGTTAATTTAAAAATGATGCTCGAACACACAAAAAGTGTAAGGATGGGAATTAAAAAAAGCCTATTAGTAATTGACCTCCCATATAATACATACAGAAATAAATCAGAGGCTTTAAAAAATTCAAAAAAAGCATTAAATGTTACTAAATGTGATGCAGTAAAAATTGAAGGCGGAACTAGAGTTAAAGATATAGTTAATCATTTAGTTAAAAATAAAATACCTGTATTAGGACATATAGGTATCACTCCACAAACAGTAAAAGGAAAATTTAAATCTAAAGGCAAAACTGAAATAGAAAAAAAGAAATTAATTAAAGATGCAGAGGCACTAGAGAAAAGTGGTGCTTTTGGTATGGTACTGGAATGTGTTTATAGTGATATATCAAAAAAAATTACCAAATTAATTAAAATTCCTACTATTGGAATAGGCGCTTCAGTTCATTGTGATGGTCAAGTCTTAGTTACAGATGATATTTTAGGATTAACAGATGCTAAAATTAAGTTTGTAAAAAAATATGCGAATATCAGAAAAATAATAAATTCTGCTGTATCGAAGTTTAAACAAGAAGTAAAATCTGGAAAGTATCCAACAAAAAAATATTCTTACTAGAAGTATTTCAAAAATTGCTCATTTATTTTTAATATTTCTAAATCTGCTAATCCGCCTATTACTAATTGTAATGCAACAATTAAAATGAAAGCAAGACCTACATACGCAATCCATAAATGTTTTTGAATATAATTTGCCAAATATGTTGCTAGTGCCCCAGTCAATATAACTGACAATACAAGACCAAATATCATGTATTCAAAATAACCTTTTGAGGCACCAACTACTCCAATAACGTTATCAAAACTAATTGTAATATCAGCAAATAAAACTTTATAGACACTTTGAATGTAAGATGGTTCTTTGGATTTTTTAGTTGGAGATTTAATTTTTTTAATTTCAAATAAATCTTTTCTTAAATCATTAACAATCCAGATTAAAAGCAATCCACCTAATATTTTAATAAAGTAAAATTTAAATAAATAAGTTGCAAACAAAGCAAATATAATTTTAAAAATTAATGCTCCACCAACTCCCCATAAAATTATTTGTTTCCTGTTTTTGGGGACAAAGTTGGCAGCGATTAATCCAATTATAATTGCATTATCCGCAGCTAAAATTATATCTATAAATATAATTTGTGTAATTATAACAAGTTCTTCAACCAAAGTTCCTTATTAATACTTAGATTTTTTCTTTCCTTCAATAATTTCTTTCAATTCTTCAAATTCTACACAATTACAATTTTTCAGTATATTTAACCGTTCTTTTGCAAGGTCTATTCTTCCTGTTGCAACATATAATTCTCCTAAATATTCGTTAATTCCTATGTGGCCAGGTTCAATTGCAAGTCCCTCTAAATAATATTTTTCTCCAGTTTCAAAATCACCAAGTTTCCTAGTAGTAAAACCTAAATAATTTAAAGTGTCTGCTTTATTAGGAATTTCAGCATTTGATGCTATTAAAAGTTTTTGCGCCTTTTGATATCTTTTTTGAGCTTTATCGGTTTTACCTTTTTCCTCATATTTTTTTGCTTGCTTTACATATTTAACAGCTTTTTCGTAGTCAGTTTTCGTAGCACTACTGTCACCACTTGAACCAGCTGAAAAAGACGGTTGAATAAGTGTTAAAACAAGCAAACTCGCTAATAATAAATTTTTCATATTTGTCTAAATTTCTCCATCTTATTTAAAGGTTTAAGTATCAATCCATTTTTGACTAAATTATCTTTAATAGATCTTGCAGTTTCTAATGAACTAATATTATCCCCATGTATACACACGGAGTCTATTTCACAAGGTATCTGCTTCCCAGAGAGACAATTTATCGCTTGGTTTTTTACCATGCTTAAAACGTGCTTTTTGGCTTGCTCAGGATCTGTAATTAAGGCATTTGGTTTAGATCTAGATACAAGATTCCCATTGTCCTCATAATTTCTATCTGCAAATATTTCGCAAGCTATTTTCATATTTAGTCTTTTTGCAGCCGTTTCCATTTTAGATCCAGTCGGGACAAGATAAATTATATCTTTACCAATTTCATTTACCGCTTTAGCCACAACTAAAGCCAACTCAAAGTCCTCACACGCCATATTATTTAATGCACCATGAGGCTTGATATGCGTGACGTTTTCATTATGGTTAAATGCAATTCTTTGAAGTATTTCATACTGATCAATTATTAGTTTTCTTATTTCTGAGGAAGATAAATTCATTCTTTTTCTACCAAAGTTTTCTGGATCGTTAAATGATGGATGCGCTCCAATACTAACGTTGTTTTCTTTTGATATTTTTACAACCTGATCCATAGTTTCCTCGTCACCCGCATGATACCCGCAAGCTACACTAGCAGAATTTACAATACCTAAAAGAAAAGTATCATTTTCGTTATTATGGAGCTTCGATTTTTCTCCTAAATCACAGTTGATATTAATTTCCATAGCTTTTAAATATTCATTATAACATAGGATGATTAAAAATATAATAAATCTTGGAGATGCGTCAGCATATTGCGATTTTGGTAAGGACGTTAATAAAGAAATAAATAGTAATGTTATTAGCTACTTTAACAATCTTAAGGATAAAAATATTGAAGGAATAACAAATATTACACCATCATATAATAAGCTAATTATATCTTTTGATTTAGATGTTATAAATTTTTTTAAAGTAAAAAAAATAATCGAAAATTTAGAAATAAAAAATGGAAATGAAAACAAACAAAAATTAATTGAAATACCAATATGCAGTGAAAAAAAATTTACATTAGATAGCAATAGGTTGGAAAAAGTTCTTAAAATTAAATTTGATAAAATATTAGATATTTTTTTTAATAAAGAATATTTTTGTTATATGACTGGTTTTATTGCGGGCATGCCTTTTTTAGGAGATATAAGTGAGAAACTTAGGGCAAAAAGATTGGAGACACCTAGGGTAAAAGTTCCGAAAGGATCTATAGGATTAACAGAACAGTTTTGCAATATTTATACATATGAAAGTCCAGGTGGATGGAATATTATTGGCAACACTCCTTTAGATATTTTCAATAAAAATAATCAAAAAAATCCTGCTTTAATTAATCCAGGAGATACAGTTAAATTTAAACAAATAACACAGAATGAATATGACAAAATTAAAAAATAGTTATTTCGAGATCGAGAGGGCAGGAGTAAATACAACGTTTCAAGACTATGGAAGACAAAATCTTAATCATATTGGCATTCCAGTAAGTGGAGCGATGGATAAAAGAAACTATATACTTTCAAATGCTTTGTTAAAAAAGAATTTAAACTCACCTGCTATTGAATTTGCTTATCAGGGTCCATTATTAAAATATAAAGGTGAGGAAATATTTATTGTAATTACGGGAGATGTTAAATTTCAAATTGTTAGAGATAACAAAAAAAAGATAATTGGAGAACCCTACCATGTATATCTTATCCAGAATAATGATCAAATTGATATACAATCTACAAATAGATCAGTTTATGGTTATATTTCAATCAGTGAAGATTTTATTCTGGATAAAACCTGGGGCAGTTATTCAATAAATACAAAAGCAAAAATTGGTTCAAATAACGGGGAAAAATTATCTAATAATCAAAAAATTGATATCGAACATAAAAAAAAAAAATTAACAATAACTAATTTAAATTATGTAAACTCTAAAATTGAGTATATAAGAGTTTTAAAATCAATAAACTTTGATTTTTTTTCTGAAAAATCAAAGAATATTTTTTTTAATAAAGAATTCAAGGTTACAAAATTATCTGACAGAATGGGTATGAGATTAGAAGGTCAAGTTTTAGAAAATGTTGTTAACTCAAATATTAAATCTGAAGGTCTAGTAAAAGGAGTAATCCAAGTTCCAAGCGATGGCAACCCAATAATTATGCTTTCTGATCATGGTACGATAGGTGGTTACCCAAAAATTGCAAATGTAATAAGTGCAGATTTTGATAAACTTGTCCAAATGATACCAGGTTCAGTTATAAAATTTAAACAAGTAAGTTTAGATGAAGCTGAAAAATTATTTAAATTTTATAAACTTGAAACTGATAATTTAATTAATCAGATTTAATGAATATATTATTTAAGATTCCTGGATTTATCCTAGTGTTTTTAGGAGCAATCACTTTAAGTTTTGGTGGATTGATAGTTAAATCATTTGAAGGTGCAAATCTATGGCAGATCTTATTCTGGAGATCTGTATTTTTTTGCTTTGTTATTATTATTTTTTTATCAATTACATATAAAAGAGAGTTTTTTAAAACTTTTATAAATTCTGGACTTCCAGGAGTTATAGGTGGAATTATTTTAGGTTTTGGTTTTTTTAGTTATGTGTTTGCCATGTACAACACAACTGTTGCGAATGCCAATTTTATAATTCAAACACAAACTTTATTTCTTGCTATCTTTGGATATCTTTTTCTTAAAGAAACTATTTCTAAAATTACTTTAGTTTCAATAATATTAGCAATTTCTGGAATTACACTTATGTTGGGAGATTCTTTGAGCTCAGGACAAATGATCGGAAATGTTATTGCATTTATAATGCCAATCTCTTTTGCTGTACTTATTATTATTGTTAGAAAATATCCTAGCGTAGACATGATACCTCTACAATTCATTGCTGGCATTGTTGCTATGATTATAGGATATGTAGTAGCTGGAAGAGTAGATATCTCTTTACATGATATATTTTTAGGTTTTTTAGCAGGTTTTTTTCAGGTTGGTTTTGGTTTTATTTTTATAACCATTGGTGCAAGAACAACTCCCTCTGCTGTAGTGGGAATCATTATGATGTCAGAGGCAATTTTTGGACCCCTTTGGGCTTGGATATTTATAAATGAGAAGCCACCTCTAATTGTTTTGATTGGTGGATCAATTGTTTTATCTGCTGTTTTGCTACAATTTGTAAGCAAATTCTTTATAAAAAAAGAGGTAAATTAATTAATTTATGTTATATTTAATTGCGGAAGAGACTACTTCGATGTAGAGCCGAAGGAGCAACCACCCCGGAATCTCTCAGGCAAAAGGACCGCGCATATTAACTCTGGAAAAAGAACCAAAGTTCTTGCCGAAGGAGCAAAACTCTCAGGCCAATAGACAGAGGGGGCGAAAGAGTTAATATGATAAAAAAAACATCGTTATTTAATCTTCATAAAAAGCATAATGCTAAGCTTGTAGAGTTTGCAGGCTATGAAATGCCAATTCATTATAAAGATGGAATTATCCAAGAACATAAATTTACGAGATCTAATTGTGGAATTTTTGATGTATCTCACATGGGACAACTATTTATATATGGCAAAGAAAATCTTACTCAAGATCTTGAAAATATTTTCCCAATAGACCTAGAAAAATTAAATCTAAATCAAAGCAAGTATTCTTTTTTAATGGATGAGAATGCGTGTATTCACGATGATTTAATAATAACTAAAATTTTAGAAGGATATTTAATAATACTTAATGCTGCATGTAAAGAAGATGATTTAAGAATAATTAATAAAAAATTAAATAATAAATATGATTTACAATTAAAGGAGGATCTTTCATTAATTGCTCTACAAGGGCCAGAGGCAAAAAATATTTTAGAAAAAAAAGTAGAGGGAGTAAGTAAATTAAAGTTTATGAATGGAGGAAATTTTAAATTTTCAGATATTAATATATTTATTACAAGATCAGGATATACAGGAGAAGATGGTTTTGAAATTTCTATTAAAAATAATTATGCAGAAAAATTTGTTGAGGAAATGCTTAGTAACGGATCTAAAATGATTGGATTAGGAGCTAGAGATACACTTAGAATGGAAGCAGGATTATGTCTTTATGGCAATGATATTGATAAGAACACAACTCCTATAGAAGCAAATCTCAAATGGGCGATTTCCAAAAATAGAATTGATACAGACTATCCTGGATCAAAAATTATTAAAAAACAAATTCAATTAGGTGTAGAAAAAATTAGAGTAGGAATAAAGCCAGAGAATAGAGTAATAGCTAGAGGAGATACAAAAATTTTTAGCAATGATGATAAAGAAATCGGAAAAATTACAAGTGGCACTTTTGGTCCAAGTGTTGATCATTCAATAGCAATGGGTTATGTTGATAGACAGTATTCAAATTTAAATACAAAATTATTTTTAGAGGTAAGAGGAAAAAAAATACCTGCAAATGTTTGTAATTTACCATTTTATAAAAAAAACTATGTCAAAGGAGAAATAAATGTCTGATGTAAAATATTCAAAAGAGCACGAATGGTTAAAGCTTGATGGAGATATAGCCACTATTGGGATTACAAAACATGCAACAGAAATGTTAGGAGATATTGTATTTACTGAATTACCAGAAAAAGGTACAAGTGTAGAAAAAGATGGTACAGCAGGTGTTGTAGAATCAACTAAAGCAGCGAGCGATGTATATACTCCAGTGAGTGGCGAAGTGATTGATACAAATCAAGCCATAGTAGATGACCCATCTAAAATTAATCAAGACCCAGAAAACTCAGCATGGTTTTTTAAACTTAAAATAAAAGATCCTTCAGAAATAGAAACACTAATGAATAAAGACGATTATGATAAATTTGCAAAGGAGACATCAGCATAATGTTACCAAATTCAGAAAAAGATTTTATAAAAAGACACATTGGACCTTCTAAAGAAGATCAATCGAAAATGTTAAAAGAATTAAATTATCAATCATTAGATGATTTAATTGACAACACTGTTCCAGAAAAAATAAAGTTTAAAGGTGAATTAAATATCGGCGAGTCGAATTCAGAATATGAAGCGTTAAGAAAATTAAGAGCAATATCAAAGAAAAATCAAGTTTACTCGAATTTTATTGGTATGGGTTATTATGGAACGTATACTCCATATGTTATTTTAAGAAATATATTAGAAAATCCAGGTTGGTATACTTCATATACACCTTATCAGCCTGAGGTAGCTCAAGGAAGACTTGAGATGTTGTTAAATTTTCAACAAATGATTGTTGATTTCACAGGAATGGATATTGCTAATGCTTCTTTGTTAGATGAAGGTACAGCAGCAGCTGAAGCTATGGGGCTTAGTCACAGATTAAATAAAAAAGATAGTAATTTAGTTTTTGTATCTGAGGATTGTCATCCTCAAACAATAAATGTAATTCAAACAAGAGCTGAACCAATGGGTTTAAAAGTTTTAGTTGGTAAAGAAGATGAAGTTTTAGACCAATTAAAAGAAGATCTAGTTTGTGGAATTTTACAATATCCTGGAACATTAGGAGATATTAAAGACCCCAGTGAAGCAATTAGTAAAATTCATAAAAAAAATGGGAAGGCTGTATTAGCTTGTGATCTACTGGCATTAGCTAAATTAAAAACACCAAGAGAGCTTGGTGCTGATATAGCAGTTGGGAGCTCTCAAAGATTTGGTATTCCAATGGGATATGGAGGTCCACATGCAGCCTTTTTTGCAACTAAAGACGAGTATAAAAGATCGATGCCTGGAAGGATTGTCGGGGTATCAGTTGATAGACATGGCAATAAGGCATATAGATTATCATTACAAACTAGAGAACAACACATTAGAAGAGATAAGGCGACAAGTAATATTTGTACTGCCCAAGCTCTATTAGCAATAGTGTCAGCAGCATATGCTATATATCATGGTCCAGATGGAATTAAAAATATTTCTGAAAGAGTTTCTCAATTAGCAAAAAGTTTTGCTGATAAAATAAAACAGTCTGGATATGAACTTTATTCCAATTATTTTTTTGATACTGTTACAATTAAAACTAAGGAAAAGACTGATCAAATTTATAAAAATGCTTTAAATCAAAAAGTTAATATACGAAAAGTGAATTCTGAGATGCTTGCTGTTTCTTTTGATGAGAGAAAAAATGTTTATAGAGTAAATCAACTATTAAAAATTTTTAATGCAGCAGAATCAATTAAAAAAGAGGACCCATCGGTAAGTTTGCCTAATTTACCAAAAAGTTTATTAAGAACTTCAAAATATTTAGAACATCCAGTTTTCAACTTATATCATTCAGAGACTGAAATGCTTAGATATTTAAAAAGGTTAGAGGATAAGGATATAGCATTGAATAGAACTATGATAGCACTTGGTTCATGCACAATGAAGTTAAATGCTGCTGCTGAAATGATTCCAATTTCTTGGAAAGAATTTGCAGAGCCTCATCCGTTCGTTCCAATTGAACAAATGGAAGGGTTTAGGGATTTATTTACAGATCTAAAAAATTGGTTGAGATCTATAACTGGTTTTTCAGGTGTTTCGTTACAACCCAACGCAGGTGCTCAAGGTGAATATGCAGGTTTAATGGTTATTAGAAAATATCACTTAAATAGAGAAGAGGCTAATCGTAATATATGTTTAATTCCAAGTTCAGCACATGGCACTAATCCAGCAAGCGCACAAATGGTTGGAATGAGAGTAGTTGTTGTTAATTGTGATAAAGAGGGAAATGTTGATTTTGATGATTTAAAGAAAAAAGTAGAACAACATTCAGAAAACCTTGGAGCATTAATGGTAACTTATCCATCTACCCATGGAGTATTTGAAGAAAAAATAATTGATATTTGTGATTTAGTTCATAAGCATGGTGGTCAGGTCTACATGGATGGGGCAAATTTAAACGCATTAGTCGGAGTTGCAAAGCCTGGAAACTTTGGTCCAGACGTTTGTCATATTAATTTGCATAAAACATTTTGTATTCCCCATGGTGGTGGAGGACCTGGAATGGGCCCCATTGCTTGTAAAAAACATTTGCAAGTTTATCTGCCTAATCATCCAGTAATAAAAGATTGTGGACCAACAACAGGTATTGGAGCAGTGTCAGCAGCTCCCTGGGGAAGTTCAAGTATTCTATCAATCTCTTGGATGTACATTAAAATGATGGGATCGGCAGGATTAAAGTATGCTACTCAAGTTGCAATATTAAATGCAAATTATATTGCTCATAGACTAAAAGATCACTTTCCAATTTTGTATAAAGGGTCGAATGGCAATGTTGCGCACGAATGTATTATTGATATTAGAAATATTAAATCAGAAACAGGTGTAACAGAGGAGGACATTGCAAAAAGATTAATAGATTTTGGATTTCATGCACCAACTATGTCATGGCCAGTAGCTGGCACAATGATGATAGAACCTACTGAAAGTGAAGGCTTGTCTGAAATTGATAGATTTTGTGACACTTTAATTAAGATTAAACAAGAAATTGAAAAAATTAAATCAGGTCAATTTGATAAAATAGACAATCCAATTAAAAATGCTCCCCATACAGACTCTGAGCTTACTTCAGATAATTGGCAACACAAATATACGAGACAAGAAGCAGCTTATCCATCAAAATTTTTAAGAGCTAATAAATTTTGGCCACCAGTTGCAAGAGTTGACAACGTATATGGTGATAAGAATATTTTTTGTACATGTCCAAGTATGGATGAATTCAAAGAAGATGCTGCATAATTCTTAATGAAAATAGCTGTAATTGGATCTGGCATATCTGGATTAAGTGCAGCCTACTACCTATCAAAAAACCACAAAGTTGATTTATTCGAAAAAGATAATCATTTTGGTGGGCATTCACACACATTAGACTTAAATTTAAACAATAAAAAAATATCAGTAGACATTGGTTTCATAGTTTTTAATTATAAGACTTATCCAAATCTAATTAATTTTTTCAAAGATAATTCAATCGAGATTGAAAAAAGCAATATGTCATTTTCAGTATCTGTGAAAGATACTAATTTTGAATATTGTGGCAAGGGTATTTCAGGGATGTTTAGTAATAAATCAAATATATTTAACTTAAAATTTTTAAATATGTTTTTTGATTTAATAAAATTTTATAAAAAAAATAATAATTTAACAATATATGATAATAATTTAACTCTTGGAGATTATCTTACAAAGGAAAAATTATCAAAAGAGTTTACCGATTATCATATTATCCCAATGGTTGCTGCAATATGGTCTATGCCACCTTATGAGGCTAGCCAAATGCCATTAAGTTTTTTTTTGAAATTTTTTCAAAATCATGGCTTATTTAAATTAAAAAATAGACCTCAATGGTACACAGTCAAAAATAGAAGTAGAACATATGTTAATAAAATTCTCAATAAGGTAAGTGGTGAACATTATAAAAATTATAAAATAAATTTAATTAAAAGATACAAAGAAAATATTAAAATATTTTATGGAGAAAAAAATGAATTCTTCATTTATGACAAAGTAGTTATAGCAACACATGCAGATGAAGCCTTATCAATTTTAGAAAATCCGACAGATGAAGAAAAAAATTTACTTTCAAATTTTAAATATAAAAATAACTTAGCTGTAATACATACTGATAAAAATCAAATGCCTAGAAATAAAAAGGCATGGAGTGCATGGAATGCAAAACTGAGTAAAAATGTTAGAGAAAATTCATCTGTAACATATTGGCTCAATCTTTTACAGAATCTAAAGTTTGATGAAGATATTTTTTTATCACTGAATCCTTTTGATAAAATTGATGAACAAAAAATCTTAAAAAAAGTAATGTTTACACACCCATATTATGATAAATCGGCACTTGAAAACCAAGCTAAACTAAAAAAAATACAAAACATTAATAATACCTTATTTTGTGGTAGTTATTTTGGATATGGTTTCCATGAAGATGGAATTACTTCTTCAATAGATATGTTAAATTCAATTAATGATTAAGTACTCTAGGATTTATTCAGGACAGGTAACTCATACAAGATTTAAACCGAAAAAACATTACTTTAAGTACAAAGTGTTCAGCCTATTAATTGATTTAGACGAAATTAATAAAATAAATAATAATTTAAATTTTTTTTCATATAATAAATTTAATTTAATTAGTTTTTTTGACAAAGATCATGGAAATAGAGATGGAAGCAATGTTAAGGAATGGGTAAAAGAAAATTTAATTAAAAAAAATATCAAATTTCAAAATATTAGAGTAGAAATTCTATGTTATCCAAGAATACTTGGTTACGTGTTTAATCCACTTTCAATCTTATATGTTTATAACGAAAAAGATGCGTTGATATCAATTTTTTACGAAGTAAAAAATACATTTGGAGAACAACATACTTATATTTTTGAAACTCAAGATCAAAAAATAATAAAAAATAAATGCGATAAAAAGTTTTATGTATCTCCTTTTATCGATATGGAATGTGAATATAATTTTAGTGTGACAAAGCCTGGAGACTCGATATCTGTAATAATTAACCAAAATGATAAAGAAGGTAAGCTGTTATTCGCCTCACAAGATGGAAAAAGTCAGGATTTAACCTCTAAAAACCTACTACTTAATTATTTAAGACATCCACTAATGACATTTAAAGTAATAGTTGCAATACATTATGAAGCATTCAAACTTTGGTTTAAAAAAGTAAAATTAGTAAAAAAAAAAATAAAAATTTTAAATAAAATAACTTTTGAAACCAATAAGTATAAATAATATTTCAGACAAAATAGTTTTCAGCATGTTGAAGCACATTAAACATGGTGTGTTAGAACTCACAAATCACGATAACGAAAAACATATCTTTGGAACAGATTCTACTGGATTAGATGTAAGTCTAAAGATTAATAAGCCAGGCTTCACTTACAAAATAATTAAAAGTGGAAGTGTGGGATTAGCAGAAGCTTATATGAGGGGAGATTTTGAAACAAATAATCTTTCAAACTTAATAGAATTAACAGCGAAAAATATAAATATAATTTATAAATTTTCTGGAATTTTTGATTTTCCATTAATTAACATGATTAAGAATTTTCTCATAAAGAATACCAAAACTAAAAGTAAAGAAAATATTGCTAAACACTATGATCTTGGAAATAATTTTTTTTCTTTGTGGTTAGATAAATCTTTAACTTATTCAAGTGCAATTTTTGATAATGAAAAAAAAGATTTAGAATCTGCGCAATATAATAAATATTTAAAATTAATTAATTTAATTCAACCAAAGTCAGGAGATAAAATTTTAGAAATAGGATGTGGCTGGGGTGGATTTGCTGAATATGTAGGTAAAAATTTAGATGTAAGGTTAGACTGTATAACAATTTCAAAAAAACAATATGAATTTGCAAAGGAGAGAATTTATAAAAACAATTTGAATCATAAAATTAATGTAGAATTAAAAGATTATAGAGATGTAAATAAAAAATATAATTCAATAGCATCTATTGAAATGATTGAAGCGGTAGGCCAAAACTATTTGGACAGTTATTTTAAAACAATTAAAAATAATTTAACTATTAATGGTACAGCCGCCATTCAAGCAATTGTAATCGATGATAAGCTATATAAAAGATATAAGACAAAAGAAGATTTTATTCAAAAATATATATTTCCAGGGGGGTTTTTGCCGTCAAAAAATAGTTTAGAACAACTCTCAACAAAAAATGGTTTGACACTTGATTTGATGAACTCATATGGCGAGCATTACTCAGACACTTTAAGAATTTGGCGAGATGAATTTCAAAAAAAATGGGATTTAATTTCAAAGCAAGGATTTGACTTAACTTTTAAAAAATGTGGGATTTTTATTTGTCATATTGTGAAGCAGGTTTTAAATCAAAAAATATTGATTTGATACAATTCTCACTACAAAACAAATAAATATTTTATGAAAATTAATAAATTTTTTAAGTTAATTTTATTGATAATTATTACCCAATTTATTACAAGTTGTTCATCAAATAGTTCTATGAAACCAGAAGATTTTAAAGATAAAAAACCGAGATTAATAATTGAGGAATATTTAGCTGGTGAAGTAAAAGCTTGGGGTATTTTACAAAATAGATCAGGCAAAGTTACAAGACAATTTTCTGCAACCCTAAATGGAAAATGGGACGGAACACAATTGATTTTAGATGAGACATTTAACTGGGATGACGGAGAAATTCAAAATAGACGGTGGAAAATTAATAAAATTGATGAACATAATTACGAAGGAACTGCAGGTGATGTGGTTGGAAAAGCAAAGGGATTTTCATATGGACCAGCATTTAAATTTGAATATGTTTTATTAGTTCCAGTAAAAGGCAAAGAAATGAAAATAACTTTTGATGATTGGATTTTTATGCAAGATGAAAAAGTTGCTATCAATAGAGCAAAAATGACAAAATTTGGAATTAGAGTTGCTGATCTAACAGTAGTTTTTGTAAAAGATTAATCTTTTTTTTGAAACTTTGTTCCTTTTTTTACTAGATTAAAATACAATTTACTTGGCAACAATTTAAAAAATTTAAGAGTTAAAGTTAGTTCTTTAGGAAAATGGATTTCAAAATTATTTTTTTTAACTAATCCCTCAAATATTTTATCTGCTGCAAATTCTGGAGTTTTTAAAAATGGCATTTTAAAATCATTTTTATCTGTCATTGGCGTTTTTATAAAACCAGGTGAAACTAAACATACTCTTACATTATGTCTTTCAAAATCAAAATACAAACTTTCTGCTAAGCTAATTAATGCAGATTTTGATGGTCCATATCCTGTTGTATTTGGTAAGCCTCTGTAGCCGGCAATAGAAGATACTATAGTTATTATTCCAGCCTTTTTATTTTTAAAATATTCTTCAACAGCTTTAATGCAATACAAAGTACCGAAAAAATTTACTTTAAAAACATTCTCTATTTGTTCAACGTCTATATCTTTTTCTTCTTTTGGGCTCCAAGTCCCTGTTGAGAAAAAACAAATATCTATATTTCCAAAATGTTTATTTATTTTGTTAAATACTTCTATACATTTATCTTTATCAGTAACATCTAATGGAAATGGTTTTATATTTTCATTAGATTCGGAAATTTCATTTAATAAATTTTCTCTTCTAGCCGAGATTGCGACATTCCAACCCTCTTTGGCAAATTTTAAGGCTAATGATTTGCCAATACCGCTACTTGCGCCAGTTATCCACACAACTTTTTTATTCATAAGTTAATATTGTATTTAATTATTATTTTAATTTATACTAGTAATTTATTTTTATGGATGATGTTGTAGTTATAGGAGGAGGAATTATTGGTGCTTCTGCTGCTTATTTTCTTTCAAAAGAAGGTCGAAAAGTAAAAGTTATTGAGAGAGATCCGACGTATAAAAATGCATCTTTTCCTCTATCTTTGGGCGGTTTCAGAAGACAATTTTTTCAAAAAGAAAATATTCTATTAGGAAAATTTGCTAAAGAATTCATATTTAATATATCAGAGACTTTAAAAACAGAAAAAAATCCAAATCCAACAGCAAGCATGGTTGCAAATGGATATTTATTAATGTTTGGTCCAGAACATGCTGATGAACAATATAAAGCACTTGAAAACCATAAAGCATGTGATGCAGGTACAAAAAATATTAAAGGAACCGAACTCTCAAAATATTTTCCATACGTAAATTCTGATGGAATTGAAACTGCAACTTTTACAGACAATAAAACTGAGGGTTGGATTGATCCTTTTATGTTTCATGCAGCTTTAAAGAGTAAGGCAATTGAATTAGGGGCAGAATTTATTAAGGGTGAAGTCAAAAGTTTAAATGAAATTAATGCAAAAACAATTGTCTCAGCAGCTGGTTGTTGGACAAAAGAATTGTTAGACGATATTCCGGTAGTTCCCCAAAAACATACAGTTTTTAGAGTAAAGTGTCCTAAACATATTCCAGAGATGCCATTAACTGGAGATTTAACTACAGGAGTTTATTGGAGACCAGAGGGAAAAGAATATTTAGCAGGATCACCTATTTCAGTATTTGATGCAAATGATTTAGAACCTGCGTGGAATGATTTTGAAGAACTTGTATGGCCAGCATTAGCTAAGAGAATACCTGCCTTTGAAGAACTGAAATTAACTGGAGGTTGGGCTGGATATTACGATTGTAATAAACTCGATAATAATGCAGTTGTAGGAAAGCATCCAAAATATGAAAATGTTTATATGGCTACAGGGTTTACAGGCAGAGGATTGATGCAAGCCCCAGGAATAGGGAGAGCTTTAACGGAGCTGATAACAACCGGTTCATATCAAACTATAGATATAAGTGCTTTTTCTGTTGAGAGAGTTTTAAACAGTGAAGTTAGACACGAACCCTACGTATTATAATTTTTTTACATATATTCCCATAACTCCATTGAATGTAGAAACACTGAATATTATTAACTGTCCTTTAAAAGTATAAAAATCAAACATTGGATAAGATCCAAGAGCTATACTTAATAAAATATATGTAATTGTAAAAGGTTTATAAAATTTTTTTAATAAATTTACCATTTAGGTATATTTATCTTACTTCTGCTTCTTTTTCTTTTGGAGTTATTTCAGTTTTAAATTTGTTTGATATTTTTTGAACATTAACAGCAGATACTTTATATTCTGCACATTTAGTTTCTTCATCTTTACCATCACCTGTAACCATATTAACCATATGTTCTGGGAAATGAAATGTTGTGAAAACAATTCCTTCTTTTACTTTATCAGTAACTTCAACTTTTAATGATACCTCACCTCTACCAGAATATAGCCTTGCAATATCCCCACTATTTAACTCCCTACTTTTAGCATCACTTGGGTGTAATAATAAAATATCTTCGTCAACTATTTTTAAGTTTTTTGTTCTCCTAGTCATTGTTGCAGCATTATAATGTTGCAAAACTCTACTTGTTGTTAAAATTAGAGGATATTCTTTTTTATTATTTTTTAACTCAGTGGATTCTTGCCAGTTGAAAGATTTTAGTCTTCCTTTTCCTAATTTAAATTCTTTTTCATGTAAAATTTTTGTATCTGTTCCGTCCTCTTTAACCGGCCATTGTAAACCTAATTTACCGAGTCTTTCTCGAGTAATACCTTTAAAGAATGGAACAACATCAGCTACTTCAGCTAATACTTGGTCTGCGTCGTATGTGGGTTGATCATACCCTAGTTTTTGCATCATATCGGTTACAATAACCCCATCAGGTTTAGTTCCTGGTAAAGGCTCTGCTGCTTTATTCACTCTTTGAACTCTTCTTTCAGTATTAGTAAAAGTTCCATCTTTTTCTAAGAAAGTAGTCCCTGGCAATACTACATCAGCTAATTTCGCAGTTTCACTCATAAAAATTTCTTGTACTACTAATAAATCTAGAGACTCCATTGCTTTTACAACATGAGCACTATTAGGGTCAGTTTGAACAATATCTTCACCAATTATCCATAACCCTTTAACCTCCTTATTTATAGCTGCATCAAAGATTTCAGGAATTTTTAATCCTGCTTTAGTTGGATGTACTACTCCATATTTTTCTGTATAAAATTCTTGAATTTTTTTATCTGCTACTGGAAAATAACCAGCACCCTGATGTGGTTGACACCCCATGTCTGCAGCACCTTGAACATTATTTTGTCCTCTTAGTGGATTAACTCCAACACCCCTTCTACCAATGTTTCCTGTTATCATAGCAAGGTCTGCAATAAGCATTACTGTTTTTGAACCCTGTTCATGTTCTGTAACCCCTAATCCATGAAATTCCATTGAATTATTTGCTGTTGCATATGCAATTGCAGCTTCTTTAACTAATTGTTTCTCAACACCCGCTACATTTGCTAGATGATCAATATCTAAACTATTTATATGATTTAAAAATTCTTCGAACCCTTCTGTTCTCTTTTCAACAAAATCTTTATTTAATAAATTTCCTTTTACTATGAAGTATAGCATCATATTAAGTACAGCTACATTTGAACCAGGTTTTAATTTAATATGATAGTCAGCTAGTCTTGCAAGCTCAGTTGTTACTGGATCTAATACAATCAATTTTTTACCCTTCATAACTTGTTGTTTAATTTTTGCTCCAGTCACTGGATGAGCATTGGTTGGATTTGCACCAATTACGATAAATAAATCTGCATGATAAATATCTTCTGTGGAATTTGTTGCTGCTCCTGTACCAAAAGTTTGCTGCATGCCCCATGCAGTTGGTGAGTGACAAATTCTTGCACAACAGTCTATATTATTCGTTCCAACTACAGCTCTTATCATCTTTTGGAACACATAATTTTCCTCATTTGTACATCTAGCGGAAGAAATTCCTGCAATTGCATCAGGACCGTCTTCTTTTTTAATTTTTTCTAATTTATTTTTAATATACTCATAAGCTTCATCCCAGGAAGCTTTTTCAAATTTCCCACTTCTTTTAATAAGTGGACTTCTTAATCTATCAGGATGGTCATAAAAACCAAAGGCATATCTACCTTTAATGCATGTATGTCCTGCATTAACTTCTGTTTCTTTTGGTGTATCAATTGCAACAACTTTTCCATCTTTAATTGACGCCTCTAGATTACATCCCACTCCGCAATAAGAACAAGTTGTTCTAACTTTTTTATCTACTTTTGCAGATTTTGATTGAAATACATCAGATATAGCATCTGTTGGGCACGTATGTGCGCATGCTCCACAAGATACGCATGACGAATCTCCAAACATCATATCATTATCCGTGGTTATCCTTGACTCAAATCCTCTTCCACTCATTGTTAAAACAAATGAACCTTGTATTTCATCACAAGCTCTTACGCATCTACCACAGTTTATACAGTTATCTAAATTCATTCTCATGTATGCATGAGAGGTATCTTTTGGAATTCCTTTGTGTTGTTTTGGATTATTGTATCTATGTTCTTTAATACCTAGATCATTTGCTACAGTTTGTAGCTCACAGTTTTGATCAACTTCACATGTGCTACAATTCATTGGATGGTCAGAAATTACAAGTTCTACAATGTTTTTTCTTAAACCTTCCAATGTTTCATTATTTGTAAACACATGCTGATTTTCACCTATTGGTGTATGACAAGAAGCAACAACTTTTGTGGGACCATCTTTTTCTAAAGCAACCTCTACCGAACAAACTCTACATGCACCGTAAGGCGCTAAATTCGGATCATCACATAGTGTAGGTACTTTTTTCTCTCCAAGGTAACTTTTTACAAATTTTAAAATAGAAGTATGGTTTGGACCTATTTCATAAGGTTTTCCATCTATATATGCAATTTTTCTTTTTTCAGAGCTCATTAATTGTCTTTAAGTATATCATTTTTCATTTCATCACCAAAATATTTTAAGATGTTCATTATAGGCGTTGGTATAGCTCCACAAAGTGCGCATAAACAACCTTTTTTCATAGTGATTAACAGTTCATTTAGTAATTTTAATGGAATTTTTGATGTTCCTTTTTTTAATTGATCGAACATTTCCTTTCCTCTGTAAGATCCGAGTCTACCTGGGAAACATTTGCCACATGATTCTTCAGCTGAAAATTCAAATAAATGATGAATATATTCAGCCATGCTAAAATTTTTCGGTATACTAACAACACTAGCATGTCCTAACATAAAGCCTGCAGCTGTAAATTCTTGAAAATCTAAATTTAATTTTTCAATTTCTTTTACTGGAACAACTCCTCCTAAAGGTCCACCAATTTGAAATGCTTTTACTTCTTCTTTTAATCCTCCACCAAATTCTTCAAATATTTTTTTCATTGGAGTTCCCATATCTATTTCATATACACCTGGTTTATTAAAAAAACTATCTAGACATACAAGTTTAGTTCCTGCAGATTTTTTGTTTCCTATTGATGAAAATTTTTCAGCACCATTTAATAATATTCCAGTAGCTGCTGCTAAAGTTTCTACATTATTTACTACTGTTGGTTTTTTATATAACCCTTCTGTTACAGGAAACGGTGGTCTAACATCTACTTCAGCTCTTCTTCCTTCTATTGAAGCTATTAATGCAGTCTCTTCACCACATATATAAGCTCCCTGGCCTATACATATATTTAAATCAAAAGAAAAATTAGTGCCTAAAATTTTATCACCTAATAATCCTGCTTGTTTTAATGCATTAATACTTCCATTAATTGCTTCAATTGATTTTGGATATTCGCCTCTGATGTAAAGTACTCCCTCATCACTTCCAATTACATAACCACAGATAATCATCCCAAATAAAACTTTTAAAGGTTGATCTTCTAATAAATATCTGTCGGAAAAGGCTCCTGAGTCACCTTCATCTGCATTACACACTACGTATTTTTTTTCAGACTTTGCTTTGCTACAGAAATCCCATTTCATTCCAGTTGGAAATCCAGCGCCACCTCTTCCAGTTAAATTTGATGATAATAGCGAGCTTACAATTTCCTTTTTATCAGTTTTGATGAATTTATTTAAACTATCTTTAAATTGATCAAGATTTGATAATTTATCATCCATCAGAAAACTTGTTGTTGCAAAACTCTTAGAAAAATATTTTTCTTGTTTTATATTTTTTCCACTAATAATTTTATCTATTTGATTAATATCTTTTCCGGCATAATTCTCCCCATCATAATGAAATGCATGATTTTCATAACAATGACCTAAGCAAAACATCTCTCCAACTTTGTCTTTACCAAGTTTTTCTTGTAATTTTTCCTTTAAAGATTCTTGTGTGCCAGCACACATACATGCACTACCATTACAAACAAATGCTTTTTTTTCCCTATGAGATGGTCTTAAAAATTCATAAAAACTTTCAGCCCCATGTATTGTGGAAACGCCCATTTTATATTCATTAGCAATTTCCTTCATACCACTGTCATTTTTCGATTTAAGTGATCTTTCTGATATTTTTTGGAAAAGGTTATTCTTTAGACCAATTCTCCCAGATAGATTGCTTATATTTTTTGACATATTTTAATTTAGCTACTTAATATAATTCTTTTCTCATTACTATAAATATTAAAGCTACTCTCTTTTACAAAACCTAACAGAGTCATGTCAAAACGTTTAGCAAGATCAATGGCGAGACTCGTGGGCGCACCCACACCAGCCATAACCCCAATATTGCCCATTAAACCTTTCTGAACTAATTCAAAATTCAACCTTCCAGAGCAAGCAATGAATTGTTTCTCTGGATTAAGTATTTTTTTAGAAATCGAATGACCAATAAGCTTGTCCAATGCGTTGTGTCGACCAATATCCTCCTTGATTGCAATGACATTTCCATTCACATCAATTAAGGCACTAGCGTGTATGCCTCCTGTTTTTGAAAATTCGGATTGTTTATTCATCAATAATTTAGGCGACTGTAATATAATTTTTTCATTAATTAGTGGGAATGTTAAATCTAGTTTATTTTCTTTAACTACCTGTATGGCATCTAGTGAAGTTTTTCCACATACCCCACATGAAGAGTTTGTGACAAAATTTCTTTTCAATTTTCCTATTTCTATATTATCGATATTGCCAATTGTTGCTTCAATTACATTTTGCAAATCATAGTCACCAGAAACTTCCCCTTTATGTTCTATAGACTCAATATCATTAATATTTTTAATTATTCGCTCATTAAATAAAAAACCTTTAATTAAATCTTCATCATTACCAGGCGTCCTCATTGTAATTGAAATATTTTCTACTTCCCATTTATTATTTTTTTTATATTTAAGTCGCATCTCTAAAGGCTCTTCAACAGAAACAGAATCTTTTATCTCTTCTAATTTTGAATTTTTCAATTTTGAGACGTTATATTTAATATCCATTTTATTTAGGGTATTTTTTTTTTAATACAAATCTATTTAATACTACGCCAAATACTAAAACAATAATTGAACCAAGTATTATTGGACTAATTAAATATTCAAAAGATACACCGCCAATAATAACAATAATAGGATTTCCACCTGCAGGTGGGTGAGTAACATTTAATAAAATCATAAAACAAACTCCCAAACCTGTAGCTAAAGGAATTATAATATATATAGGCAGAGGAACAAATTTTAAAACTATTATACCTATAAAGGCGGTTAAAAAATGTCCAAAGAAAATATTTTTAGGTTGAGCAAACGGACTTTCTGGATATCCATATAGTAAAACCATAGATGATCCAAATGATGCAATTAAAAATAAGCCAAATGGTGTTTTGTAAGTAAGATATGTTAAAGCACCAATAGTAATAGTCGAGAAAAGGCCTGCTAAAATTGATTTCAATAAATGATCTTTTTCCATTTTATAATTTTAAAGCTTTTGTAACAGTTTTGAAAGGTAATAGAATACATTCTTTTCTTGAAATATTTTTCTTATCAAAAAGTTTTTCAAAAGGTTTCCATTCTTTATTAAATTTTAAATTAGTGTTTTTAAAAAAAATATTTACAAATTCTATTAGTTCATTAACTTTAATCAAAGATTTATTTATTGATAATTTAGATAATAAACTAGCAGACGCTTGGCAGTAAATACAAGATTTGCATTGATAACCCATATCTAAGATTTTTTGATCTTTGACTATTAGGCTTATTTCAATTTCATCGCCACACATTTTACTTTTATATTTTGATTTATGCGTAAAATTTTTAATATCTTTATTGTTTTTTGTATCTGCTGCTATTTGTAAAATTTCAAGATTCATTTATAAAACTTTAATTAAAAAATTATTTGATTTATATTTCTTTTAATGAAAGAGCACAATATTTTAGGTGTTATTTTAGCAGGCGGCAAATCGTCAAGATTTGGAAGCAATAAGTCTTTATCCAACTTGTCAAACTCAAAATTAATTGAACATGTTATAAATAAAATAAATAAATATTTTTCAGAAATTTTAATTATATCAAATGATAGTAAATTAATATTAGACGATACAAATATTAAAATTATTAAAGATTGTAAAGAGGGATATCTAGGACCTTTAGTTGGAGTTTTGTCAGCAATGAAATATGCTAATCAAAATAAAAAATATAATTGGATAATAACTTTCCCATGTGACACCCCTTTCTTCGATGAAATAATAATTGAGAAGATGATACAAAAAACATCTTCAAAAAAAGAAAAAATATTTTTAATTAAAGAAAAAAAACAAAGACATAATATTTTTGGTACTTGGTCAACAAGTCTAGAAAAAGTTTTAGAGCAAGATTTAAACAATAATTTTAGAAAAGTTGATTTATGGGCAGATAAAATTGGCTGTAGCTATATAGAAAAAGATATAAAAAAAGAAAATGAATTTTTAAATATTAATACAAAAGAAGATTTAGAATTAGCTGAGAAAATGTATAATAAAAAATGATTTCATATAAAACGGCTATAAATAAATTAAAAAAATTTCATCTTTCAACAAAGTCTGAAACAATACTTTCTAGAGATTCGTTATATCGTATTTGCTCTGAAAACATTTATAGTAAATCTAATTACCCAAATTCAGATAATACTGCATTAGATGGTTTTGCAATAAATTCATTTGAAACTAAATATGCAAGTAACGCAAACAAAATTAAATTAAAAATATTAAAAACAGTTGCTGCTGGCGATAATCCAAAAATTAAAAAAATTACCAAAAGAACATGTATTGAGGTTATGACTGGTGCAGTTATAAAGAAACCTTTTAACACAATAATTCCTTATGAAAAATCAAAAGTAATTAGAATTAAAAATTCCAATTATTTAGTTGTAAATAAAAAAATTAATAAATTTAATAATTTTAGATTTGCTGGTAGTGATTACAAAAGAGGTCAAGTAGTTATTAAAAAAGGTCATATAATAAAACCATCAGATATTTTAATTTTAAAAACTCTTGGTATTAAGAATATTAAAGTAAAGAAAAAATTAAATATTATAATTTTTGCCACTGGAAATGAAATTTCAAATCAAGAAAAAATTACAAATTGGAAAGTTAGAAATTCAAACGGAAGTTATATAAAATCTTTTTCAAAAATTTTACCATTAAAAATAATTGAAAAATCAATTTTAAGAGATAATGATGAAAAAAAGTTTTTGAATGAAGTTTATAAAAATATTAAAAGCAAAACAGATATAATTATTACTATTGGTGCAGTTTCCGCAGGAAAATATGATTATGTTCCACGAATCATAAATAAATTTAAGGGCAAGGGTTTTTTTAAAGGTGTAAAAATTAGACCTGGAAAACCAATATTATTCTCAAAATTAAAATCAAATACAGCTTTTTTTGGACTACCAGGAAATCCAGTTTCAACTGCGGCTTGCTTTAGATTTTTTGTTTTGCCTTACGTATTTAGATCAATTGGATATTTAGGCAATTCTCCAATTAAAGCAAAATTAAAAAATAAATTTGAAAAGAAAAAAGAATTTACAAGGTTCGCTAAAGGAAAAATTACAGTTTCAAATAGGGGAAATTTGGAGTTTGAAGTCTTAAAAGGTCAAGAATCTTTTAGATTAAAACCGTTATCCAAATCCAACGCTTGGGGACAATTTAATAGTGGTCAAGTTAGGTTTAAAAAAGGAGCTTTAATAGATTGCTATACAACTTTTGGTATTAATTTCTTATAATTTTAAAATTAATTTTGTTGTTAAAAAAATTAATAAATAATAGAAATTGTTATGCTTGATATAAAAGATGCAAAAGTTGCTATTCCTGTAGTTTTAATTGCCGGTCTTTTCTGGTCTTTTGGTCCGTACGTTGTTAGACATATTGATGAAGCCCAACAAGTTCCTTGGCAATATTTATTTACAAGAGGAATTGTAATTTTTTTAATTTTGAATTTATTTTTGTACCTAGAAGAGGGTAAAGATTTTTTTTATAACTATAAAAAAGTTGGTATTTCAGGTTTAATAGGTGGTGTTGGACTTGGAATTGCAATGATTTCATTTATTTATTCCATTACAAATACATCAGCCGCTGTAACTTTACTTTGTCTTGCTGCCATGCCTTTTATTACTGCATTACTTGGCTTTATGTTTCTAAAAGAAGAAATATCAATAAATGTATGGGTTGCGATATCGATTGCTGCAGTTGGAATATTAATAATGGCCATTGATAATACTGGTCAGAACACCGTAGTCGGTTTAATTTTTGGACTTCTTTCTTCTATTGGATTTGCAGTTTTTTCAACAACTTTAAGATGGAAAAAAGAAACGCCAAAATTTACAACAGTAGCTATAGCTGGTTTATTTTGTTGTTTTTTTTCAGGAGCAATGATTATCTTTAACGACTTAAATTTTTTATCAACTGGTAAAAATCATGCTTTATTTGCAACACATGGAACCTTAGTTTGCCTAGGTTTAATTTTATACTCAATTGGATCAAAACATATACCTGCTGCTGAACTAACTCTTTTGTCTTTAACAGAAGTAATAGGTGGTATTTTTTGGGTATGGGTTCCTCTATTAGGTATTAATGAAATTCCTTCACAAAGTACAATTATTGGTGGATTTTTTATATTTCTTTCAATTATTTATTATAGTTTAATAATTAGAACCAATAGAAGATTTATTGGACTAAATTAAATTTTTATGGAAAGACCAGATTTTTTAGAATTAAAAAATGGTGAAAAGGTAAAGCTACCATTCACAGAAAAAGAATATCAAAATAGATTAAAAAAACTTAGAAATACAATGTCTGAACAAGGTATGGACATGGCAATCTTAACATCAATGCATAATGTAGCATATTACACTGGTTTTATTTATTGTTCATTTGGTAGATCTTATGGATGCTTAGTTACACAAAAAAAAATTGTAACAATTTCCGCAAATATCGACGCAAGTCAACCTTGGAGGCGATCACATTGTGATAATGTGATTTATACTGATTGGAAAAGAGATAATTTTTTAAGAGCAATTGTATCAATTATAGGTAGAGATGACCCTCCAAAAACTATAGGTATTGAAAATGATCATGTAACTTTAGATATAAAAGAAAAATTAAATTCTATTTTTTATAATTCAGTTTTTAAAAATATTGCGGATCATCTTATGAAATTAAGAATGATTAAATCTGATGAAGAAATAGAAATTATTAAAAATGGAGCAAGAATTGCAGATTTAGGGGCAGAGGAAATTATAAAACATATAAAACCAGGACAAACAGAAATTGAAATAGCTATTGCTGGAAGAGATAGAATGGAAAGAGAGATTGCAAATTCATATCCAAATGCAGAATACATGGATACATGGGTATGGTTTCAATCAGGAATTAATACAGATGGCGCACATAATCCTAAAACAAATAGAGCCTTGAAAAAAGGAGATATATTGTCATTAAATACTTTTCCGATGATATCAGGTTACTATACTGCTTTGGAAAGAACATTATTTGTTGATGAAGTAGATGATGACTCCCTTAAAGCTTGGGAGGCGAACGTAAAAGTCCACAAGAGAGGTTTAGAATTAATAAAACCTGGTATTAAATGCTCAGAAATTTGTGAGGAATTAAACGATTTATTTGCTCAACTTGGATACCTTCAATACAGAACTTTTGGTTATGGTCACTCATTTGGAATGCTATCTCATTTTTATGGAAGAGAAGCGGGTTTGGAGCTCCGAGAAGATATTGATACTGTGCTTGAGAAAAACATGGTTATATCAATGGAACCAATGATAATGATACCAGAAGGTAAACCAGGAGCAGGAGGATATAGAGAGCATGATATTTTAATAATTACTGAAAAAAGTGCAGAAAATATTAGTAAATTTCCTTTTGGACCTGAAAACAATATCATTAAAAATTAAATGACTGAAAAAATAAAAGTAAATAGTTGGAATGAGTGGGATCCTTTAAAACATGTAATTGTTGGAAGAGCGGATGGAACATGTATTCCCGCACCAGAACCAGCATTAGATGCAAAAGTCCCAGAAGACTCTGATATGAGAGGTCATTATGGTCCAAGAACTAAAGATACTGTTGATAAAGCAAATGAACTTTTAGATAATTTTTCATCCATGTTAGAAAAACGTGGAATAAGAGTTGATCGACCAACACCAATTGATTTTAACCAACCAACCTCAACCCCGGATTGGAAAGCAGAAACAATGTTTGGCTGCATGCCTCCAAGAGATGTTCTTTTGACGGTAGGAAATGAAATTTTAGAAGCTACAATGAGTTATAGATGTAGATGGTTTGAATACCTTTGTTATCGGCCTTTATTAAAAAAATATTACAATGAAGACCCTAACATGAGGCATGAATCTGCTCCAAAACCAAGACTAACTGATGCTGATTACAGAAAAGATTATCTGTCAGACAAAATTGGAGTTCAAAAAAGATTAGAATGGACAGAAAAAAAGTTTTTTGTAACAACAGAAGAAGAACCATTGTTTGATGCAGCTGACATTCTAAGATTTGGAAAAGATTTGGTTGTACAACATGGATTTACTACAAATTTAAAAGGTATTGATTGGATAAAAAGACACTACAAAGATCATAGAGTTCATGCTGTTAATTTTCCAGGAGACCCTTATCCTATTCATATTGATGCAACTTTTACTCCAATTAAAGAAGGTTTAATCATAAACAATCCTCAAAGAAGGTTACCAAAAGAACAAAGAAAGTTATTTGAAGATAATGGATGGAAGATAATAGACTCAGCTCAGCCAGCTCATAATTCTCCTCCACCTCTATGTTATTCATCTGTTTGGTTATCAATGAATGTTTTGGTTTTAGATCCTAAGACAGTATGTGTCGAAAAAAGTGAAGTTTATCAAGCTGAGCAATTGGATAAATTAGGAATGGAAGTTGTTTCTGTAGAACTTAGAGATGCTTACGCATTCGGAGGAGGACTTCATTGTTGTACAGCAGATGTATATAGAGAAGGTGGTTTAAAAGATTATTTTCTAAAACAATAACTAGCTTGGATTTTGTTTTAAAAATTCAATATATTTTATAACCTCATTAAATTTTTCATCAGGTATATCTTTATAACTTGCGGAAAATTTACTTTTTATACAAATTGCAACGTGAGCATATGGATTTCTCCCTTTAGGGTGATTTGGATGATTAGGTAATTGTCCTAGCAAATAATCGCCAGCTTCCTGAATAATTTTCCAGAGTTTAACTGAATTTTCTTTGTTCAAATTTTAATGTTCAGAAGATTTATCTACATCAAAAGTTTCTAATTTTGAGCTTAATTCATTTCTCAGATCGGATTCTTCGGAATTCAATTGGCTTAATTCTCTTTGCTTTAATCTTTCATCTTTTAGTATCTCTCTTCGTTCTTTCATTTTTTGCTCTCGATCAAATTGTTCTTCCCATTCTTTTAATTTCATAGACTCAATCTTCTTTTGTTCTTCTTCTTGGATCATTATTTCTTTTAAAAATTTTTCTTTTTTTCTTCTTTCTTTTAATTCCTTTTTATTTTGCTCTTCTTCACGAGCTTTAAGGTCAATATCTTTTCTAAATTGTTCCTCGCCTTTAATTTTTAATTCTTTTTCTTTTAATCTTAAGTCTTTATCGATTAGACCCAAATCTTCATCTTTTTTTACTAATCTTTTATTTTCAATTTTTAGCTGTTCCTCACGAATTTTTAACTCTTTTTCTTTTAGTTTAAGCTCCTCTTCTTTAAATTTTATTTTTGTATTTTCTTTACTTAATCTTTCTTCCCATGATCTTAATTCTTTTCTATCTTTTAAAAGTTGATTGTTCTCTGCAAGTTTTTTTAGTTTAATTTCCCTAATTTTCTTCTGTTCTTTATTTTTTTTGTAATTATTTAAAACATTTCTAAAACTTTTAGACGAAAATAATGATACGCTTTCAACGTTTTTGTTTTTAATTTTTTTACTTTTTCTCATAACTTTTTTTTATAAATTTTATTTGACCAAAGAATTTAAATTTTTTCAATGGTGCTTTTAATAATTTTCTTGACTATGACTATTTTGAGTTCAACTAAGAATTGTTTTGATGAACCTGATTATTATCCAATGTTTCTGGCGTATCTGGATCTAATTCCAACCCTGCAGGAGTAATTGTTGCAGGCATTGGTGTAAACGTTGAGTCAGGATTTTCTACTGATTTTCTTACTCTCATTCTATGTATTCCAAATACTCCAATTAATGTATGTATTAAAATTAAAAAAATAAAAAAGCCATTTAACCCAAACCACCCCATAAATATTGAACAAATAATAGGACCACTTATCGCACCTATTCCAAAAATTAATTGAAGCCCACCGCCTGCTGCAACAAATTTTTCTTTAGGCACAAAATCATTTGTATGAGCAAGGTTGAGAGAGAACAAAGGCAAGCATAACGAAGTATAGGCCCCAACAAATAGAAAAAATAATATTTTTTTAAATGCAAATTCATTCATATAATAAGTATTTTGTAAAGGATCGCTCGAAGATAAAATTGAAAGAAATGCCAAAACAGACCCACCAAGTGTAGTTATTACAATAACCTTTCTTCTATCATACAAATCAGAAAAGTATCCAATCGGACCTTGTCCAACAACTCCAGAAATAGTAGCTATAAATAAAAGAATTGATGTTTCTAGAAGTGTAAATCCTGCTTTTGTTGCATAAACTGATATTAGGGAAAAAAATGCAGCATGAATCATTCCAGTCGCAAAAGAACTTACAGAACCCAAAGGTGAAATTTCGTATAATTCTTTGACACTAATTGTTCCAATTTTTTTAAATTTGGGAGCTGGTCTTTTTGTTAAAAGTATAGGTACTAATGCTAAAGATAATAAAACTGAAACTAAAATAAATGGTTCATATGCTTCTGGCTCACTTACATTCAATAACAACATTCCTAAAGCTAAACCAAAATAAAGAACTATCATGTAAGCAGATAATAGCTGACCTCTATTTTTGTTATTTGCTCTATCATTTAGCCAACTTTCAGAAACTACATAGCAACTAACTAAACTTATTCCAGTGATAAATCTACTAATCGTCCACATTAATGGATTAACATACGCAACTGCAACTAATGCACTCAATGATGCTAAAGATGCAAAAGCAGCAAAGACTCTTATATGACCAACCTTTTGAACTAAATTTGGTGTTGTTTTAGATCCAATGAAGTATCCCACATAATATCCTGACATAAATACACCTGTAGTGAGTACACTAAAATCTTCTAACACAGATCTAATTCCCATTATTTGCATTTGAAGACCATGAGCAATCATCATAGTTCCTATACCTAAAAATAAAGCCCAAGATTTTTTTACTTCTTTTTGCATAATAGTTATTTCGAGGCTAAGTAGATTTTAATTGTGTTTTTTTAATGGCTAATAAGGAATGAATTGCAATTGTTAAAATGATAACTAAACCACCTTGTATAGTTTCTAGGGAAGGTTGCTCTTTGATAACTAGCCATACCCAAATTGGACCAAATACAGTCTCTAATAAAAAAAATAAGTTTACTTCTGCACCAGTAATATATCTTGGAGCAATAGTTACTAAGACAAATGGGATAGCAACACAAAGTATACACATAGCTGGGATAATATAAATATCGTTATTCTTTAATTCAAAACTATCAATGAAGAATAATGCTACAACAGCAACCACCAATTTACCAATTACTGCAGATGGTACTAAACTTACTTTTTTACCTGCTCTAATGATAGTAGCACCAGCAGCGAGACCCGCGGCAGTAATAAACCCTAAAACATCTCCAAATATATTCCCAAGTTTTAATGAGTCATAAAAAATATAAAGAACACTTATAAATGTTATAAAAATTGCAATTAAAGTATTTCTGTCTGGCTTCTCTTTTAAAAAAATAGTTCCAAAAATTGCAGAAAGCATTGGCGCTAATGCAATCATTACCAATGTATTTGCGACATTTGTATTTTGAATAGACAATACAAAAGTTATATTAGTTAGAGAAAAAGTAACAATATAAGCAGCGCCATAGACAGAATTACCTAAAAGTAACTTAAAAAAACTTAATCTATAAATAATTAACATTCCAAATAGCACAACAACAAAGGGTATCGCACCTCTATAAAAAACTAAGCCCCAAGTTTCTAGATTTGAAAGTCTTATAAAAAGAGAGTCAGGTGTAATAAAAATCACAGCTACAAACGCCATTAATGAACCTTTTTGTTGGTTTGTAAAATTATTCATGATTTTATTTCTTTCCAAAAAGTTTTTGCTAGATTTATACCAGTTAAATCAAAATAATTTTTTAATCCAGTTGGAGAAGTAACATTTATATCACCATTCAGCTTTTCTGATATAAAGTCTATTCCAGCAAAATAAATTCCATCTTTTTTTAATTTTTTTGCAATTAAATTTGAAATCCTTTTTTCTTTTATTGTGAGTTTTGAAGAGCTAACAGTTCCACCTTTGCTTAGATTACTTAAAAAAGAGCCTTTTTTTGGTATTCTAGAAAAAGATCCTACTACTTTACCATTTATTATAAACACTCTTTTATCTCCATTTACAATTCCAGTTAAAAACTTTTGACACATAACATAGCCATGTTTTTTTAAATATTTATTTAAAAAGGTTTTATTAATCCTGCCTTTTAAAAGTTTTATATTATTGCCACCATGGCCATTGATTGGTTTCAAAACTGACAATTTATTTTTTTTTATAAAACTAATTATATCCGAATTTCTTGATGTAAAGATTGTTGGAGGCATATATTTTTTAAATTCATAAGAATATAGTTTTTCAGATACGTTTCTAATTGATGTAGGATTATTTATGATTTTAACACCTTTTAACCTATCTAAAAAATAGGTAGTGGTTACATAATTTATATTGAAAGGAGGGTCCTGTCTTACAAGTAAATAACTAGATTTTTCTAAATTTATTTTTTTTTTACTAAGTAATTTATAAAATTTTTTTTGATCATAAAGTTTTATAAAGTTTCCATGTGCATAAATTTGATTATTTATAATAAATATATTTTTTGGTTCATAATAGAAAATTTTAGATCCTTGTTTTTGCGCTTCGAGCGCTAAAAAGATTGTTGTATCGTTTTTGTAATTAATTTTTTTTAAATTATCCCCTTGGATAGCTAATATTTTATTTTTCATTAATATTGAAAAAATTTTTATCTTTTTGATATTGAGCCATGATTGCCTCTGCATTAGTGCTACTAGTTTCAATAATATTTTTAATATGATCTAAGAATTTAACTTCATTTTGTTTTTTACTATTTAATTCATTTCTATTTTCCAATCCTTTTTTTGATATTTCAAATAAATCTTTGGACCAATCTAAAATTGATTTTTTTCCTAAAATTGTTTTTAAACCTTTTTTTGGTGAGTCCTTATAAGCAGATATTATCTCATCTATATTCCATCTTTTTACAACATCAAATACTTCATCAAGGTTTCCATACAACAACCCAATAAAAAATGCAGGACCAGCACACAAACAATCCCATCCACAAGCATCCATTGAACGAATCTCAATATATTTTTTTAATCTATTTTCTGTAAAGATTGTGCTTAAATGGTCTGCAACATCTTCTTCATAAGGAGAAACTTTTTCAATATCACCATCTATAAAATTTTGGAATGTTTTATTTTTTGCATCTATATATTTGTCATTTCTTTTTACGAAGAGCATAGGATAGTTTAAACTAAAGTCTGCATACTTTTCAAAATCCATATTCTCTAAAAATATTTTTGGTAATCCACCTCTATAAGTATTTTGCCAAGCGTAAGATCTATAAGATAAATAACCACTTTTATTTTTTTCAACAATTCCTGAATTTGCAAATAGTGCAATTGTTATTGGAACCAACCTATTAACTATATAAAATTTTTTACAAAAATCTTTCTCAGATGTGTAATCTATATTTATTTGAGTTCCACACGTTCTATACATCATGTCTAAACTTAATTTTCCAAAAAGCGGCATAATTTTGGTCATTAGTTCATATCTATTCTTTGGATTAGATGGAACTTCTTCAATTCTGGATATTGGATCAAAGCCAGAACTAATTAAATTTAAATTTAATTTTTTTAATGATTGATTTAATTCAAATATATATTCTTGAGACTCACCACAAGTTTGATGAATACTTTTTAATTTTTCCCCAGATAGCTCTATCTGATTACCTGGTTCTAAAGTTATATTCTTATTTCCTTTTTTAAGAGCTATTATATTTTTGCCTTCCTTTACAGGCTCCCAGCCAAATTCATAGAGTTTTTCAAATAAATTTAATATTGATTGATAATCTGCTCTTTTATTTTCCAAAAAAACAAATTTTTCATGTTCAATACCTATCCCACAATCATTAGTTTCTTTAATACCAGATCTAAAATAATTTATAAAACTTTCTTTTGTTATCATAAATTTTTAAAATAATTTTCTAATTCTTCTAAATTTTTTAATTTAGGTGAACATGTTTGTTTTTTACAAAAAATAAAATAATCCTCACTACTATCCTCCTTATATATAATTGAAGCTTTATCCATAAATTTTTTGACCACCAGTTCTCTTATTTTCTTGATTGTATCAGTATTTTTTGAATTAATTGTGATGGTAATGTTATCCTCACATATGTCTAAAATTTTAATATAGCTAAACATTTGAGCGAAATTTGAGTTTATGTGTGAGTGAAAAGATTTAGACAATATATCTATTCTTTCCTTCCATTTAGTCTCAGGAACAATATTGTTTAACTTATTGGAAATTAATAAATAAACACTATTTCCATTTGGTATATTATTATCGTTTAGATCAATGGGTTCTACAAACAGATCATTTGATTGAGTTTTATTTTTTTGTAAAATGCCCTCATTAGAATTAAAAAAGTTACCCCAGGCTTCATTCATTAAATTAATACATTTTTCTAATGATGATTGTTTTTTTGTAAACTCATAATTACTCAGTAAAAGTAAAGAAAAATAAACATAATCTTCTAAAAAAACATCAATTTGTTTGTTATCATTATAACAATGAAATAATTTATTTTGATAAATTTGGTTAAGATTTTCAAAATTTTTAATTGATTTATCAAACAAAGCTTTATCATCCAGAATTATTGAGGAATATAGATTTGTATATACCCAGAATGAATTCAAATCAGTTTGAGATTTATCATCAAAAAAAGGTTTAATTCTTTTTTTTCTGATTTCTAAAAGTTTTTTTTCTATTTCTGTAATTTTTTTATCTGCACTTACATTTGAATCGAAATTTTCAACTAAAATATTTGATCCTTCAAAATTTCCTTGTTCAGATATTTGGTATTTTTTTTTAAAGATCTCTAAATCATTTTTTAAAATATCTTTTAATTCTTGGTATTTCCAAACATAGTATTTTCCCTCAACCCCATCACTATCTGCATCATAAGCTGAACCAAGTAAATTATTTTTTACTATAAATTCAGAATTTATAAAATTAATAGTTTGTATTAGTTTCTGTTTTAAATAATTATTTTCTTTATTGCTAAGATAATTATTAAGCAAATTTACATATTGAATATTGTCATAAAGCATTTTTTCAAAGTGAGGCACGATCCATTTTTCATCAACTGTATACCTTGAAATTCCTCCCTCTAAATGATCGTAAATACCTTTTGATGATAAATTTAGTAATAATTTTTCTACAACATCTAAATACTTTTTATTTTTTGTTTTGTTGTAAAAATGTAAAATTGTATCAAAAATATAAAATTGTGGAAATTTAGGAGCACCTTTAAAGCCTCCATTTATTTCATCTGTATAATTAATAATTTTTTCAACGTAGGGCTCTAAATCTTGTTTAAGAACAGCATTTTTTTTATTAAGTTCTCTAAAAATCATTTTCATCTGATCAGCTTGATTTAGAATTTTATCTCTATTTTCTTGATATACTTTTGAAACATTTTCTAAAACACTATTAAAACTAGGTCTACCTTGGAGTTCTCGTGGTGGAAAATAAGTACCTCCTGTAAAAGGAACAGCATTTTCATCTAAAAACATTGATAATGGCCATCCACCTTGAGCTCCAGTTAATATTGATAAACTTTTTTGAAATATAAAATCAAGATCAGGCCTTTCTTCTCGATCAACTTTAATATTAACAAATTTTTCATTCATTATTTTTGCTGTTTCATTATTTTCAAAGCTTTCATGGGCCATTACGTGACACCAATGGCAACTGGCATAGCCAACGCTTAAAAATATTGGTTTTTTTTCTTCTTTAGCTTTTTTTAAGCTTTCTTTATTCCAGGCTAACCAATAGACAGGATTGTCTTTGTGTTGTTTTAAATAAGGGCTTTGTTCATTTTTTAATTGATTTTCCATAAAAAAAAAATTGTTGAATATATTTAATAGTGTGATAATGTAATAACAAGCGCTGATTTATATCAAATTGCAGGCGCTATATAAAACCTGCTAAAGCGATGCCATCAACCACCGCGTTAGTAGGTGGTTTTTTTTTACCAAAATAAAAAGAAACCGGGTTATTTGAGCCATATTGTGCACCCTGCATAATGCTAAAGCACTAAAAAGGAGAAGGGGTTTCATGCTTATTTGCCCTCATTTAATTTATGGGCTTCTTCTCCTAAATATTAAAGGAGAAGAATATGTCGAATGAAAGTTTAAAAGATAGATTAGATAAAGGTCCAGTAATATGTGCTGAAGGATTTTTATTTGAAATTGAGAGAAGGGGATACATGGCTTCAGGCGAATTTGTTCCTATGGTTTCTCTAGACCATCCAGAGGTTTTAGAAAATTTACACAAAGAATTTCAACATGCCGGCTCTGACATTGTGGAAGCTTTTACTTACAATGGTCATAGAGAAAAAATGAGAGTAATTGGAAAAGAAGAATTGCTCGAGCCTTTAAACAGAGCTGCTTTGAAAATAGCAAAGAAAGTTGCACTTAATACACCAAAAGGCATTAAGCCAAATTTAATGGCTGGTAACATTTCTAATTCAAATATCTGGAAAGATGGAGACAAACAATCACAGCTTGAAGTAGAAAAAATGTTTGATGAAATGATAGGATGGGCAGTCGATGAAGGAGCCGATTTTTTAGTTGGCGAAACATTCTACTATGCAGAAGAGGCATTTAAAGCATTGGAAGTAATGAAAAGATCTGGTTTGCAAACTGTTCTTACTATTTCCCCAATGGGCGAAAATATTATGAGAGATGGAAAATCAGTTATTGATACTTGCAAAGAATTAGAACAAAGAGGTGCAGATGTTGTTGGCATGAACTGTTTCAGAGGTCCTAACACAATGTTTCCATATTTAAAGGAAATTAGAAAAACCGTTAAATGTCATGTTGGAGCTCTCCCTATTCCGTATAGAACAACAAAAGAAAGTCCAACGTTCTTTAATCTACCAGACAATAACGGATGTAATTGTGATGCACCACATGGAAGAACTTTTCCTACAGCATTAGACCCAATGTTTTGCAATAGATATGAAATTGGAAAATTTGCAAAAGAAGCTTACGAACTTGGTATTAATTATATAGGTGTTTGTTGTGGGGCAAATCCAATGCTAATAAGAGAAACAGCAGAAGCAGTTGGGCTAAAAGTTCCTGCAAGCAAATATAGAGAGAATATGTCTAATCATTTTATGTACGGAACAAATAAAAGAATTCCAAAACATATGACTGACTATGGAGATAAAGCTTAGATACTAAAAGGTGTTCTAGAAAAAACTCGTTTTACCATTGGAGCAAAGTGGTCTAATGGTAAAGATTTATAATTTGGATCAAAACAATCTTGGTCGTAGTTTTCACAAAAATCTATTGTTGCTTGGTAATATTTATGATCTTTATATTTTTCTCTTTGATGCTTATCCCCTCCGAGATGATGAGCGTAATAATATGTTTGAAATAATCCATGCATTTTAACTATCCAATATGTTTTTTCACTTACATAAGGTCTTAAAACAGCCGCCGCGTACTCAGAATGATTCATTGGTGCTAACTCGTCACCTATGTCATGAAGAAGTGCAGCAACAATCATTTCTTCATTTTCTCCATTTTTAAATGCTTTGGTTGCACTTTGAAGTGAGTGCTCTAGTCGTGAAATTTGATAACCTTCGAGCGTCTCATTAAGTCCTGAAATAAATTTTAGTATTCTATCAGCTGTTCCAGCAGCATATGCCTTTTCATGTTTGTCCAGAAATAAATAATCTTCCTTAGTCCCATGTTTCATTTCTGTAAAACTGACTTTTTTCATACTAATTATTTGATCCTGTGCTTAATAATGATAGTTGAGTTATTTTATTTTCTCCTAGTTCATCGATAATTTCAACTGGATAATCACCTGTAAAATAATGATCAGTTAATTGAGGATATGTATCATTTCTTTTTTCATAGCCCATAGCTTTATATAAACCATCTATTGATAAAAATTTTAAAGAGTCTGCCCCTATATAATCTCGAATTTCATCAACTGTTTTATTTGCAGCTAACAATTCATCTTTTGTTGGCATATCAACTCCATAAAAATCAGGGAATTTAATTTCTGGACTTGCAATTCTTACATGTATTTCTTTTGCACCGGCGTCGTAAAGCATCTTAACAATTTTATGTGATGTTGTTCCTCTAACAAGAGAGTCATCAATTAATATTATTTTTTTATCTTTTATAGAGCTTTTATTTGCATTTAATTTTAATTTAACCCCAAGACTTCTAATTTTTTGTGCAGGTTCAATAAATGTCCTACCTACATAATGATTTCTTATTAAGCCAAGATCAAAATTAATTTTAGTTATTTGACTATATCCGAGAGCAGCAGCATTTCCTGAGTCTGGAACTGGAACTACAAGATCAGCTTTAATATTATCCTCATTTGCTAATTGTTCCCCAAATTTTTTTCTAAACTCATAAGTAGTTTTTCCATTTAAAATACTGTCAGGTCTTGAAAAATAAATATATTCAAAAACACAAGGTCTAGATTTTTTATCAGGAAAAGGTTTTATACTTTGAAGTTGATCATTTTCTATTACTACTATCTCTCCATTTTCAACTTCTCTTAAAAATTTAGCACCAATTATATCTAAAGCACATGTTTCAGATGATAATACATAAGAATTTTTTAACTTTCCTATAATAAGAGGTCTTATTCCCAAAGGATCTCTTACTCCTATAAGTTTATTTTGGGCAAGCATTACGAGTGCATAACCACCTTGAATTTGAAAAATTGCATCAGTTATTTTTTCTACTGTTGTAGATCTTTTTGATTTGGCAATTAATTGAATAATTACCTCAGTATCAGATGTAGAGTAAAAAATTGCACCACCTTTAACGAGTTTTTGTCTTAATGTTAAAGCATTTGTAAGGTTTCCATTATGAGCAACTCCAATGCCTCCTGCATGTGTATCTGCAAAAAAAGGTTGGATATTTCTTAATGTTGTTCCACCAGTTGTGCTGTATCTATTATGGCCAATTGCAAAATTTCCCGGTAAACTCTTTAATACTTTTTCATTATTAAAATTATCACCAACTAAACCGAATTTTTTTTCTGAGTAGTAATTGTTTCCATCAAAAGATACAATCCCACAACCTTCTTGACCTCTGTGTTGTAATGCATGAAGACCTAGAGCTGTTAATGCAGAAGCATCTTCAAAATTACTTATTCCAAATACTCCACACTCTTCTTTCAGTTTTGGGTTATAGTTCTTGAACTTTTTCTTTAGCATCTTCATATTCTTTTTTGTCTGGAAATTCTTTTATAAGATAGTTACTTCCTTTTTCAACTAAATGAAAGCTTAAGGAATTATCCAAGTCAATTGGCCACTTATCTGAATTATAAATTATATCTATGGTTGCAAAAATACATACAGAAATTACATAACCTCTGATAAAACCAAAAAAAAAAACCAAATATTTTATCTAAACTACCTATACCTGTATAAGTGACTACTTTGCTGATTCCTTTATTTATTAATAGAATAATAAAAATAACAACTATAAATAAACAAATTCCCAAAGATATATCTAAAACAAATTCGTTATCAATTATATCTTCAACAT
>CACDSN010000013.1 GCA_902555465.1 uncultured Pelagibacteraceae bacterium
CTGTATCTTCTCTATAAGCTATGTCCATTAATTGTGACCTTTCTTTTATTATACCAGGTCTTTTAGCTAATTCTTTTACAATCAAAAATTCAGTTGTTGTCAATTTATCAGGAAGTTGCTTACCATTCCATTCACATTCTAACTGAGAAGGATCTAGTCTCAATTTTCCATGAGAAATTATATTCTTATTTTCATCAATATTTGCTGTTTCTTTTTTTCTAAGTTGCACCCTAATTCTTTCAATCAAGACTTTAATTGAAAAACCACCAGATTTTTTAATGAAATCATCAGCACCCAATTTTAAACCTAGAAGCTCATCAACCTCTTCATCTTTAGATGTCAATAAAATAACTGGCAATGAAGTCTTTTTTCGAAGTTTTCTAAGAAGCTCCTCACCATCCATTTTAGGCATCTTAACATCAATTACTGCTAAATTAGGGGGGGTTCTGGTAATGCCTATATATGCACTTTCACCGTCTAAATAAGTTTGAACATTAAATCCTTCTCTCTCAAGTGCAATACTTATACTTGTTAAAATATTTCTATCATCATCGACCAATGCAATTGTCTGTTTCATAAATTAAAATATAAAAATACTAAATTGTTCTAATTAGGGCAATATAACTTAATTAGTGCAACAAGCCCCAATTTTCTCCTAAATTCAAATCTATCAAAAGTGGGACAGTAAACTTATGATACTCACTCGAACCAACACTGTTCATAACTTCTCTAATTGTTTTTGAAATTTCTTTTGATTTTGATGATTTTACTTCAAAGATTAATTCATCATGAATTTGAAGTAAAATTTTTATAGTATCACTTTTATACTCTGAAAATTTAGAGTTTAACCTTATCATTGCCAATCGCATTATTTCTGCTGCTGAACCTTGAATTGGAGCATTAATTGCTGCTCTTTCTTGAAAATTCCTTACATTATAATTTTTGTCATTTATCCCGCTTAGATGAGTTCTTCTACCAAAAATATTATTTACATAACCACTTTTCCTACAAAATTTAATTGTTTCATTCATATAGTCCTTAATTTCTGGAAATTTTACAAAGTAAGAATTTAAAAAATCCTCAGCTTCATTATTTGAAACACTAATTTGTTTTGCTAGACCATACTGAGAAATACCATAAATTATTCCAAAATTTATAGCTTTAGCTTTTCTTCTCATGTCGCTATCAATTTCTTTATATTTTTTATTGAATACCTGACTTGCTGTGATTGAGTGAATATCCTCATTATTTAGAAATGCTTTTTTTAACTCTTTTACATCAGCAATCTCAGCCAAAATCCTCATTTCAATTTGATTATAATCAGCTGAAATTAAAGAAAATCCTTTTTCAGCAATAAAAGATTTTCTAATCTCTTTGCCATCTTCAGTTTTAATAGGAATATTTTGTAAATTTGGGTCACTAGATGCTAACCTTCCTGTAGTTGTAGCCGCTAATAAAAAAGAAGTATGAACTCTTTTTGTTCTAGGATTAAGATGCTCTTGCAAGGAATCAGAGTAGGTATTTTTTAGTTTAGTAAGTTGTCTCCAGTCTAAAACTAACTTTGGAAGCTTATGTCCCTTAAAAGCTAGATCCTCTAAGACTGAAGCGCTAGTAGCAAAACTCCCTTTTTTGGTCTTTTTAAGTGAAGCGATTTTAAGTTGGTTATATAATATTTCACCAAGTTGCTTTGTAGAACCAATGTTGAACTTAGTCTTGGTTATTTTAAAAATATCTTTTTCTAATTGATTAATTTTTTTGCTAAATTTATTTGAAAGCTTCGATAAGAAAATATTATCTATTTTAACTCCATAGATTTCCATTTGAGCTAAAATTTTCACAAGTGGCTTTTCAAAATTTTCATAGATTTGTAATAATTTTTCTGATTTTAAATTTTCATGAAAAAGTTTATATAATCTTAAAGTAATATCTGCGTCTTCTGCTGCATAATCTTTTGCAAGTTTTATATCTACTTCACTAAAATTTAATTGTTTTTTTCCAGTTCCTACAACATCTTTATAGGATATATTTTTGTGCTGTAGATGAATTTCAGCAAGAATATCTAGATTGTGTCTATTTCTTCCAGCATCTAGAACATATGACATTAACATTGTGTCTTCTAATGAATTTATTCCAATTCCTCTTTTGTAGAAAATTATATAATCAAATTTTATATTCTGGCCAATTTTTTTAATACTATTGTCCTCTAAATAAGGTTTTAGTATTTCTAAAACTTTAGATGAACTCAAATTTTTTACAGATTTGTGAGCTAGTGGAATATATCCTGAATGTCCAGGTTTGCTGCACAAAGAAATTCCTACTAAATCAGCTTGATGTGCATCTAAAGAGCTAGTTTCTGTATCAATTGCAAATTCACCTATTTCATCTGCCTCTTTTAACCAATTTTCAATCTCATTTTCATTTTTAAATAAAAAATAGTTGTCTCTAGATATTTTGTCATTCTCAGATGTAGTTTTTGTTTTTCCTCTTTCTTTTTCTTTAAAACCATTTTCACCATAAGTTGAAATAACTGAACTTAAAAGTCTATTAAACTCCATCTCCCTTAAAAAAGAATAGAGCTTGTCCTTATCAACATCCTTTAAAATAAAATCACTTAAACTATCTTTAACTGGAACATCCTTTTTTAAAGTTACAAGTTTTTTGCTGATTATTGCTTTCTCTTTGTTTTCTATCAGAGTTTCTCGTCTTTTATTTTGTTGAATTGTATGAGCATTTTTTAAAAGTTCTTCAAGATTTCCAAAATTGTTTATTAATTCAGATGCAGTTTTTATACCAATTCCTGGAACACCTGGAACATTATCACTAGCATCTCCCGCTAGTGATTGTACATCAATAATCTGGTGCGGTTTAACTCCAAATTTTTTATTAATATCTTCAAGTCCTAAAAACTTATTTTTCATAGGATCAAAAATTCTCGTATTTTTTCCATAAAGCTGTAAAAGATCCTTGTCGGAAGAAACTATTGTTACCTTTGCTCCAATTTTATTAATCTGCTCAACATAAGTTGCTATTAAATCGTCCGCTTCATAATTTAGCTGTTCTATTGAAGGTAAATTAAATGCTAAAACAGATTTTCTTATATAATCAAATTGGGGAATTAAGTCATCCGGTGCATCTGATCTATTTGCCTTGTAATCACTGTAAATTTCATTTCTAAAGTTTTTTCTTGCTGAGTCAAAAATGACAGCAAAATGTGTTGGCCTTTCTTTATTATCTCCTGATTTGGCATCTTCTAATAATTTAAACAACATATTGCAGAATCCGCTGACTGCACCAACCGGCAAACCATCACTTTTTCTTGTTAGAGGTGGCAGCGCATAATAAGCTCTGAAGATATAGCCTGATCCATCGATTAAATAGAAATGGTCTGTTTTTTTAATTTTTGACATAAAAAGTTAGTTTATACTCATTATACTATATATTTTAAGATGATAGAATTTATTAAGATGTATTTGTAAGATTATTCAAAAACTTGTAATATAATTAAATGGAATTGGTAAAAAAAATAGAATCATCAAACATTTTAAAGAAAATTGCATTAGTTGTAATTGGAACATTACTTTTAACAATTTCAGCAAAAATAAAAGTTCCATTTTATCCAGTTCCGATGACAATGCAGACATTTGTGGTTGTTTTAATAGGCATAACTTTGGGGTGGAAATTGGGTCTATTAACAATTTTTGCATATTTATTTGAGGGCGCAATAGGATTGCCAGTTTTTGCTGGTACACCTGAAAAGGGGATCGGAATAAGCTACATGATAGGACCAACAGGTGGTTATTTGGTTGGGTTTATTGCTTCAGTCTTTATCGCAGGTTTTGTAAACTTAAATAAAAATATCTTTGTAAAATTTTCATTAATTTCATTAGCTATATTTGCAATATATATAACAGGAGTGCCGTGGTTGGCTTACTTGGCAGGTTGGGAAGTAGCATATATATGGGGTATTAAAAATTTTGTATTAGCTGAAATTTTAAAAATTTCAATACTTGTATTATCAGCTGAAAAACTTTTGAAAATAAGAAAATTTATTTAGGTGATCTTTTAGATAAAATTCTTTGTAGAGTTCTTCTATGCATTTTAAGTCTTCTCGCTGTTTCAGAAACATTTCTGTTACATAATTCGAATACTCTATGAATATGCTCCCATTTTACTCTATCTGCAGACATTGGGTTTTCAGGAGGTGATGCCTTTTTATTTGGATCAGCTAAAAGTGCTTTTTCAACATCATCAGCATCAGCTGGCTTTGCTAAATAATCTATTGCTCCATCTTTGACTGCTGCTACAGCAGTTGGAATATTTCCATAACCAGTTAACATTATAACTCTACTTTCTGGTCCAATTTTTTTTATTTCTTTTACAACCTCTAGTCCATTACCATCTCCAAGTCTGAGATCAATAACAGCAAAGCCTGGGCATGATTCTTTAACAGCTTCTATCCCTTTTTTTACACCCTCCGCTTGTGATACCTGGAAACCTTTTTTTTCCATAGCTCTTGCCAATCTTTCTCTAAAGGGGTTGTCATCGTCCACAAGAAGCAAGTTTTTATTGCTAAAATCAGTAATTTTTTTCATTTCCAAGACCATAAGTAATGGGCTCTATATGGGGTGGATAAAATTAATTTCAAGGGTAGATTTAACTTTACATTGCTCCATATATCTCATAAATGGTCGATTATTGATAATTTGCATATCTGATATGTGAATTTTTTTTGTTAAATTTTTTTTGGGGAGCAAGATATGAAAAAATTTAAATCAGTTGACGAATTAGTTAGTCAACTACAACCTGATAAACCAGTTTATTGTATAAGAAAAAAATCTATACAAGTTGCTTCAAAATTCTTTCAAAATAAATTCCCTGGAAAAATTCTTTATGCAGTTAAAACTAATCCAAACAAAGAGGTTTTAAAAATTATAATCCAGAGTGGAATAACAAAATTTGACGTTGCTTCTGTTGAAGAAATTAAAACAATCAATGAAATAGATCCTTCTCTTCAATGTAGTTATATGCATACTGTTAAAAGTAGAGAAAATATTAAAGATGCCTATTTTAAGTATGGAGTAAAAGATTTCTCATTAGATACTAAAGAGGAATTAATTAAAATTTTAGAAAGCACAAATAATGCAAAAGATTTAAATCTTTTTGTAAGAGTTGCTGTTTCTAATGAACATGCAGAAATAGATCTATCAAAAAAATTTGGAGCTCTAACTTCTGAGGCAATTGGTCTAGTAAGACTAGCAAAAATTAATTCAAAAAAAGTTGGTTTAAGTTTTCATGTTGGCTCACAATGTATGCACCCAATATCATATGCAAAAGGTATTTCTGAAATTGGAAATATTATAAAAAAAACCAAAATTATTCCTGATTTTATTAATGTTGGAGGTGGGTTCCCAACTGTGTATCCTGATTTGGTTCCACAATCTTTAGAAAATTATTTTGAAGAAATAAAAAATAGTTTAGCAAAACTTCAATTAAAAAAGATGCCAGAGATTATCTGTGAGCCTGGTAGGGCAATCGTTGCAGAAAGTGGTTCAACAATTGTAAAAGTAAATTTAAGAAAGAAACAAAAACTTTATATTAATGACGGAACTTATGGTTCTCTTTTTGATGCTGGAGTTCCAAACATAGTTTATCCAACACGGCTTATAACTAATCGAAGAATTATTTCAAAAAAATTAACTTCATATGATTTCTATGGCCCAACATGTGATAGCATGGATTATATGAAAGGACCTTTTCTGCTACCAAATAATATAAAAGAGAATGATTATATTGAATTAGGGCAATTAGGTGCATATGGTTTAACTTTTAGAACACAGTTTAATGGTTTCTTTTCTGATGAGATTTATGAAGTTGAAGATAAACCAATAATGTCACTGTATAGTCAAGATACTAAAAATCAGTTTCTTGTTGCATAATGTCTGACAAAAAGAACCCAGGTCATAATAGTAAAAAAGAATTTTTAAGCAAACCAGTTGAGCACATAGATATAACTTCTTTTGATTCTAGGAAAATTATTTCATCAATGGAAAAAATGTCATTTGTTTCTAGAGAAACCGCAAATGCAGCAAAAATTTATACTGAAATGTTAAAAGATAAATCATGTACTATTTTTTTAACTCTGGCAGGATCTACTTCAGCGGCTGGATGTATGCATATTTATAGAGATATGGTCAAATATAATATGGTTGATGCAATAGTTGCTACTGGAGCATCTATAATTGATATGGATTTTTTTGAAGCGCTTGGCTTCAAACATTATCAAGGTTCGCAATTTCAAAATGATATGGAACTTAGAAACAATTATATAGATAGAATATATGATACCTATATAGACGAAGATGAACTTCAATTGTGTGATAAAATAATAGGTGAAATAGCCGATAGTCTTGAACCCAGAAGTTATACTTCTAGGGAATTCATTAGAGAAATGGGCAAGTATTTGAAGAAAAAAGCAAAGAAAAAAAACTCTTTAATCGAAGTTGCTTACGATAATAATGTGCCAATATTTTGCCCAGCTTTTACAGATTCAAGTGCTGGATTTGGATTAGTTATACATCAAGAGAAAAATCCAAAAAAACATATAACTATAGACTCTATAAGAGAGTTTAGAGAATTGACTGAAATTAAAATTAGATCTGAAGGCTCAGGATTGTTTATGATTGGAGGAGGAGTTCCAAAAAACTTTATTCAAGATACAGTAATATGCGCTGAGCTATTAGGAAAAAATGTTGATATGCATAAGTATGCGGTTCAAATTACAGTTGCTGACTCTCGAGATGGGGCTTGTAGTAGCTCAACTTTAAAAGAGGCTAGCTCATGGGGAAAAGTAGATGTTAGTAAAGAACAAATGGTTTTTGCTGAAGCTACAAGTGTACTTCCTTTAATTGCTAGTGATGCTTATCATAATGGAGAATGGAAAAATAGAGAGAGAAAGAATTTCTCTAAAATTTTTGGTCAATAAATTGAATTATTTATCTAACAAAAATGGTTTCTTAGGTATTGATAATAAATTTAATTTTAAGGAAAAAGTAGTTGTAATACCCTTTGGATTAGAAAAAACCGTAAGTTATGGTGGGGGAACAAAAAATGGACCAAAAGAAATCATCAAAGCTTCTCATCAAGTCGAACTATATGATGAAGAATTAAAATGTGAGCCATTTAAAAAAATTGGAATAAAAACACTTAAACCTTTTAAAATTGAAAAAAATATTAATAATGCAGTAAGTCAAATAGCAGAGATAAATAAAAAAATTTTAGATAATAAACTTTTTCCAATAACCTTGGGTGGTGAACATTCAATTACATCAGGATGCATAAGACCTTTTGTAAAAAAATATGGAAAAATTACCCTTTTGCACTTTGATGCGCATGCTGATCTAAGAGAAAGCTATGCAGGAGAAAAATTTTCTCATGCGTCTGCAATAAAAAGATGTATAGATTATAAAAATGTATCAGTTGTATCTTTTGGTATAAGAAACATTTCATCAGAGGAAATTTCAATTTTAAAAAAAAATAAAAAAAGATTAAACATTTATTGGGCAAAAGATAAAAAAAAATGGGATTTAAAAAAGTTTAAGAGGCAAATTAAAAATAAAAATGTTTATATTACATTTGATGTAGACGGACTAGACTCAAGTATTATGCCAGCAACAGGAACTCCAGAGCCAGGTGGAATATTTTGGGATGAAGCTTTAGAAATCATTAGAATTGCTTGTAAAAATTCTAAAATAGTTGGTGCAGATGTAAATGAGTTAGCTCCAATCAAGGGATTCAATAGTTATAATTTCTTAGTTGCTAAACTGGTTTATAAAATATTATCTTATAAATTTTTATTAAAATAAATTAGATCGGTCTAAAAGTTTTTAGCAATATTCTAAAAGGTATTAACATTATTAATGCTACAGCTAATTTAACTGTTAAATCACCAATGGCCAAAGTAAACCAAGGTATACCAGTTGCATAAAAGGCGATTGAAAAGAATAAGAAAGTGTCAATTATGGACCCATTTATTGATGATACTAAAGGTGGTATGAACCAGTTTTTATCTCTTAGTTTGTCAAACACAAAAACATCAATTCTATGCGAAACTAAAAATGCAGTTCCAGATCCTATTGCAATTCTTATTGAGATAAAATCTGAAAAGTTTGTAGAAAAAAAAAGTGTGAAAGAGATTCCTAAAAAAAATCCAAAATAAACAATTTTTTTTGCAATCTCTTTTCCAAATGATCTATTTGCTAGATCTGTTATTAAAAAAGCTATCGGATATGTAAATGCACCATAGGTTAAAATTTCTGATAATCCATAGTAATGAATGGGAAATTGCACTAAATAATTAGATGCAAGAACAACTAAACCCATAAACACAGATAAAATTAAAACTGCTCTATTCATCTAAATTAAATATTTAAAATCAAGCGCTATTTGCTAAGAGAATTTTTTTAATTTTTTTAAGTCTTGGTGAAAGATTTTTTTGCTTAGCTGTAATTAAGAATTGATCAAAGCTTCCTTTTTTGTCTACTGTTCTCATGCCTGCATTAGAAACTGTTAACTTAAGAGACTTATTTAAAGACTCACTTTTAAATCTTACTTTTTTTAAATTTGGTAAAAATCTCCTTTTAGTCTTATTGTTAGCATGGCTAACATTATGACCCTTTAGAGGTATTTTTCCAGTAAGTTCGCATTTTTTAGACATAATAATTTTGAGAGGTATATTTCAGCAATACTTTTCAGTCAAGTTTATATTTACTTAGATCCTGTTATTTCCTCTATATTATTTACTCCCTCTGAAGTTAGAATATCATTTAATTCTTCAGATATAATATTTACTATGTTGGGTCCTTGATAAACCATGCCTGTATACAATTGAATATAGCTTGCACCAGAAATAAATTTTTCATATGCACTTTTGCCTGAGTCCACTCCACCTACGCCAATTATCTTAATTTTTTTATTAAAGATTTTATAAAACTCTTGAATCAGTATATTTGATCTCTCTTCTATAGGTTTTCCAGATAATCCACCTTTTTCAAATTTATTAATATTTATTAAATTGTTTCTAGTTCCATCTGATGTGTTTGAAATAATTACTAACTTTACACTTTGTTTTAAAAGAATATTTCCAATTAAATCTAAATCTTTTAATTCCAAATCCGGAGCTATTTTGACTGCAAAATTTATTTTAGAACCAATTTTATTTTTTTCTATGTTTAGAGCACTTAATAGTTCATCTAATTCATTGGGATTATGAAAATTTCTTAAGTCCTCTGTATTTGGAGATGAAATATTTATTGTTATATAATTTCCTAAATCATTTAAAACCCTAAAACATTTCAGATAATCCTCTATTCTGTTTTTCGAATCTTTATTTGGCCCAATATTAATTCCCAGCAATCCTTTTGGAGGATTATGTTTTATATTCTTAACAGCAATTTTGGATCCTACATTATTAAAACCTAGTCTGTTAATTAAAGCCTCATCTTCCTCTAGCCGAAATACTCTAGGTTTTGGATTACCAAACTGTGGCTCTGGAGTTATTGTTCCCACTTCTACAAATCCAAATCCTAAATTAAAAAGAGAGTTAAAAACCTCAGCATTTTTATCAAAACCGGCGGCTATACCAATAGGGTTTGTGATTTCTTTGTCAAAAAACTTAACTTTTAAACAATCATATTTTTTTAATTTAAGAGGTACTATATTAGTTTTAAGTGCTTTAATTGCTAAATCATGTGCTGTTTCAGGGTCAAATTTAAAAATTAACGATCTAATTTTTTCAAACATTATTTAATTTTTCATTTATAAGTTTTTTAGTTTCTTGAATGCCAAAAAAACTAATGAAGAAACCAAGTCTAGGACCATTTTGATCTCCAAATACTACCTCGTAAATTAACCTAAACCAGTCTCTTAAATTATCTTTATATCCATTTTCTTTTCCAACAGAAAATATTTTTGTTTGTATATCTTCAGGTTTCATTTCATCATTACATTCGTCTAAAGCTTTTATTAACTCATTTAGTGCTTTTTTTTCATTTGTATTTGGTTTCTTATATTTTTTATTTTCTTTAATTACTTCGTTAAAAAACTTAATTGAATACTCAACTAATTTATCGAAAATTGGAAAGTTTTCTTCTTTAATATTAGGTTTATATTTTTTAACAAATTTCCATAGTAAGTCTTTAGTATTTGCATTACTTGTTTCAACTAAATTTAATAACATAGAAAATGTCATTATCATTTCTTCTTTAGGAACATTTGCATTATGTACGTGCCATACTGGATTCAAAATCAGTTTTTTTTCATCTTGATTTTTTGATTTATCTATAAAATCTAAATATTCATCAACTGCTTTTGGCACTATTTCTTTATAAAGTTTTTTAGCTCTTTTTGGATTTTGATACATAAATAGAGATAGACTTTCTGGTGAAGCAAATTCTAACCATTGATCAATGGTTATTCCGTTACCTTTAGATTTTGAAATTTTTTCTCCTTTTTCATCTAAAAATAATTCATACGCAAATCCTGAAGGATTTGTTTTGCCTAATAAGTTGATTATTTTTGTTGAAAGAACGGCGCTTTCAATTAAATCTTTTCCATACATTTCAAAATCTACATCTAGTGCAAACCACCTCATTGCCCAATCTACTTTCCATTGTAATTTACAATCTCCGTTTAGAACACTTTTTTCTAATTTTTTGCCATAATTATCAAAAATAATTTTCGATTTATTTGTGTCAATTTCTATAACAGGTATTTCTAAAACTTTTCCCGTCTCTGGACATATTGGTAAGAATGGTGAATATGTTTTTTGTCTTTCTTTACCAAGTGTGGGAATTATAATGTTCATTATACCTTCATAATTTTCTAGAACCAATTTTAATGTATCGTTAAATTGTCCCGAAGTATAAAGTTCAGTAGAACTTTTAAAAGTATATTTAAATCCAAATTGATTAAGAAATTTTTTTAACATTTCATTATTGTGCCTTCCAAAACTATCGAATTTGTTAAATGGGTCAGGAACTTTAGTAAGTGGTTTATGTAAATTTTTCTTTAATAAATCTTTATTCGGGACATTATCTGGAATTTTTCTCAGACCATCCATATCATCAGAAAACGTAATAATCTCTTTTGGAAAATCAGTCATTTGGTTTAGTGCATTTACAACCATAGTTGTTCTTGCTACTTCTCCAAACGTACCTATATGAGGTAATCCGCTAGGACCATAACCAGTTTGTAGAATAATTTTTTTTTTCTTTTCGATATATTGTTTTCGTTCTTTCAGAATTTTTTTAGCCTCAACAAAGGGCCAAGCGTTTGTTTGATCAATAATTGTTTTATCTATAGATAGTTTCATGTTTTTGTAGATATTTTAACAGTTTTATTGATTGTTAAAATGTTGAAATTTATTTACCATAAAATAATGTCCATGCAAAATGTACAATTATAAAACTGTTTTTTATATACTTGGCACACTTCAGATTATTTTAGGGGTATTTATGCTAATACCTGTGATAATTCAGTTGGTTTTCAATGAGCTAGATTCGGGTTTTGTGTCAGCATCTATTATTACAATAGTATTTGGGGTGTTGTTTTTTTTATCTAATTTAGATCATGATAAAAGTATTGATCTTCCTCAAGCCTTTATTTTAACTGCATTATCATGGTTATCTATTGCAACCTTTGGTTCATTGCCATTTATTTTTTCAGAATTAAATTTGAATTTTACAGACGCTTTTTTTGAAAGTATGTCTGGAATTACAACAACAGGTTCAACAATTCTGACAGACCTAGATAATTCACCAAAAGGAATTCTCTTATGGAGAGCAATACTTCAATGGCTTGGGGGAATAGGAATAATTTTAATGGCAATAACTTTAATGCCAATAATGAATATTGGAGGTATGCAATTATTTAAAATTTCTTCTAATGATAACGCAGAAAAGATTTTGCCAAAATCTAAGGAAGTATCCTTCAGATTAATTATTATTTATTCTTTGTTAACTTTTGTATGTGCGATCTTTTATAAATTATTTGGAATGAGCTATTTTGATAGTTTAACACATTCTATGACAACGATAGCAACAGGGGGATTTTCAAATTATAATAATTCGATTGGTTATTTTAATAGTACTTTAATCGAGATAAATGCAATAATATTTATTATTTTAGGAAGTATACCTTTTATATCTTATATAAAATATCTTAATGGTGATAAGAAAGTATTTTATAAAGATGCTCAAATTAATTTCTTCATCAAAACGATTGTTATTTCTGTATTAATAATTTTTACATTTTTAATATTTAATAATTCAGACTCAGGTCTACTTTTATTTAGACATGTTATTTTTAATGTTGTTTCAATTCTAACTGGTACAGGATATGTTACTACAAATTATAGTGATTGGGGAGGATTTCCATTAATATTTTTTTTAATACTTATGTTCATAGGAGGGTGTGCGGGATCGACTGCTTGTGGATTAAAAATATTTAGAATTCATATATTATACAAATTTTTTGTTATGCAGCTAAAAAAATTTATTTATCCAAGAGGTGTTTTTGTTTTAAAATATGGAGATAATTTACTTAATGATAAGTTTATATCATCTATTATATCTTTTGTATTTTTATATATAGTTATTTTTTTTTTAATAACTGCACTTTTATCAATTAGTGGATTAGATTTTATTACAGCTATTTCTGGTGCAGCAACATCAATATCAAATGTTGGTCCTGGACTTGGTGGAATGATAGGCCCAAATGGAAATTTTTCAATATTACCTGATTTTTCCAAATGGATTTTAAGTGCTGGGATGATTTTAGGTAGACTTGAACTATTTGCTATAATAGTATTGTTTATTCCATCGTTTTGGAGAAGATATTGATGATAGAAAAAAAACAAAGCTGGTCAGAATCTATTTTGGTCTACAAAGATATTAGAATGTTAAGAATATTGCTTTTAGGTGCAATAAGTGGTTTTCCGTGGGTATTAATTGCAAGTAGTTTAAGCCTTTGGTTAAAAGAGGAAGGTTTAAGTAGATCAACTATAGGATGGGCAGGTTTAATATTTGGTGTTTATGCATTCAATTATTTATGGGCACCAATAATCGACAGAATTCAAATACCATTTCTAACAAAAAAACTAGGCCATAGAAGAGGTTGGATAGTTTTAATGCAAATAATTATTTTAATTAGTTTGTTAGTTTGGAGCATGCTTAATCCAACTCAAAATTTAGCTTTGCTTATTGGAGTTGGATTAATTATTGCAATTGCTTCTGCAACACAAGATATAACGGTTGATGCATTAAGAATTGAACAAATAAGCGCTAACGAAGGAAAATCTATGGCAGCTGGAGCTGCTATGGCTGTGGTTGGATGGTGGACTGGATATAAATTAGGTGGAGTTATTGCATTGTTCACAGCAGAGTTTTTTGAAAACATGGGGGTGGAGGACTATTGGCAAACTACGTTTTTAATTTTGGGTGTTGTTGTAATATTGATGAACATTGCTTTAATGTTTGTTCATGAGCCATTGGAAAACAATAGACAAACTAAACAAAAAGAAACAGATAAAATGATCCAAAATAAGCTTGGATCAAGTAATCCAGTGACGGCTTTTATTGCCTACATCACTGGGACAATTGGCGGACCAATAATCAGTTTTTTTAAAAAGAATGGATTTTCAATCGCAATTGGTATTTTAGGTTTTGTTTTCCTGTTTAAAATTGGAGAAGCATTTCTTGGAAGAATGTCTATTGTTTTCTATAAAGAAGTAGGATTTTCTAAAGGTGAAATTGCAATTTACTCAAAAACCTTGGGCTGGATAACAACAGTAGTATTTACTCTAATAGGTGGGATATTTGCTATGAGAGCTGGAACAGTTAAAACCATGTTTGTAGCGGGTGGTTTTATGGCTGCAACTAATCTTTTGTTTGCGGCTCTTGCATGGACTGGAAAATCTGAATGGTTATTTGCAATTGCAGTAATAGCAGATGATATATCTGCAGCATTTGCAACAGTTGCCTTTGTAGCGTTTATATCTTTATTGGTAGACAGAACATATACAGCAACTCAATATGCTCTACTTGCATCTATTGGTACTGCTGGAAGGACAACACTCGCATCGTCATCTGGTGCGCTAGTAGATTGGTTAAATGGAGACTGGGGAACTTTTTTTATAATAACAACCGTAATGGTTATACCATCTTTAGTATGTTTATGGTTTATAAGAAACAAAATTAAAATAGGTGCAAACTAATTATTTTTGTAAAACACAAATCGTTGATGTGTTAGAAAAACCAAATAAAAATTCTAATATTAGCTCTCAAATTATTTATGGAGAAAAGTTCAAAATTTTATCCAAAAATAAAAATTTTTATAAAGTTAAAACTTATTATGATAATTATATAGGATATATTAATAAAAAAACTGAAATAAATAATAAGTTTAAACCATCACACAAAATTAAAGTTCTGAGGTCAAGAATTTATACTGGAAAGTATAAACAAAAAAAAAGAACTTCCAAAAGATGGTTAGCATTTAATAGTAAATTACAGATTATTAAAAAAGAAAAAAATTTAATTATGTTTGAGAAAAATAAATGGGTAAAAATAAATGATATTTCTTTAATTATAACTAAAGAAAAAAACTTTATAAAAATTTTTAAATTATTTATAAATTGTCCTTATAAATGGGGAGGAGGAACTTTTGAAGGCATTGATTGCTCAGCTTTGATTCAAAACTTCTATAAATATAATAATGAATTTTTTCCACGGGACACGGTTGAACAAATTAAAAAAAAAGGCGGCATAAAAAATAAAAATAGTTTTAAAAAAGGAGATATTATATTTTGGAAAGGACATGTTGCGATTTGTATTAATTCAAAAAATTTAATTCATGCATATGGACCTGAGAAAAAAGTTATCATAATGCCAATAAGATCAACGATAAAAAGAATAGAAAAAAGTGCAAATTTAAAAGTAAAAAAGGTATTTAGAATTTAATTTTCTCTACCAAAATCTGGTTTTCTAATATCTTGTTTTAATAATAAAATTTGCTGTCTTACTTTTTTTGATTTTTTAAGCTTATCAAGTAATAGTAAATTCCTTTTTTTATTTATGTCAGCTTTAAAACCTTTTAAATTTTTAATAAATAAATCAATTATTTTTGACATATTTTTACTATTATTAAATAATACGTCTCTCCACATTATTTCATTTGATGCGGCTATCCTTGAAAAATCTCTTAGACCTCCCGCACTGTACTTAACAATATTTGTTTTATTATTTTTTTGAAAATCTTGAGCTGTTTTAATTAAATTGTAAGCTATTAAATGAGGCAAATGACTAGTTACTGAAAAAATTTTATCATGCTCTTCCTCTTGCATAAAAACAACTTTGGAACCAAGTTTTTTCCAAAATCTAGCTAGTTTTATTTCTAAAAATTTTTTATTCTTGCTCTTAATTAATATACACCACTTATTTTTAAATAAACTTTTGCTTCCATATTTTGGCCCACTTGCTTCAGAGCCTGAAATTGGATGACTCATAATCCAATTTAATTTTTTTGACAATTTTTGCTTTATTAATTTTCCAACATTTTTTTTTGTAGAACCTACATCTGTGATCAAAGTTTTGTTACTTAAAAAATTATTTAAATGAGGAAGAATTTTTTTGTATTGACTCATTGGAGTTGAAATAACTACAAAATCTATGTTTTTTATTTTTTCATCAAGTTTTTTGATTATAACAATTTTCTTGTTAATCCCTCTAATTTGATTTCTGTGTTTCAAATTTGTTTCAAATATATAAATTTGTTTACATATTTTTTGAGTTATGACTGCTCTTAACACTGAAGACCCAATCATGCCGCATCCAATAATGAGAATATTCTTAAACATTTTTAAATATTTTTTTTACAACTTTAAGTAGATACTTGTTTTCAAACGAATTTCCAATACTTAATCTTAAACAATTTTTAATTTTATATTCTTTCATACTTCTTACTATGATTTTATTCTTTAAAAGCATATCCATAAATATCTTTGATGAAATTTTGCAATTTTTAAAATTAAGTAATAAAAAATTACTAGTAATCTCGTTTGAAGATATTCTGTAATTTTCAAAAAGTTTTTTTATTTTATTGCCCCAAATAAGGTTATGTCTAACAGATTTTTTAACGAATATCTTTTCTGTAATAGCTTTACTCGCACATAGCTCTGCAAAGTAATTTACATTAAAAGGGGGTTTTATTTTATATAAAGCATTTATAATTTTTTTATCACCATAACCCCAACCAATTCTCAAAGAGGCTAATCCATAAAGTTTAGAAAATGTTCTGAGAATAAATACATTTTTAAATCTTTTAAACAATTCTAAACCTGAAACGTAGTCTTTTTTTAAATTATATTCATGATAGGCATCATCAATTACTAAAAGAATTTTTTTATTTAATTTTTTTCTTAAATAAATTAATTCTGTTTTGTTTAAGTAAGTACCTGTTGGATTGTTTGGATTTGCTATAAATACTATTTTTGTCTTTTTTGATACTTTTTTAAGAATATTTTCAATTGAAATTTTGAAGTTTACTTCTTTAGAAAATAATACTTTTGCACCAACAATTTTTGAATAAATTCTATACATTAAAAAGCTATACTCTGGCAAAATAACTTCATCATCATTATTGAGATATAGCTGACAGATCATTTGTATTATTTCATCAGAACCTGCTCCACAAATTATTTTATTAAAATCACATTTTGCTTCTTTAGAAATTGCCCTTCTCAATGTTTCTGATTTGCTATCTGGATATCTGTTTATAACTAAGTTCTTATTTTTAAAAATTTTTCTTACTCCTGGGCTCACACCTAATGAAGATTCATTTGCTGATAATTTTATATAATTTTTATCCTTTTTAATTTCTGATTTCCCAGGCTTATAAGCTTGTATATTTATATTTTTAAATTTTGGAACACTCATTTTTTAAGCTTATAATAAAAAAATAAATATTTAACAGATATATATTTTAATGTTTGACATATAAATTCGTATTTAGTACTAATTCTTTGCGCTGATTTATCTGAATTGCGAGCGCAATAAAAAAACCGCTAAAATAGTTTTTTTACTCACAATTCAAAAATCAAATAAAATATGAGTAAATTTGATAATATAAAAAAATTAATTGTTAAAGATCAGCTGAAGCTTGATTGTGGTCAGATTATATCTGATTTTCCAATAGCTTATGAAACTTATGGAAAATTAAATTTAAAAAAAGATAACGCGATTTTAGTTTTTCATGCGCTTACAGGTGATCAATTTGCATCAGATATAAATCCTGTAACAAAAAAAGATGGTTGGTGGAAGTACGCTCTCGGAGCCGGCAAAGCAATTGATACAAACAGATATTTTGTAATTTGTGCAAACGTATTGGGAGGTTGCATGGGTTCATTTGGTCCAAGCAGTCTAAATCGTACTACAGGAAAGTCTTATGGAAATGATTTTCCAGTAATTACAATTAATGACATGGTTAATGCTCAATATTTTTTATTAAAACATTTTCAAATAAATAAATTATTTTGTGTTACTGGCGGATCTATGGGCGGTATGCAAGTTTTGCAATTCGTTGCAAATTACCCAAATATTGCACAAACAGCTGTACCAATAGCATGTACGTCTAATCACTCAGCTCAAAATATTGGTCTTAATGAGCTTGGTAGACAAGCTATTATGGCTGATGCTAACTGGCAGAATGGAAAATATAAAGAATCTGATTCTTCACCAGACAAAGGCTTGTCAGTTGCAAGAATGGCCGCTCATATTTCATATTTGTCAAAAGAAGCTCTTCAAGAAAAATTTGGAAGAAAGCTACAGGAACGCGATGATTTAAAATTTAGTTTTGATGCTGATTTTCAAATTGAAAGCTATTTAAGACACCAGGGTTCAGTTTTTGTAGATAGATTTGATGCAAATAGCTATTTATATATCACAAGAGCAATGGATTATTTTGATTTGAATAAAAAATTTGGAGGAAATCTTTCTAAGGCTTTTGAAAAAAGTAAAACTAAATTCTTTATAATTTCATTTACTTCAGATTGGCTTTATCCATCGTCTGAAAATAAGGAAATAGTTATAGCATTAAATTCAATTGGGGCAGATGTTGGTTATGTTGAAATTGAATCTGACAAAGGTCATGATTCATTTTTATTAAATGTACCAGATTTTCTTCAAACTTTAGGTAATTTTCTAAATAAGTCGTATGAAAGAATAAATGAAAAAAGAATTTAAAATTATTGCAGATTTAATACAAAAAAATTCTAGAGTTCTCGATGTAGGATGTGGAGATGGAGAATTAACAAGTTTTATTTTAAGTAATATAAGTAAAGATATTAGAGGAATAGAAATATCAAAAACTAATGTTCAAAAATGTATATCGAAAGGTCTAACGGTAATAGAAGGTGACGCAGAAAAAGATTTATTTCAATTTCCAGATTTATCTTTTGACTTTGTAATTCTGAGTCAGACATTACAGGCTTTTCTTAATCCAGAAAAAGTTTTGGATGAGCTATTAAGAGTGGGCAAAAAGGCAATTGTCACTATACCTAATTTTGGACATTGGAGAGTCAGATTAAATCTTCTTTTCAAAGGAACTATGCCAATTACAAAAGCTTTACCTCATAAATGGTATGACACCCCAAATCTACATATGTGTACGATTAAAGATTTCTCTAATTTTTGTGATAATAAACAGATAAACTTTATAAAATCTTTAGCTTTAAGTAATGAAAAAGTCTTAAATATTTCTAAAAGTAATTTAAGTGTAAGAAACTTTTTTTCTGATGTAGGAATATTTTTAATTGAAAAATAAATGAAAATTATAACAGTTAAATGCCTAATAGATAATTATTCTTATATTATTTTTAATGAAAAAACTTCAATAGCAATTGCTATAGATCCGAGTGAAGCTGATCCTATTATAACTGAAATAGAAAAAAAAAATTTAAAATTAAAATATATTTTAAATACTCACCACCATTTTGATCATGTAGGTGGGAACTCAAAATTAAAAGGGAAATATAATTGTAAAGTTGCTGGCTTTGGAAAGGACAAACATAGAATCCCTGAAATTGATATTAATTTAAAAGATGGGCAGAAATGGAAAAATGAATTATTTGAGTGTGAAATATTATACGTTCCTGGACATACATCTGGACATATTAGTATTTATATAAAAGAGTTAAATGCTCTTTTTACAGGAGATACATTATTTTCATTAGGTTGTGGAAGAATATTTGAAGGTACTTATGACCAGATGTTTAGTTCTTTAGATAAATTAAAAAAATTTCCAAAAAATACAAAAATATATTGCGGACATGAATATACTAAAAAGAATTCAGATTTTTGTTTACATATCGATCCTCAAAACCCAAATTTAATAAATAAAATAAATGATATAAATTTAAATATTAAAAATAATAAACCTACTATTCCCTCAATATTAAAGGATGAACTTGAATGTAATATTTTTTTAAGAACAGATAATCTAGAGATTCAAAAACAACTTGGTATAAATTCAGGAGATCCAATTAAAACCTTTGCAAAATTAAGAGATTTAAAGGATAATTTTTAGGTTATATAACTTGACTATATAACTTCTAGATCTATATTGCTGAAAAAATTTAATTATGACATTTGCAGTAATTCAAACAGGTGGAAAACAGTATAAAGTTAAGGCTAGTGATATTCTTAAAGTTGAAAGACTTAAGGATTCTAAAGACAAAATAGAATTCAATGATGTATTGGCCTATGGGGATGATAATAGTCTTGAAGTTGGAGCACCTTTTATTAAAGGTGCCAAGGTTGAGGCGCAATTAGTGAAAAATGGAAAAAATAGAACTGTTTTAATTTTTAAGAAAAGAAGAAGACAAAATTCAAGAAGAAAAAATGGTCATAGACAACAATACTCATTAATAAAAATAAATAAAATTTTTAACAAAGATGGAGGCATTTTTGCTGAAGCATCTAAAGAGAAAGTAAAAACAAAATAGATTATGGCTACAAAAAAAGCAGGTGGATCGTCACGTAACGGTAGAGATAGTGCTGGCAGAAGACTCGGTGTTAAAAAATATGGCGGTCAATTCGTAAACCCTGGTAATATTATTGTAAGACAAAGAGGAACTAAAATTTTTCCTGGAGAGCATGTAGGAATGGGTAAAGATCATTCTATTTTCTCTTTAATAAAAGGAAAAGTTGAGTTTAAGAAATCTAAATCAGACAGAACTTTCGTTTCTGTAAAACCCAATTAATTATCTTACAACTAATTTTAAATAAAAGGTTGTATCATGAAATTCCTTGATCAGGTAAAAATATTTATTAAAGCAGGTGATGGTGGCTCCGGTTCTCCAAGTTTCAGAAGAGAAAAATTTATTGAATTTGGAGGCCCTGATGGGGGTGACGGAGGTAAAGGAGGTTCTGTAATTTTAAAATCAGAGAGAAATTTGAATACACTTATAGATTACAGATACCAACAACACTTTAAAGCAAAAAGAGGGGAGGATGGAAAAGGTCAAAATAAGACTGGCCGTGGAGGGGGAAATCTTATTTTAAAAGTTCCTATTGGCACACAAGTTTTTGAAGAGGATAATAAAACACTTATTTTTGATTTTAAAAAAGAACATGAAGAATATGTTGCAGCGATAGGTGGAAAAGGTGGTTTGGGAAATACAAAATTTAAATCTTCAACAAATAGAGCACCAAGAAAATTTACTAAAGGCACAAAAGGAGAAGGATTCTGGTTGTGGCTACAATTAAAAACAATAGCAGATATAGGTATAATTGGGCAACCAAATGCAGGAAAATCTACACTATTATCTGTAATAACAAGTGCAAACCCAAAGATTGCAAATTATAAGTTTACAACATTAAATCCAAATTTAGGTGTAGCTATGTATGATGATAAAGAAATAACATTAGCCGATATTCCAGGCTTAATTGAAGGTGCTCATGAGGGTGTTGGACTAGGTATCAAATTTTTAAAACATATTGAAAGATGTAAAATTTTATTACACATGATAGATGTTACAGAAGAAGATCTTGTATTGTCTTATAAACAGATAAGAAACGAATTAAAAAAATATAGTAACGATTTAATGAAAAAAAAAGAAATTATTGTGTTTAATAAAGTGGATCTAGTGAAAAAGGAAGAGTTAAAAGGAAAAATTAATTATTTTGAGAAAAAAATAAAGAAAAAAGTTAATATTTTATCAAATACAGATAAAAAACTTATTTTTAAATTAAAATCAAATTTACTGAGATATGTATTTAAATAATTCCAAACAAATTGTCATTAAGATTGGTTCATCACTTTTAATTGACGGAAAGAAAAATATAAGAAAAAAGTGGTTAATAAATTTTGCTAAGGATATTAAACAATTAATAAATAGAAAAAAGAAAGTAATAATTGTAAGTTCTGGTGCAATAGCTTTAGGTTGTAAAAAACTTAACATAAATAAAAAAAGTATAAAACTTGATAAAAGTCAAGCAGTAGCATCAATAGGTCAAATTGAGCTAATGAATCTTTTCAATGATATATTCAAAAAATCAAAATTAAATCTTTCTCAAATCCTTTTAACCCTAGAAGATACTGAAATAAGAAGAAGAGCTATAAATGCAAAACGTACATTTGATAATCTTTTTGATCTTGGATTTATTCCTTTAGTAAATGAAAATGACAGCATTGCTACTTCTGAAATTAAATATGGAGATAATGATAGATTGGCTTCAAGGGTCGCACAAATATCTAATTCTGACTGTTTAATATTATTATCTGATGTGGATGGATTATTTGATAAAAATCCAAAGTTATACAAAAATGCAAGATTAATTGGCAATGTAGAAGAAATAAATAAGGATATTGAAAACTATATTTCTAAAAATATTAGTGAACATGGAACTGGTGGGATGAAAACAAAAATAGAGGCAGCAAAAATATGCCAAATATCTGGATGCTATATGGCAATTGCAAACGGTTTAGTTGATAGACCTATAAAGAATATTATTTCAAATAATTATTGTACATGGTTTATGCCAAAAATCTCAAAATTGGATGCTAGGAAAAAATGGATAATTAGTTCAATTTCGCCAAAAGGAGAATTAATAATTGATGAGGGTGCTATTCAAGCTTTAAAAAAGGGCAAAAGTCTTCTTGCTGCTGGAATTAAAAATATAAATGGAAAATTTAATAAAGGGGACCATGTTAAAATTTTAGATAAGAATATGAAAGAACACGCTAGGGGACTTAGTTCTTTTAATTCAGATGAAATTTTGCGAATCAAAGGTCAACACTCCAGCAAAATAAACGAAATTTTAGGATATGTATCTAAATCTGAAGTTATTCATAAAGATGATATGGTAGAAATCTAATATGACACAAAATTTGAAAAATATCATAAAAAATTCAAGAATAGCTTTTGAAAATAAAGTTGATCCATTAAAAAAAAATAAAGTATTAAGAAAGTTTTCAAATTTATTGATAAAAAATAAAAAAAAAATTTTAGAGGAAAATTATAAAGATATAACATTTGCAAAAAAAAGAAATTTAAAGGAAAACTTAATTAAAAGATTGGAAATAGACGAAAAAAAATTAATTAGTATTGTAAAATCAATTAATCAAATTATTAAAATAAGTGACCCAACTAATAAAGTTTTGAATAAATGGAAAAGACCAAATGGTTTAGTAATTCAAAAAGTTACAGTTCCAATTGGTGTAATAGCAGTTATTTATGAAAGTCGACCAAATGTAACTTCGGACATTGCGAGCTTATGTTTTAAATCAGGAAATGCGGTTATTTTAAGAGGTGGCTCAGAAGCATTAAATACAAATAAAATAATTTCAAATTTATTTAGATTATCTCTAAAGAATTGTGGTGTAGATAAGAATTTTGTTCAATTCATTGATTCAAAAAATAGAAAGATAGTAGATAACTTGCTTTCAAAAATGAAAGGTTATATCGACTTAGTGATTCCACGTGGGGGAAAATCATTACTTAAAAAAGTAGATAAAATATCTACAATCCCATACATTGGCCATTTAGAGGGGATTTGCCATACGTTTATTGATAAAAAAGCAAAATTTAAAATGGCAATAAAAGTTTTGGAAAATGCCAAAATGAGGAATACAAGTATTTGTGGTGCAACTGAAACAGTATTATTTCATAGAAGTTTTTCTAAAAAATCAATTAATCTAGTCTTAAAAAATTTACAAAAACAAGGTTGTAATATATATGCAGATAAATTTATAAGGAAGTTATTTGATGGTAAATCTAATATAGCTAAAACAAAAAACTGGTCTACAGAATATTTATCATCGAATATATCGGCAAAAGTGGTTAATGGTGTGAGTGAGGCAGTTAAACATATTAATCAATTCGGCACTATGCATACTGATGCAATTATTACAGAAGATAAAAAAACTGCAAAATATTTTTTAAAAAATGTAAAAAGTTCGATAGCAATTCACAATTCTTCAACTCAGTTTGCAGATGGTGGCGAGTTCGGTTTTGGTGCTGAAGTTGGTATTTCAACTAATAATTTACCGCCCAGAGGTCCTGTTGGACTAGGTCAACTTGTAAGTTATAAATATGAAATTTATGGCAAAGGTCAAATTAGAAAATAACGTTAAGACAAAAATTGGTATTCTTGGTGGAACTTTTGATCCATGTCATTTAGGACATTTAAAAATATCTAAAATAGCAAAAAATAAATTTAAACTTACAAAAGTAATTTGGGCAATTACAAAAAAAAATCCACATAAAAAAGAAAGTCTTGCAAATATAGAACAAAGGATAAATTCCTGCAAAAAGTTTACGAAAAAATATAGATATATCCAAGTAAATTATTTTGAAAAAAAAATAAAATCTAACAGAACTTTTAACCTTATAAATTATTTAAAAAACAAATTTAAAAATGCTGAATTATTTTTAGTTATTGGTGCAGATAATTTAGTAAATTTCCATAAATGGAAAAATTGGAGAAATATTTCAAAAAAATGTAGTATACTTGTATTTGACAGATACCCTTATAAATCTAAAGCTTTGAAATCATTAGCTTTTAAACAAATAGATAAACAAAAACTTAAATTTATAAATTTTAGAAAAGTTAATATTTCATCTTCTCAATTAAGAAAAATTTGATAGTGTAAATATAATTAATGGATAAACCAGTAGATTTAAAAAACAAAATCATTAAAAAACTAGATTCTAACAAAGCACTTGATATTGTGACTATTGATCTTGAAGGAAAGTCTTCTATCGCTGACTATATGATCATAGCAAGTGGTACATCTTCAAGACATATCCAGGCCTTATCTGAACAGGTTTTTGAAGAATTAAAAAATAATGGAATTGTTAATTGTAAAATTGAAGGTAAAGATTCCTCAGATTGGAAACTAGTGGATGGAATAGATTTAATAATACATATTTTTAATCCTGAGAAAAGAAAGTTTTATGAGTTAGAAAAAATCTGGTCTGAACTGATACCAAAAGAAAGAGTGTTGATATGAAAATAGTTGTATCTTTGATTTTTTTTTTAGTATTCTTTAAATCCAATCTTACATTATCTAATGAAACCGATATTTATAAGAAAATTGATTTATTCAGTGAAGTCTTAGAAAAAATAAATAAAGAATATGTAGAGGATGTAGATCAAAGTGATGCTATGGATGCTGCTATTAATGGTGTTTTGCAATCCCTGGACCCATATTCTTCATATATGTCACCTGAAATGTTAAAGGAAATGCAAACCGAAACAAGGGGTGAATTTGGAGGATTAGGAATCGAAGTAGGTATGGAAGCAGGTGTTGTTAAAGTAATATCTCCAATCGACGGATCTCCTGCCGAAGCTGTTGGTGTTAAAGCTGGAGATTACATTGTAAAAATTAATGGAACACAAGTTCAAGGCAAAACTTTATCTCAGGCAGTTGATTTAATGAGAGGTCCAGTAGGTAGTGAAATAGAGATTACTGTAAGAAGAATAGGAGTTAGAAAAGCTCTTACTTTTAATATTGTAAGAGATATAATTGAAATTAAGTCCGTTAAGTCAAAAATATTGGAGAATAATATTGGATATGTAAGATTAACCTCATTTAATGATAATAGTTCAGATCAACTTGAAGAAATTATTAAAGATTATAAAAATAATAATAATATCGACAAATATATTTTAGATTTAAGAAATAATCCTGGTGGTTTGTTAAATCAAGCTATTAGAATTACAGATTTTTTTTTAGATAATGGAGAAATAGTTTCTACCAAAAGTAAAAAAAAAACAGACAATCGAAAATGGTTTGCTAAAAAAGGAGATATAATTCACGGAGATACTTTATTAGTTCTAATAAATTACGGATCTGCATCAGCGTCTGAGATAGTTGCGGGTGCTTTAAAAGATCACAAAAGAGCAATTATACTTGGGGAAAGTTCATACGGTAAAGGATCAGTTCAATCAATAATTCCATTAAAAAATGATGGCGCTATAAGATTGACTGTATCAAAATACTATCTACCATCAGGAGACTCAATTTCAGAAGTAGGAGTTAATCCTGATATAATTGTTGCTGAAAGTTCAGATGAATTTCGAATTGATACTGATACCGATAATCAATTAGAATTTGCACTAAAATTGTTAAATGGATAAGAGATTTAGTAATTTACCACTCAGAAAAGGTGTGGGAATTGCACTACTTAATAATAATAATCAAATATTTGTGGCAAAAAGAATTGATAACCCAAATGATTTTTGGCAGATGCCTCAAGGCGGAGTTGATATTGGGGAAGATCCTTTGGAAGCTGCTTTTAGAGAATTAAAAGAAGAAACAAGTATTAAAAGTGTAGAATTAGTTCAAGAAGTTAATAGTGAAATTACATATCTTTTACCAGATAGTCTTTTGGGAATAATTTGGAAAGGAAAATATAAAGGACAAACACAAAAATGGTTTATTATGAGATTTTTAGGAAGTGATAACGAGATTAATCTTAGAACCAAACATCCAGAATTTTTAGATTGGAAATGGATTGAAGTAGATAGTATTACTGAAAAAGTTGTTGATTTTAAACTACACGTTTATGAACAAATTAAAAAGGAATTAAAAGACTTAATTTGAATTTAAAGATTTTAAAACCTCAACTTTTTGAGAAATTATAAATCTTTTTTGATCATCAAGCTTCTCATTTGAAAGATCACTTTCTGCGTTCTTAATCATTTCTTGAATTTTTATATTATCAGAATTTTTAATATCAAAAATATTACTTGTCAGTATAGAAAGAATGTTGTCTTTAAATTCAACTATTCCGTCGTCTACATAAAAACTATTTTCTTCGTTGCCAGAATTTACCTTTATAATTCCAGGCTTTAAAAAGGAAATGATAGAAATATGATCTTTTAAAATTCCCATCTCCCCTTCAAATGCTGGTACAACTACCTCTGTAACATCATTTTTTTGTATAAAAGATCTCTCTGGGCTTACAATTTCTAAATTAAACTGCTCACTCATTATGCTGCCGCTTCTTTTGCCATTTTCTCTGCTTTTTCGACTGCCTCTTCTATTGTTCCAACCATATAAAAAGCTGCTTCTGGCAAGTGATCATATTCACCTTTACATATTGCATCGAAACCTTTGATTGTAGATTCTAAATCTACTAATTTTCCAGGTGAACCTGTAAATACTTCAGCTACAAAAAATGGTTGAGATAAAAATCTTTGAATTTTTCTAGCTCTTGCCACTGTGAGTTTATCGTCCTCTGATAATTCATCCATACCTAATATTGCAATAATATCTTGTAATGATTTATATGTTTGTAGAACTTTTTGAACTTCTCTTGCTACTCTATAATGTTCATCGCCTACAATTCTAGGGTCTAGAATTCTAGAGGTAGAATCCAAAGGGTCTACCGCAGGATAAATTCCAATCTCTGCAATTTGTCTTGACAATACAGTTGTAGCATCTAAGTGCGCAAAAGATGTTGCTGGCGCAGGATCAGTCAAATCATCAGCAGGAACATAGATTGCCTGAACTGAGGTAATTGATCCTTTATTTGTTGTTGTAATTCTTTCTTGTAAATTACCCATGTCAGTCGCTAGCGTTGGTTGATATCCAACAGCAGATGGAATTCTACCTAATAATGCTGATACTTCAGAGCCTGCTTGAGTAAATCTAAAAATATTATCTACAAAGAAAAGTACGTCTTGGCCTTCCTGATCCCTGAAATATTCTGCAACAGTTAATCCGGTCAAAGCAACTCTTGCTCTTGCTCCTGGAGGCTCATTCATTTGTCCATAAACTAGTGCAGCTTTTGATCCAGCTTCGTTTGGTTTAATTACTCCTGATTCAATCATTTCATGGTAAAGATCGTTACCTTCTCTGGTTCTTTCTCCAACCCCAGCAAATACCGAGAAACCACCATGTGCTTTAGCAACGTTATTAATTAATTCCATAATAAGAACTGTTTTGCCTACTCCGGCTCCACCGAATAATCCAATTTTTCCTCCTTTAGCGTACGGAGCTAAGAGGTCTATAACTTTAATTCCAGTTACAAGAACTTCTGTCTCAGTTGACTGATCATTAAATTCTGGGGCTGCTCTATGAATAGGCCATTTTTCAGATGACTTTACATCACCTTTTTCATCAATTGGTTCTCCAATAACATTTATAATTCTCCCAAGTGTTTCGGGACCTACTGGAACTTTTATAGGAGCGCCTGTATCTGTAACTTCATCTCCCCTTTTTAGACCTTCAGTTGCATCCATTGCTATTGTTCTTACACTTGACTCGCCTAAATGCTGAGCAACTTCTAAAACTAATCTATTGCCACCGTTGTTACACTCTAGCGCGGTTAAAATTTCTGGTAGTTCACCGTCAAATTTGACATCTACTACCGCTCCAATAATTTGCGTGATTTTTCCTTTTCTCATATTTATAAACTTTCTGCTCCTGATATAATTTCAATTAGTTCTTTTGTAATTGCTGCTTGACGACTTCTATTATATTCAATAGTCAATTTGTCAACCATTTCACCTGCGTTTCTAGTAGCATTATCCATCGCACTCATTCTTGAGCCTTGTTCGCTAGCTGAATTTTCCAACATCGCTTTAAAAATCTGAGTTGAAATATTTTTAGGTAATAAATTTCCTAAAATTTCGTCTTCATCAGGTTCAAATTCATAGAACTCCTCTGATTTTTTTGTTTCATCTTCATTAATTTTTAAAGGAATTATTTGTTGTTCCTGAGGAATTTGAGTAATAACATTTTTAAATTGATTATAAAAAATAGTACATACATCAAATTCTTTATTTTCAAATTTTTCAATTATTAGTTTTCCAACTTTATCAGCGTCAAAATAATTTGCATTTTTAGATTCTTTAAAAGATATATTTTCTATTATATTATCTTTATAAACTCTTTTAAGTTGATCATTTCCTTTTGAGCCAACAGTAATAATTTTTAACGTTTTTCCACTATCAGACAATTTTTTAAAAAATGCTTTTGCTTTTTTAATTATATTTGAATTAAATCCACCACAAAGCCCTCTGTCTGCTGTCATTACTACACATAGATGAACCTTCTCTTCTCCTGTACCAGTTAGCAATTTTGGAGCAGTTTCTTTATCAGACAATCCGCTAGAAAGATTAAGAATTATATTATTCATTTTTTCAGAATAAGGTCTGCCTCTTTCAGCACTTTCCTGCGCTCTTCTAAGTTTTGCTGCAGCAACCATTTTCATAGCCTTTGTAATTTTTTGCGTAGATTTAACGCTCGATATTCTTTTCTTTAAATCGTCTAAACTTGCCATATTTTCTTAATTAAAGTTTTTTTTTAGTTCAATAATCAATTCTGTAAGTGCTTTTTCACTATCTTCCTCTAACTTTCCTGAAGTATTAATTGAATTAATTATTTCTGGTTTTTCCGATTTGCATTTTTCGATAATTTTTGTCTCAAAATCCGCTATATTTTTTTGCTCAACATCATCTAAATGACCTCTCACACCGCAGAAAACTGAAATCACCTGTTCTGCAACTGTCATGGGTGAATATTGTCTTTGTTTTAGAAGTTCTGTTAATTTTGAACCTCTATTTAATAATTTTTGAGTAGATGCATCTAAATCTGAACCGAACTGAGCAAATGCCGCCATTTCTCGGTATTGAGCTAGCTCAAGCTTCATTGAACCTGAAACTTTTTTCATTGCTTTAGTTTGTGCTGAAGAACCAACTCTTGATACTGATAAACCGACGTTAATAGCAGGCCGTATTCCTTGATTAAAAAGTTCAGTCTCTAAGAATATCTGACCATCAGTAATAGAAATTACATTTGTTGGAATAAAAGCAGAAACGTCTCCTCCTTGAGTTTCAATGATTGGAAGCGCTGTAAGCGACCCACCTCCGTGTTCGTCACTCAATTTTGCAGCCCTTTCAAGTAATCTGCTGTGAAGATAAAAAACGTCTCCAGGATATGCTTCTCTTCCTGGTGGTCTTCTTAGTAATAATGACATTTGTCTATACGCAACAGCTTGTTTTGAAAGATCATCATAGATTATAAGTGCGTGCATCCCATTATCTCTAAAATACTCTCCCATTGTACAACCTGTATATGGAGCTAAAAACTGAAGAGGTGCGGCGTCTGATGCAGTTGCAGCAACAATTGTTGTGTATTCCATCGCTCCAGCTTCTTGTAATGTTTTTTCTATTTGTCTTACTGTTGATCTTTTCTGACCTATCGCAACATATACACAATATAATTTTTGTTTTTCATCACCAGATTCATTTATTTTTTTTTGATTAATGATTGCATCAATTGCAACTGCTGTTTTTCCAGTTTGTCTATCTCCAATAATTAATTCCCTTTGACCTCTTCCAATAGGAACTAGACTGTCAATTGATTTCAATCCAGTTTGCATTGGCTCACTCACTGATTTTCTTGGAATAATTCCAGGTGCTTTAATTTCTACTCTGCTCCTTTTTATACCTTTGTCTAAAGCTCCTTTACCATCTATAGGATTTCCTAATCCATCAACTACTCTTCCAAGTAATTCTTTTCCAACAGGAGTATCAACAATTGCTCCAGTTCTTTTTACTGTGTCTCCTTCTTTTACAGCTCTATCATCTCCAAATATTACAACACCGACGTTGTCACTTTCTAAATTTAAAGCCATTCCTTTAGATCCATCAGAAAATTCTACCATCTCTCCAGCTTGAACATTGTTCAATCCGTATATTCTTGCAATACCATCACCTACTGATAGTACTTGCCCAACCTCTGATACTTCTGCTTTGTCACCAAAGTTTTTTATCTGTTCTTTTAATATCTTTGTAACTTCTGAAGGATTTATTTCCATTTACGCCTCTACCATTTTTGTTTCTAATTGTTTTAATTTACTCTTTATAGATGTGTCAATCATTGTGCTTTCAACTTTTATGATTAAGCCACCTATTAAACTTGGATCGTATTTGTAGTTTAATTTTATATTTGCTCCAAAATTAGAAGCTAATTCATCTTTTATTTTTAATATGTCTGTTTCATTTAATTCTTTAGATGATGAAAGATCTGCCTTTATTTCACCCCTGTTTTTTGAACAAGTATCGATAAAGTCCTCAATTATCTTCTCTATATAAAAGAGTCGTCTTTTTGTAATTACAAAATTTAAAAATGTTTTTAATAATTTATTTAAATTTAATTTATCTGAAATTAAATCAAAGGCAGCTGTTTGTTGTTCAATTTTGTTTGTTGGATTTTTTATAAAATTTTTAACTTCTTCATTTTCTGAAACTAATTTAAGGATAGCTAAAGCCTGGTCCTCTATCTCACTTAATGAGCCAGCTTCATTTCCAAGCTCATATAATGCTTGTGAATAACTATTTGTGCTAGCAAATGTTACTTTTTGGTCAGTCAATGTGTTCCTTATTTTCTCTAGAATTATTTAAAATTGCCGATTAAATACCATACGAAATTATTCTGTTCAAGTTACAGAATCTAAAAAAAGGTTTATTTTATAGGGCTAATTGAAGCTAATTGGGTCAACATCAACTATTAGTTTTATTCCACTTGTAGACTTGTGGATCTTAAGAATTTCAGACAATTTTTTTTGGATATTCATGTTTTTTTTAGCTCTTATTAAAATCCTATTTCTGTAATTCTTGTTAATTTTAAATATTGGTGCCTCTACAGGCCCAAGAACTTTACAATTTAAATTTTTGTTTAATTTTTCTTGTAAGATATATGATTCTTTTTTTAATTTATCCTCATCAGGTGATGTAATTATTATACCTATAAATCTTTCAAATGGTGGTAATGAGTAATTCTTTCTTAAGATTAATTCTTTATCTAAAAATAAAAAAGGATCTTCGTCAGTAATTTGAGAAATTACATCTGAGTTCATATTGTAAGTTTGAAAATAAACTTTAGCAGGCTTTCCAGCCCTGCCAGCTCTACCAGAAAGTTGGTGATATAACTGAAGGTTTTTTTCAGCTGCACGTAAATCATGTCCTTGTGATGTTAAGTCAATATCTAAAACAACAATACAATTTAAATTTGGAAAATGAAATCCTTTAGAAACCATTTGAGTTCCAATAAGGATATTAATTTTATTTTCAATTATATCATCTAAAATTTTTAGAGACGATGTTTTATTCATAGTATCACTAGAAAAAATGACTGATTTATATCCTGAAAAAATAGATTTTACTTCCTCTGATATTTTTTCAACCCCTGGACCAGAAAAAACTAGATCGCATTTTTTTCCATCAACACAATTTCTATCCATCCCAGTTTTATGTCCGCAATAATGACAGAGCAGTTGATTATTTTTTTTATGATAGACAAGATTTATTGAACAATTAGGACAGGAAAAAACATTGATACATTTTTTACATAATACAAAAGGAGAAAATCCCCTTCTATTTAAAAAAAACAAAACCTGATCTCCTTTATCTAGATGAGAATTTACTTTTTCAATTGTTTTTGGTGAAATCCACTTTTGTTTTTCTAAACTATATTTTTTTAAATCAATGATCTCATGATCTGGTAAATTAGCATCTTTATATCTATTTAATATTCTTGAGTATTCGTATTTTTTTAGTTTAATATTATTGTATGTTTCCACAGAAGGCACTGCGCTTATCAGATTGATAGGAAAATTCTCAAACTTTGCTCTCGAAATTGCCATATCACGAGCATTATAAATAACTCCTTCGTCTTGTTTATATGATTGATCGTGCTCTTCATCGACCGTTATTAAACCTAAATTTTTAAATGGTAAGAATAAAGCTGATCTAGCACCAATAACCACTTTAATTTTATTAGAAGCTAGTCCACTCCAGATAATTTTTTTATTTTTTTTTGTTACAGATGAATGCCAAATAGCAGGCCTAAAACCAAAAAAATCTATAAATTTTTTTTCAAAATCGTTTGTTAAGCCTATTTCCGGTAATAAAATTAATGCCTGATATCCTTCCTCAATTTTTTTCTTAATTGCATTGAAGTATACAATTGTTTTACCCGATCCTGTTGTTCCTTGAAGCACATGTGTTCTAAATTTTCCATCTTTTTTAATTAAGTCCTTATATGCATCATGTTGTTCATTACTTAATTTATATTTGTTAAATTGCAATTTTTCATTAAACTTCAGATATTCTTTCTCTTTTAAGTCTTCTATTGCTTCACTGCTTAATAAATGAAGCTTCAGGGCCATACCCTTTGGCACAATATTATATTCTGAAAACCAGTTTAAAAATTTTATAGAATTTTCATTGAGTTTATTGACATTAAAAGTTTTTTTGATTTTTTTTATTTTAAACTTTTTGTTATTTTTTTCTTTTTCGAATTGGTCCCATACAACACCTACTGCATCGTTCTTACCAAATGGAACTAAAACGTATCTTCCAACTTCAACTTTTTTGTCTGACTCGTACGTAAAAGGATGATCAAATATATTAGGTAACAAAACAGGTATTTTCATTTAACTTACTTTAAATCTAATAATATAAAATGAATATTAAAGATTAAGAATGAATCTGACGTTTATCAACAGACAAAGCTGCTTCTTTTACAGCTTCTGAGAAAGTAGGGTGTGCGTGACAAGTTCTTGCAATGTCTTCAGAGCTTGCTCCAAATTCCATAGCAACTGCCATCTCAGCAATTAGTTCACCGGCATGAGGGCCAATCATATGTACTCCAAGAACTCTATCAGTTTTAGAATCTGCTAATATTTTTACAAATCCTTCTGGTTCATCAATCGCTTTGGCTCTTGAGTTTGCCATGAAAGGAAATTTTCCTACTTTATAATCTACTTTTTTTTCTTTAAGCTGTTCTTCTGTTTTGCCAATAGACGCCACTTCTGGTGAAGTATAAATTACTCCTGGTATTGTATCATAATTGACATGACCAGACTGACCTGCAATGATTTCAGCAGCAGCTATACCTTCCTCTTCAGCTTTATGAGCTAACATAGGGCCCTGAACAACATCTCCAATCGCATAAACATTTTTAATGTTTGTTTGAAAATGTTTATTAACTTTTACTCTTCCTTTATTATCTTTATCAACTCCAACTTTTTCTAAATTTAAGTTGTTAGTATTAGGTTTTCTACCAACAGAAATTAAAACTACATCACAATCAAACTGTTTTTTGTTACCTTGTTCATCAGTAGTATTTACAGTTACTAAATTTTTATTTTTTAAAATAGAATCTACTTTTGTTTTCAAATTAAAATTGATTCCTTGTTTTTTTAACAATTTTTGAAACTCATTCGATATTTCCCTATCCATACCTGGAGTTATATGATCTAAGAATTCCACGACTTGAACTTCAGATCCAAGTCTTGACCAAACTGATCCCATTTCAAGACCAATATATCCGCCACCAACTACAACTAATTTTTTAGGAACCTCTTTTAAAGAGAGTGCGCCAGTGGATGAAACTATTTTTTCTTCATCAAATTTAACACCTGGTAAAGAGGCTGGGTCAGACCCTGTTGCTATAATAATATTTTTTGTCTCTATCTTCTCCTCTTTATTATCAGAAGATTTCACAGATACTTGATTATTTCCTGTAATCGAACCTGTTCCTTTGAAATAGGTTACTTTATTTTTTTTAAATAAAAACTCTATACCTTTAGTTAAAACTGTCACTGCTTTTTCTTTATTCTTCATCATTTTAGGAAGGTTGAGCTTCAAGGACCCTACTTCTATTCCAATTTTTTCAAAGTTTTTAGCTTTATGAAAATTTTCAGATAAGTTTAATAAACTTTTTGAAGGTATACATCCTACATTTAAACACGTACCGCCTAATGATCCTCTAGACTCTATGCAGGCTGTTTTTTTTCCAAGTTGAGCTAGTCTGATTGCACAAACATAACCTCCTGGACCACCACCTATAACAACTGCATCAAATTTTTCTGCCATAATTATATATTTAAAAATAATCTTCTTGGATCTTCTAAATTTTCTTTAACTGTTTTTAAAAATGAAACTGAATCTTTTCCATCGATAATTCTATGATCATAGGATAAGGCAAGATACATTACTGGTCTTATTTGTATATGACCTTCAACTACTATTGGTCTTTCAATTATGTTATGCATTCCAAGCACTCCAGATTGTGGTGGATTTAAAATAGGAGTTGACAACATTGATCCATATACTCCACCATTGCTAATAGTAAACGTACCTCCTTGAAGATCTTCAATAGTTAAATTTCCATCTTTAGCTTTTTCAGAAATAGCTTTAATATTTTTTTCAATATCAGCAAATGATAACTCGTCTGCATCTCTTAAAACAGGAACTACTAAACCTCTTTCAGTTCCTACAGCGAAACTAATATTATAATAATTTTTATAGACAATATGATCATTATCTACTTCTGCATTAATACTTGGGTAAAGTTTTAATCCTAGTACACATGCTTTTACAAAAAAAGACATAAAACCTAATTTTACTCCAAATGAATTTTGAAAATCCTCTTGATTATTTTTTCTCATTTGTATGATTGCGCTCATATCAACTTCATTAAAAGTTGTGAGCATAGCAGCAGAATTTTGAGCTTCTTTTAATCTTTTAGCAATAGTTTGTCTAAGTCTTGTCATTTTAACACGCTCTTCTTGACCTTTTTCTAATTTTCTTTGATTAGGTGAAGGTTTTGAAGACATTAAATTTATTAAATCACCCTTTAAAATTCTACCTTCTTTTCCCGAACCATGAACTTTAGAGATATCGATTTTCTGATCTTCAACAATTTTTCTAACTGCAGGTGATAAATTCGAATTTACATTTGATTTGCGCGTATCTGATTTTTTTACTTCATTTGTCAAAATTAGTGGTTCCTCAAGTTTTTTGTCATCGAAAATTTTAGGCTCTGCAGATTTAGTTTTTTCAAAATTAACAATATTTGACTTTTCTTCTTGAGTTTTTTTATTTTCTTTTTCGACTTTTTCTACAGGTTCAATTTTTTGGATCTCTTGAGATTCTTTGTTATCTCCCTCAGTAACTATTCCTAATAATGCTCCAACTTTTACTGTTTCTCCCTCTTTTGTTTTTATATTTGACAAAACTCCACTTACTGGTGATGGAACTTCAAGGTTAACCTTATCTGTCTCAAGTTCTACAATTGGCTCATCAGCTTTTACATTTTGCCCTGATTTCACCAACCATTTTGAAACAGTAGCCTCTGTAATACTTTCGCCTAAAACCGGAACAAGAATTTCTTCACTCATTTTATCTAAACACCTCGTCTATAATTTCTTTTTGTTGGGCCAAATGTCTTTTAGCATAACCTGTTGCCGGTGTTGAAGCAAATTCTCTACCAATATAAGAAATTTTATTATTTTTAGCTTTTATATATTCTAAAGTCCAATCAATATAATCCCTTACAAAAGACCATGCGCCCATATTTTTAGGTTCTTCCTGACACCAATAAAACTTCGCATTTTTAATATAAGGTTTTAACTCTTTAGCTAATGATCTCGCGGGAAAAGGATATAATTGCTCTACTCTTAGCAATAAAACATCATTTCTTTTATTTTTTTCTCTTTCTTCAAGTAAATCAAAATAAACTTTTCCTGAACATATAATCACTTTATTTATTTCTTTAGTACTTTTAAGTTTTATAAAACCATATTTTTTATCGCAAGCATGGTCCCATAAAATTCTATGAAAAGAATTTTTTTTGCTGAAATCTTCCAAATTAGAAACACAATGCTTATGTCTCAAAAGAGATTTAGGAGTCATTATCACTAATGGCTTTCTAAAATCACGTGTTATTTGTCTTCTTAAAGCATGAAAATAATTAGCGGGTGTAGTCACATTCATAACTTGTAAGTTATCTTTTGCACATAATTGCAAAAATCTTTCTAATCTTGCAGATGAATGTTCAGGGCCTTGGCCTTCATATCCATGCGGTAATAGTAAAACCAATCCGGATGCTCTTGCCCATTTTCTTTCTCCTGAAGCTATAAATTGATCAATAATTACTTGTGCACCATTCGCAAAATCTCCAAATTGTGCTTCCCATAACACTAATGTTTCTGGTTCTACTAAACTATAACCATACTCAAAACCTAGAACTGCAAATTCTGACAATAAACTATCAACTATTTCAAATTGTTTTTGTTTTTTTGAAATATTGTTTAGAGGAATATATCTGCTGTTATCAATTTGATTTCTTAAAACTGAATGTCTTTGACTAAATGTACCTCTGCCAGTATCTTGTCCAACTAATCTTATAGGATTGCCTTTAACAAGCAGAGAACCAAAGGCTAGTGCTTCAGCAGTTGACCAATCTATGTTATTTCCATCTGAGACCGATTTATGTCTATTATTAAATATTTTTGTTATTGTTTTGTGGATGTTTAGTTTATCATCAATTTTATGTATTTTTTCTGAAATTTTAACCAACTCTTTCGTATCAAAACCACTAACACCCCTTATATCTTTACCTTTTTGAGGTTTGTACCTTGACCAGGTTCCCTCAAACCATTCTATTTTTGGCTTATAATTTTTAGCTGTTTGAAATTGTTGATCTAACAAATTTTTAAAATCAGATTTTTGCTTTTCAAATTCATCAGCTGTAATTGTATTTTCTTTTACTAATTTTTCTCCATAAATACTTAAACTTGTTTTATGACTTTTAATTTTTTTATACATCAGTGGCTGTGTAAAAGAAGGTTCGTCACCTTCATTGTGTCCAAATCTTCTGTAACAAATTAAATCTATTACGACATCCCTATTAAATTGAAGTCTAAATTCTGTAGCTATTCTCGCGCAATACACTACTGCTTCTGGGTCATCTGCATTCACATGTAATATTGGAGCCTCAACCATTTTTGCAACATCGGATGGATAAGGTGATGATCTTGCAAAACGTGGGCTTGTGGTAAATCCGATTTGATTATTTACAATAATATGAATAGTGCCTCCTGTATTATGGCCTGGAAGGCCTGACATTGCAAAACATTCTGCAACTATACCCTGACCTGCAAATGCGGCATCTCCATGTAATAAAATTGGAATAACTTTTTTCCTCTTAAGATCTTTGTGAAAATATTGTTTTGCCCTTGTTTGTCCTAACACAACGGGATTTACCGCTTCTAAATGAGATGGATTATCAGTTAAACTTATATGCACTGAATTTCCATCGAATTCCCTGTCTGAAGATGCTCCTAAATGATATTTTACATCTCCTGTACTATCTTTAGACATATTTCCATATTCGCCCGCGAATTCGTTGAAAATTCTTTTATAAGATTTTTGTAAAAGATTTGCTAAAACATTTAATCTACCTCGATGTGGCATTCCTATTTTCAATTCTTTTACTGAATTCTGACCACCAATCTTTATAATTTGCTCTAATGCTGGAATTAAAGACTCGCCACCATCTAAACCGAATCTTTTAGTTCCAACATATTTTTTTGCTAGATATTTCTCAAAACCTTCTGCTTGAATTAATTTATTAAGGATTGCCATTTTACCATTTTTTGTAAATGAAATTCCTTTTTCATCTAATTCAATTCTATCTCTGAACCATTTTCTTTCTAAAGGATCAGAAAGGTGCATAAATTCATATCCAACCGATCCGCAGTAAGTTTTTCTCAAAAATGATAATATTTCTTTAATTGAAGAATAGTTTTTATTTATTGTACCATTTAAAAAAATTGGCTTATCGTAACTTTCTTTTTTAAATCCATAAAAATCTGGATGCAGCTCATCTAAATATTCTGTGGTGGATAGACCCAATGGATCTAATTTAGCAATAAGATGACCCCTTATTCTGTAAGCTCTTATTAATGCAATTGCTTTTATAGATTCATTGCTGGCTTCTTTAAAATCTGCAGAATTATAATTTTCATTTTTACTAAAGTCAGTGTCTTTATTTTCTGAAACTATATTTTCCAGTTGTACAGTTTTAAATTGTGTTTTTTTACCCCAAGACGGTCCTTCTAGCTCTTTCATAGCTACGGAGGTTTCCTCATTTAATTTTTCAAAATAAGTTTTCCATTCAGTTGATAAATCCTTATCTTTATTAAGATACTTAAGGTACATCTGTTCTATAAAAGCACTATTTGACTTACTTAGAAAGGAAGTCTCTTCAAATTTACGATTACTGGAAATGCTCATTTTTAACTATTATATTGATGATATCTCAGTATTTCAATTAGACAATTTGTTTAAAAGAGTTTTTCCTATATCTGCTGGTGATTTTGCAATTGTAATACCTGCATCTTCCATTGTTTTTATTTTTTCTGAAGCACCACCTTTCCCTCCTGCTATTATGGCGCCTGCATGACCCATTCTTCGACCTGGCGGAGCCGTAACTCCTGCAATAAATCCAACCATTGGTTTTTTAATTTTATGATTTTTAATAAAATCAGAGGCTTCTTCTTCTGCTGTTCCACCAATTTCACCTATCATTAAAATGGACTCAGTTTCAGGATCATTCAAAAATAAATCTAAACAATCGATAAAATTTGTTCCATTAATAGGGTCTCCACCAATACCTATGCAGGTTGATTGGCCTAAACCGTTTGCTGTTGTTTGAGCTACAGCTTCATAAGTTAAAGTTCCCGATCTTGAAACTATTCCTACTGATCCTTTTTTATGAATATTTCCAGGCATTATTCCAATTTTGCATTCGTCTGGAGTTATAATTCCAGGACAGTTGGGTCCTATTAATCGGGAATTAGATCCTGATAATTTCTGCTTAACCTTGAGCATATCTAAAATTGGTATTCCTTCAGTTATACAAACAATTAGCTCCATAGAAGTATCTATTGCCTCGATGATTGCAGCTGCTGCAAATTTTGCAGGAACATAAATCATAGTTGCATTTGCTCCTGTTTCTTTCTTTGCTTCTTGAACTGTGTTAAAGACTGGTCTTTCCAAATGTGTTTGCCCTCCTTTTTTTGGAGTAACACCTCCTACAAGATTGGTTCCATATTTAATAGATTGCTCAGAATGAAAGGTGCCATGCGAGCCTGTAAATCCTTGGCATATTACCTTTGTATCTTTGTTGACTAAAACTGACATTATTTAATTTCCTTAACAATTTTTTGAGCGGCATCTGATAAATCTGAAGCTGAAATTATTTCCAAACCTGAA
>CACDSN010000014.1 GCA_902555465.1 uncultured Pelagibacteraceae bacterium
ATATATTTACTTATTTTTGTTGGCATATTCCCTTTTTATAACATAAAGACCAGACGAAATAATTACAAACAAACCTATAAAAGACCATAAATCCAGGAAATCATTAAAGAAATAATAACCTAAAATAATATTAGGAACTATTTCTATGTAACCAAATGGAGCTAATTTAGAAGCATCAGCGTATTTTAATGAATAAATAAGCAATATATGACCTAAACAAGCAAATAAACCCATAAGTATTAACCAAGACCACTGAGTTAGAGTAGGATTAACCCAAACAACAGGTACAATAAATGATCCAATGATGGCCCCTACTACACCAGTTAACAACAATGTGAGCAAAGGGCTGTCAGTTAAATGAAGTTTTCGAGTAATAATTAGATATATGCCGTAAAAACATCCAGTTCCTATAGCTGCAAAACTTGCTAAATTAAATTCAATAAATCCTGGTCTAATAACTATTAATATGCCTAAGAAACCTACAATAACTGCTGACCATCTTCTAATGCCAACTTTTTCACCTAAAAAAAAAGGTGACAAAGTTGTTGTTACTAAAGGAGCTACGAACGCCAAAGTTAAAGCTTTAGCCATAGAAATTATTGATATTGAATAAAAAAAACAAATATTTGCAAAAAATAAAGTTAACCCTCTATAAAATTGTAATTTTGGATTTTCTGTCCATTTAAGCTGGTCTTTAAAAAAGATAAACATAAATGGAACCACAAGGAATACAGTAAAGAAGTACCTTGCCCATGTTATTTGAAAAAAAGGAAGCTCAGAGGACAAATATTTAGCAATAGCATCCATAAATGGAAGCATTATCCAAGCAGATATATTTAAAAATATTGCCTTCATTAAGAAAAATATTTTAATGCAATAAATACAATTATAGGAATAGTAATAAATGACATTAAAGTAGAAACCACTATTGTGCTCGCAACTGAGTCTACAATTTTTTTAGGAGAATAAATAGAAGCAACTAAATAATTTAAAACGGCACTAGGCATTGAACATTGAATAAGAAGAACACCTGCAGCAAAGCCATTTAAATTAAAAAAATAAATTAATAAAAAACCTATTATTGGACCAATAATCATTCTAGAAATCGAAGAAAAAATTGCTTTATTTAAAGAAAATACTTTTAATCTAGTTAGAGCAATACCTAGGGACATTAAAATTAAAAATATAGTTGCGTACATCAACCATTCTGTTGTGTTTATTATGAATATAGGTAATTCAATTTCATGGAATAAAATAATTGCAGAAAAAATAATTGCATAAAAAGGAGGATTTTTAGCAATTACTTTAAAATTAAACTTTCTATCTGCCAAAAAAACACCCAAAGTGAAATGAAATAAAATTATCAAAGATGAAATTGCTGCTGAAACACCAAGACCTTGTGAACCGTACGCAAACAAACAAATTGGCAAACCCATATTTCCGGTGTTGGGTAAAATTAATGGTGGCAACTCTCTAACAATATCTTTAGTTTTCAGAATATATAAAGTAATTACACCTACTATGGAGAATAGAATTATTGCTAATAAATAATACCAAAAATAATCAGCAAAAATATTAAATGTAATACCTGTTGAAGTTACAGCATAAATAATCATCGCTGGAGTACCAATATTAGCTGCAAAATTAGTTATGAATGCAGTATCTATTTTTGGACTTTTTCTGCCCAAATAATATCCAATGCCAACAACGAAAAAGACTGGAAATAATACTTCGAAAAGTTTTATGTATATTTCCATTAAAAAAGTCTTATTTGGACAGGTTTTTTAATTATATTTTTATTTCTTTTTAAAGAATTTATTAAATTTTGAGATCTATATTCTAAAGCTCTATGTGTAATTATTATAATTGATGCAGATTTTTTTTTATGATCTGGAATTTGAATAACTCTTTCAATAGATATTTTATTATTAGCAAGAAGTTTAGTAATTTCGGATAAGACACCAGGTTTATCCTTCACCTCAAGTCTTAAATATAAAGAATTTGATGATACTTTTTCATTATAAGACAAAGATTTTTTTCTTTTAATATCAGGTATACCAAAAGGATATTTAATATTTCCTCTTAAAATGGACAATAGATCAGACATAAGCGCAGAGGATGTCGCTCCAGGACCTGCACCTTCACCTTGTAGAACACTTTCTCCAATTGGTTTACCCTCGACAATAACAGCATTCATTACTCCATTTACATTTCCAATATAGCTATCTTTTTTAACTAGTGATGGGTGAACTCTCTCAAATAATTTTCCATTAATTAATTCTGTTATACCTAAGAGTTTAATTCTGAAGTTCAATTGAGATGCAATTTCAATATCCTTATATTCTAAATTTTCAATACCTTCCATTAGACAGTTTTTTTTAGATATTTTTTTATTAAAAGCTAAAGATGACAAAATTCTAATTTTAGCAAATGCGTCATAACCATTTAAATCAAGTTTTGGATTTTCTGGTTCTGCGTAACCTAAAGATTGGGCTTTTTTTAAAACACTTTTAAAGCTGTCTTTAGTTTTTTCCATTTCTGATAAAATATAATTACAGGTTCCATTTAATATACCATAAACTCTAATCAATTTATTGGTAGCTAAACCCTCTTTAATAGTTCGTAGTATAGGAATACCACCTGCAACAGATGCTTCGAATTCTAAATTTACTTTATTTTTTTCAGCTAATTTTGATAAATAGTCACCATGCTTAGCTATTAAGGCTTTATTTGGTGTAATGACGTGAATTTTATTTTTTAATGCAGTTTCGACAATTTTTTTTGAGATACCATCACTATGACCAATAACTTCAAAAAGTATATTAATTTTTTTATTTTCAATTATATCTATTGGATTTTTAAAAAAAATAGATTTATTTATTTTAAATCTTCTTTTTTTATTTTTATTTTTTGCAGAAATTGCAACAATTTCAATTTTTTTTCCTGTTTTAAGCTCTATATCTTTTTTTTTTGTATTTAATTCATTAAGTAAATAGTTACCTACTTGACCTAGTCCTATAACAGCAATATTTATTTTTTTATTAATCATTAATTTATTAAACTTGGGTAGGTTGCTTTATCAGCATAATCAATAATAGCTTTTTTAAATTTTTCGTAAGTCATTTCACTATTATATATATCAATGTCTAATTCTTTATCATTAAAATTTGAAACATGATTACTGCAACTTGAAAATGTAATGAAAATCAAAATTATTAGCAAATATCTCATCATAAACCCAGATTTTTTTTAAAATTAAATATTAAATTCATATTTTGGACTGCCTGCCCTCCGCCACCTTTAATTAAATTGTCAATTGCAGACAATATAATTAATTGTTTTTTAGACTTTGACTCACAAATTGATATTAAGCAATTATTTGTATTGATAACATCATTAGTACTTATAAGTGAATTTTTTTTTCTTATTTTTACAAACATTTCTTTTCTATAAAATTTTTTCAAATAATTTAAAATTGAATTTATGTTATTTTTCTTTGTTAAATTGCAATAAATTGTTGTTAAGATACCTCTAAACATTGGAGACAAATGAGGTGTAAAAGTAAATTCTATTTTTTTACCCGTTTCAATATCTAATTCTTGTTGTATTTCAGAATTATGTCTGTGTGTTTTAATTCCATATACACTTAAAGTCTCATAAAGGTTTTTATTTTTATATTTTTTATGAACACCTCTACCAGCACCAGAATAGCCTGATTTTGAATCTATGATAATATTTTTACTGGAAATAATATTTTTTTTTAAAAGAGGTATTAGTGGTAACAATATTGATGTTGGATAACATCCAGGACATCCAATAATTTGAAAATTTTTAATTTTTTTTTGTTTTATTTCAGGTAAGGCATAGATACTATTTTTTATATTTTTTATAGCAGCATGTTTAATTTTATAATATTTAGAATATTTTTTTGCATTTTTTAATCTAAAATCAGCAGATAAATCAATTAATGTGTTATGTTTTTTAAGTTTATTTGAAATCTTTTGAGCTTCTCCATTTGGTAAAGCCGAAAAAATTACATTTACATCATTTAGTAATTTTTCACTAAATTTAATTATTTTTGGCAATTTTCTTTTTTTTAAAGAAACATCATAAGTAGAAATACTTTTTCCTATTGATGAGTTGCCGCATAAGTATTTAATATTTACTCTCTTGTGTTTTACAAGGAGTTTAACCAATTCTATACCTATATAACCTGTTGAACCTGCAACTAAAATATTTAGTTTTTGCATAAATTTATTATATCTGTTGTAATTGAAAAAGAAAAATTATCTTTTTGAAAATTGAAAACTACGTCTAGCTTTTCTATGACCGTATTTCTTTCTTTCAACAGCTCTAGAGTCTCTGGTGGTAAGTTTTTCTTTTTTTAAAGTAGGTTTTAGATTTTCATCAAATTGTAGCAATGCTTTTGAAATACCATGAACCAAAGCCCCAACTTGGCCAGTTAATCCACCACCTGTAACATTTCCTCTCACATCATAATTGGCAGTCTGATTTATAATTTCAAATGGTCTTAAAAGTTTCATTTTATGAATCTCTCTTGTAAAATAATCATCATATTTTTTTCCATTAATAACAATTTGGCCTGACCCTTTTTTTAACCAAACTTTAGCAATTGAAGTTTTTCTTCTTCCAGTTGCGTATTTACTTTCTTTAAAGTCTAGTTTTTGTACTTCAGCCATTTTAGTTTCTTGCTATATTTTTACTATTTAATTTAAATAATTCTATTACAGTTGGATTTTGAACACCATGTGGATGATCTGATCCTTTATAAATCTTTAATTTAGTTAATTGTTTTTTTGCTAATGGTCCTCCTGGAAGCATTCTTTTAACAGCTAGTTTTAAAGCTTCACCAGGTTTTTTGTTATATAGTTTTTCAGGGGTTGTTTCTTTAATTCCACCTGGATAGCCTGTATGTCTATAATATTTTTTATTTTGAAATTTTTTTCCAGTAAATTTTATTTTATCAATATTTTTAACTACTACAAAGTCACCATTGTCCATGTGAGGTGTAAAAGTAGCTTTATTTTTACCTCTTAAAATTTTAGCTATGATTGTAGCAAGTCTTCCAACAACTGCGTTTGAAGCATCAATTTCATACCAGTTATTATTAATCTCGTTTTTCTTGACAAATTTAGTCATAATTGGGCGGATTAATACTGATAAATGTCATATTGTCAATTTATATTAATATTGATAGTTAATTATTAACATTTAAAAATAAGGATAATTTATGACTGATAAAAAAAACAAAGGCACTGATCCTAAAACATACAAATTTGATACACTTAGCCTGCACGCTGGATATCAACCTCACAAAAACGCTGGTTCAAGACAAGTTCCAATCTACCAAACAACATCATATTTATTTGATGATGTAGATCATGCAGCAGCATTATTTAATTTAGAAAGAGGTGGTCATATTTACAGTAGAATTTCTAATCCAACAGTAGCTGTCTTGGAAGAAAGGGTTGCATCATTAGAGGGTGGAACAGCAGCATTAGCTACCTCTTCAGGAATGAGTGCTATTTTTTTAACAGTAATGACATTGTGTGAAGCTGGAGATCATCTTGTAGTATCATCGCAGCTATATGGTGGTACAGTTAATTTATTTAGACTCACTCTACCAAAATTTGGAATAAAATGTACTTTCGTTAAACCTAGAGATACAGAAGGATTTAAAAAAGCTATACAAAAAAATACTAAAGGTATCTTTGGTGAATTAGTTGGTAATCCTGGAAATGAATTAATGAACATGCCTGAAATATCAAAAATTGCGCATGAAGCAGGAATACCATTGATAGTTGATGCTACATATCAAACACCATATCTTTGTAAGCCATTCGAACATGGTGCTGATATTGTTGTTCATTCATTAACAAAATGGATGGCTGGACATGGATCTTCTATGGCAGGAATATTAGTTGAAGGAGGCAAATTTGATTGGATGCAAAATGATAAATTTCCAACAATGACAACACCTTATGAAGGTTATCATGGATTATCTTTTGCTGAAGAGTTTGGACCAACTGCTTTTACAATGAAAGCAAGAGCTGAAGGAATGAGAGACTTTGGCCCATGTTTAAGTCCACAAAATGCATGGAATGTTTTACAGGGTATTGAAACATTATCAGTTAGAATGAAAAAACATTGTTCTAATGCTGAAGAAATGGTTAAATATTTACTTGCTCACGAAAGTGTTGCTTGGGTATCACATCCAAGTGTGCCAGATCATCCTGATCATGAACTTGCAAAAAAACTTCTACCTAATGGTCGTGGATCTATGATTGCGTTTGGCATTAAAGGTGGCAAAGATGCAGGCGTTGCATTTATTAATAATGTTAAACTTGCGTCTCATTTAGCAAATGTTGGAGACACTAGAACTCTTGTTATACATCCAGCTTCGGGTACACACTCTCAAATGGATGAAGCTACGTTAAAGTTTGCTGGATTATCCCATGATATGATTAGATTATCTGTAGGTATTGAAGACATAGATGATATCAAAAATGACTTTGAAGTTGGATTTAGAGCTGCAAGAAAACCAAGGCTTGTCTCAAATCAATGAAATTTGAAGTAAATGGTTCAGAAGTATTTGCCTCTACAGGCGGTAGACCTTTTGATAAAAGCAAACCATTAATAATTTTTGTTCATGGTAGTGGACTGACACACATGACATGGGTACTACAGACGAGATATTTTGCTTTCCATGGATATAGTGTATTGGCAATTGATATGCCTGGTCATGGTTTATCAAGTGGCAAAAGTTTAAAATCAATAGAGGAAATGGCAGATTGGGTTAGTGATGTAATAGACTCAGTTGGTTATAAAGATGCCTCTTTAGTAGGACACTCTCAAGGATGCCTTGTTACAATGGAGTGCGCAGCAAGAAACCCAAAAAAAATTAAAACATTAAGTTTAATGGGTGGAGCTGGAGCAATACCTATGAATCCAGAATTATTATCACTTGCAGAAAATAATGATCCAAAAGCAGTTGACTTGATGATGGATTGGGCTCACGGTCCCGCAGGTCATTTTGGTGGACACCCAGTGCCAGGTTTATACCATATTAATACAGGTGGAATGCTGGCGAAATCAAGAACTATAAAAAGTACACTTGGAGTTGATTTTAGAGCATGTGATAATTACAAAAATGGTTTTGAAGCAGCAAAAAAAATAAAAATTCCTACACTTTCTATTTTAGCAACAGGAGACAAAATGTGTCCTGTCAAAGAAGGAAAAAAATTAGCTGATCTTATTGAAGGAAGTAAAGTTGAAATTATAGATAATTGTGGACATATGATGTTACTTGAAGAGGCAGATAGAGTCTTAAAAGTATTAAAACAATTTATTGTAACTAACTTTCCCGCACAAAAAATAAATTAGTTTTTTTATTTAAATATAAAAAGTAAATTGTTGAACTAACAAGAAAAATTGAGCTTATTTGATGCATTGATGCTAAGACTATTTGCGCTCCACTAATTAGAGTTAATATACCTAGAATAATTTGTATTAATAATAATATACCAACAATATTTATAGCTAAATATGATTTTGTAATTCTATCTTTATAAACTTTTAATAAAGTAAAAACATAAAATATTAAAATAATATAAGCTAAATTACGGTGTAAAAATTGAACTAAAGAAGCATCACTAAAAGCTGACAATTCAAACAAGTTTATAAACTTATTATCATCTGGAAAGTAGGTATTGCCCATTAATGGCCATGAATTATAAACGAGTCCTGCATCCATACCTGATACAAAAGCACCTATTATAATTTGAAGAAATATTAAAGTTAATAAGATATACGGAATAATAGAATTTAATTTAACCTGATGATTTTGTTTAATATTTAATTTTAAATAGTTCCATAAAATTAATGATAAAATAAGAAATGCAACAACTAAATGTAATGATAGTCTAAAATGACTAACATCAACTTTATTTATTAAGCCACTTGAAACCATGTACCATCCAATTAAACCTTGAAAACATATTAATAAAAAAATTATATAAAAATTAATTAATTTTTTTATTCCAATCTTTAATGTAAAAAAAATTAATGGTAGTAAAAAACATAAACCAATCACCCTACCTAAAAATCTATGACCCCATTCCCACCAGAAAATAACTTTGAATTCATTCATTGTCATAGTGTAATTTTGGATCTTGAATTCAGGAATTAATTTATATTCTTCAAAATACTTAATCCATTTTTCATTGCTTAATGGAGGAAATGTACCTGAGAATAATTCCCACTTTGTAATTGATAATCCAGAATCAGTTAATCTTGTCAAACCTCCAATAATAATCATTAAAGAAACTAAGATAAACATTAAGATTAACCAGTTAGATAATTGGGTTCTAGTTAAATTATTTTCTATATACATATTTCGATAAATATAATAATTATTAAGAAATCCAATTTAATTAATGTCGCCAGAAAAATTTAAAAAATTAGAAAAATTAAGAAAAAAGCTTGATAAATTAGACAATTCATTCATTAAACTAATAAAAAAAAGAACAGTGCTTGTTAATCAGGTTTTAAAGCTAAAAGATTACAAAAATCAGATAGTTGATAATAGCAGAATTAAAAAAATACTTAATCAAATTAAGAACAAATCAATTAAAAATAAAATTGACCCCAAAATTACAGAAAAAATTTGGATTAATATGATTAGAGCATATATTGACTACGAAAAAAGAAATTTTAAAAAAAAATAATTATTTACTGTGGGGTGGCAATTTTTTTTCTACAAACATTTCATGTTTTCTTGTATTAGGATTATATTTTCTTGCAGATAATTTAACTTTAGCCTTTTCACCACCAGCAGGTTTTTTTAAATAATAAAAAAAAGGACTATCGGGTTTAGATTCAGGTACCATTCTTATTTTAACGAAAGATTTTTTTGCCATATTTATTTTTTCAATTCATTAATAATATTTTTTAAATTTGAAAGTCTATTTTTCAAATATCTGGTTCTTATAGTGTCAATTACAGAATCGTCAAGACTAGATTTATTTTGATTTAAATGCTTTTTCACACCTTGAATTGTCATGCCTTCTGATTTTAAAAGGAACTTTACAAATTTAAGGATTTCAATTGTTTTTGAGTCATAATGTCTTCTATTATTATTAAATAATTTAGGTTTTATCTTAGAAAATTGTGTTTCCCAAAATCTTAAAGTGTGTGAATTGATTTTTATTGTTTTTGGCTCTTCATTATTTAAGATTTTAACCACCTCTCCTATTGATTTATACGCAGAAGATAATTTAACTTTCATTATTTATTTTATTTTTTAATATTTTTGATGGTTTAAACAAAATTACATTACGTTCTGAAATAAGTGCTTGTTTTTTAGTTTTTGGATTTCTTCCCATTCTTGATTTTTTATGCCTTAATATAAATGTACCAAAATTTGTAATTTTCACTTTACCATTGTCTTTTAAACTATTTAATACAACATCAAAAACATCATCTAAAATATTTTCTATCAAGTTTTTAGAAAAACCAAGCTGCATATAAATTGAATTTATTAGATCTTTTTTTGTTAAATTTTGTCTCATTAGTTTTTTATATTTTCTTTAATTTTATCAATAAGTTTTCCATTTACTGTTTTAACACATACATCTAAAGAATTTGCAAATCCTATATAATCTGTTGAACCGTGACTTTTAATGACAGGAGACTCAAGTCCAAGAAGTATTGCTCCATTATATAATCTTGGGTCTAATCTTTTTTTAAATCTTCTTAAATTAGATATATTTGCTAGACTTGACAATTTTGCAATTAATCCCTCTGATAATGCTTTTTTTAATTCTGATGAAATAAAATTTGCAGTACCTTCTGCAGTTTTTAATGCAACATTACCAGTAAAGCCATCTGTTATTATTACATTTACTTTACCATCCATTATTTGATTACCCTCTATGTAACCACAAAATTCATATAATTGATTTTTTTTATTCTCCATCGAATGATAAGCTTTTTTTATAGTTTCATGTCCTTTAATTTCTTCAGAACCAATATTTAATAGAGCTACTTTTGAGTCATCTGTTGGATATAATGATTTATGCAATGCAGCACCCATTAAAGCAAAATCTTCAAAATTTTTCTCATCACATTCAACATTAGCACCTAAATCTAAAACAATATTCATATCAATTTTGTTAGGCCATAAGGCTGCTAAAGCAGGTTTGCTAATGTTTTTGATCATGTTCATGTTTAATTTGGATATAACAAATAAAGCACCTGTATTTCCTGCAGAAACAACAACATTAGATTTTTTCACATTAACATCATTTATAGCTTGCCACATACTTGTATTCTTTTTTTTTGCTGCGGATAAAGGAGTGTCATTATTTTCAACCACATCATCACAATCAATTATTTCGAAAAGATTGCTGCTAATTTGATATTTAGATATTTCCTCAATTATTAATATTTTCTTTCCAAAGATCCTAAAAAAGACATTGTTATTTTTTTTAATATATTCTGAAATACCTGCAATTACTTTTGAGGGTGAGTTATCACCTCCCATTGCATCTACTGCAATAACTACTGTTTTTGACATAATAAAATATTATTCTTTAGGATCTAAAACTTGTCTTCCTTTATAAAATCCTGTTTTTAAATCTAAATGATGAGAAAGTCTATATTCTCCAGATTTTTTGTCTTCAATTACATTTTTTGGAGAGACTTTTATGTGGGATCGTCTCTTACCTGCTCTTGACGGAGTTGTTTTACGTTTAGGTACAGCCATAGTTAAATTTTGAATTCTTCTATATCTTTTGTAAAAAAATTTAAAGTATTATTTTTATAAAAAGTAAACAATTTGTCAAAATAATTAATAAAAAATGATATATCTTTAGGATTATTGATAAAATTAGTTAAAATTGTTTCTTTTTCAGAGTATTCGATTTTTTCCCAATTATCTATATTACCAATAATATCATAAAAGTAATTAACGTATTTTTTCATATTTTTGTTAATAGAAACATCTCCATAGCCCAACTCTCTAATTGACAATTCAATTTGTCTAAAAATAAAATCATGTATTTCTTGAATACGTTTTTTTGAATTATTTTCCTTGTACACCTTAATAAAAAATGAAAAATGTAGTAACAAATAAACAATTCTATCTGCAAACGTTTCGTTACTCTTTAAATTAATATATAAAGATTTATTCCTAGTTAATTTAATTAAATTATTGTAAATATTTGTATTATTATCATTCATATGAAAAAATATATATTTCTATTATTTCTAATTACAATAGGCTGCTCAAATAATAAAGTAGTTTATAATCATGGATTGTTAGCTATTGAGGCTAAATCAGATAAAATTGAGATTTCTAAGACTAATAAAAATGATGTATTAAAAATATTTGGCAAACCTTCAACAATTAGTTTATTTGATGATAATTTATGGTTTTATATACAAAGAGTAAAAAAAAACCAATCCTTAATAAAGTTAGGTAATACAAAAATTACTAGCAATAAAGTGCTTGAAATAAAATTTAATAGCTATGGTTTGGTTGAGAATAAAAAATTATATTTAATAGAAGATATGAATGAACTAAAAAAAGTTAAAAAAGTTACTACCAAAGAGTTTGAGACGACCTCAAAATTAGGAAAACTTTTAAAAAGTTTAGAACAGAAAATTAATTCCCCAAAAACAAATAAGAAAAAATAAACTATCCAGCAATAACAGCCAATAAGAGTAATGCCACTATATTAGTAATTTTAATCATAGGATTAACGGCTGGACCAGCTGTATCCTTGTAAGGATCACCTACAGTGTCACCAGTAACGGCAGCTTTGTGCGCTTCAGATCCTTTTCCACCAAAATTACCATCTTCAATATATTTTTTAGCATTATCCCATGCGCCACCGCCAGCGGTCATTGATATAGCTACAAACAAACCAGTTATAATTACACCAAGTAACATTGCGCCTACTGATGCTAACGCTGCAACTTGTCCACCTATCGAAAAAATAATAAAATATAAAACAATTGGTGAAAGCACCGGTAATAAAGAAGGAATTATCATTTCTTTAATTGCTGCAATAGTTAATAAATCTACTAGTTTTGCATAATCGGGTTTTTGTTTTCTCCTCATTATACCTGGAAATTTTTTAAATTGTCTTCTTACCTCAAGAACAACTGCTCCACCTGCTCTTCCAACAGCCTGCATTCCCATTGATCCAAAGAGATATGGAAGCATACCACCAACAAGAAGTCCCACGACAACAAAAGGATTTGATAAATCAAAAGTCACTACAATACCTTCAAGTTTAGATCCAGTAATTTTTGAAAAGTGTTTAATATCTTCTGTATATGCTGCAAATAATACTAATGCTCCCAATCCTGCAGAACCAATTGCATAACCTTTGGTAACAGCTTTTGTCGTATTTCCAACAGCATCAAGGGCATCAGTTGTTTTTCTAACATTGTTAGGTAACTTTGACATTTCTGCAATTCCACCAGCATTATCTGTAACTGGTCCATAAGCATCAAGTGCTACTACCATCCCTGCCAATGCTAACATAGAAGTTACTGCTATAGCTATTCCAAATAATCCAGCAATTGTATTTGTAACTAAAATACCAGCAACTATAATTAGAGCAGGAATTGCTGTAGCCTCTAATGATACCGCTAAACCTTGAATAACATTTGTACCATGACCAGTGGTAGATGATAATGCAACACTTTTTACAGGTCTGTACCCAGTGCCTGTATAATACTCTGTTACCCAAATAATTAGACCAGTTATAATTAAACCAATTACACCACAGTAATATAAACTTAATCCTGTAAACTGCTTATCTCCAATATTATAGCTGTTATCTAGTCCTAAAACATAGTCTGTGATAGGATATAAAACTATTAAAGAAGTAACAGCAGTTACTACAAATCCTTTATAAAGAGCTGCCATAATATTTTTAGACTTACCTAATTTAACAAAATAAGTTCCTAAAATGGATGTTAAAATACAAGCTCCACCAATAGTAAGCGGATAAATCATCATATTTAAATCACCAACAAAAAATATTGATGATAATACCATAGTTGCAACAATGGTTACGGCATATGTTTCAAACAAATCAGCTGCCATTCCTGCGCAATCACCCACATTATCTCCAACGTTATCAGCAATTACTGCTGGATTTCTTGGATCATCTTCTGGAATACCAGCTTCAACTTTACCAACAAGATCCGCTCCTACATCAGCACCCTTAGTAAATATACCTCCGCCCAGTCTAGCAAAAATTGAAATTAATGATGCTCCAAAACCAAGCGCAACCAAAGCATTAACGATTTCTCTTTCATCAACGTTAAATGATAATAATAAATAATAATATACTGCTATAGACAATAATGCTAAACCAGCAACCAACATTCCTGTTACGGCACCTGATTTAAAAGCTACATCAAGACCTTCGTTTAATCCTTTTCTAGATGCTTCAGCGGTTCTAACATTGGCTTGCACGGAAACTAACATTCCTACATAACCCGCTATACCAGACAAAGCGGCACCAATTAGATATCCAAACCCAACCAATATACTAAAAGCATAACTTATAATAACAAGAACAACTACACCAACAATAGCTATTGTTTTATATTGCCTATTTAGATATGCCTTTGCGCCTATTTGAATTGCAGATGCAATTTCTTGCATTTTTTGATTTCCTGGACTTGCATTTAAAATATTTTTGCCTGTTATAAAACCATAAACTATTGATAATAAACCTGCTAAAATCGTGTAACCTAATATTGTTTCTGCATTCATAATAATTTTTAACCTTATTTGCTTATATATTGTTATTTTTAAAATCCGGACATTACAAAAAAAACTCTAAAAGGCAATAAATAATCTTAGTTAAAATTGTGGATATATCCTTGATAATGCTTAATTTTTTTTAATTTATCCCCATATTTTAAATAATCGCCTCTACCCTTACATATTTCTCCAATCTTTGTGATTTTTTGATTCCACTTTTTTGCAGATTTATTTATTAATTTTCTATATTTTTTTTTGGCAGTAAACAAAATCTGATAATCATCACCATTAAATAGATGTTTGTTTGTGGATATTTTCTTTTTTTTAACAAGATTAATTAAATAAATTGATTTAGGTAACTTCTTGTAATCAATTATAAATCCCAATTTTTTACTACCAATCATTTTTTTTAAATCAATTAATACACCATCAGAAATATCCATAGAAGAATTTGCAAATTTAAAAAGCTCTCGATGAAAACCATATGGTAAATTTGGCATAAAATATTTATTTATAAAATATCTTTTAGATTTATGATCAATATTAATTTTTTTTTGTAATAAAGAAAGACCAATTGAAGAGTCACCTAAATTTCCTGTTAAATAAATATCATCATTAATAAATAAATTATTTCTTTTAATAATTTTTTTTGAAAATCCAAAGGTGCATACAGTAAATGAAGATATTTTAGAAGATGATGTGTCACCACCAACTAATGAGAAATTATATTTTTTTTGTTCTTGTTTAATTGATTTAACAATTTTCTTTATATTGTGTTTATTTATATTTTTTTTTAATCCTGAAAAAGAAATTAGTAAGAACTTAGGGTCAGCTGATTTACAAATAATATCAGATATAGATGATCTAATTATTTTTTTTATTAATAAATCTGGATATCGAAAATTTAAATAATGGATTTTTTCATTGTAAGTATCAATAGATCCTAGCAATCCATTTTTTTTATCAAAAAACACATCGTCACTTAATTTTAGTGCAGAAGGATTTTTAACAATTTGCTTAAAATTACTAATAACTTCGATTTCATTCATTTTGATACTATTTTTGCTAAATTATCTAGTATTGCATTTAAATATTTAGTTTGAGAGTTATTTAAAAAAAAATTTGATACATCTAAATACTCCTTTATAATAATTTTTCTAGATAGATTTGGTTTATATAAAAGTTCAAAAGTAGCACACTTAATGATAACACAAAATATATCATCTAAATTTTTTAAGTTAAAATTTTTTTCTATATTTTTGATTTCATCATTTATTATTTCAGATCTTTCAATGGTGCCAAGAGAAACATCTTTTATAAATTTTTTAAATCTATGTTTTTCAAAAGTGATATTCTGTTCATTATTAATTAACTTACTATATACTTTTTGAATAATTAAAACTCTAGGATTTTTTGCAGGTGAAAATTGATATTTCATTAGTTTTTAAGTATCGAAATAACTCCCAAAGCTACTTCTTTCCCTTTATTTTTTTTTGTTATTAGAGCTCTTTCTTTAGCTTGTTTATAATTATTTACCGTAAGTATACCAAATCCAATAGGTTTTTTTGATTTTACAGATAAATTTATTAATGCTGATGTTACAGATTGACTTATGAAAAAATAATGGTCTGTTTGTCCTTTAATAACACATCCCAATGCTATAAATGCATCAAATTTTTTTATATTTTTTGCTATTATATTTGGAATTTCAAATACACCAGAAACAAACTTTACTTTTATATTTTTATAACCATTTTTTTTAAGTTCTATAATTGAACCTTTTAATAAATTATTAGAAATTTCTTTATAATATTCAGATACAATAATACATATTTTCATATAATCTCTTGTTTTGTTATTGATAAATTATAACCTTCTAAACCTATAACTTTCTTTCTTGATTTTGTAACTAAAATCATTTTTTTTACTTTTAAATTTTTTAGTATTTGAGCTCCAAGTCCATAATTTCTTATAAGTTTATCTCTTCCTTTGTTGTAATAAGTTTTATTTTGATAATCTTTAAGAGTTGCTGATACAGACTTTAAATTTGGATCTTTAATAAATACTAAAATACAATTTTTGAATTTTTTAAAATAAGTTACTGTTTTTTTAAACGAATTAGGAATTTTATTACCTAAAAGATAATTTTGAACTACATTTGATGATATCACTCTCACACGTGGTAAGTTATTCTTATTTATTTTTCCTTTAATTAAAGCAAAATGTTCTGAACCGTCTATTTTATTTTCAAAAATTTTTATTTGAAAATTTTGTCCACCTAAATTGATTTTAGATGTCTTTTTTAATTTAATAAAGTTTTCTTTTTTTAACCTGTAAGCAATTAAGTCTTCAATTTTCCCAATTGAAAGTTTGTGTTTATGTGCAAATATAATTAAATCATCACCTTTTGCCATGGAACCATCTTCGTTCATTATTTCACAAATAACTGCTGACGGATTTTTCTTTGCAAGTTTTGATATATCAACTGATGCCTCTGTATGACCCGCTCTAATTAAAACTCCGCCATCACGTGCAACGATTGGAAAAACATGTCCGGGAGAAACGATATCTCTTTTTGTAACTTTTGTTCTTGTAGCTACTCTTATTGTTAAAGCTCTATCCTTTGCTGATATACCTGTTGAAATACCTCTTTTTGCTTCAATGGATACTGTGAATGCTGTTTGATTTCTAGACTCATTTTTTGGTGACATATAATTTAAATTAAGCCTTTTTGCTTGTAATGAGTCTAAAGCTAAACAAATGAGTCCTCTACCATATTTAGCCATAAAGTTAATTTTATCAGCACTAACGTCTTTCGCAGAAAATATTAAATCACCTTCGTTTTCTCTATTTTCGTCATCAACAAGGATATACATTTTACCATTTTTTGCGTCAGATATAATTTTTTCTATAGAATTAAATTTTAATTTTTTCATGAAATATAATTTTTTATATATTTTGATAAAATATCAAATTCAACATTTACAACACTTTTAATCTTGATATTAGACAAATTAGTAAGCTTTAATGTATGAGGTATAAGCCATATTTCAAAACCATTATTTGTAATTTTAGAAATTGTCAAAGAAACACCATTAATTAGTATTGAAGCCTTTTCGATTAAAAGTTTTCTATATTTTTTATTAACATTAAATTGATAGATTTTGGAAGCTCCTCTTTTTTTTATTTTCACTAATTCAGAGGTAGTATCAACATGTCCCTGACAAATATGACCTGAAATATCTTGACCGTATTTAATTGGTAATTCTAAATTTATCAAATCTCCTATTTTTAAAAATTTAAATTTAGACCTGTTTATAGTCTCGTGTAATAGATAAAATTCGAGAATTTTTTTTTTTATAGAAACTAAAGTTAAGCAAACACCATCACATGCAATTGACATGCCAATATTTGTATTATTTAGATTAATTTTAGATTTAATAAATATTGATTTACCTTTTTTTGTAATCAAAATTTTTTTAACAATACCTTGGTTATATATGATTCCATTAAACATAATTAGTAATAATGTATTAAATTATCTTTATCTAAGAAAGTTTCATTAAAATTATTATTTTTAAATTTTTTAGATAAAGAGATTTTTATATGTTTTAATTGAGATGATCCTCTATTTTTCAACTTTTTGTCAGAAACAAATAGATAAAATTCATTAATTAAATTTTTACTTAATAATGATGTTATTAATGTTTTTCCAGCCTCAACTAAAATACTTGAAATCTCATAGATAGATAGTCTTTTTAAAAGAAATTCAAAGTCTAAATTATTATAATATAAAGGAGTATGTATAAGAATCACCTTCTTTGATTTAAGAAATTTAACCTTTTTATGATCTATTTTATTGTAGAATAAAAAAGTTTTATTATTTTTGGCATTTTTTACTATAAAACTATTTCTTTTGATTTTTAAATTTTTATCTAAAATTGCTACTTTTGGAGATGAATCACTAAGACCTTCAATTCTACAATTCAATTTTGGATTATCTTCGTTAATTGTTTTTGATGATGTTAAAATACAATTTACCTTACTTCTTAGAATATGCGTGGTCATTAAAGAATGATTATTTGTAATATAAAAATTTTTTTTATCTTTTGAATAAAAATCTTTAGAAATTGCAAGTTTTCCATAAATATATGGTTTATTATTTTTTTTTGAATAAAAATAATTCTTATATATTAATTTAGAGGAATTTTTTAGCAGGTTTTTTGTAACTTTAACTTTTTTAGATTTCAAAATCTTAAATGATTTACCGGATGTACGTAAATCAGGATCATTAATTGAATATACAACTCTTTTAGGTTTTGAGCTTATAATTTCATTTACACATGGTGGAGTTTTTCCATAGTGTGCACAAGGTTCAAGAGATATATAGATAGTTGAGTTTTTTTTATTTTTGTTAGATAATTTATTTAAAGCAATAACTTCAGAATGTGGTCTTCCAGATCTACCCGTAATGCCAAAAGAAATAACATTGTCATTTTTAACTATTACAGTTCCTACCGATGGATTAGGACCAGTATATCCTAATGAATTTCGTGCTAAAGTATTAGCAAGACCAATAAAATACTTATCTTTTTTTATAGACATCTATTCTGTCTACGAAGGTTACAAAGTCTTTTTCCTCTCGAAAATTCCTATAAACAGAGGCAAAACGAACATATGCAACTGGATCCAAATTTTTTAAAGCATCCATGACCATAGTCCCTATTGTATTTGAAGAAATTTCATTTTGACCTAACTCTTCTAAGGATCTTGATATTTTAGTTATAAATTTTTCTATTGTATCAGTATCTATAGGTCTTTTTTTAAGAGCAATATAAATAGATTTTGAAAGTTTATCTCTATCAAATGGAGATTTTCTTCCATTTTTTTTTACAACAATTAATTCTCTATATTGAACTCTCTCAAATGTAGTAAATCTTTCACCGCAATTGCACAATCTTCTTCTTCTGATAGATGTACCATCTTCTGCTGGTCTAGAGTCAACAACTGATGTTTCTCCTTTTTTACAAATAGGACAAATCATTTATTTCCTTAAGTTTTTATAGATCGGAAACTTTGAACAAAGTTCTATTACTTCTTCTTGTACTTCTTTTTCAATTCTAGAATTATCATCAGGATTTTCGGAAAGACCTTTAATAGTTTTTGTAATTAAATTACCAACTTTCCTGAATTCCTCTAAGCCAAAACCTCTTGTAGTCGCAGCCTGTGTGCCTAATCTAATCCCTGAAGTCACCATAGGGCTTTCTGTATCAAACGGAATACCATTTTTATTACACGTTATATTTGCCCTATCAAGGCTTTCTGCTGCCAAATTTCCTTTTACTTTAAACGGTCTTAAATCTACTAACATTAAATGAGTATCAGTTCCGCCAGAATATATTTTAAAACCGTTATTTATTAATGTTTCACTTAAAATTTTTGCATTTGATAAAACGGTTTTAATGTACGTTTGAAATTCTGGTTTTAATGCTTCTAGAAACCCAACTGCTTTAGCAGCAATAATGTGCATTAGAGGTCCACCTTGATATCCTGGAAAAACAGCAGTATTAATTTTTTTAGCAAGATCTTCATGGTTGGTTAGAATGATTCCGCCCCTAGCACTTCTAAATACTTTATGTGTTGTTGAAGTAACTACGTGTGCATGATCAACAGGATTTGGATAACCTTTACCAGCAACTAATCCAGAAAAATGTGCCATATCAACCATTAGATAGGATCCTACTTTGTCGGCAATTTCTCTGAATCTTTTAAAATCTATTACTCTTGAATATGCGCTACCACCAGCAATTATTAATTTTGGTTTATGTTCTAAAGCAAGTTTTTCTACGTTGTCGTAATCTATAAGCTCAGAACTTTTATCAACATCATAACCAATCGCATTAAACCATTTTCCTGACATTGCAATTTTTAAACCATGTGTAATATGTCCACCTGAATTTAAACTCATACCCATAAAAGTATCACCAGGGTTCAGGATTGCTAAAAAAACAGCACCGTTTGCTTGAGCACCAGAATGTGGTTGTGAATTTGCAAATTTACAATTAAATAATTTTTTTAATCTTTCATTAGCTAAATTTTCAGCAATATCTACATGTGCACATCCATTATAATACCTTTTACCAGAATAACCTTCGGCGTACTTATTAGTTAGAACAGATCCTTGGGCTTCTAGAACAGCTTGGGAAACTATATTTTCAGATGCAATTAGCTCAATATGACTTTGTTGTCTTTTTAATTCATCATTTATAGCTTTATGAATATCAGGATCAATATCTAAAAGACTCTTTTCAAAAAAGTCTTGATATTGATTATTTATATAATTACTCTCTTTTGACATTTAAATTTTTTTAATCCTTTTTTTGTGTCTACCACCTTCAAAGTCAGTTTTCAAAAAAATATTCAAATATTTTATTGCATTTTTTTTTGAAATTAGCCTAGATCCTAATGTAATAACATTTGCATCATTATGCAATCTTGATAATTTTGTTGATTTAGCATCATAGCATAAAGCAGCTCTTACATTTTTATGTTTATTTGCAGTCATAATCATTCCTTGTCCAGAGCCGCAAATAAGAACTCCTATGAATTTAGAATTTTTTTTTAGAATTTTAGATAGTTTATGTGCATAGTCCGGGTAATCGACTTTTTTGAGGGTTTTTGGTCCAACATCATGAATTTTTATTTTTTTTTTAATTAGAGAAGTTTTCAAATATTCTTTAAGTGAATATCCTGCGTGATCAGAAGCTATAATAATTTTTTTCAATTAATTAAATTTGTAATCAAGCACACATGCTACAAGATGGACTCTATTTTCCTCTCCACCATTAAAAGCATTATGATACTTTCTGTTGTTTGTAATCCATACAGATCCATCTGCAGGCATATGTTTGGCAATACTATCAATAACCATTATTGCACCGGGATTAGTATAAATAGGTATATGTAGACGTGGCTCAGGATCTCTGTGCCAACTTAGTGTTGATCTCGGTTCCTTAAGCAATAATCTAACTCTTCCTAATTTATATTTTTTTGAAAGTTGATCGTAAACATCTTTAAAATATGTATTACTAAAATCTTTTATAAATTCAGTGTATTTGCTTTCGTCAATCTTAGAGTCTCTAACTACCTCAACCCCACTTGCGTCAGGTTTTGTCCAATAAACTCCTCTTATTTTGCTTCCTTGAACAGATTCTGGATCACCAGGAACTTGATTCAAGGATATACCCGCAAAATGAGGTATGCCTAGGCTTGTATCAAATCCTCTTATTTTTAAAACTTCATCACAAGCAATTCTCAGCTTAGAAATATCAAAATTAATATCTTGCTTTTGAAAATCGTTAAAGTTTAACAACATAAATTTTTAATAGCTCAAAAATAAATATAGTATATATAACTTTTGTCGCATAATTAAATATATATTATTAGTATGATAACAGGTAAATATCCATCGTTAAGACTTAGAAGAAACAGAAAATATAGTTGGACAAGAAGGTTGATAAGAGAAAATAACCTTTCCACCAACGACTTAATATTACCAATATTTTTGACAGATGGAAAAAATAAAAAAAGCAAAATTTCGAGCATGCCTGGTATTTTTAGATACTCAGTGGACATGTTGCCAAAAGTTATAGATAAAGCATTATCAAATAAAATTCCTATGGTGGCTTTTTTTCCTAACACGAAATTTAATAAAAAAAATAATTTAGGTACTGAAGCTTTAAATGAAAATAACCTTGTATGTAATGCATTAAAACTTATTAAAAATAAATATAAAAATGAAATTGGAATAATGACTGATGTTGCATTAGATCCTTATACATCGCATGGTCATGATGGATTAATTAAAAAGAATAAAATTTTAAATGATGAAACAGTGCGTATTTTAATAGAACAATCTTTACTACTAGCTGAAATGGGATCTGATGTAATTGCACCCTCTGATATGATGGATGGAAGAATTGGTGAAATTAGAAAATTTTTAGATAAAAAAAAATTTTATAACGTTCAGCTTTTATCGTATGCCGTAAAGTACGCTTCTAATTTTTATGGTCCATTTAGAGATGCAGTAGGGTCTAAATCTTTACTAAAAGGTGACAAGAGAACATATCAAATGGATTTTGCAAATTCAAATGAAGCTATTAGAGAGGTTGCCCTTGATATAAAAGAAGGAGCTGATTTTGTAATGGTAAAACCAGGAATGCCATATCTTGATATTATTAAGTCAATAAAAGATAAGTTTAAAATTCCTGTGTTTGCATATCAAGTTTCGGGTGAATATTCATTAATTAAAAATGGGATAAATAACAAAATTATTAATCATGATGCAATTATTGAAAGTTTAATAGCATTTAAGCGAGCTGGGTCATGTGCAATTGTAACTTATTTTGCTAATGAAGTTGCAAATATGTTAGATTAAATCAATTTGATAAATTCATTTCTAGATAAAGGATAATTGATATTATTTGGGATTAAGACCGATTTATTTAAAAAATCTCCAACCAACTTTAGTCCATCCTTTAGTTCATCATTATTTACATCATTATTACTACTTTTTATTAGAAAAGAAGGAATTGATTTTGATCCATCAAAAGTCAAAAAGTGTGATTGATCATTTTTTAACTCATCATGATTGATATAATTGCTAAAATTAATATCATAACCAACAAGTTTTATTATTTCAAGTTCCCAAAAAATAAAATTTTTAATCCAATTTTTTGTATTTAGAAGTGCATATAAATTAAAAAGTTGGTTAAAAATGTTTTTATTAGATTGATTTTCAACTGTAAGAATTTTAATTAAATTTAGTGAATACAAAATACAACTAAGTTTTATTTTATTATCTAAAAAATGAGGTGTATATATTTTTTCTATTTCGACTTTAAAATATCCTGCTCTATTAGAAATTTTAGAGTTAAACTGTATATTAAATAAATTACCTGCTAACAAAAAACTTTTGATTTTAACTGAGGATGCACCAAAAATTAAGCCCGATACTTTTCCGTGATTTTCAGTGAAAAACTCTGCTATTGCTGAATTCTCGTTATACTTATTCTTGCTAATAAGAAAACCTTTATCTTCAAATTTCATTTTTACTATCTAATAGCTTTAACAATTTAGCAGCAGCCGCTTGTTGTGCTATTTTTTTTGATGAACCTTCAGCTTCAATAAATGAAGTATCTTTTAATTTAACAGCTACTTTAAAATTAGGTTTATGTTTAGGACCAGTATCAGAAATAAATTTATAAATTGGTAAAATTTTAAATTTTTTAAGTGAATGTTCCTGAAGTTTTGTTTTTGCATCAATTATAGTTATATTTTTATCGTTTATATGTTTATTCCATATTTTTAAGATAAATTTTTCTACAAAATCAAAACCTTTATCTAAATAAATTGCACCAATTAATGCTTCGCATGAGTCAGAAATAATTTTTTTTTCAATAATTTGTTTTTTTAATCTTAAATTGCCTATTTTAATAATTTTATCCAATTCTAAAAAATTTCCGATTTCGAAACATTTATTTTTATTTACCAAAGATGCTAATTTTTTATCTAAAATTCCTTCTTTTTCATTTGGAAAAATTTCAAGTAATTTTTTAGAAATACAGAGACCCAAAACCCTATCTCCTAAAAATTCTAATTTTTCATAATTATTAATTTTATCTGCGCTTTTATGAGTTATAGCATTTATATAAAGGTCTAAATTATTTATTTTAAAACCTAAATTTTGCTCAAGTTTATTTAAATTTTTTTTCATTATCTTAATTTTTTTAAAAATCTGTCATATCTTATGATATTTGGCCATTTCCAAATTTCAAAAATACTTCCATCTCTGCTATTTGAAGAAAAAAACAAAAATTGAGCCTTTCCTACTAAGTTGTCTTGGTGAACATATCCTACTTCAGATAAAAATCTACTATCCTTAGAACAATCCCTATTATCTCCTAAAAAGAAATAATGATTTTTAGGAACCAGATACTTGTCAGAGTTTTGATAAGAAATATCATTTCTATAAGATACAATATATGATCTTTCACTAGAAATTTTTTCCTCAAATGTTGAAACACTTATTTGCTGTTTGCCGCAATATAATTTTTTACTATTATCAATTAAAGTAGTTAAAATTTGTTTATTATTAACAAATAAATTTCCATCAATAAACTGAATGGTATCACCTGGCAAACCTATTAATCTTTTAATATAATCGGTTCTATTGTCTGATGGCGTTTTAAAAACAATTATATCACCTCTTTTAGGCTGTTTTCCAAAAATTCTATTTTTGAATATTGGAGGACTGAATGGAAATGAATGCTTGCTATATCCATAAGAATATTTTGTAACAAATAATCTATCACCCACCAATAGGTTCAATTCCATTGACGATGAAGGTATATAAAATGGTTGAATAAATAAAGATCTTATTATTACTGCAATAATTAATGCATATATTAAAGTTTTAATATTATCTATTAGAGTATTTTTTTTGATCATACTTTTTCAATAATCACGTATGCAATTGAGTATTTTTTTTCATCAGAAATAGATAGAATTGTTTTAAATGATTTAACTTTAAATTGTTTTTTTAAAAAAGTAGATGTCGATTTTTTTAATACAATTGATGGTTTGCCTTTTGTATTATTCTTTACCTCTATATCCTTAAAATTTAAATTTTTTGAAACACCAAAGCCAGTTGCTTTTGAAAAAGCTTCTTTAGCTGCAAATCTTTTTGAAAAGAAGTTAACTTTATTTTTAATTTTTTTTGAAAATTTTTGTTCTCTTATCGTAAAAACTCTTTTAATAAAATTCTCGTTTTTAACAATTTTTTTAATTCTGTTATTATCAACTATATCTACACCAATTCCGATTATTGACATTTTATATTATTTTAAAATTTTTTTAAAAGTTTTAATAACATTCTTTAAACCATAATGTATTGATTCACCAATTATAAAATGACCAATATTATATTCGGTGATTTGAGTAATTTTTTTTAAAATTTTAGTAGTTTTATAATTTAGACCATGTCCAGCATGAACCTCTAATTTAAGAGATTCTGCAAACTTTGCACATTTTTTAATCTTAATAAATTCTTTTTGAAAATTTTTATTTTTTTTTACAAGATTAGAAATTTTACCAGTGTGAATTTCTACACATTTTGATCCTAAATGTTTGGCAGTTTTAATATCTTTAATCGATGGATTTATAAAAAGGCTAGTTCTAATATTAAAAAAATTTAACTTATTTACTATATATTTAATTTTATTTTTATTTTTATTTAGATTTAGCCCACCTTCAGTTGTTATTTCTTTTCTTTTCTCTGGAACAATACAGACGTAATCAGGTTTAAATTTTAATGCAATTTTTAACATTTCTTTGGTAGCAGCCATCTCAAGATTGAGTGGTATTTTTTTATTAGAACTTATAATTCTTAAATCATCAACATTAATATGTCTTCTATCCTCTCTTAAATGGATAGTAATTGAATTAGCGCCATATTTAATTGCATTTTTTGCAGCGAGATATGGATAAGGATGATCTTCACCTCTAGCGTTTCTTACTGTTGCAATATGATCAATATTTACACCAAGGTTAATCATTTAACTCTTCTACTACCAGGTGAAGTGACTGGAATTTTTTTTAAAAAGCTTGGTAAATTATTTTTTTTATATGTTGGAATATTTAATTTAATCTGTGATATAATTTTTTTATTAATCTTTAAATAATTTTTATTAGATCTATTGATTAAACATGCAAAACCTACAACTAAAGCTTTTGAATTATTTATTAATTTAACACATTCAAGACTTGATTTTCCTGTAGTAATTACATCCTCAACTATTAAGACTTTAGCGTTAGGTTTAATTTTAAAACCTCTCCTTAATTTAAATTTACCTTTAACTCTTTCACAAAAAATTGTTTCAATCTTAAGTATTTTACCTATTTCATATCCAATTATTATTCCACCCATTGCAGGAGATAAAATAATATCAATTTTTTTAAAATTCTTTTTAATTTTAAATGCCAAGGATTTGCAAATTTTATTAGCCTTATTTGGAAAACTTAAAAGTTTAGCACATTGAACATATTGATGTGAATGCAATCCCGAAGAAAGTACAAAATGACCTTCTTTTAATGCCTCAGTTTTTTTTAAAACCGCTAAAGAGTCTTTTAAAGAAAGCATATTTTTTATTTTTATGTCTTATAATTTTGAATTTTAATTCTTTTTGTTTTAGCTCACTAATTAGATTTGTAAAGTTTTTCAAATCATTTATTATTAAATTAAATCTAAAGTTTATTGTATTTTTTGTTTTTTCAACCATTTCTACACTTGAGATGTTCATTTTGTTTTGGCCTATCAAACTTGTAACATCACCTAGCTGACCAGGTTTATCAGGTAACGATAACCATAGAGTGGTATTATATTGTTTTGTTTTTTGGGGTTTTTTATTTTCTCTATATTGCCAATATCTCCTAATAGCCGCTCTTGCCTTTCCAGTTTTTGTGGTGCTAATCCAATGTAAAGACGGAGAAACTTTTTTAGATGTTATAATTTTAACTACATCGCCGTTTCTTAACACTGATTGAATTGGGCTATCTTTACCGTTTATTTCACATCCAATTGCTGTATCTCCAACCTGTGTATGAACTGCATATGCAAAATCTATTGGGGTAGCATCTTTTGGTAATTTTATAACCGATCCTTTTGGAGTGAAGCAAAATACATTATCTTGAAACATTTGTAGTTTTGTATATTCATAAAAATCCTCAGGATTTTCATTTTTATCTAATATTTCAACTAAATCAGCCAACCAGTCATACTCCTTCCAGGTTAAAGAGTTTATTTTTTCAGATGATTTATATTGCCAATGAGATGCAATACCTCTTTGAGCAAATTCGTGCATTGACATTGTTCTTAATTGGATTTCGATAGGTCTTTTATTTGGCCCTATTATTGACGTATGAATTGATTGATAATTATTTATTTTCGGTGATGAAATATAATCTTTAAACCTACCTGGTATACAATTATAATTAGAATGAAATATACCAAGTGCTTTATAGCAATCTTCAATGCTACTAAGTATAATTCTAAAACCCATTATATCTGTTATTTGTTCTAAGGACGTACGTTTTTTTTGAATTTTTCTCCAAATAGAAAAGGTAGTCTTCTCTCTTCCAAAAATTTTACTTTCTAGGTTATTTTTAATTAAAAGTTTTTGAAAATCTTCTGATAAATTTTTAAAGTTTAGCAAATTATTTTCTTTTATTTCATTAAGTCTATCCTTAATCATTTTTTTTGCTTTAAAATTAAGAACTCCAAATGATAGATCTTCCAGTTCATCTCTAATTCTATTCATGCCCATTCTATCTGCTAGTGGTGCATAAATTTCCATAGTTTCTTTTGCTATTCGTTCCTTTTTATCAAAATTACTTATTGCATCGATAGTCCTCATATTATGAAGTCTATCTGCAAGCTTAACAAGTAAAACTCTTATATCTTTTGATGTAGCTAAAATTAATTTTCGAAAATTTTCAGCTTTTGTTGAAGTGTTTGCTTGGTTTTCAAGAACACTAATTTTAGTTACCCCATCGACCAAATCTGCAACTTCTGTACCAAACTCTTCTACAATTGTATTATAAGTAGCATGAGTATCTTCAATTGTATCATGAAGCAATCCAGTGGCAATTGTTGCGCTATCAAGCTTTAATTCTGTCAGAATATCAGCTACAGCAACTGGGTGAATAACATATGGGTCACCTGATTGTCTTTTTTGATCAGCGTGAGCTTTTACAGCAAATTCATAAGCCTTTGTTAAAGTTTTTGGGTTTAAAAATTTGTTATAAACTTTTACTTTATTTATTAAATCATCTGATTTTAACATTGATGCATTATATCATTAAATTTATACAATTCTAATGTCAGAAAAGCCTCTGTTGCTTAATTGATTGATTATACTGCTAATATTTGCTTTTGTTTTAGGATGTATCCACGTTTTATTTACTTCAAAAAGTGGGAAAATTACAAAATTTCTGTTATTCATTCTGGGGTGCGGTACTTCAATTAAATTATTATTTATACGTTTTTTTGCAATCAAGCCTTTAAAATCAATAATATCAATATCACATACTCTAGGATAATTTCTTAAAGCTTTTTTCCTTCCAATTTTTTTTTCAATATTTTTAATTGTAAGAAAAAGATCAATTAAGGATAAATTTGTATTGATTTTAATAATTATATTTAAAAATTTAGGAAATCTTTTATTTGGCCAAGATGGAGTTTCATAAAAACTCGAGCTTTCTTCAATATGTACATTATTTTTTATTAATAAATTTTTCGCTGTCTCAATATTAGATAATTTATTACCTAAATTTGATCCAATTCCTAAATAAGTAGATTTAGCTTGTTTTTCTAAAATATCTTGCTTTATCACGATTCCAATCTCTTGTTTTTTTTGTCTGACGTTTGTCAAAGTTTTTTTTACCCTTTCCAACTGCAATTTCTATTTTTGCCTTACCTTTTTTAAAATACATTTTCGTAGGTATCAATGTAAGACCTTCTTGATTCATTTTACCTATTAGTTTACCAATCTCCCTTTTATTTAATAATAATTTTCTTTCAGCATATGGATTATGATTAATATAACTTGCTTCCTTATAAACAGGTATGTGTGAATTTATTAAATATATTTCACCATTTTTTTCAATACCATACGAATCTGCAATACTAACTTTACCATTTCTTACTGATTTAATTTCTGAACCTCTAAGAACAAGTCCAGCTTCAAAAAAATCAATCAAAAAGTAATTGAAGCTTGCTTTTCTATTCAAACAAATAGTTTTTAAACCATTGTTTTTTTTTATATTCATTAATCAAATAAGTTGAGCTTTTTTTGATATATCTTCTAAAATTTTTTTTGTTTCATTCGTGCAAGTAACTAACGGTAATCTAACAGTATCATCGCATAGTCCTATTAATTTAGCAACATATTTAACCGGCGACGGATTGCTTTCTATAAATAAATTTTTATGGAGTGGTTGAAGTATTTCATCCAGTCTTTCTGCTTCTTTAAACTCATTTGGATTTTTTGATTTAGAAAATTTTTGAAAATCAGAACACATTTTTGGTGCTATATTAGCAGTGACACTTATAGTTCCAACTCCACCTCTTTTATTAAATTCAAATGCGTTATCATCGTTACCAGTTAATTGAATAAACTCTTCTCCCATTTTTATTTTTTGTTGATCTACTCTATTTAGATCTCCAGTTGCATCTTTAACTCCAACTATATTTTTCAACTCAAAAAGTCTTGCCATAGTATCAACTGACATATCAATTACTGATCTAGAGGGAATATTGTAAATAATAATCGGAATACCGCAACTATCGTTTATCGCTTTGTAGTGTTGATAAAGACCTTCTTGAGTTGGCTTGTTATAATAAGGAGTTACCACTAGGGCACCATCTGCTCCTGCCTTTTCAGCGTGCCTAGTTAATGAAATTGCCTCTTCTGTAGAGTTAGATCCAGTACCTGCAATTACAGGTATTCTGCCATTTGACTCTTTAATACATAATTCTATTAACTTTTGGTGTTCATCGTGGGACAAGGTTGGAGACTCACCTGTTGTGCCTACAGGCACAAGACCGTTAGTACCATTTTCAAGATGAAAATTGATTATTTTAATATATTTTTCTTCATCCACTTTATTATTTATGAATGGAGTTATTAATGCAACATTTGAACCTTTAAACATAATTCCTTATAACATAAATTGCAGATTCATTATAAATTTATGAACCTTAAAATATTAAAATTAATATTAATTAATCTCGTAGTTGTAAACTACTTTAATTATGTTTTGGCTTCAGAGTTAATTATTCCAAAAAATAAACCTCAAATAGAAAAGTATGATATTCAGTTAAACGAAGTTAATTTTCTATTACCGAAAAAAAAGCCAATTATTTCTAATATTAAAGAGACAAAAATTGAAGAAAAAGTCATTGATAAGGTAGAGAAAAAGGTTGCTGGTGTATTATTGCCATTACCAAAACCTGTAATAGTCACTAAGATTAAACCTCCAAAAAAATCAAAATTTTATTCTGAAAAAGATGTAATTAGAGCAAAAAGAGCAATTAAGTTGATGGAGCAGTCTAAATGGTATGACGCTTTAAAGGAGGCCTGGAAAGCTAAAGACAAATCAATTTATAACTTTATACAGTGGAAACACTTATTAACAACTGGAAATAAAGCAACATATAATGAATATAGCAATTTTATAAAAAAAAATTCAAACTATCCCAGGATAAGCAGAATTAAATATTTAGCTGAACATAAATTAGCATCAGATAAAGTTTCAAATAATCAAATAATTAATTTGTTTACTAAAAATGAACCTTTAAGCGGCTATGGAAAAATGATGCTTGGTGAAAGTCTAATTAAATCTGGACAAATAGAAAAAGGAGTTTCATTAATTAAATCTGGATGGATCACAGCAGATTTAACCAAAACAGATTTAAAACATTTTAGAAAACGTTTTAAAAAATACCTAAATGCTGATGACTATATTAAAAGGGCTGACCATCTCGCATGGGAAGGAAAAAGCTGGGATTTAAGAAGAATGTTAAGATATTTGCCTAAGGATGAGGAACTTTTATATACAGCTAGACAATTATTGATGAGTAAATCCTATGGTGTTGATCAAGCAATAAGTAAAGTGCCAAACAAATATAAAAACGATGCAGGATTAAACTACGATAGATTAAAATGGAGAAGAAAGAGAGGTAGAGTAGATAGTTCGGTTGAAATTTTAACTACAATTAAAAATACTAAAAAATATCTTGTTAGACCTGATAAATGGTGGAAAGAACGAGAAATAATTTCAAGATCTCTTATTTACAAAAAGAAATATGAATTAGCTTACAAAATTTCTAGCAAACATGCTTTAACAGAGGGATCAGAATATGCTGAGGCTGAATGGATGAGTGGTTGGATAGCGCTAAGTTTTTTAAACGATCCAGTACTAGCAAAAGATCATTTTTTAAATTTTAATAATAATGTCTCATATCCAATTAGTTTATCAAGAGGGGCTTATTGGTTAGGCAAGACATATGAAAAACTAGGCAATAAAGAAAAATCAGACGAGTGGTTTAAAGAAGGCTCTAAATATTTAACAACTTATTATGGTCAATTATCTCACATGAAAATTTATCCAAATAAATTATTTGAACTAGAAAATTTAATCGAAGTAGATAAAAATACTATAGAAAAATTTAATTCAAATGAATTAGTTAAGATTATTTATTTACTTGATGAATTGGATAAAGACAAACATACCAAGCATATTTTGAGACATGTTGCTTTGGATAATGTTAATGAAGGAACAGAAGTACTTGCTGCTAAGTTAGCTACAGAAATTGGTAGATATGATTTTGCAATTCAGGTGTCAAAAATTGCATCTTATGAACATAGATTTCATAATAAATATAATTATCCAATTATAAGTACACCAAAATATATTAACGGTAGAAAAATTCCTGAAACTGCATTTATTTTATCTATTATAAGACAAGAAAGTGAGTTTGATCTCAGTGCTAATAGTTGGGCAGGCGCAAAAGGTTTGATGCAATTAATGCCTTACACTGCAAAAGTTGTTGCTAAACAAGCCAAGCTTCCATATTCAAAATCTAGATTAACTACTGATCCAGAGTATAATATTAATCTTGGCTCGCATTATATAGCTGGATTAATTTTAGAATATGATGGTGCCTACCCTTTTGCAATAGCCGCATATAATGCTGGTCCCAAAAGAGTCAGGTATTGGAAAAAAATAAACAAAAATCCCCAAAAAAATCAAATTGATTACGTGGATTGGATTGAACTTATAAGATTTGAAGAAACTAGAAATTATGTACAAAGAGTTTTAGAAAACTATAATGTTTATCGTTATATTTTAGAGCAAAAACCAATTAAACTTAAAGATTTCTTTAAAAACGACCCTTTATATTAATGGCGGAAGGAGAGGGATTCGAACCCTCGGTACGCCTTTTCAAACGTACGGCGGTTTAGCAAACCGCTGGTTTAAACCAACTCACCCATCCTTCCTTATAAGTAGTGTGTAACTTGAAATCATTGAATATTCAATATTTATCAAGTAATTATGAGCAAAATATGAAAAATAATTATTCAATATTTTCACTATTAAAGAATTCTCTATCTTACCATGAAAATTGGAAACAAGCATGGCGAGATCCAGAACCTAAAAAAGAATATGATGCTGTTATTGTTGGAGGTGGTGGTCATGGATTAGCTACTGCTTTTTACTTAGCAAAAAAACACAATATGAAAAATATTGCTGTTGTTGAAAAAGGTTGGATCGGTGGTGGAAATACTGGTCGTAATACAACTATTATAAGATCAAATTATCTTTGGGATGCTAGCGCAGGATTATATGATCATGCACTAAAATTATGGGAAAATTTATCACAAGAAATTAATTATAATGTAATGTTTAGTCAAAGAGGAGTTATGAATCTTGCTCATAACCTTCAAGATGTTAGAGACTTAAAAAGAAGGACACACGCAAATAGATTAAATGGAATTGATGCAGTGTGGCTAACAGCTGAAGAAGTTAAAAAATTTTGTCCTATTATAAATACATCTCCAGATATTAGATATCCTGTTTTAGGTGGAACACTTCAACGAAGAGCTGGAACAGCAAGACACGATGCTGTTGCTTGGGGATATGCTAGAGGTGCAGATGCAATGGGAGTAGATATAATACAAAATTGTGAGGTAAAAGGAATAAAAAGAAACAGAGATACTGTTGATGGTATAGAAACAAATAAAGGATTTATTAAAACAAAAAAAATCGGTGTTGTTGCAGCTGGACATTCAAGTGTAATAGCAAACATGGCTGGTATTAGGTTGCCTCTTGAAAGTAAACCGCTACAGGCATTAGTTTCTGAACCTGTAAAACCAATTATAGATACAGTTATAATGTCTAATGCGGTTCATGCCTATGTAAGTCAATCAGATAAGGGAGAGTTAGTCATTGGTGCAGGTACAGATGCATATGTTTCTTATACTCAAAGAGGTAGTCACGATATTGTAGAGGGAACACTAAAAGCAATTTTAGAACTTTATCCAATATTTAGTAGAATGAAAATGTTGAGACAATGGGGTGGAATTGTTGATATTTGTCCAGACGCAAGTCCAATAATTAGTAAGACTAATATTAAAGGTTTATATTTTAATTGTGGTTGGGGTACAGGAGGATTTAAAGCAACTCCAGGCTCTGGAGACTTATTCGCACACACAATAGCAAATGATGAGCCTCACAAATTGAATTCTGCATTCAACTTAAATAGATTTGTAAGTGGTGATCTTGTAGATGAACACGGCGCAGCAGCTGTAGCACACTAATGTTTATTATTAATTGTCCATTTTGTGGTGAAAGAGATCAAAGCGAATTTTCTGCTGGTGGAGAAGCACATATAGTCAGGCCTAAACAACCAACTGAACTAACTGATGATGAATGGGCAGATTTTTTATTTATGAGAAAAAATATTAAAGGTATTCAATTTGAAAGATGGAACCATAGTCATGGCTGTAGAAAATGGTTTAATGTAATCAGAGATACATCAAATGATAAAATTCATGCAGTATATAAAATGGGAGAAAAACCTCCCTCAAATTGATTTATGTCAGAAAATTTTAGATCAACAGAAACAAAGTTCTTAGATAAAACCAACAGAATATCTTTTAAATATAATGGTAAAAAATATTATGGCTATAAAGGTGATACATTAGCTTCTGCTCTTTTATCTAATGGAGTCCACTTAATTGGAAGAAGTTTTAAATATCATCGTCCACGAGGAATAATGACCTGTGGATCAGAAGAACCTAATGCAATAGTACAAATAGGTGGAAATGGATCTTTTACTGAACCTAATGTAAGAGCAACTGAACAGGAAATATATGAAGGTTTAGAGGCATCAAGTCAAAATTGTTGGCCAAGTGTTGAGTTTGATGTTGGAGGTATCAATAATTTTATTTCTCCAGTTATTCCAGCTGGATTTTATTATAAAACGTTTATGTGGCCCAAAAAGCTTTGGTATAGTTTGTATGAACCAGCGATAAGATTGTCTGCAGGCTTAGGTAAATCCCCCACTCAACCTGATCCAGAATTATATGATCATAAACATTTACATTGTGATGTTTTGGTTGTTGGTGGTGGTATATCAGGAATAATAGCAGCAAGTATATCTGCAGATAATGGAAATAATACTGTATTGATTGATGATAAAAATTCTCTCGGTGGATCAACAGTTTACCAAAATGATGAAAACTTTAAAATTAATGATGAAATATCTTCTTCTTGGTTAGATAAAAAAATTGAAGAATTAAAAAATAAACATAATTTAACAATCAAAAACAGAACAAGTGTAGCAGCTTATCATGGCTATAATTACTTATTAGCAAGAGAAAATTTTGCTGATCACAAACCTTTAGATGAAAGATTAAATAAATTAAGACAAAGATTATGGAAAATAAGAGCTAAAAAAGTAATTCTTGCAACAGGTGCTATTGAGAGACCTTTGATATTTAATAATAATGATAGACCTGGAGTTATGTTAGCTAGTTCAGTCAAAAAATATATTGATTTTTTTGGTGTTAGATGTGGAGACAAAAATATTATTTTTACAAATAATGACACTGCTTATGAAACAGCGATTTCTTTAAATAAAAAAGGTATAGAAGTTACTGTTATAGATATAAGAAAAAATTCCTCATCCGCTTTAGTAAAAACCACACAAGATGCAGGTATAAAAATTTATTGGAACCACACTATAGTAAACACAAGCGGCTATCGAAGAATTAAATCTATTGAAATAATGGAAATGTCTGAGGATGGTACTAATGTAGTTGGAAAAAAAACAAGTTTAATATGTGATAATTTATCAATAAGCGGTGGCTGGACACCTATGGTACATTTATTTACTCAATCAGGAGGAAAGCTTAGATTTAGAGATGCAGACCAAGTTTTTTTACCAAATACTGCAATGTCAGATCAAATTAGCATAGGTTCATGCAACGGTGATTTCGAACTTGATGATATTATTAAAAATACGATATCAGAGTGTAAAAATTTTTTATCAGCATCAGTAATAGATTATGATTTATTAAAAGTTAGTTGCCCCAAACAAAATGAGAGTAAAATTATATGGTTATTACCTAACGATAAACCATTAGGAAAAACAAAACCTTTTTTAGATTTTCAAAACGACTCTACAGCAAAGGATATAAAACTTGCAATGAGAGAAGGATTTAAATCTATAGAACATGTCAAAAGATATACGACAACTGGTATGGGTACTGATCAAGGTAAGCTTGCAAATATGCATGCTCTTGGAATTATCTCTGAAACCGCGGGTGTTAAAATGGGAAGTTTAGGGACAACTACTTTTAGACCTCCATATACACCATTAACTTTTGGAACAATTGTAGGAAGAAACGTTGGAACTTTTTTTGATATAACTAGAAAAACTCCTATGCATGATTGGCATAAAGATCATAAAGCGGAATTTGAAAATGTAGGACAGTGGAAAAGAGCCTGGTACTATCCAAAAAAAATAGAGAGTATGCATCAAGCAGTTCAACGAGAGAGTAAGGCAGCTAGAGAAAGTGCAGGAATATTGGATGCTTCTACTCTTGGTAAAATTGATATTAAGGGAACAGATGCATCGGAATTTTTAAATAGAGTTTATACAAATGCTTGGTCAAAATTAGGTATTGGTAAGTGCAGGTATGGCCTAATGTTAAATGAAGATGGCATGGTTTATGATGACGGTGTAACCACAAGATTGAGTGAAAATCACTATTTAATGACAACTACTACAGGTGGAGCAGCAAATGTTCTTTCAAAATTAGAAGATTATTTGCAAACAGAGTGGCCAGAATTAGATGTTTGGCTAACATCTGTAACCGATCATTATGCTACCGCAAGTGTATGTGGACCTAATTCAAAAAATATTTTGAAAAAACTATTTCCAAACATTGAATTCAATGATGAAAATTTTCCACATATGTCTTTTAAAAATGCTGAATTAGATGGAATAAATTGCAGAATAATGAGGATAAGTTTTACTGGGGAACACAGCTATGAAATAAATATTGAATCCAAATATGGAAAATCATTATGGGAAAAATGTATGGATGCAGGAAAAAAGTTTAACATTACACCATACGGTACAGAAACAATGCACTTATTAAGAGCTGAAAAAGGTTTTATAATTGTAGGTCAAGATACAGACGGTACTATGACTCCTAGTGATCTTCAAATGGACTGGATAGTAAGTAAAAAGAAATATGATTTTATTGGAAAACGATCTTTATACAGAAGTGATACTATGCGAGAAGACAGAAAACAATTGGTAGGATTATTAACCGATAATCCAAGCGAGATATTGGAGGAAGGCGCTCAAATAGTACAAGATGAAAAAAAACAACCAATAGAGATGCTTGGACATGTAACATCAAGTTACTTTAGTCCAAATTTAAATAAATCAATCGCTTTAGCTGTTGTTAAAAACGGTAAAAATCTTAAAGGTCAAAAACTTCTTGTACCAATGAAAGATAAAACCATAAACGTTACTGTTTCCGATTTTATATTTTTTGATAGTAAAAACGAGAGATTAAATGCTTAATATTAATTATCCAAAAATTGAAAATAAAGAGTATCCAAATTTAAAACTAAATTTAGTAGAGCCAATACATAAGTTAAACTTAAGAGGAAAAAATAGGGATTTTTTTACAAAAGCTGGACGAATTCTATCTATTATGTTGCCAACAGAACCAAACACAAGTGCAACTATTAAAAGTATTAGTGCCTTGTGGCTAAGTCCTGATGAATGGATTGTATATGGCAAGGATATTGATAAAAATCTAATTTTGTCTTTAGAGTCTGAAATATCAAAATCAAACTTAGGTTCTGTAACAGATGTCAGTGATCAATGGGTATTAATAAATATGAAAGGAAAAAATGTGTTTGAAGTTCTATCAAAAGGTTCTCCTTTTGACTTTAATAAGTTCAAAGATACTAAAAATGTTGTAGTTCAGACACTCTTAAATCATGTTGATGTTATTCTTCATCACAATGATGCAAATAATGTAGATTTATTTGTTAGAAAATCCTTTTCAGAACACCTTTGGCTATGGATTAACGATAGCTCGAGTTTCTTGTAATTTTGATCTTAAATAATTAAAAGTGAATAAAAAATAAGTGATAGAAAATATCCAATTAATTACGACCCAGATCCAAAAGAACTGTTCAAATGAAGCATTATATAATGATGCAAAGTAAAAAACTAAAACAGGGTTTAAAACATTTCTGAAAAAATTTGATATCATTGCATATTCTGACTTTTTTAATGCCATAAAACATCCATTAGATAAAAAGAATATTGGATATGCTGTTAGAACAAAAGCTGAAATTTGAAGATATTTTCCACCATATTCTATTACAGTTTGATCGTTAGAAAACAAACTTGTTATATGATTAGAAAAAATAAAAATTAATAATGAACATACAATCATTATTATTAAAGAATATTGTATAGCGCCAATATATGTTTCTTTAACTCTATCTAGATTTTTTGCACCAAAATTTTGAGCTATAATAGTTATAATTGCAGTATTTATTCCTAATATTGGAAGTAAAACGACCTGCTCGATTCTAGTGCCCGCGCCATAACCTGCTGTTGCATATTCGCCGGATATTCCTACGTAGGTGAAGATAATTCCTGCTGCAATTGAGTAACCACATATTGATACTATAATAGGCATAGATTGAAAAAATATATTTCTAAAATAATACAGCTTAGGTAATAAATATTCTCTTGTAATTTTTTTTACTCTACTGTTTTGTAAAACTTTAAATAAAATTATTGTAAAAGATATAAACTGTGCAACTAAAGTTGATATGGCAATCCCTTTTACTCCAAAGGCTGGAATAAACATAAAACCAAAAATTAATATAGGATTTAAAATTATATTTATCAAAAAAGATAAAATTAATACATTTCTATAGGTTTTGGTATCTCCCTCAGCATGAAGTAAAGAATTTATTGCAACAACTAATATAAATAGTATAGAGCCATAAAAAATAATATCAGTATACTGCAAACCTAGGCTTGTCACATACTCGCTAGAACCCATCAAAATAAATATTTTTTCAGAATAATTGAGACCTAAAAAAGTAATTATAATCGAAATGATGACTGTAAAATATACAATATGTGATAAATAAAATAATGAATTCTTTTCATTTTTTTCTCCAATACTGTTTCCTATTAATGAGGTGCCTGCAACTGTTACCCCAATTGATGTTGCAATAATTATGAAATAAACAGGGAAAGATTTGCTTAAAGCTGAAAGGGCTTCTGGGGAGATTTTACCAGCAAAAAAGGTATCAACAACATTATAGAGAGTTTGAAACAAAGTCCCTACTACCGCAGGAATTGCAAGTTTTCTAATTAATTTTTTTATATCATCAGTAAGAATATTCATTTTATTTTTTTTCTCTGAATTTGAATTTTATTTTCGAATTTACAATTTGATTATGGCGCATAGTAAATCTTTTTATTTGATCATTTGATAATCTGTCATAACACTTAGGACAAGAAAGGCCTATTTTATATTTATAAGATTTCATTTCTTTAGGAGATATAGGCATTCGACATCCACTACATATTCCATAAGTGCCAGGGGTAGCATCTTTTTTTATAGTAACTCTATTGTCAAAAACGAAGCACTCACCCTTCCATTTGCTATTTTTGTATTTAATTTTGTTAAAATAATTAATAATTCCACCCTTTAACATATAGATATTTTTAAATCCATTTTTATAAAGATAATTTGAGGCCTTTTCACATCTGACACCGCCAGTACAAAACATACC
>CACDSN010000015.1 GCA_902555465.1 uncultured Pelagibacteraceae bacterium
GAGATTGCGTCCCATTCATCTTTTGGTCTTTTCCAAAAATAACTATCATCTCCAGTATTTAAAAAACTTTCATATTCGTGCTCACCTATTTTTTTTAATAATTTTTGATCTGCAAAGTCATCTTGAATATCAATAATGATAGGTTTTTTTTCAACTGTTGTTAGTGCCTTTTGAATAATAGAGTGAAGCTGTCTATCAACAATAAATACTTTTGCCTCACTATGATTAAGAATATAAGAAACTGTTTTAGCATCTAGTCTTACATTAATTGTGTTTAAAACTGCTCCTGTCATAGGGACAGAATAATGTGCCTCAAAAATCTCAGGTGTATTAAACGCCATAACTGAGACTGTGTCACCCTTTTCAATTCCAATTTTTTCCAGAGCACTTGCAAATTTAATACATCTTTTATACACCTCAGTCCATGTATAGCTTCTTGTTTCGTAAACAAGAGCTTCGTAATTTGGATAAATATCTTTTGCTCTTTCTAAAAAACTTAATGGAGTTAAAGGAACAAAATTTGCATTATTTTTTTCCAAATTCTTTTCGTAATTGTTCATCTAATTAAATTTAAAGTTCATTATATAATCACTTCCGGTAATGGCCGTTTTAAAGTGATTTTCTACCCTAGGTAATACTCTTTTGAAATAAAATTTAGCAGTTTCGATCTTATCTTCATAAAAAGATTTATTATTTTCATAATCATTATAACAAATTTCTAATACCTTTATCCAAGAATGAGCAATTGAGACAAAACCTAGTGCTTTTAAGTAATCATTACAAGCGGCACTAGCATCATCTTTTGAATTATTAAGTTTATCTTTTATCCAAACTGTAAATTTATTTAATATGTCTAAACTATTATTAAAATCGTCTATAAATGGTTTAATTTTTTCTTGAGATTTATTAAAATCATTTTTAATCATATTTAAATATTTATCGATTACGTCACCATTTTTATTGACTAATTTTCTGAAAACTAAATCAAGTGCTTGAACAGAATTTGTTCCTTCGTAAATTGGAGTAATTCTATTATCTCTATAAAGTTGCTCAATACCTTGGTCTTTAGTATATCCATATCCTCCAAAAATTTGCATTGCATCGCTTGTGATTTCCATTCCTAAATCAGTAAACATTGTCTTAACGACTGGAGTCATCAAAGAAACGTAGTCAGATGCCTCTTTTCTTATAGACTCATCTCTGTGATACAGGCTGACTTCAGTTTGTTGAGACAACCAAAAACAAAGTGCTCTCTCGCCTTCAATAATTGATTTCATATTTAGAAGTGATTTTCTAATGTCAGCGTGTTCAATTATTGTATCTGCACCGTTTATTGATTTGCTATTATTTGATTTGCCTTGTTTTCTTTCTTTGGCATAACTTAAAGAATTTTGGTAAGCTATCTCTGAAATTCCTAATCCTTGAATTCCAACGACAATTCTCTCTAGGTTCATCATGGTAAACATTGAGTTTAAACCCTTATTTTTTGGACCAATCATATATCCGAGAGCATCATCAAAATTTAAAACACATGTCGCCGATCCTTTGATACCCATTTTACTTTCAATTGATCCAGTTGAAATACCATTTCTTTGCCCCAAGGAACCATCATTATTTACTTTAAATTTTGGCACTAAGAATAAACTGATGCCTTTCGTTCCTTTAGGAGAATCAGTTGCTCTAGCAATAACAAGATGAATAATATTTTCTGTCAAATCATGATCACCAGATGTAATAAATATTTTTTGACCATTTAATTTATAAGTTCCATCATCTTGTTCTTCTGCTTTTGTTTTGAGCAAACCTAGGTCTGTGCCACATACAGGTTCGGTTAAACACATAGTTCCACTCCATTTACCTTCAACCATCTTTGGTAAATATTTATTTTTTATTTCTTCAGTAGCGTGGTGATTTATACAATTATATGCTCCAATACTTAATTCGCTATATAGTTTAAATGATAAGCTTGCAGATGATAACATTTCATCAAAAAATGCACTTACTGTTTTTGGCATTCCCTGACCACCATACTTGGGATCACATGATAAAGATGTCCATCCATCTTCTATAAATTTTGAATATGCCTCTTTATATCCTGGAGGCGTTCTAACAATACCATTTTCTAAAACAGTTGGATTATCGTCTCCTATTTTTGCAAGTGGTAAAATTATATTTGTATTTATTTTGGCTGCCTCATCTAATATATTTTTTACTAGTTCTGAATTAACTTCTTTGTATTTTTCAATCTCATTATAATTTTTATTGTTTCTTAACTTATCGAAAAGAAACATCATGTCTTCTACTGGTGCAGTGTAATTTGGCATTTGGGAACCTTAAAATAAATGAATAATTATTGCAATTTTGAAATTATCGCATCACCCATTTGAGATGTGGATACTTCTTTTTTTCCTTTAGAAATAATATCTTTTGTTCTTAAACCATCATTCAATACGTCCTGGACAGCTTTCTCAAGAGAATTTGCCTCTTTGTCTAAATCGAGAGAAAATCTTAAAGCCATTGCAAAACTTAAAATAGTAGCTATAGGATTTGCAAGACCTTTTCCTGCTATATCAGGTGCTGACCCATGAATTGGTTCATACATAGCTCTCATCTCCCCCTCTTTATTTTTAGCTCCTAACGAAGCCGATGGCAAAAGTCCAAGTGAACCTGTTAACATAGATGCTTGATCCGATAACATATCGCCAAATAAATTATCAGTTACAATAACATCAAATTGTTTCGGATTTCTTAAAAGTTGCATCGCACAATTGTCAGCAAGCATATGATCAAGTTTTATATCTTTATATTCTTTTTCTTGTAAATCTTGAACTTCTTCTCTCCAGAGTAAACCCGCTTCCATTACATTTGATTTTTCACAAGAGGTTACTTTATTTTTTCTTTTTTTTGCTAAATCAAAGGCTACTCTTGCAACTCTTTGAATTTCACTCGATGTATAGGTATGAGTATTAATTCCTTTTCTTTCTCCATTATCAATTGGTTTAATGCCTCTTGGTTCTCCAAAATAAATACCTCCTGTAAGCTCTCTTACTATCATAATATCTAAGCCAGAAACTATTTCGGGTTTAAGTGTTGATGCCTCAACCAATTGTTCAAAACAAATTGCAGGTCTTAAATTTGCAAAAAGTTTTAACTCTTTTCTTAATTTTAACAATGCTCGTTCTGGTTTTTTTGAAAATTCTACATTGTCCCATTTAGGTCCACCAACAGCTCCTAATATTACTGCTTCAGATTCAAGAGCTTTATAGAACACCTCATCAGTAATTGGAGTTCCATGCTTATCATAAGAAACACCTCCAGCTAAGTCCTCATCTATTTCAAAATCTAACGACTTATTTTTATTAAACCAAAGTATTATTTTTTTAACTTCTCCAACTACTTCTGGACCAATACCATCACCGGGTAATAGTAAAAATTTTCTTTTTTTTATTTTAATCATTAAATATCCAAGGCTTTGTATTTTTTAAATTTTTTTCAAAAGATATTATTTTGTCAGTTTTTTCTAATGATAAAGCAATATCATCCAGACCTTCTAATAGACATTTTTTTTTAAATGCATCTAATTCAAATTTAATTTCATTATTTCCAAAAACTATTTTTTGATTATATAGATCTACTTCTATTTCTTCTTTTCTGTTAGAGTATTGTGAAATTTGTTTAATTTTTTCATCATCTAGTATTATTGGCAATATTCCATTCTTAAAACAATTGTTATAAAATATATCAGCATAACTAGGGCTTATTACACATGTTATTCCAAAATCTAATAATGCCCAAGGCGCATGTTCTCTTGAAGAACCACATCCAAAGTTTTTACCAGCGATTAAGATTTTTGATTTATTAAATGGATCTTGATTTAAAATAAAATCCTTTATTATTTTTCCTTTTTCATCGTATCTCATTTCAAAGAATAAATTTTTACCAAGACCAGTTCTTTTAATTGTCTTAAGAAACTGCTTTGGAATTAACATATCTGTATCAATATTAACAATTGGTAAATATGCTGGGATACTTTTTAATTTATTGAATTTTTGCATTAGCTTTGATACTTTCTTACATCGTCTAAATTACCAGATATTGCTGCTGCGGCTGCCATACCTGGGCTTACTAAATGTGTTCTTCCTCCTCTGCCTTGCCTTCCTTCAAAGTTTCTATTTGATGTTGATGCACATCTTTCTCCGGGCTTTAGTTTATCAGCATTCATCGCTAAACACATTGAACATCCAGGCTCTCTCCACTCAAAACCTGAATTTATAAATATTTTATCTAATCCCTCTTGTTCCGCTTGTTGTTTCACCAAACCTGAGCCAGGAACCACCATTGCATTTACGTGGCCAGCAATTTTTTTATCTTTTAAAATTTTAGCTGCTTCTCTTAAATCTTCAATTCTACCGTTTGTACAACTTCCAATAAAAACCTTATCAATTTTAATATCTTTAATCTTCGTATTAGGTTGTAAACCCATATATTTCAAAGATCTTTCAATTGAATTTTTTTTATCTAAATCTTTTTCTTTTTCAGGATTTGGAACATTTTCATCTATCGTCAATACATCTTGGGGCGATGTACCCCAAGTTACCATTGGTTTAATATCTTTTCCATCAAGGTTTATTTCTTTATCAAATTGGGCGCCATCATCTGATTTAAGAGTATTCCAATACTCAAGTGCTTTATCCCAATTTTCCTTTTTAGGAGACATTGGTTTCCCCTTAAGGTAATCAAAAACCTTTTTGTCTGGTTCAATTAATCCAGCTCTAGCTCCGCCTTCAATAGTCATGTTACAGATAGTCATTCTGTTTTCCACACTTAAGGATGAGATCAAATTTCCAGCATATTCAATTACATAACCAGTTCCACCAGCAGTTCCTATTTTTCCAATAATTTGTAAAATTACATCTTTAGAGGTAACACCAAGAGGCAAACTTCCATTAACATTAATTCTAAAATTTTTGGATTTTTTTTGAACCAAAGTTTGTGTTGCAAGAACATGCTCAACTTCTGAAGTACCAATACCAAAAGCTAAAGCTCCAAATGCTCCATGGGTTGCAGTATGACTATCTCCACAAACAATTATTGTACCTGGTTGTGTAAATCCTTGTTCTGGACCTATTATATGAACTATACCTTGTCTTTTGTCATTCATTCCAAAAATTTTAATACCAAATTCTTTACAATTATCTTCTAATGTATCAACTTGAATTTTTGACTCCTCATCTGATATCCCTTTAGATCTATCAGTTGTTGGAACATTATGATCAGCAACAGCTAAAGTTAGATCAGGTTGTCTTACTTTTCTTTGAGAATTTCTTAAACCTTCGAATGCTTGTGGACTAGTAACCTCATGAATTAAATGTCTGTCAACGAATAATAAAGAAGTACCATCTTCTTGTTCATGAACAAGGTGTTCATTCCATATTTTATCATAAAGAGTTTTAGGCATTTAGAAAAAACTATATCTTTTCTTATTTTTTAGGCTCTTTTTCTTTCTTGGGCTCAACTTTATCTTGAGGCTTGTTATTGTCTTTCTTTGCCTCTACTTTTGGAGCTTCAGTTTTTGGTTTAGTTTCTGCTCTTGCGGTTTCTGAGGATTTAGTTTCTTCTTTTTTAGGTTCTTCCACATTAGCCGCAGTAACATTTTCTTCAGCAACCTCTTGAATTTTTGTCTCTAAATCAATTCCAATTTTCTTTTTTATTTTTTCTGAAATTCTCGCGGATTTACCTGTTCTATCTCTTAAATAATAAAGTTTTGCTCTCCTTACTTTTCCAGATCTGATTACCTTAATTGTATCAACTGCCGGGCTATAAAGTGAGAAAGTTCTTTCTACTCCCTCACCAAACGAAATTTTTCTGACTGTAAAAGAAGAATTAATATCTCTATTTTTTTTTGCTATGCAAACACCCTCAAAATACTGAATTCTGTCTCTTTTACCTTCAGTTATTTTAACTCCAACTTTAATAATATCTCCAGGAAAAAACTCTGGATGTTTCTTTCGAGCGATAATTTCTTTTACTTTTGAATTATTTATTTCTTCTATATTTTTCATTTTTCTAATTTTTTTTGTTATGTTTAAGCCACAAATCTGGTCTTCGGTCGCGTGTTATAGCCTCAGATTGGGATAAACGCCAGTGTTTAATTTTAGCATGATCTCCAGATAATAGTACTTCGGGAACCTTATTTTCCTGCCATATTTGAGGTTTTGTATATTGAGGATACTCCAATAAACCATTCTCAAAGCTCTCATCTGCTATAGAGTCTACATTTCCTAATACTCCTGGTATTAATCTTAAAACACTATCTAAAACAATATAAGAGGCAGTTTCCCCTCCTGAAATTATATAATCACCAATACTAATTTCCTCAATATTTCTGTTATCAAGAACTCTTTGATCAACTCCTTCAAAATGACCACATAAAATATTTAAAAATTTTTCTTTTGAAATTTTCTTTGCAATTTCTTGATTGAGCAATTTACCTCTTGGACTTAAGTAATATATTTTTTCGTCTTTTTTTAAATTATTATCAAATGATTTATCAATAACATCAGGTCTCATTACCATTCCAGAGCCTCCACCATAAGGAGTGTCATCAACTGTCTTGTGTTTACCTTCTGCAAAGTCTCTAATATTAACAATATTTAGATCCCAAATTTTTTTTTGTAGTGCTTTTCCGTATATTCCTTTGTCTAAAGGACCTGGAAAAAATTCAGGATATAATGTGAATATGTTGACTTTAAACATTTAATTTATTCTTTTTTAGCTTCTACTTTTGGTGCATCTGCTGCTGGCTTAGCTTCTTCTTTTTTAGCTTCTACTTTTGGTGCATCTGCTGCTGGTTTTTCACCTTCAGACGACCCTTCTTTTGATGCTTCGGCTTCTTTATTTCTCTCTTTCTTAGGAATTGCTTTATTAGGATTATTACCAGACGCTGGCATAGGAATAAAGTTATTTTCACCTAAAATTCTAGCTACTCTAGTTGTTGGTTGTGCTCCTTGACTTAACCAATATTTTATTCTCTCGCTTTCTAAGCCTATTCTCTCTTTTTTCTCTTTTGGCAGTAAAGGATTAAAAAAGCCTAATTTTTCAATAAATCTACCATCTCTTGCAAACTTACTTTCTGCAACAACGATTTTGTAAACAGGTCTTTTTTTAGTTCCTCCTCTTGATAATCTAAGTTTTAACATATCTTTATCTCCTTTTATTTTAATTGATTAAAAAGTTCTGGCGGTATTCCTTTATCCGTCATTCCCTTCATGTCTCCTTTTGACATCTTTTTCATCATTTCAGACATCATTTTAAATTGTTTTAACAATTTATTGATAGTGGCTATATCTGTCCCAGAGCCATTAGCAATTCTTTTTTTTCTAGAGCCGTCAATAATTTTTGGATTAGCTCTTTCTTTTTTCGTCATGGATAAAATTACTGCTTCATTTTTTAAAATTATTTTTTCATCAACTCCAGCTTGGTCCATTTGAGACTTAATTTTTGAAACTCCTGGTAAAAACGACATGATACCTTCAATGCCTCCCATTTTCTTCATCTGTCTTAGTTGTGATAAATAATCTTCCAACGAAAACTGTCCTTTTTTTAAATTTTCTTCTGCTTTTTTAATATTTTCTTGGTCGACATCTTCTGACGCCTTTTCTACAAGAGATACTATATCTCCCATTCCTAATATTCTATTTGCTATACGGTCTGGATGGAAAACTTCCAGATTTTCAATTTTTTCTCCAACTCCTAAAAATTTTATCGGTACTTCTGCAACATATTTCATACTTAAAGCTGCACCACCTCTTCCATCACCATCTGATCTTGTTAAAATAATTCCTGTCAAGTTAACTGTATTTTTGAATCCTTTCGCTACATTTGCAGCAACTTGTCCTGTAAGTGAATCTGCCACTAACATTACTTCTGAAGGATTAATTATGTTCTCAATTTGCTTTATCTCACTCATCATTTGTAAATCTATTTGTGTTCTTCCTGCAGTATCAAATAAAATTACATCACTGCCATTAAGTTTAGCTGTGTTAATTGCTCTTTGGCAAATATCAGAGGGCAATTGTCCTTCAATTACTGGCAGTGTATTGATATTATTTTGTTCTCCAAGAAGCCTCAATTGTTCCTGGGCTGCTGGTCTGTATATATCTAAACTGACCATCATAACCTTTTTTTTCTTATTTTTTTCTAGATAACTAGCGAGCTTAGCTGTTGAAGTTGTTTTTCCAGATCCTTGGAGGCCAACCATCATAACTGTAACGGGCGGTACTGCATTAAGATTAACTTCTACATTTTTTTCTCCTAGCAAATTTACTAATTCATCATAAACAATTTTTACAACCATCTGTCCTGGAGATGTTGATCTAACTATTTCTTTTCCAAGCGCTTTTGGTTTAACTTTATCTACGAAGTCTTTAGCTACATCTAAAGAGACATCTGCTTCTAAAAAAGCTTGTCTAATTCCTCTCAAACCCTCATCTACTTGGGCTTCATTCAATGAAGGTGCCTTTTTTAAAGAAGAAAATATTTCTTCAAATTTATTTGTTAAGTTTTCAAACATAATTTTACCCAACAGCTATCGCACCAGTGGGCGAACCCTCGCTGACTGGTGTCGATCTCTTTGTTTTCAAAGACACCGCAAAATGCTGTATTTGCGGAAATTGCGATAAACTATAATAGAGGTTCAAAATGTCAACAAATAAGATAAACATTAAAATATATGGAATTTAATGCATTTAAAATGGATGGCCTAGGAAATGATTTCATAATCATTGACCAAAGAGTGAAGGCTGTAAATTTAAGTAAAGAAAATATAATTAAAATTTGTAGTAGAGATTTTATTGGCTGTGATCAGTTAATTTATATTAACAAAAATAATGATAACAAAGATAAACTTGTTTTTTATAATTCTGATGGAAGTATTTCTGGTGCATGCGGGAATGGTACAAGATGTGTGGCTAAACTTTTATCAAAAGAATATGGAAAAGAGGAAATAAATTTAGAGACATCGTCTGGAAATTTACATTCATTAATACTTAAAGAAAATATAGTTGAAACTAATATAGGCATACCTTCTATGGAGTGGAATAAAATTCCTTTAATTAAAGAAATGAACACTAAAAACTTGAATATAACTATTAACGATATTAACAAAAAAAAATTTACTGGCGGTATCGCAATTAACGTCGGTAATCCCCATATAATTTTTTTTGTAGAAAATAATGATAATTATAAAATAGAAAATATAGGGCCTACAATTGAGCAGCATGAATATTTTCCAGAAAAATGCAATGTAACTATAGCTACAATCAAAAATGAAAATTTAATTAATGTTAAAGTTTGGGAGCGAGGTGCAGGATTGACAAAAGCTTGTGGGACAGCAGCATGTGCAACTGCTTATGCAGGTTTTATAACAAAAAAAGTTTCCAATAATGTTGATATAAAATTTTCTACAGGAATATTATCTATAAGAATAGGAAATGATAATTCTATTTTTATGAAAGGGCCAGTTTCAAGTATAGAGGAAATTAAAATAAAATTATAATGGGTATTTTTGAAAAATTTAAAATAGGATTTCAAAAGAGTGCTTCAAATTTAACTACCGGATTAAAAGAAATAATTCTTAAAAAGGAAATAGATGATCAAACTCTGAATAAAATAGAAGACTTTTTAATTTCCTCAGATGTAGGCGTAGATGCTGCAAGTGATATAAAAGATATGATATCACAAAAAAAAATCGATCCTTCTAAAGAGGTAATAGATGAAGTTAATGATTTATTAAAACAATATATTCTGAGTTTAATGCAACCCCTAGAAAGAAAAGATTTTTTTAATGCACAAGATAAACTAAATATAATTTTAGTATCTGGAGTTAACGGGGTAGGTAAAACAACATCAATAGGTAAAATTGGAAAAAAATTTAGAGAAAATAACAGTAAAGTATTATTTTCTGCCTGTGATACATTTAGAGCGGCAGCTATCGATCAACTAGAGCAGTGGGCAAATAAAATAAATGTAGAAATAGTTAAATCTGATCCTGGTTCAGACCCAGCCTCCGTAGCATTTAAATCTTTAGATGAGGCGAAAAAGAATAATTATAACCAAGTAATAATTGATACTGCTGGTAGACTGCAGAATAAAAAAAATCTAATGGAAGAGTATAAGAAAATAGCAAAAGTAATTAACAAATTTGATGATACTGGTCCACATGAGGTTCTGTTAGTTTTAGATGCTACATCTGGACAAAATGTAATTAATCAAGTCGAAGAATTTAATAAAATTATTCCTTTAACAGGTTTAATCATGACTAAATTGGATGGCACTGCAAAAGGTGGAATTCTTATTGCAACTGCAAAAAAATTTAAAATTCCAATTGTTGCTCTTGGATTGGGTGAAAAAGAAGATGACTTAGAAATTTTTGATGCAGAGAGTTTTGCAAGTGCCTTCGTAAGAACTAATTGATTAAATTTGTGGATATTAATGGTTTATAAATTTTACATTTAAGTGTACTTGATATATCCTTAAATCCACAGTTTTTTGCATAAGAAGAAATAATAAAACTGATTTTACCCATTTCTTTTATTTTGCTTATTTTTTTAAGGGCAATATCAAATTTTAAATTTTCAAAAAAATTTTTATTCGCACTTACTAAAATTAAAGTATTATTATCTTCCATTAAGTAATATGCAAAATCTTCGGGGAATACTGGATAATCATAATTTTGGGTTAGTCTTTTGATGTATGAGGGAAACCATTCGTAAGTAATTAATGGTTCATCAGTTTTTAATTTATGATTATATATATACAAGTCCTGTGGATAATCAGTTATATAATTATAATCTTCACCCTTTGATAAAATAGCTTTTTCTCTTGTTTTAAAATAAAGCGTGAAATTTTTATTATAAGAATCCATCTTTCCAATAAAAAAATAATCATCTTCATTATTTTTAGTATCAGATAAAGCTGAGTTAAATATAAAAAATAAAAAAATAATTAAATATTTCATATACTTAATTATGAATTTATTAATGGAAATGATTTGTTTAAATTATGTCTAATTTAAGCTTTTAATAAATTGATTGATTGAATTAACTAAAGCTTCGTTAAAATCCATCATATGATCATCATTATCAATAAAGTAATTATATTTTGGCTTATTTGCCTGATTATATAAAGTCTCTCCCATTTCAAAAGGAACAATATTATCTTTTCTGCCATGCAGAATTAATATTGGGGAAAAAACCTTATTAATTTTTTTATCAGTTTCGTATTTATCTTTAAGCAATAATCCAGTTGGTGCCCAAGGATAATATTTTCTTGAAAGCTTCAACATAGATGTAAAAGGAGACTCCAAAATTATACCTGCAAATTTATGATCTTTTGCAAGATCTATTGCAACAGCAGTGCCTAAAGATTCACCATAAACTATAATATTCTGATCGCTGATATTATTTAAGTTTAACCAATACTTTGCAGCTCTCGAATCTTTATATAATCCTTGTTCTGATGGACTTCCTTTGTTCCCACTAAAGCCGCGATATGCAACAATTAAATAATTTAAATCTAAATTTGAAAGGTCATTTAATTTATAAATTCTATTCTCTAGACTTCCAGCATTTCCATGAAAAAATAATAATGTTTTAAAATTTTCATTTTTTTTAAAATACCAAGAAATAAGTTCATTATCAGATGCAATTTTTATCTTTTCTACTTTATGATTTAATTGATTTTCATCTAAATAATTATTTTCACTAGGATGATACATCAATGATCTTTGGGAAAAATAAATTACTGCGAGTATTGTGAGATAGACAAATAGTAAAAATAAAAAGATATATCCAAAAGTCATTTTTTTTAATTTCATTTATTTCTTTTTAACTAAATATATTCCCATAAATACTAGTAACGCCCCTAAATAGTGAAAATATTGAAGTATTTCTCCAAAAAATATTATCCCAAAAAAAGAACCATAAATAGTAAATAAATACAAAGTAAATCCTGTCACTGTCGCGCCAAGATACTTTTGGGTAATCGTGTATAGACTAAAAGCAATAATGCCCGGTGATATCGCTGCAAATAAAGTCCATTTGAAAAAATCTACATTAAATGTAGTAGATGCTAAATTTATTTCTTCAAATAAATAAAATGGAAAAAGGCTGATAGCTCCAAACAAAGCAATAAATGTAAATCTCGGAAAAACTTTTAAATTTGACTTCCAATTATATAAATAAATTGAATAAATAGCCCAACCAATTGCGGCTCCTAACATCCAGATATCACCTGGATTAAATTTTAAATTTAATAATAAATTTATATCTCCTCTAATAATAATTATAAAAACTCCAATCAAACAAAGGAGGAGGCCTATAATTTTTATTAAGTTAAATTTTTCCCTAAAGAATAAGCATGAAATCAGAATTATAAATATAGGAGATGAAGTATAAATAATTCCCATATTAACTACTGTTGTTGTTTGTCCTGCAATAAATGGAAATGCACCACAAATTCCACACCCGGTTGCTCCTAAAATGAAAAGTTTAAAATATTCTTTTTTATTATTTATTTTTATTAAGTCTTTCCTTAAAGTTGAATAATTAAATAGTATCAGTATTAAAAAAACAAATAACCATCTCCAAAATGCAAGTGAAATAGGTGGAACAAATTCAACACCTCCTCGAGCAACAATTAAGTTGCTAGCCATAAATATTGGCTGAATTAATAATAAAAAAAATGGGTAAATATTTTTTTTTGAGTAACTCAATTTAAAAAATTAATTTTGATTATTTTTTATCAAAAAAAGCTTCGTAGATCATCATGATGATTGCTGCTCCCATAAGAATATATACTGGAAGAACATCTAAAACAGTAATCAACATTGATCTTGTTAAGGTAGTCGCTAACCCAACAAGAAAAAATATTGCAAACCCTAATCCTATAATTGTTGTAATTCTACTCATTAAATTTACTACTTTCTTTTTCTAACCAATTAGCAATACCCATAAATCTTAAATCATCATATTTATTACCAATTAACTGAACACCTAATGGTAAATTATTTTCTCCTTGTAGTAAAGGTAAAGAAATTGAAGGTGTTCCCATAAAAGACCAAACAGTACAAAATTCAGGACTACCAGTGTTCGATAATCCTTTGTCAGCTACCCCAGTACTTGAAGGAGAAATAACTCCGTGATAATCCTCAAACACTTCTTTATATGAATCATAGCTTCTAGTCATAAAATCTCTTGCCTCTGCATAATCCTTCGCAGAATATTTAATCCCTCTTGAAATTGCGTCTTGCATTTGCTTTGATAATTTTTTTTTACTTTTTTTAAAATAATTATAAAAATTATTTGCCATATCTGTTTCGTGAATTATTTGGTGATATTTTTTAATATCTTTAAAATAGCTTGGAGTATCAAACACCTCGATATTTTTTTTAAATGATTTTATGAAGTACTCAAAAGCATCTCTTGATTTTTTATCAATTTTGTTCCAACTCTCAGTTTTATAAAATATAAATTTTGGTTCGAATGTTGGTTTCTTGTTAGTCTCATCAAGCATTGTACTTGTAGAAAAATGTATTGTTGATTTGTCATAAGAGTCTTTTTTGATTAACACTTTTGCTAATAAGGCAACATCTTCTACTGATTTTCCAAATATGCCTACATGATCTAAATTTTCAGAAGTTTTTAAAACTCCATTTCTAGATATTAAACCAAATGAAGGCTTGTATCCAACTACTCCACAATAAGAAGCTGGCCTTATAATTGAGCCACCTGTTTGAGATCCTATTGATAACGGAGCCATATGTGCAGCTACTACAGCTGCTGATCCACTTGAAGAACCACCGGGTGTTCTTGAATAGTCATGTGGATTTTTTGTTTTGCTCGGGCTGTAATAAGCTAATTCAGAAGTTGCGGTTTTGCCCATAACAATTGCACCTTCTGATTTAAGCAAATCAACTATTTCGGCATCCTGAGAAGCGGACATTCCTTTTCTTAAAATAGTTCCGCACTCAGTTGGCATATCAAAAGTTCCAATAATATCTTTTAATGCAACAGGAATTCCATGCAATAAACCCAAAGGTTTTCCAGACCTCCTATGATTATCTGACTCTTCAGCCTTTTCTAATAAAACTTTTTTGTCAAAATGAGCCCATGCATGAATATCTTTTTCAAATTCATTTATTCTTTCAATATAAGCTTTACATAGATCAACTGAGGTTAGTTGTGCGTCCTTTATTTTTGTAGCTAGTTTTTTTACAGTTAAATTAAAAACCTCCATTTTTAATCAGCAAACAATGTTTCTGGTAGCCAAAGTGCTATGCCAGGGAACATATACATTAAAAACATCGCAAGAATTACGATCGCTAAAAATGGCATAATTCCTCTAAAGATGTCTAATAATTCTACATTTCTTGATTGAACACCCTTCAGATAATAGGCGGACATTGCCATTGGCGGTGTTAAGAAAGAAGTTTGTAAATTTAAAGCAATTAGCATTGCAAAAAAATATGGGTTTACTCCAAAAAATTCTACTAAAGGTAAGAATATTGGAACAAAAATAATCAATATTTCTGTCCATTCTAATGGCCAACCTAGTAGGAAAATAATTATCTGTGTAATAACTAAGAATTGCCACGGTTGTAAATTCATAGATTTAAAGAAATGTTCAAACACTTCATGACCACCTAAATAAGAAAATACTGCAGCGAATGTCCAGGATCCGATGAATAGCCACATAATCATTGCTGTTGTTTTTGCCGTTAGAAATACTGATTCCTTAAAATTTTTCCATTTAAGTGTTTTATAAAAATAAGATAATACAAGTGCACCAAATGCACCAACTGCGGCAGCTTCTGCTGGAGTAGCAATTCCAGCCAATATTGTTCCAAGAACTAATATAATTAACGAGAATAGAGGTAAGAATGAAACTAAAACTTCTCTTAATATAACTGATCTTGGAGGAATTTCTTCTTTTGGTGGTTTTGGAGCTATGGAAGGGTTCAGCCAGCCTCTAAAAATTGCATATCCAATATATAAACCAGCTAACATTAAACCTGGAAATATGGCAGCTGCAAATAACCTTAAAGGTGATAACTGAGCTATTACTGCATAAACTATAAGCATAATACTTGGTGGAATTAATATTCCTAAGCATCCGCCTGAACAAATTATCCCTGATGCAAATTTTTTATCATAACCAGCTTTGATCATTGCTGGCCAAGCTAATAATCCCATTAAAGTAACTACAGCACCAATAATTCCAGTTGCTGTAGAAAACAATGCACAAGTGACTAAAGCAGCTACCGCCATTGAAGCTGGCAGACCGTGTGAAGCTAATCTTATAGCGAAAAATAATCTTGCTACTATTCCAGCTCTTTCAACCAAATACCCCATAAACAAAAATAATGGTACAGCTGTAAGAACTGTATTGTCCATAACTGAATAGGTATTATTTATAAATAATCTAAAGATCCGATTATCAAAAATATTTTCCATTAAGGCTGGATCGTAATAAGCATAATAACCAAAACCTATTCCCATAGCCATTAAAGTGAATGCAATAGGAAATCCTAATAATACTGCAAACAGGAAAAGGCCCATCATCATGATTGCAATTTCTGGATTAGTTAACTCAAATAACATCTTTTTGATCCTGATCTTGTGAAGTTCTCATTAAAATTTTTTCTGTTTCCACTGCATCTGCAGATGATCTTTTTGGCCAATGGCCAGTTTGAATACAAATTATTGATCTAAACACTTCGCTAATTCCTTGTATAATTAATAAAAAACCAGCGAGTGGTATCATTGATTTTGCCATATAAATTTGAATTTGAGCTGGACTGTTCCAACTTGTCTCTTTTATCTTCCAGGCCTGAGCTGCGTAATCCCAACCATAAAAAGCTAGCGCTAGTACACCGGGAAAGAAGAAAATGAAATACAATATTAAATCGATTGAGCCTTGCACTCTCACTGGAAAAAGTCTGTAAATTACATCTCCTCTTACATGTGCTTCAGTGCTAAGTGTATAGGCTCCAGCCATCATGAAAATCGCTCCATACATTTGCAAACTAAAATCAAAATTCCAAAGGGTTGGTGCATTTAATGCATAGGCCATAAATACTTCGTAGCAAGTACCACCCATTAGAACTACAATACACCAAGAAAATGCTTTTCCCATAGATGTACTAAGTGCATCAGCAAATTTTATGAATGACCTCATGAGTAAATCAATATCTACTATAATTTAAAAAATTCAACTGTTTATAATAAAAAGGGGGGCAAAAACCCCCCTTAATATAAATTTATAAACTAAGTATTAATTAGATTTTAACCTTAGCTAGTGAACCAAACTCATTTTCATATGCAAGTCTGTAGTTCGGCTGATTCATCAGCAAGTACTTCATAACTCTTTTCGCATATGTTTTTTGTGAGTCAACGATCTTTTTAAAGAAAGGATCTTTCTTATTAAAGTCACCAATCACTTTATCCCAACCTTTTAATTGTTCAGCTAGGATTTCATCTGAAGTTTGGTAAACATTTACCTTATGCTCATTCATCAATTTAGATAAATCAGCTGAATATCTTACTAACGCTTTAAAGTAGTTATCAGAGTTAGCAGCATATGCAGCATTTTTCAAAATTGCTTGATGTGCTGGAGATAAACTGTTTAGTTTTTTCTTGTTAATAGGAATCTCAAACATCTCTTGAGATTGGTGAAATGATCCTAAGTGATAATGCTTAGAAACATCCTGCATACCAAACTGAGAGTCTGAAGTTGGGTTGTTAAACTCAGCTGCTTCAATCAAACCAGTTTTCATAGCTGGTTGAATTTCACCACCTGGTAATTGTCTAACTACCATTCCCATCGCAGTAAGTACGTTTGTTGCAAGACCAACTGTTCTATACTTCATACCTTTAACATCAGAAACTTTTGTTACGTTCTTTTTGAACCATCCAAAAGGCTGAGCTGGCATTGGCATGTGGAAGTATCCAACATAGTCGTATCCAACTTTTGCTAAAGTCTCTTCATATAGAGCTCTTCCTCCACCGTATTCCATCCATCCCATTACTTCTTGAGATGACATACCGTAAGAAGGACCAGTACCAAACAATGAAGCTGCAGCATTCTTACCATACCAGTATGCAGTCACCCAATGACCCATATCTAATACACCTGAGCTTACAGCATCACCAATTTCTGAAGTTTTAACAACAGCTCCAACTGGTTGTAGGTCTATTTTTAGAGTTCCACCTGACATGTCGCTTACCATTTTCGCATAGTCTCCTGCCATTTCGAAAAAGATGTTAGCTCCACTAGGCCAAGCGGCTTGCATCTTAAGTGTTACATGTCCACTTCCTAATGCAAGGTTAGGCATAGCCACAGCTGCTGTTGCTGCTGCACCAGTTGCTGCTGCTGCCTTAAAGAATTTACGTCTTGAAGAAATTTTCTTCAAAGACTTTTTATTTTCTTTAACCATTTTCTCTCCTCTTTTATTGAAGTTAATTAATTAACTAATCGATTTAAGCACAAAAAACCCAAATTGTCCTAAGAAAGATTCTAAATAAAAAGTCGCAAAAGCTTTAATAATTAATTAATTTTTCAATTGTAGATTGAAATTATATCTTTTTATTTAAATTTATAAAAAAAGCATATGAGACAATGCTTAAAAAAAGAAAAACTGAAAATGCAGATTTAAATCCTGTTACTTCAGAATAACCAAGAATTTTTACATAATCAATAACAAGGCCAATTAACCATTGCATTATAAAAGTTCCGGAAAATATTAATAGGTTAAATGATGTAAGAGCTTTGCCTGCTAAATGACTAGAGAATGACAAGCCTACTGCGGGTTGAGTTACAGATAAAAAAATAGAGCTTAGGATAAACAATGTAAGGTATAACGCTCCAGCTTTGTTTCCAAGAATAATTATAAGAAACATTATGATAAAACTAACAGGTAATCCTAGCTTCAATATTTTTGTTGCACTAAATCCTATCTCGTTAATTTTTGGTAAAAAATAACCCCATATAAGAAATGAAAAAAGCATTGTAATATTAATCCAAAACAAACCAGTTGCGCTCTCAATAGGCGTGTAACCAGCAACTCTAATCATCCATGGCCCAGCCCATAGAGTTTGTATTGCCATTAAACCTCCATAATTAAATAATCCCATTGGTATCACGCTTATAAAAAATTTACTTCGCCAAACTTCAGCCAAAGTTCCTATTTGTTCGGAATTCTTTATTGCATTAAATTCTTCTTGGTGTTTCCAATTTGGTACAAATAATAACATTAGAAAAATACTTGCTAAGATGAGAATTGCTATTCCACCAAATATTGCTCTCCATCCAAAACTTGGTAATAACAATTGTACAGGTAATGTTGATGATAAAAATCCTAACGATGCAATCATTAACATCCATGAGTTTGCTCTTTGCTGCATATTATTAGCAAACCATATTCTATAACCAGTTAATGGTGCCATTAAGCATGCACTTACACCGATACCTATTAAAATTCTTGATATAAATAAACCTGAAAAAGTTTGAGATAATGCAAATGATGCTGTTCCAATTAAAGCAATTAGTAAAAAAATCGAAATTATTTTTTTAGGTCCAAATTTATCTAACAGATATCCTAATGGAATCTGCATACATGCAAAACCGAAAAAGTAACCACCTGCTAATAAACCTAGGTCGGCTGCTAATAAATTAAACTCTAAAGTTAAAACTGGTGAAAGAGTTGCGGTAATAGCTCTTAACAAGCATGATAAAAAATAACCAAACGCAAAAACTAGAAATACAGTGATAGCCCTATTTTTTGGAAGTATATATTTGTTCATAATTAGAAATTATTGAACTAGTTTATCTTTAAAGTATACACAACACTTATCTGGTGGAAGATAAAGTCGAATGTTTTCAGATGAAATAGATGTTTCTCTTTCTACTTTAGATTTGATCTCAAAATCTCCAACTCTTCCTGTAATTAATTTAAAGTTACCAAAATCTTCAACTCGACTAACTTTAGCATCAATTAGATTTTCTTTTTGATCTTTCGCAATTTTTATAAATTCTGATCTTATACCAAATTTTATTTCTTTTTCTTTTATTTTGGATAAATTTGTTTTTGTATTAATTAACAAATTGTTAAATTCTATTGAATAATCCGAAGAGACTTTTGAGTTAAATAAATTCATTGCCGGTGAACCTATAAAATAACCAACAAAAGTAGTTTTTGGTTTTTCAAATAATTCCTTGGGAAGCCCAACTTGAACGATTTCTCCTTGATCCATAACAATTATATTATCAGCAAATGTCATTGCTTCATTTTGATCGTGGGTTACATAAACTAAAGTAGTTTTATACTGTTCATTAATTTCTTTTAAACTTCTTCTTAGTCTAAATTTTAAATCTGGATCAATAACAGTTAAAGGTTCATCCATAAGAACTGCAGCCACATCTTCTCTAACCAAACCCCTTCCAAGCGAGATTAATTGCTTTTGATCTGCAGTTAGCTTTCTAGCTGGCATATTTAAAAAAGATGCAAGATTTAGAGTTTGCGAAACTGATTGTACTCTCTCCTCAATCTTTTCTTTAGAAAAATTTCTACATTTAAGTGGAAAAGCTAAATTATCATAAACTGTCATTGTATTATAAATAACTGGAAACTGGAAAACTTGCGCTATATTTCTACTTTCTGTTTTTAAATCGGTCACATCTTTATCATCAAATAAAATATTTCCACCAGAGGGTTTTACCAAACCTGAAACAATATTTAACATTGTAGTTTTTCCACACCCAGATGGACCAAGAATTGCGTAACGGTTGCCATTTTCCCAAGTCATAGAAAAAGGGTTAAGCGCATACGTTGGATTTGCATCATTTGGATTATAAGTATGTGAAATATTTGATAAATCTATTTTAGCCATTATTTTCTCCATATGGAGATGATATTAATTTTCCATCATCTCCAAATACATAAAATTTATTTGAATTAAATTCGATTTTGACTTTTTCGTTAATTTTAAAATTCATAACTTCTTCAATAAGTACAATTATTTTTGTCTTACCTCTTTTTAAATGAAGTAGTGTTTCAGAACCACTAATTTCGGCTAATTCAACTACAAACTCTTCTCCCTTATTGCTTAATTTTATTTCAGATGCTCGAATTCCAAAACAATAATTTTTATTTTCTAGTTTTGATAAATGATTTGGGAGATTTATATTTATAGTCTCTACATTAATCTTTTCATTTATCTTTGTTCCATTTATTATATTCATTGGTGGATCATTAGAAATTTCAGCTACTTTAAGATTTTTTGGATTTTCAAATATTTCCTTTGCAGGTCCAGTTTGTAATACTTTGCCCTCGTCAAGAACCATCACTTCACCATTGAGCTCCATTACTTCTTGAGGGTCAGTTGTTGAATAAATTAAAATTGTATCTTCTGCAAAACCTCTTGAAAAGATTCTTTTAAATTCTTCTCTTAACTGTTCTCTAAGTTTATAATCTAAATTAACCAAAGGCTCATCTAATAATAAAATTTTTGCTTTCTTTGCTAATGATCTTGCTAATGCTACTCTTTGCTGCTGGCCTCCAGATAATTCCTGAATTTTTCTATTTTCAAAACCTATTAAACCTACAGTTTTTAATGCTTCATCCACATCATTTTTAATTTTTTCTTTATCTATTTTTCGTTGCTTTAATGGAAAAGAAACATTTTCATATACAGTTAAATGAGGATAGTTAATAAATTGTTGATAAACCATTGCTATATTTCTATCCCAAACTGGTATTTTACTAAATTCTTTTTCTTCAAATTGAATTTCACCACTATCAGGATTTATTAAGCCAGCAATTGTTTTTAAAAGGGTAGTTTTGCCAGAAAGTGTCCTTCCAAGAATAGTATACAAATTTCCTTTTTTAAAATTGAAAGAAATATCATTTAAATGAAACTCGTTATCTAGTTTATATGTTAGGTTATTTGCATATAAATTCATTATTTTAAAGCCCCTGATAAATTTCCTTTTGACAAATATCTTTCAACAATAAACGCTACAATAATAAGTGGTGCTACCGAAACTAAAGCGGAAGCAGATAAACTCCACCATGGTGTAACTGATGAGTTTAATGCAACTACTTTAACAGGTAATAATTGAACTTCTGTAAAAGTTAAAATAAATGCGAAAAAGAAGTCAATCCAACCAAAAATTATACAAAACATTCCAGCTACAATTAATCCTGGAATAGAATTTGGAAGAACAACTTTATAAAAAGCTTGATATGGATTACATCCATCAATTAATGCTGTTTCATCCAATTCTTTTGGAACCCTGTTAAAAAAATCAACCATTATCCAAACTGCAATTGGCATTAACAGAACTATATAAACAACTACTAAACCAATAAGACTGTCTAATAGTCCAATTGTACTCAGAAAGATGAAGAAAGGAATTGAAAGAACAATCGGAGGCATAATTCTTTGTGAAATAAAGAAAAATGTTATGTCGTTATTTCTTACAAAACCAGCTTTAAAAGTAAATCTTGATAAAGCATAAGCAGCTAATGTTCCAAGAATAATACTTATTATACTTGCAGTACAAGTTACAAAAATACTGTTAAAATAAGGTTCAACAATATCTACTCCACCTTTTGCTGGAGACTTTATTAATACTTTCCATCCCTCTAAAGAAGGCTGATAATCAATCCAAGGAATGTAGGTCACTTTACTATTAACTGATTGGAAATCTTTAAATGAAGTTGACAGCGCCCAAAGGAATGGGGCAACAACAAACATGGTCCATAAGGTAACAAATGAATATTTCAAAAAAGTGTATAATTTATACATCTTTATTCCTTAATCATTAATTTGGTTAAAACTTTAGCTATAATTGTTAGGCTGATGATCATAATTACAAGATATGTAAAAGAAAGAGTGGCCGCATAACCCATCTGAAATTCTCTTAAACCTTTTATATAAATATAAAAACTAGATGTTTCTGTTGCGGTACCTGGTCCACCTGATGTTAAAACAAATACTGTATCCATAATTTTTGAGGCCTCAATTAGTCTTATTATTATTGCACCAATTGATATAGGGGCCATTAGGGGAAAGGTTACAAAAACAAACTTTCTAAATGCACTTGCTCCATCAATTGCAGCAGCCAAAAAAGGTTCTTTGGGTAGGGACAATAATCCTGCAAGAAGAAGTAAAAACATAAATGGTGTCCATTGCCATACCTCAACAATAATTACAGTTATTTTTGCTGTTGCTGGATCACTTAACCATTTAGGTCCAATGCCAAAAGTACCTAATAAATCATTTACAGGACCTAAGGATTCATGAAAAAAAGTTCTCCAAATAACGGTCATAATAACTGGGGTAGTCATCATTGGTATCAAAAACATTACTCGAAAAAATCTTTTAAACTTAATGTCTCTCCAAACCATAAGAGCTAAAGAAAATCCAATTATGTATTGAAGCACAACAGTTGTTACAGATAAAAAACTTAATCTAAAAAAAGATTCCCAAAATCTTGGATCGTCCGTGAATAATCTTATATAATTTGTAATTCCAATAAAATTCATTTCTGGCGTATAGCTATTCCATCCAGAAAAACTTAATCTAATGGTAAATATAATTGGAAATATCAAAATTCCAATCAACACAAAAAGTCCTGGAAATAAAAAAACAAATTTGTGTTTAAAATTCATAAATTTTGGATTTTAAATTTTGTGGCCATTTAAATTATAAACGGCCACAAATTAATAGTTATATTTTATAACTTATTATCTTCCATCGCTACACCAACAGCATAGGCAGCTTTAACGTTGTCTTTTCCTACTCTGTTAAGTATTGCTTCCCATTCTTTCGCAACTTCATCTAAAGCCTCTTGAGGTGATAATTGTCCTGCAAGAGCCTTCGAAGTTCCAGTTGCAACTGCACTAGTGAATTCAAAAACGCCTGGTACTCTTAGTGGAAATACTCTATTTTTACTTTTTTCTTCCATTTCCAATAAGGTGTCAGTATAAGATTTCGCGATTTCCGGATCCCAACCCATTGTATCTATGTAGATATTTGGATCAAAGTCAGATTTTTTAAATGGATTAACACCAAATCTACCTATTGCTAGATCGGCCTGATGATTTGCATCATTAGCAAAGAAGCATAAGTAATCAAATGCCATTTCTTTTACTTTACTTTTTTTTGCAACACCAACTGCCCAACCCCATACGATGTAAGGAGCTTGATTGTATTGGTTTTCCCATCTGTTAGTCATTCTATTCCAAACTCTATCTGCACCAGGTAATGGAGCAGCGGCTACTTTGTTTTTTATTGGACTGTCATCTTGCATAGCTGCAATCAACGCATCGTCCCATGAAAAACTGAAAAGTGTTTGACCACCACCGAACGAACCGATCTCATCACCTAATCCAAAGTTAATTCCCCCTGGAGGGACATATTTTGTAGCTTCAACCCAATCAGTTAAAGCCTCTACAAAGCCTGGATTATTGATTAATGGCTTCATTGTATTTAAATCAAAAAAGAAACCACCTGGAGTTCTTGGATTTTTTGAATAAGCAACTGATCTGCTGAAAAAAGCTGCATACATTAAGTCATCTTTTTTCATTACTTCTGCAGAGCCATATTCTGGTTCTCCATCACCATCCCAGTCCCATCCATTAAAGTATGAAGCTATTTCACCATACTCTTTCCATGTTCTTGGAACTCTAAGTTCTTTTCCAGTATCTGCTTTATATTTCTTCTGGTACTCAGGATTATCAATTACATCTTTTCTATATTTTAGATAATGCCTGTCACCATCCACTGGAAATTGATACATAACACCATCCCATGAAGCAACACCGATATGAGACTTGGTAACGTCTTTCATTTGTCTCATTTCAGTATATTTTTTTGGAACTGGTTCTAGATATCTTTTCCAATCGTTAATGAAATTAGAAAATCCAAAAACGATATCATATGGAGCTTGTCCTGCTTGAAACGGAACCATAGCTTTAGCATATAAATCTCCAGCAGGTGTATGAGTTACATCAACTTTTGCGCCTGTAAGTTTAGCAAACTGTTCAGCGTGTAAAGCTGTTGGCTCACCCATAACTGGTACTGCGTGAGTATTAATTTTAAGTGTTTTACCAGAATAGTCTTTTTTTGACATTGACTCGTAAGAACACTCACCAGGAATATCCCCGGTAGCTTTGATATGTGGAAATTGATCACTCCACTTATCTGCATACGCAACTGGGCTAAATACCAACAAAGCTGATATTAGAGCGGTTACGCAAGTCTTTATTGTCTTCATTTTTCCCTCTCCTTTTTATTTATGGAACCAACACCGCACGACCTTTAACCTTTCCGTCATTAAGATCATGAAGCGCTTTGTTAGCATCGTCTAACTTATATTCTTGCATGGAAAGCTTAACTTTTCCTCTATCTGCTAACTCCATCAACTCATATAATTCAGACCACGTTCCTACTAAATTTCCTACAATCGTTTTCTCAGAAATAATTAAATCTACAGCTAGAGATTTAATTTCCTCTCCGTATCCTACAATATAATAGAAGCCACCATTAGAAGTCATTTGAATCCCCATAGCAGTTGATCCTTTTTCACCAACAAAATCTATAACAGCCTCAGAACCTTTGCCTTTTGTAAGTTCTTTAACTTTTTCAATTTCATTTCCATCAATCAGAACTCCGTGATCACCGCCGAGTTCCATTGCATGTTTCAAGGCCTTTTCAGATTTTTCAACGATTATTATATCAGCTGCACACATCGCTTTTAAACATTGTATTGCAATATGACCTAATCCTCCTGCTCCAATAATTGTACAACTTTGACCAGGCAATAAATGTCTAGTTGCTTTTTTTACAACTCTATATGCTGTTAAGCCTGCATCAGAAAATGGTGCAACATCTTTTGGTGCTAAAACTTTTGGTAATTTAATTAAGTTTCTAACACTTGTTTTAAGTAATTCTGAATATCCACCTTCTTTAATACTTAATCCTGGAAAAGCTCCAGCTGCAGCGTGCATGTCATTTCCTCTTCTACAATCTAAGCATGTACCGTCAGTTCCTGAAATCAAAGGGTGTAAGATAACAGGATCGCCCTTTTTAAAATCTGTAACATCTTTACCTACATCTTCTATCCATCCAGCATTTTCGTGTCCCATAACGCACGGTAATAATTTGCCATCTGGATCTTGAATATGTTTCCAAACTCCTTCAATGATGTGAAGGTCAGTTCTGCAAACCCCTGCCGCACCTATTTTTACAATAACGTCTGATGCCTTTTCTATTTTTGGATCAGGCATTTCTTCATTCGCAACCCAAACACCCTCTTTCATTTCTGGATCGTATTTACGTAGAACCTGTGCTTTCATTTTTTCCCCTATTAAATTTTTTTTAAATTTTAGTTTGAATTAAAAAATATGTCTACATGCCAAACTGTATTTTAAAAAAATTATATTTTTAAATACAACTTGAGATTGATATGTTTTATCTAATAGAATTAAGAGGTTTTAGTTTACTTTATTTTTACAGCTACCAGTTTTAAAAAACTCATCAATGTTATCTATTGCAAGATTTGCCATGGCAGTTCTTGTTTCTTTCGTTGCACTACCAAGATGTGGAAGAATAAAAGCACTTTTGTGTTTTAGATAACCAGAATTTAAATTTGGTTCATTTTTATAAACATCTAATCCTACCGCATAAACTTTTCTACGATTTAATGCATCAATTAGAGCCTCATCATCAACTATATCTCCTCTTGCAACATTCGTAACAACTGCCCCCTTAGGCAAAAACTCGATAGTCTCTTTATTAATCATATCTACAGTTTCTTTAGAAGCTGGACAACAAATTGATAAAACATCTGAAACGGAAAGTAAATCTTTTAAGTTATCATGATAAGTTGCACCTTGTTCTTTTTCATCACTTAATTTTGAACGATTATGATAATGAATTATCATTCCTAACGACTTTGCAATTTTTCCAATCTTTTGCCCTATTCTTCCCATCCCTAGTATTCCTAATCTTGCACCAGTTAGTTGTTTACCAATTAAATAATCTGCTGACCATTTCCAATTACTTTCTTTTGCACTTTCTATGCCCTCTGATGCTCTCCTACATGCTCCTAAAATTAATAATATTCCAATTTCAGCTGTTGCATCTGTAAGAACATCTGGTGTATTGGTTACTGCGATACCTCTTTTCTTTGCAGCCTCTAAATCTATGTTTCCAAAACCTACTGCAAAATTTGATAATATTTTAACACTATCTGGCAATTTATTTATAGTCTCTGCATCCATTTTGTCTGTTAAAGATGTAAGAATTCCATCACATCCTTGGCTCATATCAATTACTTTGCTTTGTGAGTATAATTCATCATTATCGTTAAAATTTGCATCAAAAATTTTTGAAGCTTTTTCTTCACATGATTTTAGTAACCTTCTGGTGATTAAGATTTTTTTCATTGTTAGTTTAAATCAAATATTTTGCCAGGGTTCATTATATTATTTGGATCTAAAGTTCTTTTTATTGATTTCATTATTGGAATATTGTCAGGGTGCTCTTCTAACAGATATTCTTTTTTATGAAGTCCCACGCCATGTTCGCCCGTAATAGTTCCGTTAAGTTCTAGTGCCTTTTTGATAAGAGTATCATTAAATGCTCTTATTTGCTTGTACATTTCTTTTTTATTTGGATCAAAAGGTAAAACTACGTGGAAATTTCCATCACCTAAATGACCTACCATTGGAGCTCTTACATTAAATTTTTTAGCCTGTTCCTCCGCAAAATTTACACACTCGGTTATCTTAGAAATAGGCACACATACATCTGTTGAGTATACTCTTCCATTGTTTATTAGAGCTTTAACAGAATAATATACATCCCATCTTGCTCTCCATAGTTTATTTCTTTCCTCTAAATCTTTAGCCCATTTAAAAGAACTACCTTTATTATCTTTTGATATTTCTTCTACAATTTTAATATTTTCATTATTAGAAGCCTCGGATCCATGGAATTCAAAAAATAAAGTTGGAACTGCTTCAATATTTTTTAATTTAGAGTAGTTGATGCTAATTCCCATCTGATCTTTATTTAGCATTTCAATTCTTGCGATTGGAACACCATACTGAATAACTTGTTGGGCTGTTTGAACCGCATCTTCAAGCGTAGGAAAATGACATACTGCGCTCATAATACTCTCAGGTATTGGAGACAATCTTAAGTGAACCTCAGTTATTATTCCTAAAGTACCTTCTGATCCAATAAATAAATTTGTCAAATTATAACCTGCTGATGTTTTTTTAGTTCTGCCTCCTGTTTTAATAATATCACCATTAGGCAAAACTACCGTAAGTCCAGAAATAACTGTTTTCATAGTCCCGTATTTTACTGCCATTGTTCCTGAAGCTGAGGTTGAAGCCATTCCTCCAATTGCAGCGTTTGCACCAGGATCTATTGGAAAGAAAACTCCATCTTCTCTTAAATAATCATTTAATTGTTCTTTCGTTACGCAGGCTTGAACCCTGCAATCAAAATCTTCAACATTCACACTTAAAATTTTATTCATTTTTTCAAGAGAAATAGTTATGCCTTTCTCATTACCCACAACGTTTCCTTCTAGTGAAGTCCCTGTACCATAAGGAACTACTGGTATTTTATGCTCATTACATAACCTGAGTATTTTTGACACTTCTTCGTTAGTTTCTGGAAATACTACTGCTTTTGATAAAATTGGATCATACGTATCTTCACCTCTCGCGTAATTTCCTCGAGTAGACTCTGATGTTGAATACCTATTATTTAAAAGATTTTTAAGTTCTAGCTCGATTTGTTCATTCATGGATTTATCTTACTAAAAATTACATTAAAAAAATATACAATTTTATCCTAGCATTTTTTTAATGTTTTCTAGTGCTTGCGAAATATTATCTCTTGAAGCCGCGAAGCTAAATCTTACATAATTTTGACAGGTCTCACCAAAAGCTGAGCCAGGCACTATAGCTACTCCCGCTTCATGCATAGCTTTTCTAGAAAATTCAGCACCATTCATACCTGTGCCTATTACTTTTGGAAATGCATAAAAAGCTCCCCCTGGTAAACTGCATTCAACACCTGGCAGGCTATTTAATCCATCATGAATAAGTTTTCTTCTCGCAGTAAATTTTTCCATCATCTCATTTATAGAGTCATCTGGGCCATCAAGTGCGGCTATACCTGCATACTGGGCAGCTGCATTCACACATGAAACGCTATTAATTAAAAGTTTATTTACGTGTTCAACTAAATGTTCGGGCCAGAAACTCCAACCCAATCTCCATCCAGTCATTGAATAAGCTTTACTCCATCCCTCTAAAACAATTAGCCTTTCTCTCAATTCTGGATAATTAAAAAAAGTAGGCATATCTTTATTATCAAATATCTGTCTACTATAAATTTCATCACTTAGTATCGTCACATGCGGATGTCTTTTTAGACCATCTGCTAAATAATCAATGTCAGATTTATCAACAAAACTTCCAGTAGGATTATTTGGGTTGATTAAAATTAAAAGTCGTGTCTTATCTGTTATTAAAGACAAAACTCTATCTGGATTAAATTTTAAATCTTTATCTTCAGTTAAATCATACGGAACTGAAGTTGAGCCTGTATAATTAATCATAGACTCATATATTGGAAAAGCAGGTGTTGGATGAATAATTTCTGCGCCTGGTTCACCGAAACATTGAATTGCGTATGTCATAGTTGGTTTTCCTCCAGGCATGATAAGTATTCTCTCAGGACTCACATCAACATTGTATCTTTTTTTAATCCATCTTGTAACTGCTTGCCTACATTCGGGTATACCATTGGACATTACATATCCATGATGTCCATCATCAAGTGCTTTTTTTGCAGCTTCAACTACGTGTTTAGGAGTCTTAAAATCTGGCTGACCAAGACCTAAGTGAATCATTGGTTTACCTTGTGCCTCTAATTTTTTCGCTTCAGCTAAAACACTAAAAGCTGTTTCTGTACCGAGTCTACTCAAACTATGTGCCAATTTCATAATCTCTCCTACTTAATTTCTATATACTATTTTAGTACTATCAAGCTCACTTAAATTTTTACAACCCATTAGTACCATATTTCTTCTGATTTCATCATGCATATTTTGTAATAAATGTTCAACACCTTGTTGACCGCCTGCGGCCAAAGAGAACAGAAACATTTTTCCAAAACTACACGCTTTAGCCCCAGCAGCCAAAGCTTTTAAAACATGAGTTCCTCTTCTTACACCACCGTCTAGGATGATTTCAAGCTTATCTCCTACTGCATCTGAAATTGCTTTTACTTGGTCGAAAGGCGATCGCGACCCATCAAGCTGACGACCACCATGATTTGATATCATGATTGCGGTACATCCAATATCTATAGCTCTTTTAGCATCCTCAACAGACATGACTCCTTTTAATGCAAACTGTCCATTCCATCTTTTTGCACAATATTCTGCATCCTTCCATCCCATAGCTGGATCATACTGTTCATTAATGTATTCTATAACAGATTTTGAAATATTAGTTCCTTTATCTGTTTTTTTTTTAACATTTGATAATTCAAATCTTTTACCTATTAAATAATTAAAAACCCATGCAGGACGCATTGCAAAACTCATTAAGCTTTGAATAGTAAGTTTTGGTGGAGTAGTAAATCCAGTTCTATGATCTTTTTCTCTGTTGCCCGCAACCAAAGTATCTACAGTTAAACACATTGCATCAAAACCTGATCTTCTGGATCTGTCTATTAAATCGTCGGAAATTGATCTATCTTTATGAACATAAAGCTGAAATAATTTTGGGCCACTTGAAATATTCGAAACTTCTTCAATAGTATTATTTCCCATGGATGACATACTATAAAAAGTATTAAACTTTTCTGCAGCTCTTGCCGATGCTTTATCTCCGTCAGGATGATACAATCTTTGCATCGCTGCAGGAGAAAGAAATAATGGCATATCAATCTTCCTGCCAAATAAAGTTGTTGATAAATCAGGCTTACCAACACTAGCTAAAATATTTGGAACAAGATCACAATCATTGAATGAGTCTGTATTTCTTCTTAAAGTTGACTCATCATCTGCTCCACCATCAATGTAATGAAATATTGGGGAAGGTAACTTTTTTTTCGCCAAATTTCTGAAGTCTTCAAAGTTATGACAATTCTTTAAGTTCACTATCTTCTGAATCTTAAATTATTTCTATTTAAGTCACTTATCTTAGTACATCCCATTAATTTCATATCTCTAACTAATTCTTCCTTATACTTTTCTAAAGCTCTCTCAACACCTGCTTGTCCTCCAGCTGCTAAAGCATAAAGATATAGTCTTCCACCAGAGCAAGCTTTAGCACCCAGCGATAATGCTTTAAGCATGTGAGTTCCTCTATGGATTCCACCTTCACATATCACATCAAGTTTATCACCAACAGCATCAACTATTTCTGCAAGCTGATCAAAAGGTGCTCTTGATCCATCAAGTTGTCTTCCACCATGATTTGAAACCATTATACCTGTGCATCCTATATCAACAGCTCTTTTGGCATCTTCAACACTCATAACTCCTTTTAAAGCAAAATGTCCACCCCATTGAGAACAAAGTTTTTCAGCATCTTTCCAATTCATTGATTGATCAAGCATAGTAGAAAAATAATTTCCAATGGAAGAATTAGTGCTAGTACCTTCTTTCACAAAATCTTGTAAGTGAGGTAATTCAAACTTACCTTTGGTTAAATAATTTATTCCCCACATTGGTTTAGTGGCAAAACTGAATAAGCTAGCTAATGTGAGTTTAGGTGGTGACGTAAAACCAGTATGTAGATCTCTTTCACGATTTCCACCAGTTATTGTATCTACGGTTAATGCCATCACATCAAATTTTGCTGCTTTAGCTCTTTCTAAACAAGAGTCGTTTAAACCCCTATCTTTATGAAAATAAAACTGAAACATTTTTGGTGTATTAATCATAGAAGATATTTCTTCTACGCTAACTGTTGCTAAGGCTGAAACACCAAACATAGTATTAAATTTTTGCGCTGCTCTTCCAACTGCTCTTTCACCATCATAATGAAAAAGTCTTTGCAACGCTGTTGGTGATAAATAAAAAGGTAAGTCTAGTTTTTTTCCAAATATTGTTGTAGATAAATCAACGTTTTCTACTCCCCTTAGAACATTTGGAACTAAGTCAACTTCATCGAAGGCACTCGTATTTCTAGCATAAGTAATTTCGTCATCAGCCGCACCATCAATATAGTGAAATATTGGGGAAGGTAACTTTTTTTGAGCTAGTTTTCTAAAATCTTTAAAATTATAACAATCTTTTAATCTCATACATATATGCTAGTTTTAAAATTTTTTTAAAAAGTTAAACATGTAACTATTAGCCCCAGGATTTTTATCACCAAGACTTGCATTAGATAAATGATTATACGAAAAACCAAGTTCACTATTTGAAAATATATCAAAGGATAATTGAACTTCGCTTTTGAATTCTATAATGTGACCTAAGTCTTTACCATTTCCTTCGCCGTATAATCCAGGGGTGAAGCTTGGGATAATATTTAATTTCCCAATTTTATACTGCGCTTGAACTCCGGTGTAAGCATATGTAGCACTGTCAGCAGTTATCATAAATCCAGTTACAGGTGATAAAGTTCCTAGAAAACTTTCTCTTGTAAGATTTTCATTTTGATGTTGAATTCCAAATAATGAAGCTTTCTTACCATCATCACTAAAATCGAACATTCCTGAGTAAAAATTCCATTCATGATCTTTTTCAATAATCGTCTTTTCTTCACTAGATATATTTTGAATACTTAAAAAAGACAAAATTAATAAAATATTTAAAAATTTAATTATATTTCTCATTTTAAAGCTCTATTTATAAATAATTTTCTAATAATTAAAAGACCTCCAAAAATAAACAAAAATAAAGGCAATAGCCATAATAGTAAAGTGTATTTGTTTATTTCAGGTTCATAAACAATCCAATCTCCATATTTTGATTTAAGAAAGTTATAAATATCATCTTCTGAACTACCTGTGTTTAATTTCTGTAAAATTAATGTCTTAACGCTTAAAGCAAATTCTGAATTAGAATCATAAACAGATTGTCCTTGGCAAATTAAACATCTAAGATTTTTTGAAATTTCATCAACTTTTGAGTTTTCAGCAGTTACATTGCTTGAAATTATAAGATTAAAAAAAAATAATAAATAAAATAGTTTTAATAATTTTTTAATCATCTAGCTAACATTTCTATTTCAGATTCATTTTCCGAATTTATAGGTCCAATATATTTT
>CACDSN010000016.1 GCA_902555465.1 uncultured Pelagibacteraceae bacterium
ACTTTTAAATTTGTTGTGTAAAAGCTTTGATAATTTCTTTAATTTTTCAAAAATTGAAGGCTAAATGAAAAAACTTATTTTTAATTTTAAATCTAAAGATGTTAAAAAATTAAAAAAACCTAAAAATATATTAGGTGGCAAGGGTGCAAACCTTACAGAAATGGGAAGATTAGGTTTGCCAGTGCCCCCAGGATTTACAATCTCCACAGAAGTTTGTCATTTATTTTATGAAAACAAAAAAAAATTAAATATAAAATTAATCAAAGAAATAAATAAAGAACTTAAACAAATAGAAAAAGACTCAAAAAAGAAATTTGGAGATTTAAAAAATCCATTGTTAGTTTCAGTTAGATCTGGAGCAAGAGTTTCAATGCCGGGTATGATGGATACAATTTTAAATCTTGGTCTTAATGATCAAACAGTTATTGCTCTAGCCAAAAAAACATCAAACCCAAGATTTGCAAAAGATAGTTATCGAAGATTTATTCAAATGTATTCAAATGTAGTTTTAGGAGTAGAATCTTATAGATTTGAAGAATTAATTGAAAATTATAAATTAACCAAGGGTGTTCTTCTTGATACTGATTTAGATGAATCTGATTGGGATAATTTAATAAAAGATTTTAAAAATTTAGTAAAAGAGAAAACTAAAAAAAAATTTCCACAAAATGTTAAAGATCAATTAATTGGAGCAATATGTGCAGTATTTTTATCTTGGGAGAGCTCCAGAGCAAAAGTTTATAGAAAATTAAATCAAATACCCTCTGACTGGGGAACAGCTGTAAATGTTCAATCAATGGTTTTTGGTAATATGGGTGATGATTGTGCAACAGGCGTAGTATTTACGAGAAATCCATCTGACGGTACTAAAAATATTTATGGAGAGTATTTAATAAATGCTCAAGGTGAGGATGTTGTTGCGGGTACTAGAACACCTCATCATATTACAAAAAAATCAAGATTATATTCTAAAGATATTCTTCCATCAATGGAAGAGGCTATGCCATCAGTGTTTAAAAAGTTAAGTAAAATTTTATCAAGATTAGAAAAACATTACAAAGACATGCAGGATGTAGAATTTACAGTTGAAAATAAAATTTTATGGATGCTACAAACAAGATCGGGAAAAAGAACAGCTAAATCTGCTGTCAAGATTGCAGTGGACATGGTAAGTGAAAAGTTAATCTCTAAAAAAGAAGCGGTATTAAGATTAGATCCCAATTCTCTTGATACTCTTTTACATCCAACATTAGATGAAAAAGAAATATTAAATGTAATTGCCAAAGGTCTGCCAGCTTCACCTGGGGCAGCAAGTGGAAAAGTAGTTTTTAGCTCAGATGAAGCAGAGAGATTAAACGGAATGATGCAAAATACAATATTGGTAAGAGTTGAAACTTCTCCTGAAGATATTCATGGAATGCATGCAGCCAAAGGAATACTTACAGCAAGAGGAGGAATGACAAGCCATGCAGCAGTTGTGGCAAGAGGTATGGGTCGTCCATGTGTTTCTGGTTCAAGTGAAATTGAAATAGATTATGAAAGTAAAATTTTTAGGACAAAGAATCACACTATCAATGAAGGAGATTTAATTACTATTGACGGATCAACTGGCAGGATAATAGTTGGGGAAGTCAAAACAATTAAGCCTGAAATTTCTGGAGATTTTTCTAAGATAATGACATGGGCTGATAGTTTTAGAAAATTAAAAGTAAGAACTAACTCTGAGACACCTTTAGATAGTAAGGTTGCAAGAGAATTTGGTGCTGAAGGAATAGGGTTATGTAGAACTGAACACATGTTTTTTGATGAAGAGAGAATCTTATCAGTAAGACAAATGATACTTTCTAAATCTAAAGATGATAGAGCAACTGCATTAAATAAATTATTACCTCATCAGAAAAAAGATTTTTTTGAAATATTCAAAATTATGAAAGGTTTACCAGTTACAGTAAGATTATTAGATCCACCATTGCATGAATTTCTTCCAAAAAATATAAAAGAAATTGAAGACGTTGCAAACTCTTTAAAATTAACAAAAAATGAAATAGAGACAAGAATCTCAGAACTGCATGAGCAAAATCCAATGTTAGGTCATAGAGGTTGTAGACTTGGTATCTCTTTTCCCGAAATATATGAAATGCAATGCCGTGCAATCTTTGAAGCATTAATAGAACTTAAACAAAAAAATATAAAGTCAGCTTTTCCAGAAATAATGATACCTTTGGTTTCAACTGAGGCTGAAATTAAGATTATGAAAGATCTTGTAATTACAACTGCAAGAAAAGTTCAAAATGATTACAAAACAAAGATAAATTTTTTAGTTGGTACTATGATAGAGTTGCCAAGAGCTGCTATAAAGGCCAATGATATTGCTAAACATGCAGAATTTTTTAGTTTTGGTACAAACGATCTAACTCAAACCACATTTGGCATTAGTAGAGACGATAGTGGTAAATTTCTAAATGATTACATAGAAAACAAAATTTTTGATATAGATCCTTTTATTTCTATTGATGATGGGGTAGGTGACTTAATTAAAATAGCATCTGAAAAAGGAAAAAAACAAAACAAAAAAATTAAACTAGGAATTTGTGGAGAACATGGAGGAGATCCTAAGAGTATATATCTATGTTCTAAAATTGGACTTAATTATGTTTCCTGCTCTCCTTACAGAGTTCCAATAGCAAGACTTGCCGCAGCTCAAGCTGAGCTTATAAAATAATAATTAAATTAATAAACTAGAGTCAAAACTTTTCGCACTATGCGTTATAGATCCAACAGAAATTCTATTAACTCCCGTACGGGATATTTGATTTATATTTTTTAAATTTGTATTTCCAGAATATTCTGTTTCATATTTATTTTTACAAAGCTTCAAACATTTTTTTATTTGTTTTGGGCTCATATTATCAAAGAGAACTCTTTTAAATTTATGTCCTAAAACTTGTTTTAGCTGATTAAAATTTTCTACTTCAACAGTAATTACTTTCTTTGTTTTTTGAGCTCTACTTATTAATTTTTTAAAATTTACACCTGAATTTAAATGATTCTCTTTAATTAAAATTTCGTCACTTAAATTGAATCTATGATTGAAACCGCCTCCTTTCTTAACTGCATATTTATCTAGCAATCTTAGATTAGGTGTAGTTTTTCTTGTACAACAAATTTTAGTTTTTTTACCAACTTTATTTACAAATTTATTTGTTATTGTCGAAATACCCGAGGAATGATTAAGAAAATTTAATGCTGTTCTTTCAGCAATTAAAATAGTTTTTATTTTTCCTGTTATTTCAGCGATAACTTTATTTTTTTTTATTTTCATTCCATCTTTTATTTTTTTTTTAAAAACTGTCTCTTTCCCAATTAATTTAAAGGCAGTTTTACAAAAATCTAAACCAGAAATAATCCCATCCTGTTTTGCAATAATTTTTGCTCTAACAATTTTATTTTTTGAAGTTATTAGATTAGTTGTTAAATCGCCTTTTGGTGATAAGTCTTCAGAAAGAGCTTTTTTAACTACTGTTTTTATATATTTATAATTTATTTTTTGCATTGATCTAGCGACCAATTTTAACCATTCTCTCCACGGAATTTCTAGCTTTTTTTATAGTAATATCATCCATAACTATTTCATTTGTTTCATTTTCTAAACAATCAAGAATTTTTGGTAGTGTAATTTTTTTCATATGAGGACAAAGATTACACGGTCTAATAAATTTAACTTTTGGATTGTCAATTTGAACATTATCACTCATAGAACACTCAGTTACCATCATAACTTTCTCAGGCTGTTTATCTTTAACGTATTTTATCATCCCGCTAGTAGATCCTGTAAAATCACTAGCTTTAATTACATCAGGAGGACATTCTGGATGAGCAATTATTTTTATACCTGGATTATTTTTTCTAATCTCATTTATTTCTTCATCATTAAATTGTTCATGTACTTCGCATGTTCCTTTCCAAGAAATAATTTCAACATCTGTCTGTGATGCTACATATTTCGCTAAATAGTCATCAGGTAAAAATATAACCTTTTTCACTTTAAGTGAATTAACTATCTTTACAGCATTTGCTGATGTACAACAAACATCAGTTTCAGCTTTAACATCTGCAGACGTATTTACATAAGAAACAACAGGAACACCTGGATATTGTTTTTTTAAATTTCTTACATCTTCACCTGTTATAGATGATGAAAGAGAACATCCCGCGCTCATATCTGGTAATAAAACTTTTTTATTGGGACTCATTAATTTTGCAGTTTCGGCCATAAAATGTACACCACACATTATAATTATATCTGCTTTCGTTTTTGAAGCCTCTATAGCTAAAGCTAATGAATCTGCTGAAAAATCAGAAATACCATGATAAATTTCTGGTGTCTGGTAGTTATGAGCAAGTATCACTGCATTTTTTTCTTTTTTTAATCTATTAATTTTATAAATATATGGCGCATAAGTTGCCCACTCAATTTCAGGTACAGTAGACGAAATTTTTTGATAAATTGGATCTGTTACTTTTTTAATTTCAGCTGAAATATCCATTATAAAACTTATCAACTTGAAATAGAATTGTCATTCATTTAATCTGACGCATAATTGCGGTCATGCTGAAACTGGTAGACAGGCACGGTTGAGGGCCGTGTGGGCTTAGCCCATGAGAGTTCAAGTCTCTCTGACCGCACCAACAATTTCTTTTTTTTAGAATAAAAGGGGCGTTCTGTTGCCAGGTGCCCCAGACCCCGTAACTTAATTAATAAATTAATTAAGCTGCAAGTGCATAACTTTCGTTAGCATTTATAAAATTGCCCATTAAGGCGGAACAATACCTGACGAAAGAATAACTTTTAGACACCCGTCGATCCTAATTCACCCCCGTAAGTTGAAATTGGTGGAGGTGGTGGGTACTGCCCCCACGTCCGTAATGGTTATTACGAAATTCGTTTATCGTCATAGTTGGAAAACCAACATTAATAATATAAAACCAATTTTAAGAGATTCAATATTTTATTCATGAAATTAACTAACGAGCAATCAAAAGAAATAAAAGAGCAGCAAAAACAACAAAATAAAACAAAAAGAGTTAGTGTTCCAGAGCTAGAAAAAGTTCTATATGAGGCGATTCCAATATTAGACCATGGCTTCATTAGAGTCATAGACTATATGGGAGATGATACTTCCATTGTACAAGCAGCTAGGGTTTCTTATGGGAAAGGTACTAAAAAAGTTTCTACTGACGCAGGCTTAATAAAATATTTAATGAGACATTGGCACAGCACTCCTTTTGAAATGTGTGAGATAAAATACCATGTTAAACTACCAATATTTATAGCTAGACAATGGATAAGACATAGAACAGCCAACGTAAATGAATATTCTGCAAGATATTCAATCTTAGACAAAGAATTTTACTTACCTGCTCCAGAACATTTGGCTGCGCAATCCCAAAGTAATCGACAAGGTAGGGGAGATATTTTAGAAGGTGAAAAAGCAACTAAGGTTTTAGATCTTTTAAAAGGTGATGCAGAACAAACCTACAACAACTATGAAACGATGTTGAATGAAAGATATGATGGATCAGTGATTGATAATAACGCAGTAGGTTTAGCCAGAGAATTAGCAAGAATGAATTTAACACTAAATACTTATACACAATGGTATTGGAAAACCGATTTATTAAATCTGATGAATTTTTTAAGACTTAGAGCAGATCGACATGCTCAATATGAAATAAGAGCTTATGCAGATGCTATGTTAGATACCGTAAAAAAGTGGGTACCAATTACTTATGAAGCATTTATGGATTACAGAGTTGGAGGCACCGAAGTATCTGCTAAGGGAAAAGAAGTTATAAAAAAATTTATTAAAGGTGAAAAAACAGATATGAATCAATCTGGACTTTCAAAAAGGGAATGGAACGAGCTAATGGAGGCTTTTGATATTAAAGATAAGTTAATTTAACTTTCTCAGCTAACCTAATAAAAATTTTTGATATTTCATTATCAGGTTTACTCTCTACTATTGGCATACCCATATCTCCCTGTTTTCCAACATCAGGATTGATTGGGATTTCCCCTAAAAATTCTTTGTTAAATTCTTCAGCTGTTTTTTTTACCCCACCTTCTCCAAAAATAGGATATTTTTTTCCATCATCTCCAATAAAATAACTCATATTGTCAACTAGTCCAATTATATTGACTTTAAGTTTGTCAAACATTTTTATTCCTCTTTTAACATCTTGAAGAGCAATTTCTTGAGGAGTAGATATTATAATGACTCCATCCATACTGATTTCTTGAGAAAAAGTTAATTGTGTATCTCCAGTTCCTGGAGGCATATCAACAATAATAAAATCTAAATCTTTCCAGGCAACTTTTTGTGTAAAAGTTTTAATCGCAGATGTCACCATTGGACCCCGCCATATCATTGGTGTTTGCTCATCAGTTAGAAAACCAATAGACATACATTGTATTCCATATTTTAAAATTGGTATTAAATTTTGACCATCACTCTCAGGTTTGTTTTTTATAGAAAATAATTTTGGTAGAGAGGGACCATAAATGTCAGCATCTAATAAGCCAACTTTGCAACTGACCTTTTTTAATGCAATAGCAAGATTCGTAGCAAAAGTTGATTTACCAACTCCACCCTTAGCACTTGAAATTGCAATAGTGAACCTTGTCCCTTTAATAGGGTTTTTTTGAAAGCGTTTTTGTTCTAAATTTTCTCTCATTGTGTCAATTAGACCTTATTTTCATTTATTTTTCAAAGTATCATTACCTTGTTTTTGTTAAGAAAGACATTATATAGAGTGTCGTATGAATGATTTCAAAAATCAAAGTCCATGGGGTGCTCCCCCAGGTGGAAATGGAAATGGTGACGGAGGCTTTAGAAGAGGCCCTACTCCACCAAATGTTGATGAAATTATTAAAAATTTACAAAACAAAATTAACAGATTTTTTCCAGGCGGTGGCTCAGGAAATAAACCGATTATTTTAGCACTAATTTTAGTTGTAATTCTTTGGGCATTAAGTGGATTATATAGAGTTCTTCCAGACGAGCAGGGTGTAGTTTTACGATTTGGTAAATTTGTTAAAACAACTCAGCCCGGATTAAACTATCATTTGCCGATACCAGTTGAGAGTGTTTTAACCCCAAAAGTTACCAAAGTTAATAGAATGGATATTGGATTTAGATCTGAGAGAGATACAGGGTTTACCTCATCAAGTGTTGCCGATGTTCCTGAGGAGAGCTTAATGTTAACAGGAGATGAAAACATTGTTAATATAGATTTTTCGGTATTTTGGGTAATTAAAGATGCGGGAAAATTTTTATTTAAGATTCAAGATCCTGAAGGAACTGTAAAGGCAGCAGCAGAGACAGCAATGAGAGAAGTTATTGCAAGGTCAAATATTCAACCAATTTTAACTGAAGGTAGATCTCAAATTGAGATTGATACTCAAGAGATCATTCAAAATATTTTAGATGAATACAATTCAGGAATTCAAATTACACAAGTTCAAACACAAAAAGCAGACCCACCAGATCAAGTAATTGACGCATTTAGAGATGTACAGGCAGCAAGAGCAGATATGGAAAGAGCCAAAAACGAAGCAGAGGCCTATGCTAACGACGTTATACCGAGAGCTCGAGGAGATGCGGCAGTAATCCTACAAGCTGCAGAAGCTTATAAAAAAGAAGTAGTTGCAAAAGCAGAGGGTGAAGCAAGTAGATTTTTATCAATATATAATGAATACAAAAATGCAAAAAATGTTACACAAGAAAGAATGTATTTAGAGACTATGGAAAAAGTATTAGCTGATATTGATAAAATTATAATTGATAAAAATTCTGGATCTGGTGTAGTTCCTTATCTACCTCTTCCTGAACTAAAAAAAAAGGCAACTAACTAATGAAAAAATTTATAATACCTATAATCATTTTAATTGCAGCAACAATATTCTTTTCAGTATTTATTGTTAAAGAAGTAAACCAAGCAATAGTACTTCAATTTGGAGATCCAAAAAGAATTATTATGAAACCAGGAATAAATTTTAAGATACCATTTATACAAAATGTAGTTTTTTTAGATAAAAGAATTTTAAATTTAGATACTCCACCAGAAGAAGTAATTGCATCTGACCAAAAAAGATTAATTGTAGATGCGTTTGCTAGATTTCAAATTGTTGACCCTCTAAAATTCTATATTTCAGTAGGCAATGAAAGAGTTGCAAGATCTAGATTATCAACAATTATAAATTCAAGAATTAGAAGTGTACTTGGTACACAAAGATTACAGACGCTATTATCTGCAGATAGAACTAATCAAATGAGTTTAATACAGGATGGTGTAAATAATGAGGCAGAAAACTTTGGAATAAAAATAGTTGATGTTAGAATTAAAAGAGCAGACCTACCACAAGCAAACAGTGATGCTATTTATAAAAGAATGCAAACTGAAAGGGAAAGGGAAGCAAAAGAATTTAGAGCAAAAGGAGCCGAGATGGCTGCGGAAATAACAGCTAACGCTGATAAAGAAGTTACTGTAATATTGGCAAATGCTGAAAAATCTTCTCAAATTTTGAAAGGAGAAGGAGACGGTAAACGAAACAAAATTTTTGCAGATGCCTTTGGTAGAGACCCTGAGTTCTTTGCATTCTACAGAGCTATGCAAGCTTATGAAAAAGCTTTAATTGGTGGAGAAACTTCATTAATTCTTTCGCCTGATAGTGAATTTTTTAAATTCTTTGGGAATATAAAACAAAAACAAAATCAACAATAACCTAAGAACATGAGAGAGCTTATTATAGCTTTAGGATTGTTTCTTTTTATAGAGGGTATTTTATATGCCATATTTCCATCAAAAATGAAAAATATGTTATCAAAATTGAATCAAATATCAGATGGACAATTAAGAACTGGTGGTTTGATTTTTGCTATTATAGGATTTGTTATTATTTGGTATTTAAAATATAATGCTTAAAAAAATTTCTATTTATATAGCGCTCTTTATTTTTTCCTTTGGAAGTAGTGCTAGAGATTATCCAGGTTCTTTTGCTGATTTAGCTGAAAAGCTAATGCCGTCAGTTGTTAATATATCAACAACTCAAGTTATAACAACGAGAACGAACCCTTTCCCATTTGAATTTCCACCAGGATCACCGTTCGAGGATATGTTTAGAGATTTTGGTGAACCACAGCAAAGAAGAACAAGTGCACTTGGATCAGGGTTCATAATTGATAAAGATGGGACCATTATAACAAATAACCATGTAATTCAAGGAGCTGAAGATATTTTTGTAACAGTTAATGGAGAAAAAGAATATCAAGCAGTAATTGTTGGCACTGACCCATTATCAGACATTGCGGTTTTAAAGATAAATTCTAAAGAAATTTTTTCTCCAGTTAAGTTTGGAGATTCAGATACAGCTAGGGTTGGAGATTGGGTTATAGCGATTGGTAATCCATTTGGTCTTGGAGGAACAGTAACATCGGGAATTATTTCTGCTAGAAATAGAAGTATAGGTCTCTCAAGATATGAGGACTATATTCAAACAGACGCCTCAATTAATTCTGGTAATTCTGGTGGACCTTTATTTGATATGAATGGAGATGTAATTGGTATCAATACAGCAATACTTGGCCAATCGGGATCTATAGGAATTGGTTTCTCAATTCCTTCAAACAGTGCAAAGAAAGTTATCAATCAATTAATTAAATTTGGTGAGACCAAAAGAGGCTGGCTGGGAGTAAGAATACAGAATGTAACAAAAGAAATTGCTGAGGTAGAAAATTTAGATATTGCAAGGGGCGCTCTAGTTGCTAGTGTAGCTGATGGGAGTCCATCAGACAAAGGAGGAATTAAGTCTGGAGATATAATTTTAGAATTTGATGGTAAAAAAATAAATGAAATGAAAGAATTACCCAAAATAGTTGCTGAAACTGAAGTAGGCGCAACGGTAAATGTGAAAGTTTGGAGAAATAAAAGAGAGATTATTAAAAGAATTACACTAGGTAGATTAGAAACTTCGGAAGATTTTAAACCTCAGTTACAAAAAGAAGAAAAACCTAAGCAAACTAAAATTGAAGGCTTAAAAATTGAAGTAAGATCAATTACAGAAAAAGATATTGCTAATAGAAAATTACCAAAATCAACATCGGGAGTTGTAATAACAAAAATAGAAAGCAATAGTCCAGTGAATTATCTAAAAATTGGAAATATAATTATAGAAGCACAAAAAAGAAATATTAATACCCCTGGAGATTTAAATATTGTTGTAAACTCTGCATTAAGGAGTGCGGAAAAAAATATTATTATTGTAATTTATAACAACCAAAATCAAAAAAGATATATTGGTGTTAAGCTAGATTAAAATGGACAAGAAGTCCAAAATAATTTTAATTTCAGGACCTACTGCATCTGGGAAATCTAATTTTGCAATTAAACTAGCAAAAAAGATAAATGGAGAAATAATTAATGCAGATAGTATGCAAGTTTATAAAGAACTTAAAATATTGACTGCTAGGCCAAACTTGAAAGAAAGAAAACAAATTAAACATCATTTATATGGTTTTTTAAGTGTAAGAAAAAAATTCTCCACTGGCCAATGGTTAAAACAAGCATTTAAAATAATTAAAGAAATCCAAAAAAGAAATAAAATTCCAATATTAGTTGGTGGCACAGGTTTATATTTTAAAGCAATAACAGACGGATTTGTAAAAATCCCAAAAGTAACTATTAAAAAGAGAAAAACAATTATTAATATTCACAAAAAATTGGGACAAGCTAACTTTTATAAAAAATTAATTAAACTTGATCCTAAAATTATTGAGTTTGTTAATCCAAACGACACACAAAGATCTATACGAGCCTATGAAGTTAAATGGTATACAAAAAAATCTTTATTAGACTGGTACAAGAATACCAAATCACTTTTTGGAAAAGACGATTTTGTCAAAATTTATTTAGATTGCCCTAGAGATTTACTTCTTAATAGGATAAAGATTCGTGCTGAAAAAATGCTTCCAGAAGGGATTAAAGAAGTAAAAAGATTATTAGGGATTAAGATTCCACCAAGCAATAGCTCAACCAAAATAATTGGAATTACTGAAATCAAAAAACTTTTAGAGAAAAAGCTCAATAAAGACCAAGCAATAGAACTTATTGTGATAAAAACTAGACAATACGCCAAAAGACAAGCCACATGGGCAAGAGGACAGATGACAGATTGGAAAACAGTGAGTACTCTTGATGGCAAATTATCTTTAAAAAAAATTATATAATTAATCACTAAACCTTGACCAATTAGCACAACTTCAGCTAGATTAGCTGAATGTCAAAATTATATACAGGAGCAGAAATAGTATTTAAGTGTCTGGAAGACCAGGGTGTGGAATTCATATTTGGTTACCCGGGAGGTGCAGTTCTTCCAATTTATGATGAATTAAAAAATCATAAAACTATAAAACATATTTTGGCAAGACATGAACAGGGAGCTGGTCATGCAGCAGAAGGTTATGCTAGATCATCAGGTAAACCTGGTGTTGTGTTAGTAACATCTGGACCTGGCGCTACTAACGTTGTAACTGCATTAACAGATGCATACATGGACTCAGTTCCTTTAGTTTGTATTTCAGGACAAGTTCCCACACATTTAATTGGAACTGATGCTTTTCAAGAATGTGATACAACTGGTATTACTAGACCATGTACAAAACATAACTGGTTAGTAAAAGATGTAAAAGATTTAGAAAAAACTATTCATAAAGCTTTTGAAGTGGCGACAACAGGTAGACCCGGTCCTGTATTAGTTGATATTCCAAAAGACATTCAATTTAATAAATATTCATATTTCAAACCAAAAAAACCTAAAAAATTAAATGGGAAGACACATAATTATTATTCTCAAAAAGAAATTGATGAACTAATTAAATTGATAACTAAAGCAAAAAAACCAATAATTTATTCTGGTGGTGGAGTAATTAACTCAGGTGTTGAAGCTAGCCAACTTCTAAGAAAACTAGTTGATGAAACTGGTTTTCCGATAACTTCAACTTTACAAGGACTTGGTGCATACCCAGGTGATGATAATCAATTTTTAGGAATGCTTGGTATGCATGGAACTTACGAAGCAAACAATGCAATGCATGATTGCGATTTAATGATAAATGTGGGTGCGAGATTCGATGATAGAATAACTGGCAAGATAGATGAATTTTCTCCAAAATCAAAAAAAGTTCATATTGATATCGATCCATCTTCAATTAATAAAAATGTAAAAGTTGATTTAGCAATTGTTGGAGATGTTTCGTCTGTTTTAAAAAATACAATTAAAACATTAAAAAAGGAGAAACCTAATTTTTCCAAATCAAATAAATCAAATATTTCGAAATGGTGGGAGCAAATTCAAAAATGGCGTACCGTTAATTCCCTTGGCTATATTAATAGTGAAGAAAGTATTAAACCTCAATATGCTGTTCAAAGATTATATGAATTAACTAAAAATAAAGATACTTTTATTACAACAGAAGTTGGTCAACACCAAATGTGGGCTGCGCAACATTATAAATTTGACAAACCAAACAGATGGATGACATCGGGGGGACTCGGAACAATGGGTTACGGGCTTCCTGCTGCTGTTGGTGTTCAAATTGCAAATCCAAACAAGCTAGTTATTGATATTGCAGGAGAGGCATCTGTTCTGATGACAATGCAAGAAATGTCAACAGCAGTTCAATATAGTCTTCCAATTAAAATATTTATATTAAATAATGAATACATGGGAATGGTTAGGCAATGGCAAGAATTATTACATGATAAAAATTATTCAGAAAGTTATACTGCCGCATTACCTGATTTTGTTAAATTAGCAGAAGCATATGGCTGTGTTGGAATAAGAGCAAAAACTCCTGAGGAATTGGATGATAAAATTATTGAAATGATTAATACAGATAGGCCAGTTATATTTGATTGTTTAGTTGATAAGGTTGAAAACTGTTTTCCAATGATTCCTTCTGGAAAGCCACACAATCAAATGATTTTGGGACCAAACGATCAAGAAGAAAATAAAATTACTGGTAAAGGAAAATCTTTAGTTTAATGAACAAGGCAAGATCAGCTTATAGTATTTCTAACAAGAAAGAAAAATTTGACACGCATATAATTGTTGTATGGGTAGATAATGAAGCGGGAGTATTAGCTAGGATAGCAGGATTGTTTTCAGGCAGAGGATACAATATCGAGTCTCTTGCTGTTGCAGAAATCGATAAAAAATTAAACATTTCAAGAATAACAATAGTTACAACAGGAACTCCACAAGTTATCAATCAAATTAGACTTCAATTAAAAAAATTAGTACCAGTTCATAATGTTGCAGACTTTAAAAGAGAAGATAAACAAGTAATTTTCAAAGAAATGGCCCTTTTAAAGATTGTGGGAAAAAATGGCAAAAGAGAAAAAGCTTTAAAAGCTTGTAAAAAATTTGATCCTGTAATATTGGATAAAACAAATAAATCTTATGTTATTCAAATTACAGCTTTAAGAAGGGAAATTGACAAAATGATAGTTAATTTAAAAAAGTTTGGTTTAGTAAGTGTTTCAAGAACAGGAGCAGTTGCAATGACTAGAGGATCGGAAATATTTAAGTAAACACAGGAGATAAAATGAAAATATTTTATGAGAAAGATACAAATTCAAATTTAATTAAAGATAAAAAAATAGCAATATTTGGTTATGGAAGCCAAGGACACGCACATGCATTAAATTTAAAGGATAGTGGGGTAAAAGAAGTAGTTGTAGCTTTAAGAGATGGGTCTGTTAGTAAAGCAAAAGCGGAGTCTAAAGGGCTTAAAGTTATGAATTTATCTGATGCTGCGGAATGGGCTGATGTAGTGATGATTTTGACTCCTGATGAATTACAAGCTGCAATTTATAAAAATCACATTGAACAAAGAGCAAGAGAAGGAACATCAATTGCTTTTGCTCATGGTTTAAATATTCATTACGACCTAATTAAAGCAAGAAAAGATTTAGATGTATTTATGGTAGCACCTAAAGGACCAGGTCATTTAGTTAGAAGTGAATTTGAAAAAGGTGGTGGAGTACCATGTTTGTTTGCTGTTCATCAAAATGGTTCAGGAAATGCTAGAGATATTGCAATGTCATATGCATCCGCAATTGGTGGAGGAAGGTCAGGAATAATTGAAACTACATTTAAAGATGAAGTAGAAACAGATCTATTTGGAGAACAAACTGTTCTTTGTGGAGGTTTAGTAGAGTTAATTAAAAATGGTTATGAAACATTAGTAGAAGCAGGCTATGAACCTGAAATGGCATATTTTGAGACTGTTCATGAAGTAAAATTGATTGTTGATTTAATCTATGAAGGTGGCATTGCTAATATGAATTATTCTATATCAAATACCGCAGAGTATGGTGAATATATGTCTGGACCTAGAATTATAAATAAAGAAGAAACCAAGAAAAGAATGAAAGAAGTTTTAAATGATATACAATCTGGGAATTTTACTAAACAATGGATGGATGAATGTAAAAATGGCCAGAAAGAATTCTTAAAAACAAGAGCAAAATTAGCAGAGCATCCAGTCGAAAAAGTTGGAGCTGAATTAAGAGGTATGATGCCTTGGATTGGTAAGAAAAAACTTATCGATAGCGATAAGAAGTAATTTAAAAGTTAAAATTTGCACAAAATTACAATTTATTTTGCAATCTCTATTAGAGATTGTATTATGTATTTCATTAAAATTATAAAAATATGAGCGATAAAAATAGAGTATTTATATTTGATACAACTATGCGGGATGGAGAACAGTCTCCAGGCGCGTCAATGAGTTTAGAGGAAAAAATACAGATAGCAAGAGTATTTGATGAACTTGGTGTTGATATCATAGAGGCAGGATTTCCAATTGCATCCCCTGGAGATTTTGAGGCAGTTACTGAAGTAAGTAAAGTTTTAAAAAATTCAATTCCTGCAGGTTTAGCAAGACATTCTAAAAAAGATATTGATAGATGCTATGAAGCATTAAAAAGTGCACCAAGATTTAGAATTCATACTTTTATTTCAACAAGCCCACTACATATGAAACATAAACTTAATAAGACACCTGAACAAGTTTATGAATCAATCAAAGAACATGTATCATATGCAAGAAAATTTACTGATGATGTAGAATGGTCCTGTGAAGATGGAACTAGAACTGATATGGATTATATGTGTAAGACAGTTGAACTTGCAATTAACTGTGGAGCTAAGACAATAAATATTCCAGATACAGTTGGGTACACAGTGCCTTCTGAGTTTACTAAAATTATTGAAACATTATTAAATAAGGTTCCAAACATTGATAAAGCTATACTCTCAACACATTGTCATAATGATTTAGGATTAGCAGTAGCAAATTCTCTGGCTGGGGTTCAGGCTGGCGCTAGACAAATTGAATGTACTATAAATGGTATTGGTGAAAGGGCAGGCAATGCTGCACTTGAAGAAGTTGTAATGGCAATGAAAACTAGACCAGATCTTATGCCTTACGAAACAGGAATTAATACTAAACTTTTAAGCAAAGCATCCAAAATAGTTTCAAATGCAACTGGTTTCCCTGTTCAATATAATAAAGCAATTGTCGGAAAAAACGCATTTGCACATGAGTCAGGTATTCATCAAGATGGAATGCTTAAAAACAGGCAAACCTACGAAATAATGACACCTGAAAGTGTAGGAGTTAAACAAACTTCTTTAGTAATGGGAAAACATTCAGGCAGGCATGCATTTAAAGATAAATTAACAAGCCTAGGTTATGTTGATGTAACCGATGATATTGTTGAAAACGCGTTTGGTAAATTTAAAATTTTAGCTGATAAGAAAAAACATATTTATGATGAAGATATTATTGCTCTGGTAGATGATAGTTTAATCATAGACAACAAAGTTAATGCTATCAACCTAAAATCTTTAAAAGTATTTGCTGGAACAGGAGAACCTCAAAAAGCAGAAATGACCTTAGATGTATTTGGTGAAGTTAAACACGCAACAGAAACAGGAGATGGCCCTGTTGATGCAATATTTAAATGTATAAAAAAATTGTATCCACACAATATTAATTTGCAGCTATACCAAGTACATGCTGTAACTGAAGGCACTGATGCACAGGCAACAGTAAGCGTCCGTATTGAGGAAAGTGGAAAAACAACTGTTGGTCAAGCAGCAGATACTGATACACTGGTTGCTTCAGCTAATGCCTACATTAATGCGTTAAATAAAATGATAATTAAAAGAGATAAAACAGCTCCAGATAACCCCAAGGTTAATGCAGAGTATGATAATAAAGTGAGAGGAATATAAAAATGGGAATGTTTGACAGGATAACAGGGATTTGGTCACAAGATATGGCAATAGATTTAGGTACAGCAAATACACTAGTTGTATTAAAAACTAAAGGAGTGGTACTAAATGAACCGTCAGTGGTTGCAGTCGCAGATAATAAAGGTAAAAAAACAGTTTTAGCTGTAGGTGACGAGGCTAAAACGATGCTAGGAAGAACACCTGGAAACATTCAAGCTATAAGACCATTAAGAGATGGAGTTATTGCAGATTTTATTGTTACAGAGGAAATGATTAAACATTTTATAAAAAAAGTACACAAAGGAAGCACTTTTGCAAATCCAAGAATTTTAATTTGTGTTCCAACAGGCTCTACTCCTGTAGAAAGAAAAGCAATACAAGATAGTGCACTTGCGGCTGGTGCAAGAAAAGTACAGCTTATCGAAGAGCCAATTGCCGCCGCCATTGGAGCTGGACTTCCAATATCAGAAGCAACAGGTTCAATGGTAATTGATATTGGGGGTGGTACAACCGAGATAGCTGTAATGTCGCTTGGAGGCGTAGTATATTCAAGATCACTTAGAATAGCAGGAGATGCTATGGATGTAGCATTACAAAATTATATGAGGGAAGAATACAATTTGTTAATTGGTGATAGCACAGCTGAAAAAATAAAAAAAGAAGTTGGAACAGCAATACCAACTAATAACAATAAGTATCCAGTAAAAGGTAGAGATATTAGATCTGGTACACCAAAAGAAATAAATGTAACTGAGGAAGATACAGCGGCTGCATTAAATCCAATTTTAAAAGAAATGATTGGTGGAATTAAAATGGCATTAGAAAACACTCCACCAGAACTTTCTGCAGATTTAGTCGATATGGGACTCACATTAACAGGAGGTGGTGCTCTGTTGAAAAATATTGATAGAAGATTTTCCAAGGAAACTGGCTTACCAGTGCATATCGCAGAAGATCCATTAGCATGTGTTGCAATTGGTACTGGAAAGGCTTTAGATCAAGAGGAAACTTTTTCTTCAATGCTTACAGAGTATTAAGATAAATGGCATCAGGCAGAGATGACTTTATAATTGCCATAAGATCTGCCTTTCTAAAAAAAAGTAACAAACAGCAATTTTCTTTATTAGCTCTAATATTATTTTCTATTTTCCTTATATTTTTATCTAACTTAAATTTCATAGGAATAAAATATATTAAAATAGGAATTAATGAAGCAACATATAGACTATCAACGTTAATTAGTTATCCAGAAAAGAAATTTAATGAATCAATAAACTTCTTAAGCGACTACTTAAATGTTTATGAAGATAATCAAAATTTAAAAAATAAAATTGACCAGTTAACAGCAAACAAGTTGAATTATTTATTTCTTGAAAATGAAAATAAAAGACTGAAAGAAATTGTTGGGGAAAATACATCGATTTCAGAAGGGATTGTATCAAGAGTTTTAATTGATAAAGATGGGAAGTTTTTGAAATCAATTATTTTAAACAAAGGGTCTAAAGATGGAATAAAAATAGGTATGGTAGTTTTAGATAAAAGTTTTCTAATAGGACAAATAATTGAGGTAAATTATACTACATCTAGAGCTATTCTAATTTCAGATTTAAATAGTAATATTCCAGTAGTGATAGAGCCAGGTAGTTTTCAATCTATTCTTAGTGGAACAGGTAAGGACCATGGAATAATAAAATATTCAAAAAAAGAGCTAAATTTAGATGAAAATTCTATAGTATACACCTCAGGATCAGGTGGAAATTTTAGATCGGGATTGCCAATTGGAATAATAAATAATCAAATTGATAAATTTGCTGTTGAGTTTTTTTCTGACCTTTCTCAATTATCTTACGTAAAAATTCAATCAATTGAAATATTAGAGCAATAAATGGTTCAAAAAAAATTAAATATTAAAAATAAATTACTACAGTACTTTCCTCTTTTATTATTATATTTTTCTGTTTTAAATGAATTTGATATTGATGTAGCAAATTTAGGCTTATTATCCTTCAACTTACCATTTATAATTATTTTTTATTGGAGCTTAAAAGATCCAGACCAAATAGGAAATGGATTAATATTTATCTCAGGAATTTTTAATGATGTGACCTTAGGATATCCTATTGGAGTGAGTTCATTCATATATTTGACTATTATAGCTTTTGCAGCCTATCTTAGAAATATAACTTTAAGACCAAATATATATAAAGACTCAATTGTTTTTTTAGTTGCAATTTTATTTGCAAATTCTGTTAACTCAATAATTTTAAGTTTTTTCTTCTCAATCGATATCAATTATTTTGAAATCATTGCAAATATTACATTTACATTTTTACTATATTTTTTATTTGCAAGAATTTTTAATTATTTGAAAACTGTAGGTATTTAAATGCTTGGTGATGGAATAGGATCAAATGTAAGAAAATCTAAGCTAATCAATAGAAGAATGTTTTTAGCTTCTGCTGCAAAAGCTATCGTATTTTTTGGAATTGTTGGTAGATTATTTTATTTACAAGTAGAACAGAATAAAAAATATCTAACTCTTTCTGATAAAAATAGAATAAGGGAAAATAAGCTTCCACCAATAAGAGGAGAATTTAAAGATTATTATGGCAAAGTAATTGCTGGGAATTTAGATGTTTATGAACTTCATGTTATTCCTGAACAAGTTGAAGATTTTAGAGTATTAATAACAAGAGTAAAACAAATTTTAAATTTATCAGATAAGCAAATAAGCAAAATATATAAAACGAAAAATAAACAAAAACCTTGGGAAACAATAATTATATCTGAAAATTTATCATGGAATGAGTTTTCAAAAATTAATTATTATTTATATGATCTTCCAGGTTTAAAACCCGTCATTACAGTTGGAAGAAATTACCCCTTTAATGAAAGTTATTCTCACGTACTTGGCTATGTGGCTTATGCAAGTCAAAAGGATTTATCATCAAATGAAATTATAAACGAAAGACATGTACCTGGATTAAGAGTAGGTAAAAATGGATTAGAAAAAACTTTTGAAAACAAATTGATAGGCACTAATACTATTCAAAGATTCGAAGTCAATGCATATGGAAAGAGAATAAATCAACTTGAAGTACAAGATGGAAATCAAGGGAACTCATTAAGAATTTCTATAGATACTGATATTCAAAATTATACAAATGAATTACTTAAAGGCGAGGCAGGATCTATAAGTGTAATGGATATTTTTACAGGCGAAATAGTTGCGATGAACTCATCTCCATCTTTTAATCCCAATGACTTTTTATACGGTATAGGATCAAAAAAATGGAAAGATCTTAATAAAAATCCATTCAAACCTCTAATTAATAAAACAATTTCAGGATTATATTCTCCAGGCTCAACAATCAAACCAATTGTAGCACTTTCAGCACTTGAGAACGATGTAATAAAACCAAGCATGACAGTAAAATGCAATGATAATATAGATTTTTATGGACAAAAGTTTCACTGTTGGAAAAAAAAAGGGCATGGCTACATGACACTAAAAAATGCCATTAAACAATCGTGCGATATTTACTTTTATGAAGTGGCGAGGTTGCTAGGGGTAGATAGATTAAATGAAACTGCAAGGAAATTTGGTCTTGGAGATATTGTGCTTAAAAACTTTTTTGAAAATGAAAAAAAAGGACTTGTGCCATCTACAAAATGGAAAAAAGAGGCAATTGGTCAAAATTGGTATTTAGGAGAAACATTAATAACAGGTATTGGACAAGGCTACATACAAACCACGCCACTTCAATTAACACTTATGACAGCTCAACTTGCTAATGGTGGTAACAAAATATATCCAACATTAATTCCTAACAATAAAAATATTGAACAAATAAAAAAAGAAATGCAAGGTAATGAAGATTATGATTTACCAACAGAATATATCCCATTAGTCAAAAATAAAGAAAATGTAAAATTTGTTTTAGATGCAATGTTTAGATCTACTAATGAAGTTTATGGAACATCTTATAGATCGAGAATTGATGATCCGAAATATCAATTTGCTGGCAAAACAGGAACTGCTCAGGTTAAAAGAATTACCGAAGAAGAAAGGGAATTAGATAGAGAGTTAGAACAAATTCCTTACAAAGAAAGAGATCATGCGTGGTACATTGCCTTTGGTCCATATAAAAATCCTAGATACGCATTAACAGTACTTGTTGAACACGGAGGATCAGGAAGTTCGGCAGCAGCTCCAATTGCAAAAAAATTGTTTAAAAAAATAATAGACAAACATGAGGAAAGGGAAAAAATTAGAATCACTTTTTCGAATATATAATGAGAAGCTATAGTACATTTGGAGATATATCTTTTTTTCAAAAAGTAAAATCAATGGACTTTTACTTATTATTTTCAATAATTATTTTAGGTTCAATTAGTATATTAGCAATGTACTCGACAGATATTAGTGATGGAAATTTTTATCATAGCTTTAATCATGCATTAAGATTTGGAGTATTTTTTATATTAATGTTATTTTTATCATTTATAAATATTAAATATTATTTTTCACTTAGTATTGTTTTTTATATTTTAATTTTATTATTACTTATTAGTGCAACTTTTTTTGGGACAACTGTTCAAGGATCACAAAGATGGATAAATTTGTATTTTATAAACCTTCAACCGTCTGAATTAATGAAAATAGCTATAATTATTTTTCTTGCAAGATACTATCATAGAGTTCAGCCAGATGCTGTTAATACAATTAAGAAGTTTATTATTCCTTTTATAATTTTAATTATTCCAATCTTATTAGTTTTAAGTCAGCCCGATTTAGGAACCTCAGTTTTGATTGCTTTAAGTGGAATTGCAGTTATATGGTTAGCTGGGATTAATATAAAATATATTGTTTACTCTTTTTTAGGACTTGTAATTTCATTTCCATTTGTAATCTCAATGCTTAAACCATATCAAAAATTGAGAATTTTAACCTTTATCAATCCTGACAGAGATCCACTGGGTGCCGGTTACCAAATCATTCAGTCAAAAATTGCAGTTGGCTCAGGAGGTTTAACTGGCAAAGGTTTTTTAAAGGGCACTCAAGGATACTTGGATTTTTTACCTGAAAAACATACTGATTTTATTTTTACATTATTTTCAGAGGAGTTTGGATTTGTTGGATCAGTTATACTACTGATTTTATATGCATTTATAATTATTCGGATATTATTAATTGGATCAAACTCAAGAAACTATTTCGGTAAATTTTTTTGTTATGGATTTGCAATTTCAATATTTTTTTATATTTCAGTTAATATGTTAATGGTATTAGGGATGCTACCTATAGTAGGATCACCTTTGCCAATTATGTCTTATGGCGGGTCGTCAATGCTATCAATGATGATAGCTCTTGGGATAGTAATGAGTACTAGAATATATTCCAAAGAAATAATTAATTAATTACAACCTTAAATTACATTTATGTGCAGGAGCAATTTGTCACCTGATAGAAATATTTGATTTTTTATAAGTTGCATCATGCAAAGAAAAGAAAGAGTTGCAATAATTGGCGCAGGCATCCAAGGAGTTTGTACTGCTCTATTTATGCAAAAAAAGGGTTTCAATACCACTTTATTTGATAGAGATGAACCAGGAAATGCAGCTTCTTATGGAAACGCAGGACACTTTTCTCCTTATGCTTCTCTTCAATTAAATAGAACTGATATTCTGTCAGACGTACCTTCTATGCTACTAAGTAGTCGTGGTCCTTTAGCATTGAAGTGGAATTATCTACCTAAAATGATACCCTGGTTTACAAAATTTGTATTAAATTCCTCAAAAGCAAAAATGATGCATACAGCAAAATATATGCATCAAATTTTGGATTTGTCTTTGGATGCTTTTGATGAATTGTTTCAAGATATAGATTTAGAGCAATTAGTTGTAAATAATGGGATTATTTATGTTTGGGAAAAAAAAGGTTTGAAAAGCCGAGATCTTGAGATCAATGTAAGAAAAGAATTGGGAGTTGATCAACAAATTTTGAGTTCGAAAGAAATTCATGATCTTGAGCCAAATATAAAACCGTTTTATCATGGAGGTGTCTTTTACAAAAATGCAAGACATGCAAGAAATCCAAAGAAGATTTTAATTAAATTATTTGAAAACTTTATAAACAAAGGTGGAAAATTTTTAAAACTAAATATTCAAAATTTAGATTTTGATGATAAAAAACCTGTTTTAAGATCAGATGCTCAACGATTTTTATTTGACAAACTTATAATTGCCTGTGGAGCATTTTCTAAAAGATTAACTGATCAGCTTCATGAAAAAATTCCATTAGATACAGAGCGTGGGTATCATGTTCATTTCAAAAATTACGAAAATCTTTTATCAAGACCAGTTGTTTGGTCTGACAGAGGTTTTGGAATTACCCCAATGGAACAAGGATTAAGAGTAGTTGGAACCGTTGAATTTGGAGGTTTGAATAATCCATTGTCTAAATCAAGAGTTAAAAATCTTATTTTAAATGCAAAAGATATGATCAAAGGCAAAATAATATCTAAAATGATTTCTGAAGAAAAAACAAATTTAGATTTAAATCCATATAGCTCTTTAAGATTTTCATAATTTAGTGATAAACAAAAATAACTTAGCGTATATTTTATTAGTTTTTACAACATTATTTTGGTCAGGTAATTTTATTGTAGGCAAAGCAGCTAGTACATATCAAATTCCACCATTCTCTTTAAATTTTTATAGATGGTTTTTTGCTGGTTTAATTCTTTTACCTTTTACATTAAATGAAATATTAGAAAAAAAAAATTATATTATAAACAATATTGGTTTTTTTATTATTTTAGGAATAACAAGTATTACCATATTCAATTCTACTGTTTATTATTCACTATACTACATGCAAGTAATTAGCGGGGTACTAATGATTTCTACAATTCCTGTATGGATTATGTTTATATCTACAATTTTAGGTATTGAAAAAACGAATAAGTTCCAAATTTTCGGCGTTATATTGTCTTTAATAGGTGTTTTGTCTATTATAACAAAATCAAACTTGGAAGTAATTAAAAGTTTAGACTTTAATAGAGGGGACTTGATAATGGCAACTGGAATGTTTGCTTGGGCTCTTTATTCTGCACTATTAAAGAAAAAAAAATATGAAATTTCACAGATAGCTTTACTTGAAGTTGTAATTGTAACTGGCCTAGTATTTTTAATTCCAATTTATATTTTAGAAATGAATATAGGCCATCAAATAGTAATTGGTAAACCATTTATCCTTACATTAAGTTACGTAGTTATATTTCCAGGTCTTGCGTCTTTCTTTTTTTGGATAAAAGGCATAGGTATCATTGGCGCAAATAGAGCAGGAGTCTTTTTACATTTGATGCCTGTTTTTGGTTCAATAATGGCTATTATTTTATTTGGTGAAAAATTTATGATGTATCATTTAATAGGAGCAATATTTATTATTGCAGGTATAACGCTCTCAAATAAAAAAATAAAAAACGATGCTTAAAGTTGCAATTTTAGATGATTATCAAAATGTTTCACAAGAATTTGTAAATTTAAAAAAATTATCTGGAAAATATGAAATTAAAGTTTTTAGTGAGCCATTTAAAGATGAGGATGAGGCTTTAGAGCAATTAAACGAATATGAAGCACTATTAGTTATGAGAGAAAGAACAAAGATTAACTCTACATTAATTAATGGTTTAAAAAACTTGAAATATATAATTACAAGTGGAATGAGAAACAAAGCAATTGATCTAAATGCTGCAAAGAAAAGGAATATAATAGTTACTGGAACGGATATAAATACTAATCCAACATCTGAGTTAACTTGGGCTTTAATACTTGGGCTAGCTAGAAATCTTAAAATAGAAATAGATAATATGTATCAAGGTTATTGGCAAACAACACTTGGATTAGAATTGAAAGGAAAAATATTAGGTTTAATTGGCTTAGGAAGAGTGGGATCCCAAGTTGCAAAAATTGCTAAGGCCTTTGGAATGCAAGTAATGGCTTGGAGCGAAAATTTAGATTTAAATAAATGTACTGAATTAGAAGTTTTACCTTCAGCAAAAGATGATTTAATCAAAAACTCAGATTTTATTTCTATACATGTTCAAGGAGGGGAAAGATATAAAAACTGCATTACTATTAAAGAATTTGAAAAAATGAAAAAAACATCATTTATCATTAATACATCTCGAGGACCAATAGTTAATGAAGATGATTTAATTATTGCATTATCAACAAATATTATTGCTGGTGCAGGGATTGATGTTTATGAAAAAGAACCTTTACCAGAAGGACATAAATTAAGATTTGTTCAAAATGCTTTAATACTTCCACACCTTGGCTATGTAACAGCAGAAAATTATTCAATTTTCTACACCCAAATGATTGAAAACTTGGAAGCTTGTGTTGAAGGAAAACCAATTAGACTAATAAAAAACTAATGGAGTTACCTATAGTCAACCATCCTGACTATGTCGCTAAAATTAATGACAACAACAAGTTTCCAATAAAAAAATTTGGTGAACTAGCCAATCATCTTAAAGAAAAAAAAATTGTAAAAAAATTCTTTATTCCAAATCCATGTTCTTTTGAAACGTTAAGTCGAGCTCATTCAAAAGATTATATAAATAATATTCAAAATAAAACTTTAGATCATTTAAGCCAAAAAAAAATTGGCTTCCCATTAAATGATAGTGTTGTCCAAAGATCTTTTGTTGCAACAGGTGGTACAGTACTTGCAAGTAAACTTGCAATTAATTCTGGTTTGGCTTGTAATACAGCAGGAGGAAGTCACCATGCAAGTTTTAATGAAGGTGCTGGTTTTTGTGTTTTTAATGATGTGGCTGTTGGTGCTAGATATTTACAAAAAAAAGGATATGCGAGAAGGATATTAATTGTAGATCTAGATGTTCATCAAGGTAATGGCACAGCTGATATTTTTAAAGATGATAACTCTGTTTTTACTTTTAGCATGCACTGTAAATCTAACTATCCAGCAAAAAAAGCTCAAAGCGACCTAGATGTGGAATTGAAGGATAATCTTGAGGATAAAGAATATCTAGAAACTTTGAAGAAAAATCTACTCTTCTTGAATGAAGAAAATTTTGATTTTGTATATTATATAGCAGGTGTTGATATTCACCACGAAGATATGTTGGGGAAATTGAAAATCACTGATGAAGGAATAAAAACTAGAGACCAAATTGTAATTAATAATTTTTATCAAAAAAGAATACCCCTATGTGGAGTATTAGGGGGAGGGTATAATAAAGATTTTAATAAACTAATCGAATTACATTCAATCTTGCATAAATTATGTGCTGAAATAATATAATTTTATGTCAAAAAAAAATCCAAATTTAACACAAGAGCAAAAACTTGTTTTTTTTGAAGAGGGTACAGAACCACCTGGCACTAGCGAATTAAATCATGAGAAACGAGAAGGCTCATATTATTGCGCAAATTGCGATGTAAAACTATTTAATTCAAATACTAAATATGAAAGTGGATCTGGATGGCCATCTTTTTATGAATCCTTACCTGAAGTATTTGATACAAAAACAGATTATTTGTTAGGTTATGCAAGAACAGAATATCATTGTAAAAATTGTGGCGGTCATCATGGTCATATATTTGATGATGGACCGAAACCTACTGGCAAAAGATATTGTAACAATGGAGTGTGCTTAGTTTTTAAACCAAATACTTAGTTATTTAAGAAGATTGTTAAGTTCTCCGTTCTTTTCAAGTTCTCTTAACTCAACATAGCCACCAACGTGATGATCATCAAAAAATATTTGAGGAATTGTTCTCATACCATTGGCTTTTTTTATCATTTCATCTCTTAATCCTGTTTCTTTAGATATATCTATCTCTTTATAAGTTAAGTTATTTCTTGCCAATAGTCTCTTAGCAGCCTCGCAGAAATTACACAAAGGACCTGAATAAACGGTAATAGTTTTCATTGGACTTATATAATTATTAAATCTTTTTTTTCCACTATATTTTTATCTTATTAATGCTATTAAAATTTTATGAAATTAATAAACTATTTAATAATTTATAGTATTTTAGTAATAAATGTTGCCTTAAGTAAAGATAAACCACCTTTTAAAAATATTTTAGTTCTAGATAATCCAAAAATTTATAAAGAAATTATTTTTCAAGATAGGGAAGGAAATAAAATAGATTTAAATTCAATTAATACAGATGAAATATATATTTTAAATTTTTGGGCAACTTGGTGCGCTCCTTGCAAAGATGAGATGCCCTCTTTAGATAAACTTCAAGTAAAAGATGGAGTCTTTATTTTTCCTATAAATATGGAAGAAAAAAATCTTAACAATATAGATAAATTTTATAAAGATTTAAATATTAAGAATTTAAATACATACTTTGATGATGGATTAAAATTAGTCAAAGTTTTTGCTTTAAGGGGGGTACCCACAACTATTATTTTAAATGAGAAGAAAGAAATGGTTGCTAGAATTTCAGGAAGTATAGATTTTGCAGATGAAAAATTTATTTCATGGTTAAATTCAATTAAATAAATTTATTTTTATTAATTTTTTTTCTTAAATTTTTTCTTTCAAAAATAAATTTTTTTTGGTGTTTAATACTTTTTCTTTTTGCTCTTTCTCGCCACAGTCTAAACGATGATGGTTTTAAATTTCTTCTCATTATTTTAATAACATCAGATTCTGTCTTTCCAGTCTTTTTCTTAATTTCCTCAAAGGTCACACGATCAGCCCAGGCAGCCCAAATTACCCAATCTGGACTGTTTAGATTTGGCTCTGGATTTTTGACGCGGGTTTCTGGTGCCTTGGATTTTTTCATAAAATTCAATAAATCTTAAAAAAATCAATAATGCAAATTTTATTGACCTATGATATAATTATTTAAGATAGTCCTATTAAGCCATTTTTAGCTCCCGGTTCATTAGGGCTATCTGTAAAAATGTTCCCCCAAGATTTTATACTATTTCTACAAATTATAATCTTATTGTTCATAACGCCTGGAACTCCAAGAATAGTTATCATTTCTTATTCTGTGAATTATGGAGTAAAAAATTGCATATGGACGGCTTTAGGTGATGTTACAGCAAATTTTTTTCAAGCAACCTTGGTTATTTTTGTAATTGGTTCTTTTTTTTTAAATCATCCACTGTTTTTAAATACTTTTAAATGGATTGGAATTTTTTATTTATGTTATTTAGCTTATGATATTTATAAAAGTAGACCGAGGGATATAAATTCTAAAAATTTTTCATCTAAAGGCTTTATTTCTTTTTTTAAAGATGGATTTTTAGTTGCAGGAACAAGTCCAAAAGCTTGGATGTTCTTTCCATTTATTTTTCCCCAATTTATTGATTTTTCTGGAAATTATGTGGTTCAATTTTTAATTTTAATTTCTACTTATATCTTTTTAGATTTTATCTCCCTTATAGGATACGCTGTGCTTGCAAATAAATTAATTAAATTGATAAAAACAAATTCAAGAGTAATTAATTCAATTTCAGCGTGTGTATTAGTTATTATTGCAATTATTATTGCTGTTACTCAACAATATTAATAAGCAAGTTGCGCATTACGCATACTTGAAAAAAAAATAATTTTTATATTAAATATAAATATTAATAAATTTATTAAGAGGAGAGAAAAAAATGAAAATAAGAAACATTTTAATTACATTTTTTTCTGCAATAGCAATTTTATTTTCAACTTCCGTTGTCTCATTTGCAAAAGTGGTAGGTGATAAGATTGTATTAGGTGCTGCAATTTCTTTGACTGGAAAATATTCATCTAATGGTGTTCATACTCAAAACGGTTACAATATGGCTGTTGACAGAATTAACAGTATGGGTGGTATTAAAGTTGGGGGAAAAACTTATAAATTTGACATTATTTATTATGATGATGAGTCAAATCCTAAGAGAGCCGCACAACTTGCAGAAAGATTAATTTCACAAGATGGTGTTGAGTTTATGCTTGGTCCATACAGTTCAGGACTGACTAAAGCAATTGCACCTGTTACTGAAAAATATGGAGTTCCAATGGTTGAAGCAAACGGTGCTTCTAGATCATTATTTACAAAAGGTTACAAATATCTATTTGCAGTATTGGCTCCAGCTAACTTATACCTTGATGTAGCTATAGAAACTGCAGTTGAACTAAATGGTGGAAAAGGTGTTAGGATTGCACAAGCTTTTGAACAAGATGCATTTTCACAAGATGTTAGATTAGGTATTTTAGATGCCGCTGAGAGAACTGGTTCAGAAATTGTAATTGATGACAAGTTACCTAAAGAGCTCAATGACATGGCTGCAACTTTATCAAAAGTTAAAGCTGTTAAACCAGATGTTTTAGTTGTTTCTGGTCATACTAAAGGTGCATTAACTGCTATCAGGCAAATTGCTGAAATGAAAGTTGATGTTCCAATGTTAGCAATGACTCACTGTGATGCAGCGAAACTATCAAAACAGCATGGAAAAAACTCTGAGTATGCTTTATGCGCATCACAATGGCATAAAACTCTTACTTATAAAGATGACTTCTTTAAAGATGGTATGACTTATGCTGCTGATTTTGAGAAAGAATTTGGATATGATCCACCGTATCAATCAGCAGAATCTTCAGCTGCATTATTAGTTTTCAAAGATGCTTTTGAAAGAGCAAATTCATTCGATCAAAAAAAAGTGAGAGACGCTCTAGCAGCAACTAACATGCAAACATTCTATGGAAATATAAAGTTTGCACCAGGTGGACAGAACGTTGATAAGCCTATGGTGCTTTTTCAAGTAATGTGTGATGACGCTGGAAAATGTGAAAATAAAGTTGTGGCTCCTTTAAAATGGGCTTCAGCTGAATTAATTCACCCAATTCCTAAGTGGTCTGAAAGATAAAAAATAAATAACTTATGCCCCCATTAATCTCTGGGGGCATTTTTTTTACAATTAATAATAAAAGATGGATTTTTTAGTATTTCAAGTTCCAATGTTAACTGTTCAAGCACTGCTTGATGGATTATTGTTAGGGATTTTATTTGCTTTGATTGCATACGGTATGGCTCTTCAATGGGGAGTTATGAATATTATAAATATTGCTCAAGGTGACCTTGTAATACTTGGTGGTTATATTGCTTATTTTATGTATCTGTTTGGTATTCATCCAGCATGGGGTGTTATTGTTTCGCCAATAATAATGTATTTTGTAGGTATAGGAATTTATAAGATAGTAATTAATAAAGTTGTAGATAGAGATTTATTTATCTCAATTCTTGCCACATTTGGAATAAGTATATTATTCATGCAATTAATGAATTTTGCATTTGGAGCAGATGTAGTTCTCGCAAATTCAAACTATGGAACAACGATGTTATTTGATAATTCAGTAACATTACCAAATTCAAAGATATTTTCAGCAATTGTAAGTATATTATTTGCAGTTGGATTAGTTATTTATATGAAAAGATCTAAGCTTGGTCGTGCGATAAGAGCAACCGCTCAAAATGCTAGAGCTGCAAAGATTTTAGGGGTAGACACCGAAAAAGTTTATGCTGCAACTTTTGGAATTAATGCCGCTCTTTGTGGAGTTGCAGGAGCTTTAATATCAATTACTTTTACAATACACCCATACATGGGTCTTCCTTATACTATTAGATCTTTCATGATAGTTATTGTTGCTGGCCTAGGAAATTT
>CACDSN010000017.1 GCA_902555465.1 uncultured Pelagibacteraceae bacterium
AGCAATCTTATTTGAAAAATTTAAACTTTCAAACTCCTTAGCGAATTCTTTATAAGTTTCAAAAATTTTTCTGTTCTTAAGAATTTTTATAAAATCAAACTTATTAGGTATTGTCTTTTTTGCACTCAAACTTTTTTTCTTCATATTTTGCTTTTTGAAGAATTGACTGGGATGCATCTGGATATTCTTTTTCTAAACTTGTTATCATCATGCAGCCTTGATCTTTTTCCCCGATTTGTACTAATGATACACCTAATTTTAACAAATTATCAGGTGCTTTTTCACTTTTTGGATATTTTTGATAACCTTCTAGATAAGCAGAGGCTGCATCTACATATAATTGTCTTATTCTAAAAGTTTCTGCAAACCAGTACTGTGCATTTCCAGCAAGTTCATGGTTAGGGTTAGTTTGAACAAATTCTTTTAGTGCTCTCTCTGCAGTATTATAGTCACCTACTTTTAAAAAACTTGTGGCAAATTCATATTGTTTATCTGGTGAGTCTTTTGGTAACAGTTTCTCGCTATTTTCAATATCTTCCAATATAACTGTTGAAGTCGAGTCAACTGATTGTGTTTGTTGATTTTTTTCTGACGTAGTCATATCTTTATAAGAAATACTCCCTAAATCTTGAGGTTCAGACGTTCCTGGTAAAATTTTTTCTTCATCTGAAATATTTTCTGTTAAGTTTATTGCGCCGGTGCTTACAACATTGCCCATTGTTTTTTCTACTTGTTCAAATCTTAGTTGATTATCCGATTGAAGTTTTGTCAATCTGTTAGAAAGTTTATCAAGCTTGAAATTAATTTCTTCAAATTTATTTGTTAAATCTCTAAACTGATTTTCGATTTCTGATAATTTTAAAAGATGTCTAGTTAAAGCTTCCTCAGAACTATTTTCACTTAACGTTTCGATGTTATTATCACTATTCTTTTTTTCAAATGAATCTGAATATACTGCTCTCTCTAGGGTTTTAATATCTTGTTTTAATGTTTCTAAAACTTGTAAAACATTATGATTATCTGAGTACACATTTCCAAAACTTGGAATTAACCAAAAAATTACAATTATAATTTTTAATATATATTTTCTAATCATCTTTATTATTAGTTTTTAGATACAATGATGGCAAAAAAAAGACCCAGTACTTTTAATTTAAGTAATGGGTCTTTTATGTAAGTATAATTTTATTTAATTTGCTTTTACTGTAACAGATCTTCTGTTTTTTGACCAAGCTAATGGATTCGATCCAGAGTCTACTGGTCTTTCTTTACCATAACTAATTACAGAAATTCTATTTTCAGAAATTCCGTATGTCATTAGATAATCTTTCGCAGCATTAGCTCTTCTCTCACCTAACGCTAAGTTATACTCTCTAGTACCTCTTTCGTCAGCATGTCCTTCTAATACTACATTGATGTCAGAATTTTTTCTTAACCAAGCTGCTTGCTTTCTCAGTGTATCTCTTGAAGCAGTAGTTAAAACTGACTCGTTAGTTGCAAAGAATACTCTGTCAGGAACTCCATCTGCTAAATATTCAACTGTGTCTGTACCTGTATAAACGTCTCCTTGAATTTGTGAATCAATTTTTGCAGCTTTCTGAGCACATGCAGATAATAACAATGCAAATATTGAAGCTAAAATTAAATTGTATGTTGATTTTTTAAATATCATACTGCTCCTTAAATTCTTTTTATAAAACTATTAGTTTCACAACTAATTAAATCTTTCAAGATAAGAAATCAACTGAAAATATGGGAAAAAACTACTTTATATATACTAATTACTAAGCAATGAGGACCAAGATGGGTCAGAAGCGTCTGTTTCAGTAATAACTTGCCTTTCATTGTAACCTGTTAGATCAATAGACCATAGTTTTGCTGAAAAGCCCTCTCCATCGCTATTAGATTTTGTTTCCCGATAAAAAATCAATACTCTTCCGTTTGGGGACCAAGAGGGTGCTTCTTGATAGTAGTTTTCTGTTAATAGTCTCTCACCAGTTCCATCTGTTCGCATGACCCCTATGTAAAATTTTCCTTTATGAAGTTTTGTAAATGCTATGAGGTCACCACGTGGAGACCATACAGGTGTACCATATAAACCATTTCCAAATGAAATTCTTTTTACTTTGGATCCATCACTTTTCATTACATATATTTGTTGATAGCCACTTCTATCGGAATTAAATGTAATAAATTTGCCATCAGGTGAATATGATGGGGATGTATCTATTGATGGATGATTTGTGATTCTTTCTACAATTCTATTTTCTAGGTTCATTGTATAAATATCAGAGTTTCCATCTTTAGCAAAACTCATTATTATTTTTTTTCCATCAGGAGAAAATCTTGGTGCAAAAGTCATTCCAGGAAAATCTCCAACTACTTCTTGTATGCCTGTTTCAATATCTAGCAAATAAACTCTCGGAAGATTTTTAAAATAAGATAGATAAGTTACCATTTGATTTGTTGGGTTAAATCTTGGAGTTAAAACTAATTCATTCCCTAAAGTTAAGTATTTTGTATTGAAGCCATCTTGATCCATGATAGCTAGTTTTTTTACTCTTTGTGTTTTTGGTCCTTTTTCTGAAACATAAATAATTCTTGTATCAAAATACCCCTTTTCACCAGTCAATCTCTCATAAATTTTATCGGAAATTATATGACCAATTCTTCTCCAGTTATTTGGAACAGTAGTAAAAGCTAATGCTAACATTTCTCTTGCAGCTAAAACATCCCATAATCTAAATTCTACTCTTACTTTGTCATCTTTAAATTCAACCTTACCTGTAATTAAAGCTTGTGCTTTTATTAACGACCAATCTTCAAATCGAGGTTTTAAATGTGCTACATCAGGTTTTTGTAAAAAAGCTTTTTTTTCTAAAGGATTAAATAATCCTGTAGCTTTTAAATTATTCTCAATAACTTTTGATATTTCATCTCCAATTTGATCAATCTTTATTTCCTTTTTTAAATTTTCAGTAGTTTCTTTATCTGAATAAAGTGCAGATACAGCTATTGGTAAAGGATTTAGATTTCCCCTTGTAATATCTACTTCAATTAACGCATGAAGTTTTAGAGGTAATAATATAAATATTATTAAAATAATTGATTTTAATATTTTCATTATCCCTCTAACATTTCTCTAGCATCAAAGTTCAATTGAAGATCTTTCCATTTATCATAACCAGTTGTTGGAACTCTTAACGGTTGGCATAATTTTATAGCCCTTAGTGCGCTCTCGGCTAATACTTTATAAAATCCCTGACCTGGTTTATTCATTCTAGCATGATCTAAAATTTCTGATTTTATCACTGTACCATCTGGTTTAAGTTTTAATTTTATTCTTACTAATAAATTTTCATTATAAGGTAAACCTAAAGGTATACTCCAGCAACCAAAAATTTGAGCTTTTAAAGCATCTTCCTCATTCAAAGTTAAGCCCGATAATTTCATAGTTTCGTCTTGAGACTGTGTAATTTCGTCATTTTTTACATTTGTTTCAGCAAAATTTTCTTTCGATTTATCTATAAGAGCTGCAATATTATTAGGGTCAAACAACTCCTTTTTTTCAAATTCTGATACTTGTTTTGCTTTATCATCATCTATTTTTGGGTTTTGTTTTTCCTTTTCTACTTTTTTTATTTTTTCAATTTCCTGATCAGGTAATGGAATAGAATCTGGTTTTTCTTTTTTTACTTTTTTTGGTGGTGCTTGTTCTGAAACAAGTTTCTCCTTTTCTTTCTTAATTTTTTCAATTATTTTTTCAGCCTTAGGTGCAAAAGGAATATTTGTCTGATCAGTTATTTGTATTAATTCAACTGAAACCAAAGGAGGAATATCAATAGGTTTTTTTGCAATAAATGGAAAACTAACTATTGCAATTGCGATTACAGAAACGTGAAAAAAAAAAGATAAAAGTAAATTTTGAGGCATTTTACTATCTATCTTTGTATGGTTCAGATATTAGTGCAACTTTTGTAAACCCAGATCCAGATAACATTCCCATTATTTCAAGAACTCTTCCATAGTTTATAGCTTTATCGCCTCTAACATAAATTCTGGTATCAGTTCTATTTTTAGAAACAGCTAATATTTTTGAGGTAAGGTTATCAAACTCGACTTTTGCTTCTTGAATAAATATTTCACCTTTTGAATTTATGGTTAAAGTAAGTGGTTCTTGTTCTTCAGGCAATGAGTCTGCTGATGTTTCAGGTAAGTCTACTTGAACACCCACTGTTAAGAGTGGGGCTGTAACCATGAATATTATTAAAAGTACCAACATAACATCTACAAATGGAGTTACATTGATCTCACTCATAGGTTCTCTGGAAGATCGACCAAGTTTAAAAGCCATATTAAATTATTGCTAAAAATCTTTTTGAAAAATCCTCTAACTTATTAGAATACTTTCTAGCATCACTATTAAATTTATTATATGCAACAACTGCAGGTATTGCAGCAAGCAATCCTAAAGCTGTTGCAAAAAGAGCTTCTGCTATCCCTGGTGCAACAATAGCAAGACTTGTGTTTCTAGAGATTGCGATTGATTGAAACGAATTCATTATTCCCCACACAGTACCAAATAAACCAATGAAAGGTGCTGTTGCGCCTACTGTTGCCAAAAATGTAAAGTTTTTTTCAATTACTGACATTTGTTTTTCAATATTTGTTGCCATTATATTAGTTAATCTTTCGCTCAAGTTTGATTTAGATCTTGACTTTAAAACTGTTTGCATAGAGTCTTTAAATACCATTGCCATTGGATCATTCATTTCAGAGGGTAAGTTATTATAAAAAGTTTCTGCCGATTTAGATCTCCAAAATTTTTCTTCAAATTCTAAAGTCGTTTGATTTATTTTTTTAAACATTCTAAATTTTTCAAAAATAATAGCCCAAGAATATACTGATGCTGCAATAAGCATTATTATTACTAATTTTACTATTATATCAGCTCTAATGAATAGATTAAGAATTGAGAAATCTGCGCTTGAAGTTAATCCTACAGATTGTGTTGCTATGTCTGCTTCCATTCGACTCTTCTCACACTAAAATGTGTCATGAATATGACTCGAAAATGTATGATTTTATTCAGTTTTATAAGTTTTATAATAATAATTAGCAATTAATATTGCATCAGCCTTATTGGAGTCTTTTTTCCTTTTTAATCTCTCGGAGAACTTTGGAAAGATTTCTATAACCCTAGACCTGCTGGCATCCTTAGAAGTTTTAATTAAATTAAAGTATTTTTTCCATTTTGTTGGTCTTACAAAAAATATAGGTAATTGCATTGCAGAGCAAATGCCTTTGATAACACCAAATGATTGGCCAAAATTAAACATACTTGTAACACCTTGTCCGGGCATCGCAGTGACATGTTCAACTACAACTGATACATTTTCATGGTTTATATCTGATAAACGTAACTTGATTTCATTAAATAATTGATTTCCATTTACCTGTTTTTTATTTTTTTTTCCTTCTGCCATTGTTGGCATTTCGATGACATCAATAATTTTTCCATCTTCAAAAAAACAAATTGCTCCTGATATTCCTGGATCTATACCAATTATATACATTTTAACTATTATTTAAGTTTTACATTACTATAAACATTTTGAACATCGTCATCATCCTCAATATTTTCAAGAAAATCCAAAATTTCATTTTTTTCATTATCAGAAACTTCGATAAATATTATTGGCAACCATTCAATCCCTGTTGAAATAAAAGAATCTATATCTTTTTCCAGTATTTTTTTAACTTTATAAATTTCATCTTTTTCACAATGAATTTCGTGAAATTCACCATCATATGAAATACAGTCCTCTGCTCCTGCATTTAAGGCTAAGTCAAGAGCTTTCTCTTCAGATATTAAATTATAATCAATTTTAATAACACCAGTTTGTTTAAAATTATGAGAAGATGACCCTTGAGTTCCTAAACTTCCTCCATTTTTTTGAAACAAAGTTCTTATGGATGATGCTGTTCTATTTTTGTTATCAGTTAGTGTATCTACAATAACTGCTATATTTTTAGGCCCAAAACCCTCATATCGAATACTATCAAAATTTGATTGATCTCCACTGCTTGATTTATCAATAGCTCTATCAATATTATCTTTAGGCATATTTGCTGCTCTAGCTGATTGAATTGCTGCTCTAAGTCTAGGATTCATCTCAGGATTTTTGTCACCTAATTTTGCAGCAACAGTAATTTCTCTGGAAAGTTTAGAAAAAATTTTTGATCTTATTTTGTCTGCTCTTCCCTTTTTATGTTTGATACCTGCCCAATGAGAATGACCTGCCATAAGTTTATGTTGTATGATTTAATACACCCCCTGTGATAAAATTTTTAATTTTTAATGCTAAACCAGTCTCCAAGCTCACATCTACTATTACACCAGATATAGATGCCTCACCTTTTGAGGGAAAATGTTTTATTGCCTCTTCTTTAAGAAATTTATTTATAGAATTGTTTTTATCCATTCCAATAACAGAGTCATAATCACCACACATTCCTGCATCAGTCATATATCCTGTTCCTTTAGATAGTATCCTTGCGTCATTAGTTGGAACATGTGTATGAGTTCCAACAACTAATGATGCTTTACCATCTAAAAAATGACCCACTGCCATTTTTTCACTTGTAATTTCACCGTGAATATCAACTACCAAACAATCAAAATCTTTTTTTAGTGAATTATTTTCTATAAATTCTTTTAATGTTAAAAATAAATCGTCACATTTTTTCATAAATACATTTCCCATTAAATTTAACACACCAATTTTTAAACCAATTCTAGATTTTAAAATAATAAACCCAGATCCTGGTAATTTCTTATCCATATTCAAAGGTCTAAGTAATCTAGATTGATTTGCAATAAATTCGTATGTCTCTTTTTGATCCCATATATGGTTACCACTTGTAACTACATCTACACCACAAGATAAAAATTCATCAAATATATTTTGTGTTATACCGACACCTTGATCTGCCGCATTCTCTCCATTCACAATTGTAAAATCAATATTCTCCTTTTTAATAATATTTTGTAAATTTTTTTTTATTGCATTACAGCCTGCTTGACCAACAACATCCCCTAAAAATAATATTTTCATGTCAAATTTTTTTTTCTGTAATTATTTTATTAAGTTTTTTATCAAATTTATCAGTTGGAAGTTTTTTAATTTTTTGAGATGAAAAGGCAAGTCCAATTTTAATTATTTTTTTTAATTTTTGATTTTTTTGAAAATATCGATCGTAAAAACCCCCACCATATCCAAGCCTATTTAAATATTTATCATATCCTACTAGTGGAACAAATATCAAATCTGGAACAGTTTTTTTTGATAATTTTATTGGTTCACCGATGCCGAGTTTATTAATTTTTAATGGATCAGAGAACGAATATTTATAAAAATTCATCACATAATTTTTACCTGTAACTGGCAAGCATATGATATAATTTTTTTTTTCTAATAATTGTAAAAGTTTTAAACAATCAAATTCATAATTTATTGGAACATATCCGCCAATAGTTTTGATGTTTTGATAATTTTTTTTTAGTACCTTATAAATATTTAAATTATGTTTTGAACTTATCTCTACATAATTTTTTTTTCGTTTTTTTATTAATTTTTTTCTTAAAATTTTTTTCAAAGAATATTCTTATTTTATTAAGAAAATTTATTTTTTGTCATAAATTCTTCTAATTGATTAGATGCGTCTTCTATAATTTTTTCATAGCCATTATTCAAATTTTCTAATTCATTTTTAAATTTTTCTTGTTCTTTTTGTAATAGGTTTATTTCATTGTCTTTGTCACTTTTATAACTATATACTAATGATTTAAGTTCTATAAATTTAGTCTTTAATTTTTCCATCTCATCTTTTTTTTCTTCAATTTTCTTTTTTGTTTCATAATATTCATCCATTAAAGTAATAGATGTGATTAATAAAAGTTTATTTTCTCCTAAATTGCCAAGTTTCGATTTAAGTTGATTAAATTTCTCAGTTAAGTTTTGTGATAATTCCTCGAGATGTTCTTCTTGTCCATCCTCGCAAGATAGAAGAAAGTCTTTACCATTGAATTTTATATTTACATTTCCCATTTATCAATTTCTTCAATTAAATACTCTGTCTCTTGATTTAATTCATCAATTTTTTGATTAAATTCATTCTGTTTTTTTAGGTCCTTTTTCTTACTGCTTTCCAGTTTCTTAATTTTTTCCTGAGCAATTTCTAATTCTTCCGCTAATGATCTATATTTTTCCTCTAAATTATTTTTTTCAATTTCTAATTGATTTTTATGAACCTTTAAATTTTCTATTTCTGATTGATCTTTATTTTCAATTTGAGAAACATCGAAGTTATTTAATTTATTTAATAACTCATAAAGTTTTTTTTCTTTTTCCTGAAAAGATTTCATATATATAACTATATTATTAAATTGTACTATCAGAGTCTACATAGGTCTAAACTTGAATAAAAATAACAAAGAATTGGCTAACGCAATTAGATTTTTATCTATAGATGCGGTCCAAAAAGCTAATTCTGGTCATCCAGGAATGCCTATGGGAATGGCAGATGTAGTTACTGTTCTTTTCAAAATTTTTTTAAAATTTGATCCAAAAAATCCTAACTGGATAAATAGAGATAGATTTATTTTATCAGCTGGCCATGGTTCGATGTTACTATATTCACTTCTTTACTTAACAGGATATAAAAGTGTAAGTTTAAATGATATTAAAAACTTCAGACAACTTGACTCAATTTGTGCAGGACATCCCGAATATCATCCGAATTCAGGAATAGAAACTACAACGGGTCCCTTGGGACAAGGTATTTCAAATGCAGTTGGTTTTGCTTTAGCCGAAGAAATTTTAAAAAAGAAAATTGGTAAGAACATAATTAATCATAAAACTTATGTTTTGGCTGGAGACGGTTGTTTGATGGAAGGAATAAGCCATGAAGCATTAAGCCTTGCGGGTCATTTGAAATTAAAAAATCTTATTTTGTTATTTGACAATAATGCTATTTCAATTGATGGTCCTACGAGTTTAGCAGTATCTGATGATCATAAAAAAAGATTTAATAGCTATGGATGGGAATTTTTAGACATTAATGGACACAATGAAAAAGAAATATTCAAAGCTTTAAAGAAAGCACAAAATACAAAAAAACCAATTGCTATTTCTTGTAAAACTACAATTGGATATGGATCACCAAATAAATCAGGTAAAGCCTCTGCTCATGGAAGTCCGTTGGGTGAAGATGAAATTAAATTAGTTAGAAAAAAACTGAATTGGAAATATGAACCTTTTGAAATACCAAAAAAAATACTAGATGATTGGAGAGCTATAGGTGACAAAGCTACAAAAAAAGCCTCCTTACATCAAAAAAATTATCAAAAAAAACTATCTTCAATGGGTTGGCTGGGATGGACTTTATCAAATAATTTTAATAATAACTTTCCACCTGAAAATAATTTAATAAAAGGCCCAATTAATTCTGAAATTGAAAAAGCGAAATTGGAATATTTAAAATCTTTGGAGCCAATAGCAACTCGAAAATGCTCTGAAAAATATTTAGAAATTATTTCAAAAATTTCAAATCTAATTGGAGGGTCAGCAGATCTTGCTGGATCAAATAATACAAAAACAAAAAATCATAAAATTATAAAACCAGGAAATTTTTCAGGAAATTACATTCATTATGGTGTAAGGGAGCATGCTATGTGTGGTATAATGAATGGTTTAGCTTTACACAGTGGGTTAGTTCCTTATGGGGGAACTTTTTTAATTTTTAGTGATTATTGTAAACCTTCTATAAGACTAGCGGCCATGATGAAACAAAGAGTAATTTATGTTTTTACCCATGACTCTATTGGTCTTGGAGAAGATGGTCCAACGCACCAACCTATTGAACAATTGACTAGTTTACGATCTATTCCAAACTTAAATGTCTTTAGACCATCAGATATGATTGAAACATTCGAATGTTGGGAAATAGCACTTGAAAATAAAAATACACCGAGCGTAATCGCATTAACAAGACAAAAAATTAATCCTGTAAGAAAACAAAATAGTTCTAAAAATCTTTCTTCAAATGGTGCATACGAAATTTTAAGAACAAATGATAAAATAAAGCTGACAATCCTTTCTTCAGGATCTGAAACTAGCCTAGCATGTGAAATTAGTCATAAATTAGCCACAGAAAATATTTATTCAAAAGTTATATCAATGCCTTGTCAGGAATTATTTGATCAACAAAAAGAAGATTATCGTAAAAAAATAATAAATGAAACCGATCTAGTTGTTTCAATTGAGGCCTCTGAAACTAACTTTTGGCAAAAATATACAGGTCCGAAAGGATTAAATTTTGGGATTGATAGTTTTGGAAAAAGTGCTCCATATAAAGATATTTATGATAATTTTGAATTGAATTCTGAAAGTATAATAAAAAAGATTAAACAAAAAATATGAAAATAAAAGTTGGAATTAATGGAATGGGAAGAATTGGAAGAATGATTGTTCGTTCAATAGTAGAAAATAATTCCTCCAACTTTGAAATAAAGCATATAAACAATAGAACTAACGTTGAGATATGTTCAAATCTTTTAAAGTATGACTCAATACACGGAAAATTTAATGCAGAAGTAAAATTCGATCAAAATAACATTATAATTAACAAAAATAAAATTTCATATAGACAAGAGACAGATTTAAATAAGATTAATTGGAAAAAATTTGGAGTTGATTATATTTTTGAGTGTACTGGTAAATTTAACTCTAAAGACAAATTAATACCTCATTTAAAAAATGGTGCAAAAAAAGTTATTGTCTCTGCTCCTTGTAAAAACGCAGATAAAACAATCGTATATGGAGTTAACGAAAAAGAGATTAAAAAAGAGGACAAAATAATCTCTGCAGCATCGTGCACAACTAACTGCCTTGCTCCAGTTGCTTACATTCTAAATGAAAATTTTGGAATTGATAAAGGATTTATGACTACTATTCATGCATTCACTAGTGACCAAAGAATATTGGATAATTCACATAAAGACCCAAGAAGAGCAAGATCAGCAAGTCAATCAATCGTACCAACTTCTACAGGGGCTTCTAAGACTATAGGTGAGATTATTCCTTCTCTAAAAGGTAAGCTTCAAGGTATTGCAATGAGAGTCCCAACTCCAAATGTGTCTTTGATTGAACTAGTATTCTGCTCAAATAAAGACCTAAATATTGAAATAATTAATTCAGCGTTTAAAAAATTTGTCAAGAACCAAAAAAAAAAAATCATAGAAATAACTGATGAAAAGCTTGTATCAATCGATTTTAATCATAACTCGGCTTCGTCAATAATAGACACTTCCCTTACAAATGTTGTAGGAAAAAATATGGGTAAAATTACTGCATGGTATGATAATGAGTGGGGATTTTCAAACAGAATGTGCGATATAGCAGAATATATTCATAAAAATTCTTAATGAATTATATCAAAGATAAAAAAGAACTTGATGGTAAGATTGTTTTATTAAGACTAGATTTAAATGTACCTATTAAAAAAGGTAAAATAACTGACGAAACAAGAATAGATAAAATTTTGCCAATCTTAAAATATTTAATTGATCAAAAATCGAAAATAGTAGTTATTTCTCATATAGGCAGGCCTAAAGGTAAAAGAGATGATGATTTGTCTTTAGAACCAGTTTGTAAATGTTTGGAAATAAAACTTCAAAAAAAAATAGAGCTTATTAAAGATAATATTTATAATTTAAATAAAAAAAAATTATCTGAAAAGTTTATGAATCAAATAATTTTTCTCGAAAATATAAGATTTTATAAAGAAGAAGAAGACAACGATAATGATTTTTCAAAACAACTGGCTAGTCTTGGAGATATATTTGTTAATGATGCATTCTCATGCTCACATAGAACACATGCTTCGATAAGTGAGATTACTAAATTTTTACCTTCGTATGCTGGTTTACAGTTAGAAATTGAAATAAATGCATTAAAAAAAGTTACTAAAGATATTAAAAAACCAACTACCTGTATTATTGGTGGATCTAAAATATCAACCAAAATAGAACTTATTAAGAATTTAATTCCTAAATTTGATAATATTATAATTGTAGGTGGGATGGCTAATAATATTCTTAAATATAAAGGTCATCCAATCGGTAATTCCCTTCGGGAAATAAATTGTGATGCGATTATAAGCGATATTTTTAAACTTTCAAAAAATCACTCCTGCTCTATCGTTTTTCCACAGGATGTAGTTGTAGGAAAGACAAATGATGGCAATGCAAAAATTAAACAGCTTAATCAAGTAAGTAATGATGATTTAATTTTAGATATTGGTCCTAAAACAATAGAAACTATTTCAAGGATAATTGAGACAAGTAAAACAATTTTATGGAATGGACCAGCTGGATATTTTGAAAATTCTCATTTTGCAAGAGGGAGTTTTGAAATAGGAAAAAAAATTGCTGAAAAAAATAAATTTAACAAAATTTTTGCAGTTGCTGGAGGTGGAGATACAGTAGCTTTAATTAATAGCATTGGTATTTCCAATTCTTTTAATTTTGTTTCAACTGCTGGTGGAGCATTTTTAGAATATCTTGAAGGTAAAGAATTACCTGGTATAAGGGCATTAAACTGATGTCCGAACTTAACAAAATTGCACTTAAAATTATAACAGGCGGAAAGGGAATTCTTGCAGCCGATGAAAGCACAGGCACAATGACAAAAAGACTTGAAGCGGTAAAAGTAAATTCAAATGAGGAAAATAGACTTAATTTTAGAAAGGCACTTTTTACATCCGAGAGCATGAAAAAATGCATAGGTGGAGTAATTTTGTACGATGAGACAATCAAACAATCTTCTGGATCTAAAACTATTCCTGAATTAATTACTGAAAGTGGCGCTATTGTAGGAATAAAAGTTGATACAGGAGCAAAGTCTTTGGCCGGCTCAAATGATGAAAAGATTACTGAAGGTCTTGACGGTTTAAGAGAAAGATTAAAAGAATATTATAAATTAGGAGCTAGATTTACTAAATGGAGAGGTGTTTATTCTATCTCAGACAAATATCCAAGCAAATTATCAATTCACTCTAATGCTCATGCTTTAGCAAGATATGCTGCTTTGGTTCAAGAATGTGGCATGGTTCCTATAGTTGAGCCTGAAGTACTGATGGACGGTAATCATTCAGCTAGAGTATGTTATGAAAAAACATCTGAGGTTATAAAAAAATGTTTCGAAGAATTGATAATAAGCAAAATTGATTTAACTGGAGTGATATTAAAACCAAATATGATTTTAGACGGGAGCGGTGTAACACAAAAGATTGATGGTGAACAAGTTGCACAATTAACTTTGAAATGCTTAAAAGAGTCTGTTCCTGAAGAGGTGCCTGGAATTGCCTTTCTTTCAGGTGGTCAAGGCGAAATCGAGGCTACAGAAAATCTAAATTTGATAAATAAATCAAATAATACTAAATTTATTATGACATATTCATATGGAAGAGCTTTACAGCAAAGTGCTCTCAAATACTGGGCAAAAGATATAAATGATATATCTGGCACTCAAAAAACTTTTAATCATCGTGCAAATTTATGTTCACTTGCGGCTCAAGGGAAATGGTCAAAAGATCTTGAAATTCAAAGCTAAATTTATTTATTTAATATCCCCAAACAAAATATATCGTAATTTTTATAAAGATTTGGAGTTAGTGTTAAAAACAAATAAAGTAAAGTACTTTCAATTAAGATTGAAGAAAACTAGAAAAGAAAAAATCTTAATAATATCAAAAAAAATAATAAAAATTTGTAAGAGGTATAGTGTAAAATTTATTATTAATGACGACCCCGCTATTGCAAAAGAAGTTGGGGCAGATGGATGTCATTTAGGCCAATCAGATATAAATATTCAAAAAGCGAGAAAAATATTTAATAAAGGAATTATTGGAATCACATGTAATAATTCAATCAATAAAGCAAAGGAAGCAATAAAAAATAAAGCTAATTATATTGCTGTAGGAGCTTTTAATTCAAGCAAAACTAAAAAAGTAAAATATAAAGCTTCAATAAATGATTTAAATAAGATTAGAAAACTTTCAAATATATCATTAATAGCTATTGGTGGCATCAATCAATATAATTATAGAAAACTTTTGTTGAATAAAGCTGACTTTTTAGCTATTTCAAGCTTCATTTGGAGAAATAAAAAAATGAAACCTGAAGAAGCAGTGAGAATGATGAAATGAAAATAAGCGGAAATGAAATAAAAATTGGAATGATAATAGAACACAATAACGATTTGTGGGAAGTTTTAAAAACACAGCATGTTAAACCAGGTAAAGGTGGAGCATTTAATCAAGTAGAGATGAAAAGTATAAACAAAAATACTAAGCTTAATGAAAGATTTCGATCTAGTGATAGTGTTGAAAGAGCTATTGTAGAAGAAATTGATTATAATTTTTTGTACGAAGATAAAGAAGAATTTCATTTTATAGATAACAAATCATTTGAACAAATAATTATAAAAAAAGATTTAATAGGAGATAAATCAAAGTTTCTAACTGAAGGGCTTGAAGTGAAGATAGGGTTATATAACGAAGCACCTATTAAAATAAATCTTCCAAATCAAATAGAATGCAAAATTGATACTACAGATGCTGCAATTAAAGGCCAAACTGTATCTTCATCTTATAAACCTGCTTTACTTGAAAATGGTATTAATATTCTTGTGCCACCTTTTGTTGAAAGTGGTGATACCATCTTAGTAGATACAAGAACAATAGAGTATATAAAGAAAATATAATATCTATGAATTCTATTTCTCCAAATTTAAATTTAATGATTAAGGCTTGCGAAAAAGCGTCTAAAGTTTTAATTCGTGACTTCGGTGAAATAGAAAATCTTCAAGTATCGAAAAAAGGACCTAAAGACTTTGTAACAAATGCTGACAAAAAAGTTGAAAAAATTTTAATCAGTGAACTATCAAAAAAAAACTATTCTATAATAAGTGAGGAGATTGGATTAATTAAGAATGAGAACAAAAATAATTTTTGGATTATTGATCCTATAGATGGAACGACAAATTTTCTACATGGAATTCCACATTTTTGTATTTCTATAGCCTTTGTGAGTAATAATGAAATTTTATCTGGAGTAATTTTTGACCCAATAAAAAATGAAGTTTTTTTTGCTGAAAAAAATGCTGGATCTTTTTTTAATAATCAAAGAATTAGAGTATCAAGAAAAAGGAGTTTCGATGAATGTTTATTTGGGTCAAACCAAGACGGAATAAAAAATATAGAATTAAATACTAGGATCAGTGGAAGTGCAGCTCTAGATTTAGCATATGTTGCTTCTGGAAGGTTGGATGGTTTTTTTCAAAAAAATTTAAATATTTGGGATATAGCGGCTGGGATGCTATTATTGACCGAAGCTGGAGGTAGAATTAGCTTTATAGATATGAAAAAAACTAAAAATCACAGTGTTATTGCATCATCTGAAATTATATATCCTGAATTAAACAAATTACTGGCAAACTTTTAATTGTTTTATAGAAAAGTTTTGTTATAAGACCGCTATGAAAAAAAAAATTCACCCTGACTATCATAGTATTAAAGTACAAATGACTGATGGTACACAATTTGAAACAAGGTCTACTTGGGGCAAAGAAGGAGATACTCTAAAACTTGAGATAGATCCAAAATCTCATGCAGCATGGACTGGGGGTAAACAAAAAATACTTGACAAGGGTCGTGTAAGTAAATTCAACAAAAAATTTCAAAATTTTAGATCATCAAAATAATTAGATGTCAAACGCACCTTTAATGCCAGTTGCTACAGCTATTTGGTTGGTCGAAAACACCTCTCTTACTTTTAGACAAATAGCAAACTTTTGTAATATGCATGAGGTAGAAATACAAAGTATTGCTGATGGAGAAGTTGGAAAAGGTATAGTTGGCTATAATCCAATTATTTCCGGTCAATTAACTAGAGAAGAAATAGAACTGTCAAGTAAAGATAAAAATAGACCACTAAATATTTCTCAAAACGAAGTTAGGATATCAGGTGAGCAAAAAAAAGATAAAAAGTACGTACCTTTGTCTAAAAGACAGGATAAGCCCGACTCAGCGCTTTGGCTTATTAAAAATCACTCAAAATTAAAAGACTCACAGATAGCTAAGTTAGTAGGAATTACTAGTGCTTCTGTTAAAGCAATTAGAAACAAAAGTTATTGGAATTTTAATAATTTAAATTCAAAAGATCCTGTTGCAATGGGATTATTTTCTCAAAAAGATCTTTTGGAAGCTTTGGAAAAAGCAGATAGAAGAATTAAAAGAGAGCAGAAAAAGAAATCAAATTAAAATAAAAATAGACAAAATTATAATATGGTGATACTTAGTCTTTTTTTTGGAGGTTGTTATTAAAATAGAGGTAAAAGATAATAATATTGAACAAGCATTGAGAGTTTTAAAAAGAAAGCTCCAAAAAGATGGCTTTTATAAAATCATTAAACTAAAAAATACATACGAAAAACCCTCTGAGAAGAAGAAAAGAATATTACAAGAAAATATTAAAAGAGTAAAAAAACTTAATAAATTAAGAAATAGATTTTAATTATCGCGGGGTGGAGCAGTCTGGTAGCTCGCAAGGCTCATAACCTTGAGGTCGGCGGTTCAAATCCGTCCCCCGCAACCAATTTTCAATCATTAAATCATCCAAATTAATTAACTTTTATATTATAATAATTTGAATGTTAGACTTATCTATAATTATTCCGATTTATAATGAAGAATTGAGATTGGTGAGATCTCTTAATATACTTAATAAATATTTACATCAAAATATAAATGGTAAACTTGAAATTATTTTTGTTAGTGATGGGAGTACAGATAAATCGAACTTAATCATAGAAAAATTTAAATCTGAAAAAAAACGAAAATTTAATATAAAATTCTTTAAATATAAAAAAAATATTGGAAAGGGTTATGCCGTTAGAAAGGGAGTTTTAAATGCAAGCAATTTTTGGATACTTATCTGTGATATAGATTTTTCAGTTCATCCTAGGCAATTTAATAATTGGTATAATAAAAAACTTTTAAAATCCCAAAACAAAGCTTACTATGGATCAAGAGAACATGGACTCTCAAAAGTTAAGGCATCAAAATTTAGAGTTTTCCTCGGTTTTTTCTTTAAAAAACTAATTAAATATTTATTTAAAATTAAATTAACTGACACACAATGTGGTTTTAAAGTATTTAATAAAAATTATTCTAAAAAAATTTTTAAACAAATAAAATCGTATAGATTTGCTTTTGACGTTGAATTGACGATTATATTAAACAAGAGTGGAATTAATATTGTTGAATTACCTCTTGAGTGGGTTCATAAATCAGGGAGTAAACTGAGTTTTTTTAAAGATATACCAAGAATGATTTTGGATATTATTTTAATAAAAATAAGAAAAATATAGCAATGATTATAGGAACGATTTTATCAATGCAGTCCCACCTTTTAGATATCTTTTGATATCTTCTAACGATCTTATTTTTAATATTCTTTTCAAAATATAACTTGGTCTTAAATAAAATTTTCTAAAAGCATATCTTTCCATATCTTTTAGTTCTTTAGGATTTTTATATCCATCAGGAAGCCAAGTTACATTCCAGCACTGATATTCCTCTAAATCTCTAGTAATAAACTTACCCCATTTTCCCTCTTCGATTTCTTTTGCAAGTTTTGTTCCAGGGTACGGGCAGACCAATGTAAACTGAGCATAATCTGGATCTAGTTCAATTGCATTTTGTACAGTTCTTTTTGCTAGCTCTGGTGTTTCTCCAGGTAGACCAATTAAAAAAGATCCCCTTACTTCAATTCCAGCCTCTTTTGTCCATTTTGCGACTTGTTTCATTCTATCAAAATTTTTGTTTTTTCTATTTGTTTGAATATTTTCTGCCAGTTCTTCGATGGCAGTTTCATAACCATAAAAGATATTCCAACAACCCGCTTTACGCATTAATTTTAAAATTTCTTTATCAACAGTATTTACTGCAGCATAACATGACCAAACTAAATCTAAATTTTCTTTTATTAATAAATCTAAAAATTCTCTCATCCATTTTTTATGATAGCTCATAGTGTCATCCCAAAAAGAAATTTCTTTTATCCCATATTTATTCACACAATCTTTAATTTCTTCTATTACTTTTTGTGGACTTCTTCTTCTTGCCCCTGTACCTGCTTGGTCGCAAAATGAGCAAAAGTAGGGACAACCTCTAATGACTACCATATTAGTTAAAGGCAATCTTTTGTATTGGTTCGGTAAAGGAATATACCTTTCCATAGGGAACAGATCTCTTGCAGGCAAAGGAAGCTCATCAAGATTTAATATATTTTCCCTAGGAGGGTTTTTTACAACATTATTTTTATACCTATAAATAATTCCATTTATACTCTTTAAATTTTGTTCATCTGAGAGAAAAGATTCTCTATTATAATTTTTTTCTTTAAATTTTTTGACAATATCATAGGCAATATATTCCCCGTCAAGACCATAAGCTATTAAATCAAATTCGCTATATTCATTTGCAGTTTCAATGCCAGCAACATTAGCATGTGAACCTCCTATAATTGTTAGTTTGTTTGGGATTTTTTCTCTAATTTTTTTTGCTAATTCAGTAGCTCTTGAGAGAGAATATGTTGTTGTTGAAAAACCTATTATTGCTGGATCCCTTTCTAAAATAATTTTATAAACATCTTCGTTGTTGATCCTTAATGTTGGACAATCTAATACTCCCACACCATAACCTTTTTCTCTTATATATGCAGCTAAACTTGCCATACCCAAAGGAATTAAATCTCCTCCCACTTCTCCCATATCTTCTTTTCCGTATCTCTCAGAAATTGAGGATGGAGGGTTTATAAATAAGATATCTATCTTATTATTTTTTGGCTCAAAACCTCGTTCTATAAACTCTTCCAAAGTTGGTGTAGTTTTTGTTGAAGACAATTTTGTTAAATTACCAATCTTAGTTATAAATTGTGACAAATTCATTTATTTTCTTTTTTTTTGAATAATATGATATTGCTAATACTCATTACTTAATTTTGCAAGTTTCTTTATTATAAAAATGACATACAAAAACCTTTTAATTATAATATTTTATTTAACTATCGCTTACATTTTAACAGTTTTAATATTTGGATTTAAAAACTTATCTTTCACTAATACTCAATGGTTAGCTGCACACGACGTAAGCACAGATATAATATCTTGGAAATTTTTTAAAAATGATATTTGGAGATTTCCATTAGGAAGTAATCCAAATTATGGTATGGATATTGGAAGTGGAATAGTCTTCTCAGGATCTGTTCCTATTTTGGCTTTTTTTTTTAAAATATTTGTAAATTTTCTTCCAGAAAATTTTCATTATTTTACATTTTGGGTTTATATTTGTTTGTTTCTACAATCCTATGTTTCATATTTAATTATTTTTGATCAAACAAAAAGTAAAAGTTATTCAATTATTGGATCCTTTTTTTTTCTTTTATCACCAATACTTATAAATAAATTAAGCTTCCATATATCTCTAATCGCTCATTGGCTAATATTACTCGGATTTTATTTAGAAATAAAAAAAAATACTACAAGTAAAATTTTAAAATGGTCGTTATTGATATCTATTTCTTCGCTTATTCATTTTTATTTTACTGTGATGTTACTAATAATTTTTTTAATATTTAATATATTTAATAGATCGCCAGTTTTAAATTATAAAAAAATATCAATTAATATTTTTGTAATATTTTTTTCTCTATTTTTAACGATGTTAATCTCAGGTTATTTTCATGTTCCAGCAACAGACGCTCTGGCATATGGTTATGGAAATTATGCTTTGGACTTGGCAAGTTTATTTGTAAGTAAAACAAATGTTGTCAATGGCAGTATTAATTGGTCGTTAATTTTAAATAATAAATATGTACTGGCACCAGAGGGTTTTGCATATTTGGGCTTAGGAGGTATAATTTTTTTAATATTTTTAATATTTTATTTTTATCAAAATCTTAAAAATATTGTTCAACATAAAAAATTTTTACCAGTTGTTATAATTTTAATTATTTTCTTTTGTATTGCTATATCGAATAAAATTTATTTTTTAAATCAATTAATTTTTTCTATTGAAATTCCTAATTTTATATATGGACTCTTAAGTGTTGTTAGAGCTTCAGGTCGATTGGTTTGGCCTATTTATTATATAGTTTTCCTATTTTCTATTATTTTGATATTTAAAAATTTTTCATATAAAAATTCATTAATTATTTTAATTTTTATATTTGCTTTACAGTTATTAGATATTTATCCTGGGATAAAAAAACACTTAAATTCTAATGCGTTTGTAAAAGAAAAAAATTTAGAGCAAATTGATTTTTGGAAAAATTTATCAAAAAATAATTCAATACTTAGAACTACTTATCTTAATAATCAGTCAAAATTTTTGTTAGAGTTAAGAAATGTATTGTTATTAAAAAATATAGAAAAAACAGATATCTCAATTCACGGTAGATATAATAGAAAATTAGCTTCTATTTCAAGATCAAAACTATACCAGAGTTTCCAAAATGAAAATTTACCTGATAATACAATTTTTGTAATTGATAACTATAACCATCTTAGAAATTTAAAATACATATTTGAAGATAGTCAGGTAGGTTTTTTTCTTAAAGATAAGACATGGGTTATGATTCCTGAATACAAAAGAATGATGTCAAAATTTGATGAAATTCAATTAGATAATTTTAATCCTATCCTTTTGGAAACTGGTAATGAATTCAAGCTAGATTTCAACAATGAAAACTCAATTCATGGTTTTGGTTGGACACATAATTTTGGATCAAAAGATATGGGTATATGGACTGAAGGTAAGATTTCTAATTTATTGTTTCAAATAAATAAAGAATTTAAAAAAAATTTAACATTAGGTATAAAAGTTAAATCGATTTTAAATCGACCAAATGAGTCGCTTAATTTTAAAATTTATATTAATAATCAAATTTATGATAACTACAATTTAAATAATGTTGAACAATTAGATCAAGGAATGCTTTTCATTAATTTAAACAAAATAACCAATTTTAGTGATACCTTTAATATTAGATTTGTGATTGATAATCCAACTACAAAATTAGAATTACTACAATCGCCAGACGCTAGAATTCTTGGCTTATTGGTCGAAAGTATAATTATTAATGAAGACTAAATTTATATAATAATTTAATTTGAAAACTTTGATAAAAAGTTTATGTATAAAAAAAATTTATGTACAAAAAAGATAAATTTAGAAATTTAGATAAAAAATATAATTCACACCTATATACAGGCCTTTTGGGCATTTTAATGAATTACTGTCATAGAAAATTAGAAAATTTTAATAAAAAAGATGGATATGATAAAATATTAGAAATTGGAGCTGGTAGTGCCCCCCATATTAAATACCTAAGTCATAATTATAATGAATACCATATTGTTGATACCTCTGATTACGCAAAGGAAATTTATAAAAATGAAACAAATTCTAAAATAATATTTAAAACATATAATGGTGTAAATTTACCTTATGATAATGAATATTTTGATAGAATAATTATATCACACACTTTAGAGCATATTTTAAGTCCAGAAGAATTTATTTTTGAAATGATGAACAAATTAAAGAAGGGAGGAGTTTTATCAATTGCGTTACCAACCGATCCTGGTTTTGCCTGGAGATTAGGCAGATTGATAATTAGATTATTCTCAATAAGAAAAACTTACAATATTTCTGGTGAAGAATATGAATATATTAATGCCACAGAACATATTAATTCAATATTTAACCTAATATCAATAATAAGGTTTCATTACAAAGACATAATAAGTGAAAATTTTCTTCCATTTAAAATAAAATCTGCAGACTTAAATTTATTTTATAATGTTCAAATTTATAAATCTTAAATTTTAAAATTTGATTTTTTGCTATCGATTAAAAAATTCTTAACAGTATTTATTGTTAAAGATTTATATGAATTACCAAATTTTTCAATTTTCTCAATTATGGCTGGCGGTACAGTAATTATGTGGCAGCCAAGTTTTTTTGCTTGTAAATAATTGTAGGGCTCTCTAACGCTTGCCCAAAGAATTTCAACATTTTTAAATTTTTTTGCTAATTTGATACTTTTAATAAATTCTGGCAATGGGTCTTTACCAGCGTCAGCGGCCCTTCCTGCAAAAATTGAAATAATTACTCTGGTTTTTTTATCTATACTTTTTAAAATTTTCTTTGTTTGGTTTGAGGTATAAACAGCTGTAATATTTAATTTTATTTTATTTTGATTTAAAGTCTTAATTACTTTGCCCATAAATATGCCTTTGGAATTAATAACTGGAACTTTAACATAAACATTTTTTGACCATTTACTGATTTTATTTCCTTGAGAAATCATATTTTTAATATCATCAGCAAACACTTCACATGATACTGGTTTTTTTGTAATTCTGAGTATCTTTTTAGAGTATTTTGAATAATCTTTAGCCCCAGCTTTTCTCATTAAACTTGGGTTTGTTGTAAAGCCTTTAACTATATTTTTATTATTAAATTTTCTTATTAATTTAATATCAGCTATATCACAAAAAATTTTTGTCAATTTACAAACTCTTTACGATTTCTTCAGTCATTTTTTTTGCATCTGCAAATAACATAAGAGTGTTATCTCTATAAAATAAATCGTTATCTATTCCTGCATAACCTGGGGATAAACTTCTCTTTACAAATAAAACTGATTTGCTTTTTTCCACATCTAATACTGGCATACCATAAATGGGACTTTGTGGATCTGATTTTGCTACAGGATTTGTAACATCATTTGCACCAATAACATATGCAACATCACAGTTTGCAAAATCATTATTTATTTCTTCTAATTCAAAAACTTCATCATATGGAACATTTGCTTCTGCTAACAATACGTTCATATGCCCAGGCATTCTTCCAGCAACTGGATGGATAGCATAAGATACTTTCACTCCATTTTTTTTTAAAGCATCAACCATTTCTCTAAGAGCATGCTGAGCTTGAGCCACTGCCATACCATATCCTGGAACAATAATTACAGAAGAGGCATTTTTCATTAGAAATGCAGCATCATCTGCATTTCCGCTTTTTACAGGTTTTTGTTCTTTGCTTTGAGAGCCTGACGTTTGATCAGTTGCGCCCCAACCTCCAAGTATAACATTGAAAAACGATCTATTCATACCTTTGCACATTATATATGAAAGAATTGCGCCCGATGATCCAACTAAAGCACCAGTAATTATCAATGCGGTATTTTCTAAAGTAAATCCAATACCTGCTGCTGCCCAACCTGAATAAGAATTTAACATTGATATTACTACCGGCATATCTGCGCCACCAATTGGAATAATTAGCAATACACCAACTAGAAAAGATATAATAACTATTGACCAAAAAATATTAGATGATTGACTGCTACATAAATAATATATTAAAAATATTATCATTAATCCTAATAATAAATTTATGAAATGCTGACCTTTAAATGTTATGGGCGCTCCAGACATTATTCCTCTAAGTTTAAGAAATGCAATAATTGATCCTGAAAAAGTAATTGCACCTATTGCTGCTCCTAGAGACATTTCAATTAAACTTGCAAGTTTAATATTTCCAATAATGCCTAGGTTAAATGCTTCTGGTTTTAAAAAGGCTGAAATAGCTACAAAAACAGCAGCCAGCCCTACAAGACTGTGAAAACCTGCAACAAGCTCTGGCATTGCTGTCATTGGAATTCTGAATGCAATAAAAGCTCCAATTGAGCCACCAAGTAGTAGAAATATTAGTACATATATAAATCCTTCGCCAAAATTTCCTACAGATAAAAAAGTAACAATAATTGAGATTACCATACCAGCAATACCAAAATAATTTCCTTGTCTAGAGGTCTCAGGTGAAGACAGTCCCCTTAAAGCTAATATGAATAATATTCCTGAAATCAAATAAAATAATGCTGATAGGTTAGACGACATAATTATTTTTTCTTCTTTTTATACATTTGCAACATTCTCTGTGTAACAAGGAAACCACCAAAAATATTTACCGCTGCTAAAATTATTGCAAGAAAACCAAAAATATTTGAAGTTTCAAAAATATTTCCAGATGCCCCTGCTAAGGCAGCAATTATCGCTC
>CACDSN010000018.1 GCA_902555465.1 uncultured Pelagibacteraceae bacterium
TATTTAACCGCATATTTATTAAGCTTTATATATATACCCGACAAAAATAGTCAAGTATGTGGTAGTTTTTAGTTCTTGCAATTTGTCGCTCTATTTTGATAGAAAATTATAATTTTTTTTTGAGATTAATTATCAATAACAATGGAAAATAAAGTAATAGAGATTTTTATACCTGGTCCTGCTGGACGATTAGAAGCAAAGTATTATAAAAGCAAAAAGAAAACGTCTCCTATAGCATTAATCTTACATCCTCACCCACAATACGGAGGTACTATGAATAACAAAATTGTCGTAGAAACATTTAATACTTTTATGGATAATCATTTCTCAGTATGTAGAGTTAACTTTAGGGGCGTTGGAAAAAGTGATGGTGATTTTGATAATGGACAAGGTGAATTGGCAGATGCTGCAGCTGCATTAGATTGGATAGAGAGAGAAAATTTTGATAATTCGCAATGTTGGATTGCAGGATTTTCATTTGGATCATTAATTGCTATGCAATTATTGATGAGAAGACCAGAGATAAATAGATTTACAATAATTTCGCCACAACCAAATGTATACGATTTTAGTTTTTTAAGTCCTTGTCCAACATCAGGGATAGTAATTTATGGAAAAAAAGATGAATTAGTTTCTTCACAATCAATAAATGACTTAAAAACAAGACTTACTAATCAAAAAGGTATAAATGTTCAATTTGATCAAATAACAGATGCAAATCATTTTTTTTCGAAATCTGAGGAAATTTTAAAAAAATCTTTAAATAAATACATCGCTAAAGAGTCAGCTTTATTTTAAATATACTTAATTAATTTTCCTCCTGAGGTAGGTTTATTAACTTTTGTTGTGTTAGGAAAAGAAATATTTTTTTGATACAAAGATCTTATACTTAAAAAGGCAAATGCTTGAGATTCAACAAAATCGCCATCAATATTGAAATTATCTATATCTAAAATTTCATTTTTAATTAATTTTTTCAAGTTTGATACAGTAGTTTTATTTTTTCTACCTCCGCCAGATAAAATTATTATAAAATCTTCATCTATATTTTTTTTAATATTTTCACTTATTGTTTTAGCTGAAAAAAAATTTAAATTAGCTAAAGCATCCTCAACTGAAAGACCTTTAACAAAATTTATGTCATAATCTCTTATATCTAAGGAATGCCTTTCTAAGGTATTATAAAATTGATGATCAAGAATATTATTTATTAAAGAAATATCTATATTTCCCAGAGATGCTAGATTTCCATTTTTATCAAAATCTAGATTTTTAGTTTTTTTAAGATATGAGTCCATTAAACAATTTCCTGGGCCAACATCTTTTGCAGATAAGTGGTTTTCTTTTGAAAACGTATAATTGGCGATTCCGCCAAGATTTAGAAAAAGTATAGGTTTTTTTAAATTTATTTTTTTTCTTAGGTAGTGATGATAAATTGGAGTTAATGGAGCACCTTCTCCACCGTTTTCTAAATCTTTATTTCTGAATTGATAAACTACATTTGTTTTAGACAATTGAGATAAAAGTTTTGCGTTTCCCATTTGTATAGAATATTTTTCTTTCGGATTATGTAAAATTGTTTGTCCATGAAATCCTATAATATCTGGTTCGATATTATTTTTTTTAATTAATTTTGATGTAATTTCGGCATGTTTAATAGTAATTTCTCTCTCTAAATTTTTATACTCAATTAGATTGACTTTTAGATCTTCGAGGTTCTTAATCTTATTAGTAAATTCAAAAAGTGAATTTTTCAATTCCAAGTCGTATTTATTATATAGATTTCCAATTATTTCTATATTTTCTTCTCCATCTGACCTAATTAGTGAGGCATCGATTCCATCCATCGATGTTCCGCTCATTAATCCCAATGCAACTAAAGTTTTATCCATATTGATTGTTGAATAAATATAAATAAGTATAAGTTAGTTTATCTATATGAATAAATTTTTACAAGAATTCCGTGAAAGAGGATATTTTTATCAATGCACAGATGATCAAAAATTATCCGATGTTCTAAATAGCCAAAAAATAAAAGGATATATAGGTTTTGATTGTACAGCTGAAAGTCTGCATGTTGGTAGTTTGATGCAAATTATGTGCCTACGTTTATTACAAAAACATGGTCATCAGCCTATTGTATTACTGGGTGGAGGAACTACTAGAATTGGGGACCCTTCTGGCAAAGACAAGACAAGAAAAATACTTGAAGAAAAAACTATAGAAAAAAATATTAAAAATATAAAAAAAATTTTAGAAAAATTTCTAAAGACAAAAAATCAAGACACGGCACCTATTTTTGTAAATAATTATGATTGGTTAAAAAACCTAAATTATATTTCTTTCTTAAGAGATATTGGAAAACATTTTACAATCAACAAAATGCTTAGCTTTGATAGTGTAAAATTGCGATTAGACAGAGAGCAATCTTTAAGTTACATGGAATTTAATTACATGATTTTACAAGCGTTTGACTTTTTAGAATTAAATAAAAATTATAATTGTTTGTTACAAATTGGTGGGTCTGACCAATGGGGAAATATAGTTAATGGAGTAGATCTTATAAAAAGATATTCGTCAAAAGAAGTGTATGGATTAACTACACCTCTTATCACGCTTGCTTCAGGCACAAAAATGGGAAAAACAGAAAGTGGTGCTATCTGGTTAGATAAAAACCTATTACCGTCGTATGATTACTGGCAATTTTGGAGAAATATAGATGATAGAGATTTGTTTAAATTTATGAAAATATTTACTGATATATCAATCGAGGAAATTGAAAAAAGAAAAAATGATAATATTAATGATTTAAAAGTTTTATTAGCCAACGAGGCAACAAAAATGTTGCATGGTGAGAATGAGTCGAAAAAATGTTTTGATCAAGCAAAAAAAATATTTTTAGATAATTCATCAGATGAAGGATTGCCTACATTTAAAATAAGCAAAAATGATATAAATATTAAAAATTTATCGGATCTAATTCTTTCTACAAAAATTGAAAGGTCAAAAAGTGAAATTAAAAGATTAATTAAAAATAATGGAATTAAAATTAATAATATTAAAATTGAGGAAGATTTGCCTTTTTTAGAAATAAACTTACAAAATAAAAATTTTTTTAAACTATCAATCGGAAAGAAAAAACATTTTAAGATAGAAATTACTTAGTTTTTTTTAATTTTTTCTAATGTTCTAGTTATAAATCTTGGTGCTAGTGTTTTTATTGGATTAACTCTTGTATCTAAATCATCTGGAGGACCTTTAATTTTAAAACTAACTCCAAAAACTCCCTCGCCTGCTTTATCACCAACTAAAATATTACCTAACAAAGGAATTTTAGCTATTGATTTATTGATCGTTGTAGCTGGCACTAATGTTCCTCTTAAACTTACTAATTTATTTTTCTCTACATATCCCTCCATTAAAATAGAGATTGCAGGTCCTAATGCATATATTTCATTTATTGTGATTAAATTTTCAGAATTTTCAAAAAACATATCAAATTCATTAAATCTAATACCTTGGCCAGTTGCTAAATCTGCAATTCCTTGAAGTGATGCTAAAGATAAAAGTTTTGTCAATGCTGGCATATCTTGCAATTTAAAATCATATATTCTTAGTTCAGATTTCGATAAATTCTCATTTATTTCGGTTGAGGTATAGTCTAATTTTCCATCCTCAAATCCCTTGATAAAATTAAATTTTTTTACAAAGGGTTTTGCAAGATCAGAAAATATTATGGTAATTTTTTTTCCATCAATTTTATCTCTTTTATATATAAATTTATTTTTCGAATCATATGCACCTGAAAGATTGGAGCTAACAAATTTATTTTTTTTAATTTCAATGTTGCCACTAAGATTCTTAAGTTGATGCTCATCATCAAGTTTAGCTAATTTAATATTCATTTTGACAAGAGAATTTAGACTTTCAAAAATATTTAAAAAATTGGTTTTTTTGGTTCTTTTAAGGCTATCTTCAATAATAGAGCTGATATCAAATTGATTTGAAATTAATTGAATTTCATTTTCTTGTTTTTTTACTAATATGTCGTTAATAAAATTATTTTTATTATAATATTTAGCTTCAATTGAATTAAAGTCAGTAATTTTAAAATTTTTTCCAAATTTAAATTTATTAAGTTTAATGATATTTTTATCGTTAAATAATTTTAAATCTTCTATATAAAAAATATTTTTATTTTTTGAAGCAGTTACATTTAAGAAAAACTGTTCACTTGTTTTTTTAAAAAAATTAATGTCATTAACTTCGATTTCATAGTTTGTTAAGTCAATATAAAATTCAAACTTATCTAATGTATCAACTTTTAAATATTTAAATGATAAATTCGATGGAATATTTTTGTCTTTAAAAGTATATTTAGAATTAATATTAATTTCTATTTGTTTTTTTTGTTTATTTATATCTAAATCGATTTCTCCTTTTCTTAAGTAAATTTTATTACCATAATTTTTTATATATTTTTTTAAATTTAAATTTTTTAAATTTACTTTTAAATGATCAATTTTTATTTTAGTTTTTAGATTGTAGTCTTTAACTTTAAATTTTTTATTAAATCTTACTTTAAAAATAGACTTTGTAGATAACGTTTTATTTTCTTCTAGATAATTATTTATGTTATTACCTATTAACTTTGATGCTAAAATCGAATTAATATTATTATTAAAATCTCCGTTAATATCTATGAAATTGTTATTTAATTTTGCTGAAATATTTTTACTATTAAAATCAATATTTTGATATTTAAATTTTAAATTACTTATATTTAATATTTGATTTTGATAATTAAATTTATATTTAAAATTAATATTTTTAATTTTTTCTTTTCCCAAAATATTTAATTCTGTGTTTATTATTTTTCCAGTAATATTAAGCTCACTAAATTTATTATTTTTATAATTAATAATTATATCGTATATAATTTTTCCCTCTGTGACACTGTTTTCTAAATACAAAGCTGGAATATTTAATTTATAAGCTCTTATAAATTTTAAAAGCTTATCAATTTTATTTTCTTGAGAATTAATGATTATTTTTTTAATTTTATTTTCGCTTACGAATATCGAATTTATACCTATTAGTATATCTACATTTGCTAATTGTTGTTTTTCATTTGAAATTGATATATTAATGTCTTGGCTATTTACTGAAAAACTTGCTTCTCCTAAATTAAGTTTAATGTAAACTTTTTCTAGATCTACATTTATTCTTTTGTCATATTTAGTTATTTGTGAATTTATTAATTTATTAAATTTATCAGTTTTAATCCCAAAAATACTTAAATATATTACAAGTAAAAATATTAATAATAAAAAAGTTAAAAATATTCTTACAAAAAATTTAAACATTTAATTTGAATAAGCTGCTTTCCAAGAAATCATCTATATCTCCGTTTAATATTTTGTCCGGATCAGAACTTTCTTCTCCTGTTCTATTATCTTTTACAAGTCTATACGGGTGTAATACATATGATCTGATTTGATGACCCCAGCCTATGTCGGATTTAGATTTTTCTAAATTTTGCTCTTGTTTCGCTTTTTTTTCTAGTTCATTTTCATAAAGTCTTGCCTTTAACATTATCATACATGTTTCTTTATTTTTATGTTGAGACCTTTCATTCTGACATTGAACTACAATATTTGTAGGTAAGTGAGTAATTCTTACGGCACTATCGGTAGTATTTACATGCTGACCTCCTGCCCCACTTGATCTGTAAGTATCTATTCTCAAATCTTTATCTAGTATTTCTACTTTAATGTTCTCATCTAACACGGGATATACCCAAACACTCGCAAAACTAGTATGTCTTCTTGCGCCTGAGTCAAATGGAGAAATTCTAACAAGTCTGTGGATTCCAGATTCATTTTTTAAATATCCATAAAGATAATCACCATTTATTTTAATAATTGAGGATTTAATTCCTGCCTCATCCCCCTTGTGCTCACTAATTAATTGTAATTTAAAATCTTTATTTGATGCCCATTTAGTATACATTCTTCTTAACATTTCAGCCCAGTCTTGACTTTCTGTACCACCTGCACCTGCATGAATTTCCAAAAAACAATCTAATCTGTCATTTTCATTTGATAAAAAACATTTTATTTCATTTTGTTTAACCTCTTTTTTTAAAGACCTAATTTTTTTAATTACTTCTTCTATTATCTGTTGATTGTTCTCTTCGTTAGCTAATTGGAATAAATCTACTAATTCATTTAATTCATTAAGGTGTGATTTATATGCTTTAGTAAGATCTTCGAAAGCCTTTTTATCTTTTAAAGTTTTTTCTGCTTCTTGTTTATTTTTCCAGAAGTTAGGATTTTCAATTTTTTTGTTTATTTCCTCAATTTTTTTGAATAATTCTTTTTTATCAAAGAAACTCCTTTACTCTGAGGTTAATTTTTTCTATGTCAAGTTTTTCTGATTGAAATTCGTTTTCCATTAATAAAATTTATAAATATTCTCTTTTGAAATATAATCTATATTACCATATTGAATTTTATTATTAACTAAATCTTTTTCTTTAAAAGCCTCAATAATAATAGACTCATCACTGTATGAAGCTCTTTCTCCAGTATTTGTATTTACAACAAGCATTTTGATTCCGCCGGGGATTTTAAATGGTCTAGCATTTTCTTTTTTTACGGCTTTTTTTACAAAATCTTTAAATATTGGCATTGCTGTCCTTGCTCCAGTCTCATATCTTCCTAGAGATGATGGTTCGTCATATCCAACATAAATCCCAATTACATAATTTGACGAAAATCCTATAAACCAAGTATCAGTATTTTTATTTGTAGTTCCAGTTTTACCTCCTAGATCTAAGTTAAGATCTTTTAACCCTTTTGCAGTTCCTCTCTTTACTGTACCCTCTAAAATTGAAGTCATTTGATATGCTGTCTCTTTGCTAATAATTTGTTTAAAATTACTTTTAATTTTTGGAATATTATCACTTAAATATGAAATTTGATCACAACCTTCACATTCTCTTGTTTCAGAATTAAAAATTGTATTACCTTCACTGTCTTGAATTCTATCAATAAATTTTGGATTTATTAATTTTCCACCATTTACAAAACTACAATATGCACTTACCAATTGTAAAAGTGTAGTCTCGCTCGAACCTAATGAAAGTGATAAAAGTTTTTCTGGATTTTGATAGATTTTTAATTCTTTTGCAAATTTAGCTACTTTATCTATACCTAAATTTTGAGCAATTCTAACAGTCATCAAATTTCTCGATTTCTCTACTCCAGTTCTTAAAGTAGAGGGACCATAAAATTTTTTTCCATAGTTTTCAGGTTTCCATAATTTCAAATCTTCTCCTTGATCAAAAACAATTGGTGCATCCAAAATTAAAGTAGCCGGGGTATAACCGTTTTCTAAAGCTAGTGCGTAAACAAATGGTTTAAATGCTGATCCTGGTTGTCTCAAAGCTTGAGTTGCTCTATTAAATTCACTATTTTTAAAACTAAAACCTCCACTAAGAGCTAATACTCTTCCTGTATACGGATCCATAACAACTACTGCTCCATTTACTTTTGGCATTTGTCTTAAATAGAATTTATTTTCGTCGATTTTTTCTGCATAAACAATATCTCCAATCTCGAATATTTCCTCAAAATTTTTTTTTGTCCAATTTATGGATGCAAATTCTATTATACCATTTATCCCATCAATTGTTTCTATCTCAGCTGAAAACCTGTTTATTTTTTTTACTATTGATAATTTCCATCCTATCGACTCCTCTAATTTATATTTTTTAAGATTATTTTTCCAACCTGTTATATTTTTTTTGTTTAAAATAGGTCCCCTCCATCCCTTTTTTTTATCAAATTCGACTAGTCCTTGACGCAAAGATTTAGTGGCTTGTTCTTGTAGATTTAAATTTAATGGCGTATTGATAGTAAAACCTTGTTTATACACTTTATCGAAACCGTATTTTTCAACAATATTTTTTCTAATATCTTCGACATAATAATTAGAATTTTCTAAGTAAACTGATTTTCTTTTTTTTAAAATTATATTCTGATTTAATAATTTTTTATATTCATCTTGACTCAAATAGTTGTTGTCATACAAATTTTTTAATACCAAGTTACGCCTAAATTTTGCTAATTCTAAATTTTTATAGGGATTATATCTGCTAGGAGCCTTTGGAAGTGCAGCTAGCATAGCGGCCTCAGAGTAATTCAGTTCGCTAATTGGTTTATCGAAATATTGCAGGCTAGCAGATGCTATTCCATAACTTCCTTCCCCTAAATAAATTTGATTTAAATATAATTCTAGTATTCTTTCTTTGGAAAGAGCTCTTTCTATCCTAAAAGCTAAAATTGCTTCTTTAAGTTTTCTGTCTAAAGAAACTTCATTAGATAAAAGAAAATTTTTTGCAACTTGTTGTGTAATCGTAGATGCTCCTTCAAGACGCCTTGATGATAATAAATTAGATATATTGTTTATTGTTGCTCTTAATACACCTTTTGCATCAACTCCAGGGTGTTTAAAAAAGTTTTTATCCTCCGCAGACAAAAAAGAATTAACTACTAATTCAGGAATTGAATTAAACGGTACAAATATTCTTTTTTCAGAGGAAAATTCACTCAGTAATTGTCCATTACTTGAGTAAAGTTTGCTAGAAATAGGAGGTTTATAGTTTTTTAAAAATTTATAATCAGGTAGATCGTTTGAATAATACCACAAAATACCTACAACCCCCATAAAACTTACAACCATAAGAAATATGGTCAAAAAGATGAATTTTTTAAAATGGTTGATCATTTTTATTTTAATTAATGTATGAATTTGTTAATGTTAAGGCACATATAATAAAAACAAAATTTAAATGAATAAAATAGATATAAAAATATGGCAAAAAACCTTTTTATTGATGCATCGCATCCAAGTCAGACTCGAGTTGTTCTTAAATCAGAAAATGATATTGAAGATTACGAATACGAAGGAAAGAATAATAATTTAATTAAGAACAATATATACTTAGGTAAAGTAAGTAGAATAGAACCATCTCTACAAGCAGCTTTTATTGATTTTGGAAGAGAACGACACGGATTTTTATCTTTCAATGATATTCAAAGCGATTATTACCAAATACCCCAAAGTGATATTGAATTAATTAAAAAAGAAGAGGAGGAAACAAGAATTGAATTACAAAAACAAAGTGAAATAGAAGAAAAAAATTTAGATGAAAAAGATTTTGAAGAAAAAATTCTAGAACCAGAAAATAAACTTCAAATTTCTGATGAGGAAAATCAAGTCGGAGAAAAGAATCTAGATTTAAAAAAAAACAATTTTCCTATACGTAAAAAAAAATATAAAATTCAAGAAGTTATTAAGCCTAATCAAGTTATTTTAGTTCAAGTATTAAAAGATGAGAGAGGTCTGAAAGGTGCAGCTCTTACAACCTTTATATCAATTGCAGGAAAGTATACTGTATTGATGCCTAACACGCCAAAAGGCGGAGGTATATCTAGAAAAATTTTTAACCCTATTGAAAGAAAAAAAATAAGACAAATACTTAACTTAATAGATATTCCAAAAGAAATGGGTCTTATTGTAAGAACAGCAGGTTCAAATAAGACAAAAAATGATATTGAAAACGATTTAAAAAATTCAATTAATTCTTGGGAAGGAATTAAAAAAAAAGCAATGGACTCGTTAGCGCCTTCAATTATTTTTCAAGAGAGCGATATCATTAAAAGAAGTATTAGAGATATGGTTGATGATGAAGTTCAAAATATTTTTGTTGAAGGAAACGAGGGATATCAAAAAGCAAAGATGTATATAAAACAACTTATGCCTAAACAAATAAAAAAAGTAAAAAAATACAGGGATAAAAATCCACTTTTTTTTAAAAATAATATAGAGACTAAGCTTTATGAAATATATAAAACTGAGGTCAAACTTAAATCAGGAGGGTATCTTGTAATAAATCCTACTGAAGCGCTAGTTTCTATTGATGTTAACTCAGGAAAATCAATCAAACAAAGGAATGTTGAAAACACTGCTTTTGACACAAACTTGGAGGCGGCTGAAGAAATTTCACGACAAATTAAAATTAGAGACCTGTCAGGTTTAATAATTATTGATTTTATTGATATGCATAATTTTTCAAATAGAAGACAGGTAGAGAGAAAATTAAAAGAAAAATGTAGAAAAGATAGGGCAAGAATTCAAATTGGTAGAATTACTCATTTTGGTTTACTGGAAATGTCAAGACAACGTTTAAGAGAAAGTAATGTAAAATGGGTTATGAGTTTAACCAATGAATCTCAGTCATTTAAAATCTTAAAACTAGCAGAAATTAAATGTTTAGAAAATAAATCTAAAGAAATCTTAATTTATCTAAATAAAAAAATTTTAGACTTTTTATCTAAAAATAGTGAGGAAGATATATTATTTTTTCAAAAAAAAAATAAAGTAAAGATAACTTTAAAGGAGGATTTGGAGTTTGGAGTGAATGATTATAAAATAGAATTCAAAGCCAAAAACAATAAGATTATTGAAACTATACAATCAGAAAAAATAATTAAAAGTGAAAATAATGTTATAAAATTTGAGGACAAAAAAAAGATTTTCAAAAAAAACTTTATTAAAAAACCAAAAAAAAAATTTTACAAAAAATATAAAAAAAAATCTAAATAATTCCTTTTTTTGGTGATGAAGCACTTCCAAAAAAATTTTTTTTCATTCTGCCTGCTAAATACGATTTTCTACCTGCAATTACTGCAAATTTCATTGCCAAAGCCATTTCAATTGGTTTTTTTGATTTTGCAATAGCTGTATTAACCAAAACTCCATCACAACCAAGCTCCATAGCAATTGTCGCATCTGAAGGTTGTCCGATTCCAGCATCAATTAATAGTGGGATTTTGATTTCCTGTTTAATAATCTGAATATTAATTTTATTTTGAATTCCTAAACCTGATCCTATTGGGGCTGCTAAAGGCATTATTGCAACTGCACCAACTTCCTCTAATCTTTTTGCCATTAAAGGATCGTCATTACAATAAACCATAACTTCAAATCCCTCTTTACTTAAAATTTCAGTCGATTTTAATGTTTCAATCATATCAGGAAGTAAAGTTCTTTTGTCACCTAGTATTTCTAACTTAACGAGTTTCCATCCGCCAATTTCTCTAGCTAATCTTAATGTTCTTAATGCATCAGTTGAATTAAAGCATCCTGCAGTATTTGGTAAGTAAGTAATTTTTTTTGGATTTAAATAATCCATTAGCAAAGGTTTGTTTTTATCAGAAATATTTACTCTCCTAACTGCTACAGTTACAATTTCAGCTCCAGATTGTTTTACTGCATCAGCACATTCTGTAAAATTTTTATATTTTCCTGTCCCAACTATTAATCTTGAAGAAAATTTTTTATCTGAGATTTTTAAATAATCTTTGTTTTTCATTATCCACCACCTATAAAATGAACAATTTCAATTTTATCGTTAGGTTTAAGAGTAATTTTGTTAATTTTTTTTTTTTCTACAATCAAGTTGTTTTTTTCAATGGCGATCTTATTTAGATGAAATTTATATTTCTTTACCAAGTTACTAAGTTTTGTACCTTTGTCTATGTTTATAAACTTGCCATTTAATTTAATTTTTATTTTATTTTGTCGAACCATGTATTATAAATAATTTATGCAAAATAATATCATAATAATCAATGGTCCAAATATAAATTTACTCGGGGACAGAGATAAATCAATATATGGAAGTGAGACCTATGAAGATTTACTAAATAGATGCAAGTCAGAGGCTTCTAAAAATAATATTAATATTGATTTTTATCAATCTAATATCGAAGGTGAAATAGTTACAAAAATACAAGAGTCTCGAATATTTTATGATGGAATGATTATCAATGCAGCGGCATTTACACATACATCTGTTGCAATAAGAGATGCTTTAAGTTTGTTTAAGAAACCTTCTATAGAATTGCACATTTCAAACATTCACAAAAGGGAAGAATTTAGACAAAAATCACTTATAAGTGATGTAGTTACTGGTATAATATGTGGTTTAGGAACTTCTGGCTATATTTTAGCCATAAATTCAATTTATGAAATGATCCAAAATGGAAATAGATAAAAAAACTATTAAAAAGTTAAAAGATTGTTTAGATGAATTTAGTTTAAATGAAATTGAGTATTCTTATAAAGACACCAAAATTAAAGTATCACAAAAAACAAGTAATCAAGTTGTATCATCATCTCCAATAGTATCAAATCAAACTAATCAAATAGATACCAAACAAGATATATCTGGCAATAAAGTAACATCTCCAATTATTGGAACTGCATACTTGGCTCCAGAACCAGGAGGAAAGAAATTTGTTGAAGTTGGAAAAAAAGTTAAGAAAGGTGATACAATTATGATTGTTGAAGCTATGAAAACTATGAATCATGTACCAAGTACATGTGATGGAATTGTAAAAGAAATTTGTGTTTCTGATGGACAGCCAGTTGAGTTTGGTCAAACTCTTATCATAATTGAATAGATGTTTAAAAAAATACTGATCGCTAATCGTGGTGAGATAGCCGTAAGGGTAATTAGGGCTTGTAAAGAATGGGGTATTTCAACTGTAGCTATCCACTCTGATGTAGATAGAGATAGTATGCATGTAAAATTAGCAGATGAAAGTATTTGTGTTGGTTCACATCAACCAGCTAATAGTTATTTAAATATTCCATCTATTTTGTCAGCAATAGAATTAACTAATGCTGAAGCGGTGCATCCTGGATATGGTTTTTTGTCGGAAAATTATAATTTTGCGAAAATTTTAGAGGAAAATAACATAAAATTTATCGGACCATCATCAAAACATATTCAAATGATGGGAGATAAAATTCAAGCTAAAAAAATTGCAAAAGAATATGGTATTCCTGTTATTGAGGGATCTGAGGGTGGAGTAAAAGATATAAGAGAAGCTAATGAAATATTAAAGTCAACAGGCCTTCCTGTTTTGATTAAGGCTGCGGGTGGTGGTGGTGGAAAAGGAATGAAGATAGTTAGAAATGAAAAAGAATTTGAAAATCTTTTTTTGACTGCAAAATCAGAAGCGAAGAAATATTTTGGTAATGATGAGGTATATATTGAAAAATTTTTTGAAAACCCTAGACATATTGAGGTTCAAATTTTAGCAGGGAAGAATAGAGTTGTGCATTTGCACGAAAGAGATTGCTCGGTCCAAAGAAGACACCAAAAACTTATAGAGGAAACACCTAGCCCAGTTTTAAATGATCAAATTAGAAAAGATTTATTTAAAAGGACAGTTAATATGGTTGAAAAAATTGGATATGAAGGAGCTGGAACTGTTGAATTTATATATGAGGATGGAAAATTTTATTTTTTAGAAATGAATACCAGGGTTCAAGTTGAGCATCCTGTAACTGAAGTTGTTACTGGAATTGATATAATTAAAGAACAAATTTGGATAGCTTTTACTGGAGAAACTGCGCTTGAACAAAGCGATATACAGCCAAGAGGTCATGCAATTGAATGTAGAATTAATGCAGAAGATCCGTCAAAAAATTTCCAACCTTCTCCAGGTATTATTGGAATGTGTCATCAGCCGTCTGGTTTTAGAACTAGAGTTGATGGAGCTATATATCAAGGATATAAAGTTACTCCATATTATGACAGTATGGTTTGTAAACTTATATGTCATGGTAGAAATAGAACAGAGGCAATTCAAAGAATGAATAGATCTTTAGATGAATTTGTAATTGAGGGGATAACAACAACAATAGAGTTGCATAAAAAATTAATAAATAACGAAAAATTCATTAATTCAGATTTTAATGTTACATGGTTAGATAAAGAAAAAATTATATAATTTTGCAAGAACTAAGCCATAAATCATACACAGGATGATCAAATGGATTTAATGTTGGACTAGATGAAAATGTCCATCCATTAAAAATGAAAACTTTTTCATTATCTGATATATTGAGGTCTTTAACTTGAATATAAGCAATTATCTCTGGATCATCATCAAATTTTGAGTTCTCACATTTAAGAACTTTAATTAATAAATTTTGGAATTTTTTCTCTTCCCCTATTTTTAACTTTAAAATAGTATTTTTAGAACTTACTTTATCAAGTACATTTATTTCTACTGAAGTATTCTTTTTATTTTCAATTTCTTGAGTAAGAGCAATAGATCCAAATATTAAAAATATTAATAAAATTATTAAATTAACTATTCCAAGTTTTATATTTTTTTTTATTAACATTTTGATTTTTTTTAGGATTATAAGATTTATTTGTTCCAGTTAAATTCGGGGTATGGTTCAATTGCCAATCATATTTTTCTAGTTTATGATTATCTTCAATTTTATTTTTTATTGAGTGCATCCATGAGTACCACTCAATTGGGATTTTTGTAGCTTCTACTTCTCCTTTGTAAATTACCCATCTTTTTTTTTTCTTTTTATTTTCATAATATTTATTTCCAAATTCATCCTCTCCAACAAATTTTCCAAAAAAAATTGTTTGCAGTCTAGTTCCAAATGTCTGTTGATTCCACCAGGTCAAAATTTCTTTTAAAAATGTCAACATATTTATTTTCAATTTCTAATTGTAAAAAAAAAATTAGACTAAATTTGTTTTATGTATATACATTAAATTATTAAACTCAAAAATATTTTTAATTTATGGCAAAATATATAATTGAAACTTATTATACATGTTCCTTTAAAGTTAAACATTATTTAGACGATATAAGCAAGAATCAGTTAGATCAGCTTGATACAAGAGAAGATGGTGAATTTGAAATTCTTGATGTAAAATTTGATAAAAGAAATACCAAAAACTTAGAAAAAAATGCAGAAAAAGTAGAGGTAAAATTTAACGAATCTAAGGAAAATTCAGGAAAAAATAACCAGAATAATGCACCGAAAAATGTTGTTTTGAATAAAGCTTTTAAAGAAAACATTACAAAAAGATTTAGTATGCCAGATAGGAGAAAAGGCTATATTCAAAAAGCAACTATCGGAGACCATAAAGTATACCTACACACTGGAGAGTATGAGGATGGAAAAATTGGAGAAATATTTATTGATACATCAAAAGAAGGAGAATTAGTAAAAGCATTGATGAATAACTTTGCAATTGCAATTTCATTAGGTTTACAATACGGGGTTCCTTTAGATGAATTTGTTAGTGCATTCATAGGAACAAAATTTGAACCCTCGGGCAAAGTTAAGGGAAATGATAGAATTTTAAGTGCTTCATCAATTTTAGACTATATATTCAGAGAATTAGCTATTTCTTACCTAAATAGAGAAGATCTAGCACATACCCCTTCAATTGCCCTAAAAGATAGCAATGACGAAAACGAGCAAAATAATGACGAACAAAACCAATTTTTAAAATTAGTTAAAGATATAACTAGTAAAGGTTTTGTTAGAAATAATTACAGAGAAAAATTAGTAGATCTGTCTGATATTAAATTAAATTTAAAAGGTAAAAAAAAATAAATTATTTATTTTTATCTAAAATTTTTAAATTAAGCTCTTTTATCTGCTTATCGTTAATTTCTGATGGAGCATTCATCATTAAATCTTGAGCATTTTGATTCATCGGAAACATTGTAACTTCTCTAATATTTTTCTCTCCAGCTAAAAGCATAACAATTCTATCTATACCTGGCGCAATACCTCCATGGGGTGGTGCTCCATAACTTAATGCATTTATCATTCCACTAAATTTTTCATTAACGGCATCTTTATTATAACCAGCTATAGAAAATAGTTTATACATTAGTTCAGGAATATGATTCCTAATTGCCCCAGAAGAGAGCTCAACACCATTACAAACTATATCATATTGATAAGCTTTTAATTCTAATGGTTTCGAAAAATCTAAATTATCTGGATCACCTTGAGGCATAGAAAAAGGATTGTGGCTAAAACCTAATTTTGAAGTTTCTTTATCTAATTCAAAAATAGGAAAATCTGTTATCCAACAAAAAGCAAATGAGTTCTGATCTACTAATCCTAAATCTTCAGCAATTTTATTTCTTGACTTGGACATAATTTCATAAATTTCAGTTTCTTTGCTACAGGACATAAAAATACTATCACCAATTTTAGCAGAGGTAATTTTCATTATTTCTAGTAAAGATTCTTCCGAAAAAAATTTTCCAATTGGTCCTTTTCCAATGATTTTGTTGTTTTCATCTTTTTCGAATGAAAAATATGCCAATCCATTCCATCCCTGCTCTTTTGCCCATTTATCAATATTATCAAAAAAACTTCTTGGTTTTGTATTAGTATTTCCCGTAATTATAGATTTTATTAAAGAACCAGATTTAAATAATTTTTTAAAAATTTCAAACTTAACATCGTCCCTTTTAAAAATTTCTGAAATATCAAAGATTAGCAAAGGATTTCTTAAATCTGGCTTATCTGTTCCATATTTATCCATTGACTCTTGAAAGGGTATTTTTGGAAATTTTTCAAACATAATTTTCTTTTTTGAAAAATTTTTAAAAAGATTTACCATTAATTTTTCTACTACTTTAAAAACATCTTCTTGTTCCACAAAAGACATTTCTATATCTAATTGATAAAATTCTCCTGGACTTCTATCAGCTCTGGCATCTTCATCTCTGAAGCATGGTGCAATTTGAAAATATCTATCAAATCCTGATACCATAATTAATTGTTTAAATTGCTGTGGCGCCTGGGGTAAAGCATAAAACTTACCTGGATTTAATCTACTGGGTACTAAAAAATCTCTAGCTCCTTCGGGACTTGAAGAAGTCAAAATTGGTGTTTGAAATTCATTGAAACCTAGTTTTTCCATCTCTTTTCTTATAAACGAAATAACTTTTGATCTAAGTATTATATTATTGTGGATTTTTTTCCTTCTTAAATCGAGAAATCTATATTTTAATCTTATTTCTTCAGCATATTCTTGATCTGAAAAAACTGGTAAAGGTAACTCTCTAGTTTTTCCAAGAATTTCAAATGTATTAATCTGGACTTCAATTTCTCCTGTTGGCAATTCATTATTAATAGTTTCTTTTGTTCTTTTTAAAACATTGCCATCAACTTTAATAACTGTTTCGAGCGGAACCTTTTCTAGATTGGAAAAATTTTTATTATCTTTATCAACAATACATTGTGTAACTCCAAAATTATCTCTTAGATCAAGAAATAATAAGTTTCCATGATCTCTCTTTTTATGTACCCATCCAGATAGTGTTACTTTTTTATCAATATGAGCTTTGTTTAATTCGTTACAATTATGTGTTCTATATTTATTCAACTATTCCTCTAAAATGCTTTTTATAGATTTGTAATCAATTGGTTTTTTATTAACTAAACTAAATTGATCAACTTTATATATAAAATCTAAAATTTTTCCATATGACCTTTCAATTCTTTTAGTTATATATTCAATAATTTTTTTCTCAATTTTTATTTGCCTATCTGAAAAATGTTTCAAAACTAACGCAAAAATCATATCATCGTCTGGCTTATCAATTTTAGCAAATATACAATTTTTTAGTCTAGATTTTAAATCTGGAAGTGAAAAATTAATTGAATTTATAGGATTGGTTGAGTTTATTATTAAATATTTATTATACTGCTCTGCAAAATTAAAAATTGAATATAGTATTTTTTCATCAGATACATATTCTAAATTATCTAAAATAATATTTTCATGAAATCTTATTTTATTAAAAAATTCATTATTGACCTCATCATTTTTGATTATTATAGCTTTATGTTTCTTTTTGAAAATTTCAGATAGGTGACTTTTTCCAGAAAATTTCTCACCATATATATTTATTATATTTTTTTCCCAATTTGGCCAAGATTCAATCAAACTAAATGGAAAATAATTACATTTGGATACAAAAAAATCGTCATAAGCAAAGTTTTGTTTTAATTCAAATTTTAAAAGAGTTTGATTTAATTTATTCATTTAAAATCCATATATTATTATCTGAAGATACCTTAATATTAAACTTTTCAAATTCTTTTATAAGTTTATCTGGAGTACTATTACTTAAAATTAAATAACTTGTTGTTTCATTGTCAAAATAATTAATATTATATTTTTCGATCAGTTCTATTTCGTATAAAATTTTTTCAATTTTTTTTATTAAAGAAATATTTTTTGAGTCTAAATTTATCTGTATATTCAGTTTAATTGATGAATTAATTAAATTTATTTTTTTCCACTCATCATCATATCTAATTTTCATCGTTTTTATCAATTTTTTAATTTCTTTACTATCGTCAAATTGAAATGATTCAAATTCTTGTTTAAAATTTGATTGGATTGAATTAATATTAAATTTTGAAAATGTTTTAAAGTTTTCGTTATCTTTAAAAATTATAAAAATTATATAATTTTCATTTAATTCATATTTAGAAATTATTTCTTTAAAATCGTAATTTTCAATAAAATTAATTCTTTCTTTAATTAATTTATAATCATCTAAATCCTCGTTTTGTAATATATATTTTAATAAAAAATGATTTATTTCCTCGTTATTCCAACTTTTATAAAATGGATTTTCATCAAATAATAATAAGCTATCTTGCTGCAAATCAATAAATATAGGAACAAATAAAACTTTTTTTTCTATCATTCTTGAATGGAAGATGTTGTTATTTCTTAGGAAAGACAAAATTTTGTTTTTATTAAAATCTATTTCAAAAACACCAAAGTATTTATTATTTTCAAATTTTTCGCTCACGACAGAAAAACTTTCTACAAAACTTTTTATCAATTTGAGATTTTGATTTTCTATTTGTTTGTAGTCTTTTGAAACCGTAATTTTACTAATCAAAATTTTAAATGCTCTCTGAAAAGCTTTGTCAATTACATGCTCTTTATTAAAATTTGTATTATATTCGTCTGAAATCTCAATATTCTCAATTTTATAAGTATTTGCATAGACATTCTTTGTGGAAAAAATAAATAAATAAATAAAAAAAATTATAAAAAAATTGTATAGAAATATTTTAAGTATTTTTTTCATAATTATATGCCAAATAACTTAACATATGCAAAGAGTGGCGTTAACATTAGATCTGCTGACAAATTTATCAAGTTTATATCCAAAATAACTTTAAAACAGAACAAAAATAAGAAACAAAGTAATATAGGTAATTTTGGATCTATTAACAAAATACCTTCTAATTTAAAAAAAGTTCATATTGTTGCAAGCACAGATGGAGTAGGAACAAAAATCGAAATTGCAAATGAATTAAATAAATTTGATACCATAGGAATTGACTTGGTTGCTATGAGTGTTAACGATATTTTAGTTCAAGGTGGGAAACCATTTATATTTTTAGACTATATTTCAATTAACAAAATAATTCAAAAAAAATTAAAAGATATAATTAAAGGTGTTTACGAAGGATGTAAAATTAGTAATTGTATCTTGGTAGGTGGCGAAACTGCAGAAATGCCAGGAACATACTCTAAGGGTAAATTTGATATAGCTGGTTTTTGTGTTGGTTTGGTAGAAAAAAATAAAATTTTAAAACCAAAAAATATTAAAAATGATGACTTGGTTGTTGCTATTCCATCTTCTGGGATTCATTCAAATGGATTTTCATTAGTAAGATATATATTAAAAAAAAATAATATAAATTATAAAAAAAATAAACAGTTAAAAAAATGGTTGCTTGAACCTACTAAAATTTATGTAAAAGAAATTACTAAATTAATTGACTTAAAATTAATTAATGGATGTGCTCATATAACTGGCGGTGGTATAAAAGATAATTTAATAAGGATAATACCAAACGGAAAA
>CACDSN010000019.1 GCA_902555465.1 uncultured Pelagibacteraceae bacterium
TTTTTGCTAAATTAATCTGTTCTTCACAAGTTATATTTTGATCTCTAAAGAAAAGCGCTTTGTGTTCAAGCATCAGATTGTTAACTACCCTCCAGTTTTTGTCAGAAGAATCTTTTAGATCAATCCCTTTTATCTCAGCTCCCAGTGCCCCAGATAATAAATTTACTTCCATATTATTTTTTTAGTTTACCTGTAAATTTTAAATTATCACTTTTAAATTTTTGTTTATTTTCAATGATAAAAGTATCCATAAGCTTGGTTCTTTTTTCGTCAAACTCAGCCACCTTTCTTTTGCTTAAATCAACATGTAAAGACAACATTTCAATTGTTGAAGAAAGTTTATTTGTTTCTTTATCAATCATTTCCAATTTGTAATGTAATCTTTTTTTATCGTGATCAAAATAAGTTAAAATTATTTCAACCTCTTTACCTTCTCCAACTTCATTGTCATAAGTTGTATTTGTTTCAACAACCATAGTGCTCATGCCAGTAGTTTTTGCTGAAGTTTCACCCATACCAAATTTTTCAAGTAAAATTTCCCAGGCCTGATCAAATACTAAAACATAATAGGCCATATTGAGATGTTTATTATAATCTGTCCACTCAGTTTTAATTTTTATATTTGTAACATGCACTGACATATTTTTATTTCCCAAGACTTAATTTAATAGTATAAATCTAATAATTAAAATGAACAATAAAGTATTTATCTCATGCGCTGTTACCGGATCTGGAGATACAGCATCTAAACATCCAGATTTACCAAAAACTCCAGAACAAATCGCAACTGCTGCGATAGAAGCTGCAAAAGCAGGTGCCGCAATTGCACATATTCATGTTAGAGAAGATGATGGAACCCCTAGTAGACGTTTAGAATTGTATAAAGAAGTAGTAGATAAAATTCGTTCTAGTGGAACTGATGTAGTTTTAAATTTAACTACAGGCATGGGCGGAGATTTAGATATTGGACAAGGGAAAAATCCATTAGAATTTGGACCAATGACAGATATGGCAAATGTTATGGAAAGAATTGCTAATGCTGAACAATTTTTACCAGAAATTTGTACTCTTGATTGTGGAACTTTAAACTTCGGTGATAGTTCTGTTATCACAGTGAATACGCCTAACGATTTAAGAAAGGCAGCGAAAAGATTAAAAGAAATTAAGGTTAAGCCTGAAATAGAAGCATTTGATTTAGGTAATATGTGGTTTGGTGCTCAGTTATATAAAGAGGGTCTTTTAGATGATCCACCAATGTTTCAAATGTGTTTAGGAATTCCTTGGGGAGCTCCCGCAACACCTTTAGCAATGCAAGCAATGAAAGATATAATGCCAGAAAATGCTGTCTGGTCTGGATTTGCAATTTCAAGAAATGAAATGCCATTTGTTGCTCAAACCGCAATAATGGGAGGAAATCCAAGAGTTGGCTTAGAAGATAATTTATATTTAGAAAAAGGAAAACTTGCAACCAATGCTCAATTAGTTGAAAAAGCAATTAGAATTGTAAGTGATCTTGGAATTTCTATTATGACACCTTCTGAAACTAGAGAAAAATTAAAACTGACTAAGCATTTTTAATCTAATCGCGTAGCATTTCCATCAACGCCAATTATTTGACCTGAAATTCTTTCTGCATCTTTTGAAATTAGAAAACTACACATTTTCGCAATATCATCTTCATATATCCAACTATTCATCGATGCCATTGAAATAAATTCTTCTTCAATCGATTTTTTTGAAGTTTTTAAAAACTTTGCCTTGTCTCTTATTACTCTTACCATTCGATCACCCTTGATTGTTCCAGGACAAATTGCATTAACTCTAATTTTAAACTTACCAAGTTCCATTGCTAGAGTTTTTGTAACACCAACAATTGCCCATTTACTTGCAGCATATGGAGACCTTAACGGGAAACCCATTATACCAGCGCCAGATGAAAGGTTAATTATAGTTCCACCTTTGTTTTTTTTTAAAAGTGGTATTGCATTTTTTGTAAAATAAAAATGACTGATAACATTTACTTTTAAAGTATTTTCCCAATCGAAAGAGCTAAGTTTTTCTATAGTTCCAGTTGGGCCTGCTATTCCAACGTTATTTATCAAAGCATCAATTTTGGGTGTTTTTTTTTTAATTTTATCAAATAAGTCATTTACATCATTCTCATTTGAGGCATCACAATGATAAATAAAAATTTTTTTATTTTTTGAATTTTTTCTTAATTTGTTTATAAATTTTTCATTAATATCAGAAACAAAAACTGTAGCTCCTCTTTCTAAACAGATTTTTGTTGTTGCCAAGCCAATACCAGATGCGCCAGCAGAAATAACTATTTTTTTATTTTTCAATGATTGAATAGCCATTTAATTATGACTTTGATAATGATTTTTGTAATTCCTTATTAGTTATGTAGCCTTTAGTATTACCTTGTCTATCAACTACTTCACAATTTGCATTATTACAAACTACTTGAGGTAAAAACTCTTCAATAAATTGGTCTTCATTAACTTTAATTAAGTTTGTTTTGTCTATCCCATCAGCTTGAGCCGCAGGTATCATAATAATTTTTGCTTTAATTACTTTTGCTCTATTAACGTCTTTAACAAATGCTTCTACATAGTCATCAGCAGGATTCATTATGATTTCTACAGGAGTTCCTACTTGAACTAATTTACCAGCATTTAAAATTCCTATATGATCTCCAAGTCTCAGTGACTCATCTAAATCGTGAGTGATAAATACTATAGTTTTCTTTAATTCAGCTTGTAAATCTAAAAGCTGTTTCTGCATATCACTTCTTATTAGTGGGTCTAATGCTGAAAATGCTTCATCCATTAACATAATATCAGTATCGGTAGCTAATGCTCTAGCAAGACCAACCCTTTGTTGCATACCTCCAGATAATTGTGCTGGAAATTGATTTTCAAATCCGTTTAATCCAACAGCTTGTATTTTGTCCATTGCAACACTGTTTCTTTTATTTTCTTCAATTCCCTGCATCTCAAGACCATAGCCTACATTTTGCAAAACAGTTTTGTGTGGGAATAGGCCAAATCTTTGAAAGACCATGCTCATTTTATGTCTTCTAAAATCGATAAGACTTTCTGTGTTCAAACTCATTACATTTGTGCCTTCAATTAAAATTTCTCCATCAGTTGGATCAATCAATCTATTTAAATGTCTGATCAATGTTGATTTTCCTGAACCTGATAGGCCCATACATACAAATGTTTCTCCTTCTTCAATTTTTAAAGAAACATTATCTAAACCTACAGTATGCCCTGTTTCTTCAAGAACTGTTTCTTTAGTTGCTCCATCTTTTACCATTGGTAAAACTGAATTAGGATTATTTCCAAAAATTTTGTAAACGTTATTTATTTCAATCTTAGACATTATTTTTTCTCCTTTTTAGCAGGTGTAGTCCTCTCTTGCAAAGTTTCTCCATATGATTGAGTTATTCTATCTAAAACAATAGCTAATAGGACAATTGCAATACCTGCCTCTGCAGCTCTACCTACATTTAATTGTTGTAATCCTAATAATACTTCATCACCCAAACCTCTAGTTCCTATCATGGATGCAATTACTACCATCGCTAATGCCATCATAGTACATTGGTTAATGCCTTGCATAATATTTGGTAAAGCTAAAGGTAATTGAACACCTAATAATTTTTGTTTCTTACTAGCACCAAATGCATCAGCTGCTTCTATAACTTCTTTATCAACTAATCTTATTCCTAAATCTGTAAGTCTAACAAGAGGTGGGACAGCATAAATAAAAGTTGCGATAATTGCTGGAACAGCCCCTAGTCCAAATAACATTATACCTGGAATTAAGTAGCAAAAACTTGGAATTGTTTGCATTAAATCTAAAACAGGTAAAATTACATTTCTTGTTCTAGCACTTCTTGCCATTGCTATTCCCAAAGGAATTCCAGCTATAACACAAAGAAAAATTCCAATTAACATTATTGCAGTTGTTTCAATTGCTTTTTGCCAAAATATTGGGTGAAGAAAACCAATAAAAAAAGTACAAAAACCAACAAATACAGTTGTTCCAATTTTTCTTCCACTCGCAAAATAAGTTAAAACAACTACACCAAGTATTACTAATGGCCACGGTGCTTGAATTAAAAAATTCTTTACAAGCATCAACATGTATAAAAGAACATTGTTTATAGCTTCAAATATATAACCATATTTTTCATTTAGTGCTTTAAAACCAACGTTAATCCAATTCATTAATGGTAAATCTAACCACTTAGGCCACTTACCTCCCAGCCAAGAAAAATCATTTAACAATTCACTAATATTTTCAGGTTTTCTTTTTGATTGACTGTAACTAGTTATTAACAACCATACGAAAACAAACAACAACCCAATATTAAAAATTATTTTTTTATTTTTTTTTAAAGCTTCCATATGTCAGTTTCAATTAAAGAAAGAGCCCCGAAGGGCTCTCTCATTATATTTTATTTAGTGATTATAATGCTGCAGAAACTTTCTTAGCAACATCAGCTGGTACCCAGTCTTTCCACATAGTTTCCGTTTTTAGGAACTCTATTGCGGTAGCTTCCATATCACCACCTGACTCATCTTCATAATATGCCAACATTTTGTTCACAGTAGCAGTCGGCACTGTATATTTTCCAATAAACTCATTTTCTTTCGGATGAGCTTTTGCCCATGTTGCGAGAACAGACTTAGTTAAAGCCATATCTCTATATTCACATGCACAAGAAGGTTTGTAAGCATCTGGACCATTAGCTTTGATGTCTTCTACAACTACAGACATATCATCCCAACATTTTTGGTTAAATTTTGGTTCAGTTAATCTTACTAGATCAACTTTGCCCATTAAACCAGTCGGCGCCCAGTAGTATGTAAAGATTGGTTTTTTCTTTGCAAATGCACCTGCTATCGCAGCATCTAATGCACCACCAGAACCTGGGTCAAAGTTAGTATAGTATTTATCTAGACCATACTCTTTTTGTTTTACCAAGTTAACTGTGTAGCAAGTCCAACCAGATATACAGCTAGTCATTCTACCTTTTGAAGGATCTTCTGGATCTTTAAATAGCGCAGCTATTTTTGGATCTTTCATATCTTCAACAGACTTTAAATTGTATTTATCAGCAGTAGCTTTATCTACATAAAATGCTTGCTGAGAGTCTGGTGTATTTGTACCCATATGGATAATTGTACCTGCTTCTTCGTGAGGCTTATAATTACCAATAATATTGTCATACCAAACTTCAGTAATAACATCTAATTGACCGTCATAATGAGCGGCCATTATTGGAGTAGTACTACCTTTAGTTACAGAAACTTCACAACCATATCCTTTTTCAAGAATAAATGTAGTTATCGCTGTATGAATATTAGCACTAGACCAATCAAAGTCACCTAATCTAGCTTTGCATTTTGCGTTTGCAGATGTAGTAAACACCGCAAGCATTGATGCTAAAACAGTTGTTAGGAGAATATTCTTAAGATTTCTCATATGTTCCCTCCATATAAAAGTTATATAACAAAGAGCATTAGACATTGATTTATAAAAAAGTTCAAGATAACCTTTTAAATTCAACTATTAATTGAATTGAAAATTTTATGAGTTTTATTAAGTATTAAACATAATTGTATGAGTGAAAATTTTTATATTAAAAATGTATCAAAGAATGGAACTTCTTTAGAAGTTGAATGGAATGATGGAATTAAAAGTCAATTTAATTATATGTGGTTAAGAGATAATTGTCCAACAGCTCACGATCCAGATTCAAGACATAGAATGTTTAGCATTTTAAATGTCTCTGAAAAATTAAGTGCAAAAAATTTAAATATAAACAAAGATGGAAAATTGGAAGTAGAGTGGAGTGAGGGCAATCATACAAGTTACTATGATCCTAATTGGTTAAGAGAAAACTGTTATACAATAAAGAATAACAAGAAATATGTTTCTCCATATGATTTATGGGATTGCTCACTTGAAAAAAATTTAGAGACAATAATTATAAATCATAATGAAATAATGGAAACTAATGATGGTTTAATTAAATGGTTAGAACTTTTGCATCATAAGGGAATAGCAATAATTAAAAATGCTCCAACAGAAGAAAAGTCTGCTTTACCTGTTCTAAATAAAATAAGCCATACTAGAGAAACTTTTTTTAAAACACCCTTTGAGGTAATAAATATTCCAAAACCAAATAATTCAGCATATACAGCTCACGCATTAAGAAACCATATGGATTTACCTTGGTTTGAAAATCCTCCAGGATATCAGTTTTTACATTGTTTAGTTAATTCTGCCAAAGGAGGAGACTCTTCAGCTGTAGATGCATTTGCGGTAGCAGATTATTTAAGAAAAAATGAAAAAGAAATTTTTGATATACTTGTTAATGTACCTCTTAAATTTAGAGATAAAGATTATACCCAAGAGGCGATAAGAAGCGTTTATGGTACAGCAATATCTTTAACAAAGGATGGAGATTATAATGATATCAGATACAGTATTGCAACACTTGATACTCTTGATTGTCACCCAGATATAATGGAAAAAGTATATAAAGCACACCACAGATTTGGAAATTTATTACACGACAGTAAATTTCAAATTAATTTTAGACTAGAGCCAGGTGATATTTTTTGCTTTAATAACAGAAGATTGCTTCACGGCAGAACAGAATTTGATCCAAATTCAGGTAATAGACATTTACAGGGCTATTATATGGATAGAGATGAAATTATCGGAAGACTTAATTATTTAAAAAATTTATAAATTTTCAAAAATAAGATTACTATTTGAATATTTCTTAAAATCCTTTTTATTTTTAATTGTATAAAAATATTTTTCTTTTTTTATTTTATTTATTTCACTACTTTTTAGAAAATACTTATCTAAAATTAAACAATTGACATCTCTATTTTTAGATTTTTTTTTTATTATTTTAATACTAGTTGATGGAGAATATGAAAGCCCAACTTTTGTTTTTCTTTTTATTTTTATTATTCTATAAATATTTTTTTCTTTAAAAGAAATAAATACACATTTCTTATATTTTTTAGTCTCATATAATAATTTTCTTAATAATTTATTTGAGAAAAGTGGTTTAATTTCTATAAATAAATCAAATTTATTTTTTGAAAGTTTCAATAAATCTTTTAGCAGTGGTATTGGATTTTTTTTAGTTAAGTTGAGTATTTCGGTATAACTTAAGTTTTTTATACTTTTGTTGATTTTATGAATTCTTTTTAAAGTAAAGTCATGAAAGCAAACAAACTCACCATCTTTTGTGGCATGAATATCTGTTTCAATTCCATAGCCTTTTTTAAATGAAGCTTTAAATGAATTTAGTAGGTTTTCTTTATAATTTTTATTAACAATACCTCTATGTATTAAATGCATTATGATTTAATAAGTTTATTTCCAGCCTGTTACTGTTTTTACTTCTAAATATTCTTCTAAACCCCAAACTCCACCTTCACGTCCGTTACCTGATTGTCTATACCCACCAAATGGCGTTCCTGGATCAGCTCCTTTTCCATTAATATAAACGCAACCTGATCTAAGTTCTTTTGCAACCCTATGAGCTTTCTCTTTATTTTCTGTTTGTAGATAATTTCCTAAACCATATGAAGTATCATTAACAATTTTAATTGCTTCCTCCTCTTTTTCGAAAGGAATAATTGATAAGACAGGCCCAAAGATTTCTTCTTTTGCAATTCTCATATCATTTGTAACATCAGTAAAGATTGTTGGTTTAATGAAATATCCTTTATTTAACCCATTTGGTCTATCAGGCCCTCCTGCTGCTAAAGTTGCTCCTTCTGATATACCACTTTCAATTAAATTAATTATTTTATCGTATTGAGTTTTTGAAATAACCGGACCTATGTGATCACCTTTCTTTGAACCTACATCTACTTGAATTTTATTTGCTTCATCCACTGCTTCATCTACAGCTCTTTGATAAATTGATTTCTCAACAAGCATTCTAGTTGGTGCATCGCATGATTGACCAGAATTGCTCATCACATTTCTAATTCCATCTCTTACAGCGTTTGGATAAGAGTCTGCAAAAACTATATTTCCACCTTTTCCTCCAAGCTCTAAGCAAACTCTTTTAATTGTTTCGGCGGCATTTTTAGAAATTAATTTTCCTGCTCTAGTTGATCCAGTAAATGAAACCATATCAATATTAGGATGACCTGAAATATGAGTGCCAACTCCAGCACCATCTCCGTTAATTAAATTAAAAACACCCGCAGGAAAGCCAGCTTCATTGATCATTTCAGCAAACAGCATTCCTGATATAGGAGCAATTTCTGAAGGTTTTAAAATCATTGTACATCCAGTTGCAAGTGCAGGAACAACCTTTAATGCAATTTGATTAATAGGCCAGTTCCATGGCGTGATTAATCCACAAACACCTATTGGTTCATAACAAATATGATTATTTGATTTAGAGTCAAAATGTTCATCGAAATTAAATTCTTTTAATCTTAAAATGAAATCCTCTAAATGAGATTGGCCTGATCCTGTTTGAACCTCTGTAGCCCAATCCATTGGTGCACCCATTTCATCCGAAATAGCTTTTGCCATTTCATTAAATCTTTTTTTATAAACTTCTAATAGCTTTTCTAATAGTTTAAGCCTTTCTTCTTTTGATGTTTTTTTCCAACTCTCAAAAGCAGTTTTTGCGGCTTTGACCGCTTTATCAATATCCTCTTTTGATCCAAGTGAAATTACAGCATAGGGATCTTCGTTTGAGGGATTTATTACTTCCAGGTCATTTGGTTTTGAAGGAGATACCCATTTACCATTAATATAAAATTTTCTTTTATCTAACATTTAAACCTCCTGTCCTTTTTCCTCAGGTTCATTATCAACTAACTCATCTGGGAAACCTTTTTCTCTAAAGCTTATACCATATTTATCTTCTAATCTTTTAACAACCATTGATGACCAAGCTCTAGACCCAAATTTTTCTTTAGCGTCCTTAAAAATATTCAAGACAAAAGGAGCAATCTCCAATTCAATATCTTGATCTTTTGAAAGTTTATTAAAAAGGGACATATCTTTTTCAACAAGGTCCATAGTAAAGTTAATATTATAAGAACCATTTAATATTACTTGGCTTTCAGTTTCGTGAACAAATGAATTACCTGATGAAATCTTAATTCCCTCAAAAGCTTTTTTTAAATCTAAATTATGCTTTTTAGCAACAGTCCAAGCTTCACCTAAAGCGGCTAAATGAACAGATGCTAAATAATTAGTAATCACTTTTAATATTGAAGCCGAACCTAATTCTCCTACATGAAGTATTTTTCTTCCCATGCAAGTTAATAATGGAAGAACTTTATTAAATGTTTTTCTCTCACCGCCAACAAATATTGCTATATTTCCAGTAGCTGCTCTATGGCAGCCCCCACTTACTGGAGCCTCTAAAGGAATTGCATTTTTTTCTTTAATTAGCTTTCCTAGTCTGTTGACTTCTTTTTGATCAGTTGTGCTCATTTCAATCCAAATTTTGTCTTTTGAAATATTTTTTAATATTCCATTTTCATTAAGCATAACCTCTGAACAAATTTTTGGAGAAGGTAAACATGTAATAATAACGTCAACATTTTTAACAAGTTCACCAACAGAATTTGCAACATTTACACCTTTTGATTTAAATTCATCAGCGACACTTTTGTCTAAATCATATACAGTCAAGTCAAATTTATTTCTAAACAAGCTACCTGCAAGTTTTCCACCAACGTTTCCGAGTCCTATAAATCCAATTTTCATTTTTTAATTTGTTGATCTATCTAATGATATATGTATTTTGAGTTCATGAGCAAAGCATTTTTAGTTTATGGTCATTATAATGATAAGTCATTTAACGCAGCAATAAAAGACACTTTTATAGAAACTGCAAAAAAACTTGGGCATACAGTTGATTGTGTAGATTTGTATAAAGAAAATTTTAATCCTATTTTTGCAGGGGAAAAACCAGATGAAACTGTTCTTGATCATAGAAAAAGAATAGAAGAAGCGGACGCAATTGTTTTAATAGCTCCAATATGGAACTTTAGAATGCCAGCAATTGTTGAAGGTTGGATAGACAAAGTTTTATCCCCGCCATGGGCTTTCTCTTTCAAAAAAATCTTTGGAAATTACGGTTACCCAATAGGCAACTTAAAAGGTAAAAAAGCAATTGTATTTTGTACTTATGGATCACCTCAATTTGCAATCAGAACTTTTTTTTTAAACATGCCAACAAAAAGATTGAGAAGAGGGGTATTTAATATTTGTGGAATTTCGGATGTTATTTATAGAAGATATTTTTCTGTTCCATTCGTATCAGATGGAAAAAGAAAAAAGTTTCTTGATGATGTAAGAAATACAGTAGAAAAATTATGAAAAATTTAATTAGATTATTAATATTATTTATCTTAAGTTCAAATATTACTCATGCTGAAATAGTCAAACCTAATAATGGTATTGAGCCTTATCAAGTTGTTAAAATACAGTTACGTGGATTGATGAAAAACGATAATCCTAAAATGGACACAGGTATTGAACAAACATGGGAATTTGCTCACCCTCAAAATCAAAAATATACTGGGCCACTAGAAAACTTTAAAAAAATGTTAAAGGGCGATTCTTATTCAATGTTAATAAATCATTTAGACCATGAAGTAGTAGAGGTTTACAACAACGATAAATTAGCAACTTTTGAAGTAACGGTTCTAGATAAGGATAAAAAATATTATAAATTTAAGTGGCAGGTAGAAAAATACATAGGAGAAGGGCCATTAAATAATTGCTGGTTAACAACAGCGGTCTCTCAACCAACTCCCACAGGATCTTCAATCTAGGTTAAACTGTAGCAGACGATCTAAAGAAATTTGTTTCGTAATTATTGAAAATTTAGTAGGAATCGGGCTATGAAATCAAAAGCTAAAGTAGTCGTAGTAGGAGGTGGAGTTGTTGGTGTAAGCGCACTTTATCATTTAGCAAAAAAAGGTTTGTCAGATGTTGTTCTTGTTGAAAGAAAAGAATTAACCTCAGGATCTACTTGGCATGCTGCAGGATTACTTCCTTTATTCAACATGAGTTATTCAGTTGGACAACTTCATAAGTATGCAGTTAACCTTTACAAAACTTTAGAAGAAGAAACTGGAAAAAACGTTGGATTTAGCGTTGTATCAAATATTAGATTAGCAAGTACCAAAGATAGAATGGATGAATATCATCAATACGCGGGTGTTGCACAAACAATTGGTGTTGATGTAAAATTTTTAACTCCTGATCAAGTAAAAGAGATCTGGCCTCTATGTAATACTTCAGATTTACTTGGAGCAATTCAACACCCAGAAGATGGATATATTCAACCTGCAGATTTAACACAAGCGCTTGCAACAGGAGCAAGAAATAGAGGAGCAGAAATTTATAGAAACACAACTGTTGTCGGTATGAAACAAACAAAAGATGGTTGGGTAGTTGAAACAGACAAAGGATCTATTGAATGTGAACACATAATTTCATGTTCTGGAAACTTTGCAAGACAAACTGGAAAAATGGTTGGTTTAGATATTCCAGTTATACCAGTCGAACATCAATACATTGTAACTGAACCGCATCCAGAAATTCAAAAGAGAAAAAAAGATGGTCTTCCTGAAATGGGAGTTTTAAGAGATAGTGATAGCAGATGGTATATGAGAGAAGAGGCTGGTGGTTTAATTTTAGGTCCATATGAAGATGGTGCACCATGTTGTTATGTTAATGGACCAACAAAAGATTCTGAATATGAATTATTTCAAGAAGATTTAGATAGACTTGCACCTCATATTGAAGGAGCAATACACAGGGTTCCAGCTTTTGGAGAAGTTGGAGTTAAAAAAGTTTATAACGGAGCAATTTGTTATACACCTGATGGAAATCCAATTGTTGGACCAGCTTGGGGTCTAAAAAATTTCTGGATTAATGAGGGACATAGTTTTGGAATTACTGCAGCAGGTGGAGCAGGTTGGCAATTAGCAGAATGGATCGTTGATGGTGAACCAACAATTGATATGCTTGGAGTTGAGCCAAGAAGATACGGTGACTACTGTTCTAAATCATATTTAAAAGAAAAGAATGAAGAAGCTTACAGAAATGTTTTTATTATCCACTATCCAGATGAAGAAAGAGGGGCAGCAAGACCTTTAAGAACCGCACCGTGTTATGACAGAATGAAAAATCTTGGAGCAGTTTTTGGTCAAAAATTTGGATGGGAAAGGCCAAACTTTTTTGCAACTGATGGAATGAAACAAGAGGATGATTGGTCATTTAGAAGATCTAATTGGTTTAAAGCAATAGAAAGAGAGTGCAAAAATGTTAAAGAAAATGTTGGTTTATTAGACATGTCGGCTTTTGCAAAATGTAGAATTAAAGGACCAGGGGCGGAGGAATTTTTAGACAAACTTGTTGCAAATAAATTACCAAAGAAAGTTGGAAGAATTAATTTATGTCATGCTTTAAATACTAAAGGTGGTGTTCACTCTGAATTTACTATTATGCGAGAGTCTGAAAATAGTTTTTATTTAGTATCAGCGGGGGCTTTTCAAAGATTAGACCATGACTGGATACATAAATGGATGCCAAAAGATGGGTCTGTTATATTTGAAAATTTAACAAATAGTATGGGAGTTTTAGTTGTATCAGGTCCAAAAGCCAGAGATTTAATGCAGAGAGTATCAACTGATGATTTTACAAATGAAAATTTCAAATGGTTAAGCTCGAAAATGGTAGATGTCGGACAAGCTCCAGTTAACGCTATGAGAGTAAATTTTGTTGGAGAATTAGGTTGGGAATTACATCATCCAATCGAGTATCAAAACCATATATTTGATAAATTAATGGATGCAGGAACAGACTTAGGTTTAAAACCTTATGGAATTAGAGCAATGAATAGTCTTAGAGTGGAGAAATCCTACAAACTAGTAGGGACTGAATTATCAATTGAATATTCTCCATATGAGAGTGGACTTGATAGATTTATTCATCCAAACAAAGGAAGTTTTATCGGTTTAGAAGCACTTAATCAATGGAGAGAAAAAGGATTTGCAAATAAATTAGTTACATTAGAAATTCATAATACCACAGATGCTGATGTATTAGGAAATAATCCTATATATGAGAATGGTTCCGTCATTGGCAGAGCAACAGGTGGAGATTTTGGATTTAGATTAAATAAATCCATTGCTTTAGGAATGGTAAAACCAGAATTAGGAAACCCTGGGCAAAAATTGAAGATTGACATTTTAGGAAAAATGCACGAAGCAACAATTCTAGATGAAAGTCCATATGATCCTGAAAATAAATTATTGAGAGCTTAATGAAAATTTTAGTCGCAGTAAAAAGAGTAATTGATTACAATGTACAAGTAAGAGTTAAAGAGGATAATACTGGTGTAGTTACAGACAACGTAAAAATGTCAACTAATCCACCCGATGACAATGCAGTTGAAGAGGCAGTTAAAATAAAAGAGTCAGGAAAAGCAAAAGAGATTGTTGCAATTACTGTTGGAGAAGAAAAAGCACAAGAGACAGTAAGAAAAGCACTAGCTGTTGGTGCTGATAGAGGAATACATGTGAAAGTTGATGGTGTCATTGAACCATTAGCTGTTTCAAAAATTTTACAAAAGATAGTAGATAAAGAAAAACCAGATTTAGTATTTATGGGGAAACAAGCAATAGATGATGATTGTAATCAAACAGGTCAAATGCTAGCAGCTTTACTCAATTGGCCCCAAGCAACATTTGCATCAAAAATAGAGGTTAAAGATAAAACTCTAGAAGTTACAAGAGAGGTGGATGAAGGATTAGAAACTATAGAGGTCAATGTTCCAGCAATTATAACATGTGATCTAAGATTAAATGAACCAAGATATGCATCTTTACCGAATATAATGAAAGCTAAAAAAAAACCAATTGAACAAATAAATGCTGCAGATTTAGGTATTGATACAAAACCTAGAATAGATCAAATTAAAGTTGAGGAACCACCAAAACGAAAAGCGGGAATAAAAGTCGCAAATGTTGAAGAATTAGTTCAAAAATTAAAAAATGAGGCTAAAGTAATATAATGTCATCACTTCTAATAGCAGAACATAATAATAAGGAAGTAAAACCATTTACTTTAAATGCTATCACTGCGGCATCTCAAATAGACCCAGATTTACATGTCTTAGTCTTAGGTCATAACTCAGAGTCTGTTGCAAAATCAATTTCTGAAATTCCTAATGTTAAAAAAGTAATTCATGTGGATAACGAAATTTATAATAATTATATTGCTGAAAATTTTACTTCTGCTGTAATTAAACATGCTGAGAATTATTCACATATAGTTTGCTCAGCAAATACTTTTGGTAAAAACCTAATGCCAAGAATAGCAGCTTTATTGGATATTTCTCAAGTGAGCGATATAATAAAAGTTATATCTGCTGATACATTTTTAAGACCTATTTATGCAGGAAATGCCTTTGCAACAGTCAAAAGCAATGATGCAAAGAAATGTATTACAATACGACCTACATCATTTGAACCCGCAGAAACATCTGGAGGTTCTGCTGAAATAGTTAAAGGAGATGCTGGAGAACAATCAAATCATACAAAATTCATTAAAAAGGAAGAAATTAAATCTGATAGACCAGAGCTAGGCACTGCACGAATAGTTATTTCTGGTGGAAGAGGGATGCAGAGTGGAGAAAATTTTAAATTAATACAAGATGTTGCTGATAAATTAAACGCAGCAATAGGTGCCTCAAGAGCTGCTGTGGATGCAGGATATATAACAAATGATCATCAAGTTGGTCAAACAGGGAAAGTAGTAGTTCCAGATTTATATATTGCGGTAGGAATATCTGGCGCTATTCAGCACTTAGCGGGAATGAAAGAGAGCAAGATAATTGTCGCAATAAATAAGGATGGAGAGGCTCCAATTTTTAGTGTTGCGGATTATGGCTTAGAAGCTGATTTGTTTGATGCACTGCCAAAATTCCTAGCAGAGTTGAACAAATTAAACACTATACAAAAATAACAAATACTATAAAAAATAACATTATGTCCAGAGAAGTGATGGAATACGATGTTGTAATCGTAGGTGGCGGACCGTCGGGACTTTCAACTGCAATAAAACTCAAGCAGTTAAATCCAGATATTAATGTCTGCTTGTTAGAAAAAGCATCTGAAATTGGTGCACACATCTTATCAGGTAATGTTTTTGAAACTAGAGCCTTAGATGAATTATTCCCAAATTGGAAAGAATTAAATGCACCAATTCAAACTAAAGTAAGCAAAGAAAAATTTCTTTTTTTAGGAAAAGAAAAATCTTTGAGTTGGCCTACTTGGTTATTACCTAAAGTTCAACAAAATCATAAAAATTATATTATTAGTCTTGCAAATTTATGTAGATGGCTTGCAGAACAGGCTGAAGCATTAGGTGTAGAAATATTTCCAGGGTTTCCTGCTAGTGAGATTTTATATCATGATGATGGATCTGTAAAAGGAGTTGCAACTCAAGATATGGGTTTAGATAAAGAGGGAAATAAAAAAGACAGCTTTGAACCTGGGATGGAACTTCATGCGAAGGTAACAGTTTTTGCAGAAGGTTGCAGAGGTCACTTAGGTAAAGAGTTAATAAAAAAATTTGATCTAAGCAAAGGAAAAGATCCACAACAATATGGAATTGGTTTCAAAGAAATTTGGGAAGTAAATGAAAAAAATCATGAAGAAGGCTTAGTAATGCATACCGCAGGTTGGCCATTAGATAAAAATACTTATGGTGGAAGCTTTGTATATCATGCTCAAAATAAACAAGTATATCTTGGTTACGTTATTGGATTAGATTATCAAAATCCTCATTTATCTCCTTTTGATGAATTTCAAAGATTTAAAACTCATACTGCAATTAAAAAAATGTTAGAGGGAGGAAAAAGAATATCCTATGGTGCGAGAGCCCTTATTGAGGGTGGTCTTCAAAGTTTACCTAAAATGTATATGCCCGGCGCATTGCTTATTGGTTGTGATGCTGGAACTTTAAACATGCCTAAAATTAAAGGTTCTCACACTGCTATGAAAAGTGGAATGATTGCAGCTGAAGCGATAATTGATCACATTAAAGAGAGTAAAAAACCTCTCTGTTTATGAAGAAAAATTTAATAAATCTTGGGTATATAAAGAACTCCACGAGGCTAGAAACGTTAAGCCAAGTTTTAGTTGGGGTTTAATATTAGGAATTATATTTACTGGTATTGACCAAATTTTATTTAGAGGAAAACTTCCATTTACATTAAGACATAAGCATGCTGATCACGAAACTTTAAAAATGGCAGATAAAATGCCTAAAATTGATTATCCAAAACCAGACAATATTATAACATTTGATAAAACAAGTTCTGTGTATTTGACAGGGACCAATCACACTGACAATCAGCCAGTACATTTAAAATTAAAAGACCCTGAACTTCCTATAAAATATACTTTAGATAAATATGATGAACCTGCCCAAAGATATTGTCCCGCAGGAGTTTATGAAGTTCAGTATGAAAATGATTTAGCAAAATTTGTAATTAATTCTCAAAATTGTATTCATTGCAAAACATGTGATATTAAAGAGCCTTCCCAAAATATTACCTGGGTTACACCGGAAGGTGGGGGCGGTCCTAAATATGGAAATATGTAGATTAAGATAAATCTATTGCGTGTTTTTTTAAAATTTTTATTGGAATTAGCTTTAATGTTTTCTCATGAGTTTTTTTTAAATAAATTGGACAACCTTTACCAGCCTCAACTGCTTTAGCATACCAACCAGCACACACGCACCAACTATCTCCATCTTTTAATCCAGGAAATCCGAAGTTTGGGTGAGGTGTAATTAAATCATTGCCTGCTTCTTTAAGCCATTCTAAAAAATCTGTATTTACTTTAGCACATACTGTATGAACACCGTTGTCATTATTGTCTGTATTACAACAACCATCTCTATACCAGCCTGTGAGTGGGTTCATAGAGCATTCTTCAAGGTCCTCACCTAATACATTTTTTTGTTTATCAGCCATTTAAAATTTTTTTTATTTTAATATCTAAATCAATATTGAAAGAAAAAGATCTTCTTTCACCATCTACATTAAATGGATATGCGGTATGCATTAAATTATTTGGAAAGATTATCATATCTCCAGTTTTAGGTATATGATTATGAATACTGTTAGTTAAATATGTTTTAGTGCCATTAATGAAATCAATTG
>CACDSN010000020.1 GCA_902555465.1 uncultured Pelagibacteraceae bacterium
AAAGAAGCAATACCTAAAGGAAAAGTAAAAAAAGGTTCTGTACATAATGCAGTAGTAGTTCGTGTAAAAAAAGGAATCCACAGAAATGATGGATCAAAAGTAAAATTTGATAATAATGCAGCTGTTTTAACGGATGATAAGGGTGAACCTATCGGTACAAGAATATTTGGACCAGTAACAAGAGAGCTTAGAGTAAGAGGTCAAATGAAAATTATATCTTTAGCACCAGAGGTATTATAAATGATTAAAAAAGGGTCAAAAGTAAAAGTGTTAATTGGAAAAGACAAAAAAAAAGAAGGTGAAATAATTGAGATAGATAGATCTAATAATAGAGCAAAAGTTAAAGGCTTAAATTTAGTTAAAAAACACATGAAAACGACTAAAGAAAAGAAAGGTGGAATAATTACTAAAGAAAATTTTATAAATATTTCAAACCTAGTAACTATAAACATAAAAAAAGAAGATAAAAAAGTAAAGAAAGCTAAATCATGACACCAAGACTTAAAGATGTTTACAAAAAAGAAATTATACCAAACTTAAAAAATAAATTTGGATACAAAAATTCAATAATGGGTCCAAAAATTGAAAAAATTGTAATTAATATGGGCTTAGGCTTAGACGGCAACGATAGTAAAATTATTAAGGCGTGTGAAAATGATCTATCACTTATATCTGGACAAAAACCACAAATAACAAAATTTAAAAAATCAATATCAAATTTTAAAACAAGAAAAGGAACTAGCTCAGGCCTAAAAGTTTCATTAAGAAAAGATAGAATGTTTGAATTTTTAGATAGACTAGTAAATATTGCTTTACCTAGAATAAAAGACTTTAGAGGCCTATCTTCTAAAGGTTTTGATAAAAATGGAAACTATTCTTTTGGAATTAAAGAACACATTATATTTCCTGAAGTAAACTTTGATAAAGTTGATAAAACAAGAGGATTGGATATTACTGTCGTTATAAAATCTCAAGATGTTAAACACAGTTATGAACTATTAAAACAATTCAATTTTCCATTCATACAAAAGGAGAATAATTAATGGCAAAATTAAGCTCAATAAATAAAAATAACAGAAGAATTAAACTTTCCGACAGACTTTTAAATAAGAGAAAAAAACTTAAAAAAATTATTATGGACAAAAAACTACCTTTAGAAGAAAGATTTAAAGCACAACAAAAACTATCAAAATTACCAAGAAATTCGTCTAAAACACGTGTTGTGAATAGATGTCAAATTACTGGTAGACCACACGGCGTATATAGAAAACTTAAAATTTCCAGAATTGCTCTAAGAAAATTAACTTTAGAGGGTAAAATTCCAGGAATGGTAAAATCAAGTTGGTAAAGGAGTATAGATGAGTTTAAGTGATCCAATAGGTGATATGATAGCTAGAATTAAAAATGCTAGTGTAAGAAATTATAAAAAAGTACAAATACCATCTTCTAAGTTTAAAGCAAAAATAGCCGATGTTTTAAAGAATGAAGGTTACATTATTGATTATAAAATTGAGGAAGAAAATGGAAAAGATAATTTAATGATTAATCTGAAATATAATTCAGGAAATCCAGTCATAAATTCTATTCAAAGAGTATCAAAACCGGGAAGAAGAATTTTTTCTAGTGCTGAAAGTTTGCCTAAAGTAAGCAATGGATTAGGTATAGCAATTATTTCAACCCCAAAAGGAGTAATGACTGATCAGGATGCAAGAAAAAACCAAGTAGGCGGAGAAATAATCTGTAAGGTATTTTAATGTCGAAAATTGGTAAAATAAATATTTCTATTCCAGACAAAGTGAAAGTTTCACTAGAGGGAGCATATTTAAAAATGGAAGGACCATTAGGAAAAAATAATTTACATTTGGATATGAATTTATTTGAACTTAATATTAATGATGGAAAAGAAGTGTCTATTAAACCAAAAGTTATTAACCAAGATACTAAAAGAATATGGGGTTTAAACAGAAGTTTAATAAATAATGCAATAAAAGGTATAAATGAAGGATATACAAAAATATTAGAACTTTCAGGCGTTGGATTTAGGGCAGCAGTTAAAGGTAATATGTTAAATTTACAAATAGGATTTAGCCATGATGTAAATTATAAGATTCCAGAGGGAATTAAAATTGTGGTAGAAAAACAAACAACAATCAAAGTATCAGGTTCTGATAAACAGCTAGTGGGTTCAGTAACTGCAAAAATTAAATCATTTAAAAAAACTGAGCCTTACAAAGGTAAAGGAATTAAAGAGCAAGGTCAATATGTTCTAAGAAAAGAAGGAAAAAAGAAATAATGAAATTAAATACTAAAGATAGAAAAAGATTTAGAATAAGAAGTAAATTAAAAAGAAATAATCCAAATAATAGGATGAGATTAGCAGTATTTAGATCTTTAAAAAATATTTCGGCACAAATAATTGATGAAAAAAATAATAAAACTATAATATCAGCTACATCTAATATAAAGGATTTGAAAGAAAAAAATAAGAAAAAGTCTGAATTATCTGAAATAGTAGCAGCAAAATTAGCCGAAAAAGCAAAAGAAAAAAATATAACTAAAGTATACTTTGATAGAAGTACATTTAAATATCATGGTAGAATAAAAATATTTGCTGAAACTTTAAGAAAAAATGGATTGGAATTTTAACATATGGAAAAAAATAATAGTGATTTTATAGAAAAGTTAGTTCACATAAATAGAATAACCAAAGTAGTTAAGGGTGGAAGAAGATTTGGTTTTTCTGCACTAGTAGTTGTTGGCAATCAAAACGGACAAATAGGTATTGCTCACGCAAAAGCTAAACAAGTTCCTGATGCTATAAAAAAAGCTAATGAATTAGCAAGAAGAAAACTTATAAAAATTCCTTTAAGGGATGGTAGAACACTACATCATGATGTTTTTAGTAAAGATGGAGCAGGTAAAGTACTATTAAGATCAGCACCTAAGGGAACTGGTATAATTGCAGGCGGACCAATAAGAGCTATATGTGAAGTTTTAGGTATTAAAGATATTGTAGCCAAATCTTTGGGAACAGGTAATCCTCACAATGTAATAAGAGCATGCATAAAAGCTTTAAGATTACAACATTCTCCAAAAACAATATCTCTTTCAAGAAATAAAAAAATTGCAGAAATAGTCGAGAAAAGAGGATAGCATGAAATTAAATCTTAAATTAAAAACAAAAGAGATTAAAAAACGACTAGGCAGAGGTATTGGAAGTGGTAAAGGAAAAACTTCAGGCAGAGGAGTAAAAGGTCAAAAATCAAGAAGCGGAGTTGCAATTAAAAGTTTTGAAGGTGGTCAAATGCCTTTATACAGAAGATTACCCAAAAGAGGATTTAATCCAATTAAAAATAAAGAAAAAACAGCAATCTTAAATTTATCAAAAATTCAATTATTAATAGATAAAAAAATTATACCGACTGACTCTAAAATAGATTTAAAAATGCTAAAATTGAAAAAAATTATTAAAAAAAATATCACTAAATTTAAAATTTTAGGAAATGGTGATTTTTCAGGCAAAATAAATTTAGATACAGATTTATTATCAAAATCAGCAAAAGATAAATTAACTAAAACAGGATCAACCTTTATATCTAAAAATAATTCTTAATGAGCTCAAGTAGTCAAAACGATTTAAGAAATAGGATTTTATTCACAATATTTATATTGGCTATATATAGATTGGGTACATTTGTACCTTTGCCAGGTATTGACCCAGGCCAACTTCAAACACTAATGGAAGGTAATCAAAAAGGATTATTAGGAATGTTCAATGTTTTTGCTGGCGGCGCTATTAGCAGAATGGCAATTTTTGCATTAGGTATTATGCCTTACATATCCTCTTCCATTATTGTTCAACTCCTGACTGGTGTATCTGATTATTTTAAAAATTTGAAATCTCAAGGCGAAAAAGGTAGACAAAAAATTACTCAAATTACAAGGTATGGAACTGTTCTGTTAGCTACAGTTCAAGGATATGGACTATCTGTTGGTTTGGAATCATCTGCTAATTTAGTAATTAATCCTGGAATTTTTTTTAAAATATCAACAGTCACAACTATTGTTGCTGGAACAATGTTCCTAATGTGGCTTGGTGAGCAAATTACTCAAAGAGGTATAGGTAATGGAATTTCGCTTATTATTTTTTCGGGAATAGTAGCTGAAATACCAAGAGCTTTAGCTACAACATTTGAATTAGGAAGAACTGGGGCATTATCTACAATAGTTATAATATCTATATTTGTAATTTTAATTCTAACAATAATGTTTATAGTATTTATGGAAAGAGCATTAAGAAAAATACCTATTAATTACCCAAAAAGACAAGTAGGAAATAAAATTTATGGGGGAGATTCATCACACTTACCACTTAAAATAAATTCAGCTGGAGTTATACCTGCAATTTTTGCATCTGCTCTATTACTATTACCGATTACATTTTCAAACTTTAATATCTCTGAGAATGAAACCTTTTTAGATATTGCTTCTTTTTTTTCACAAGGACAACCTCTTTATATGCTGTTATATGCATCAGGAATAATATTTTTTACTTTTTTTTATACCTCTATAACTTTTAACCCAAATGAAACTGCAGAAAATCTAAGAAAGTACGGCGGTTTTATTCCTGGTATTAGGCCAGGTGAAAGTACTGCTATTTATATAGAGAATATTTTGACAAAATTAACAACCATTGGTGCGTTGTATTTAACTCTAGTTTGTTTAATGCCAGAATTTTTAATTGCAAATTATCCAATACCTTTTTATTTAGGTGGTACATCAATTCTAATTGTTGTAGTTGTTGCAATAGATACTGTAACTCAAATTCAAACAAGATTAATGAGTTCACAATATGAGCAATTAATTAAAAAAACTCAATTTGGAAAATAAGTGAATATTATTTTATTTGGTCCTCCTGGTGCTGGAAAAGGCACTCAATCTAGACATTTAATAGAAAAAATAAATGGATTTCAAGTTTCAACTGGAGAGATGTTAAGAAATGAAATTAAGCAAGATACTGAAATAGGAAGAAAAATTATTAATGATATGAATGATGGGAAATTTATAAGTGACGAAATAGTCAACAATCTTATAAAAAAACACATATTTGATCCAAAAAAAAAAAATAAATTAATATTTGATGGTTACCCTAGATCATTAAGCCAAGCTAAAAATCTAGATTTATTTTTATCTGATTCAAATCAAAATATAGGTTTAATTTTTTTTCTTAACGTTAACAAAAACGATATAATTGAAAGAATTACAAAAAGAAAGACTATTGAAAAAAGAACAGATGATGAATTAGATACAATTCTCAAAAGATATGACACGTATATGAAAACAACTAAACCTGTGTTAAATTTCTATTCTAAAAATCCAAATTTTCATGAGATTGACGGAAGTCAAAAAATTGAAGAAATAACTAGAAAAATAGACACTTTTATCAATGTTTAAGACGTTGACATTGATTAAACTTATTATATAAAAGGCACAATTTATCACAAAAATTATGGCTCGTATTGCAGGTGTAAATATTCCACAGAATAAATTGGTTCACATTGGACTAACTTATATATATGGAATAGGAGATAAATTTTCATTTCAAATATGTAAAGCTTTAAATATACCACCCTCAAAAAGAGTAAATGAACTTACAGACGATGAAATCTTAAAAATAAGAGAGTTTATTGACGGAAATTTTACTGTTGAAGGTGATTTAAGACGTGATAACTCATTAAGTATTAAAAGGTTAATTGATTTAGCATGTTACAGAGGTACAAGACATAAAAAAAAATTACCAGTAAGAGGTCAAAGAACAAGATGCAATGCAAGAACAAGAAAAGGTAAAGCTATAGCAATTGCTGGAAAAAAGTTAACACCACTTAAAAAATAATATATGGCCAAAGAAGAAATCAAAGAAAAGTCAATAGATAAAAATAAAGATAAAGAGTCTGTTAAAAAAAAAAACTACAAAAAAAAAAAGAATACAAAAAAAAATATTCTTAATGGTATAGCATATGTGCAGTCTACTTTTAATAACACGATTGTCTCGATAGCTGATACAAATGGAAATGTAGTGTCATGGGCATCCGCTGGTCAAAAAGGTTTTAAGGGTTCAAGAAAATCAACACCATATGCTGCGCAAGTTGCAGCTGATGCTGCTGCAGTTAAAGCTTTAGAATGTGGAATGAAAGTTTTATCAGTTGAAGTAAAAGGCCCTGGATCTGGTAGAGAAACTGCTTTAAGAGCTCTTCAAGCAAGAGGTTTTAAAATTACATCGATTAAAGATACTACACCTATGCCACATAACGGAACTAGACCACCAAAAAAAAGGAGAGTTTAATATGGAAACTGCTAATGTTAATATAAAAAATTGGAAAGCATTAATTAAACCATCAAAAATAGATATAGATCAAAATGATGATAAAACTTTTGCTAAAGTTATTGCTGAGCCTTTAGAAAAAGGTTATGGGTTAACAATTGGTAATTCTTTAAGAAGAATATTGTTATCATCAATTAGAGGTACAGCTGTAACTGCTATTCAGATTGATGGTGTACAACACGAATATAGTTCCATTAAAGGTGTGAGAGAAGACGTTACTGATATAGTTCTAAACATTAAATCTTTAGCATTGAAAAGTAATTTAGAGGGCAATAAAAAATTAATACTAGATGCAACTGGACCTGGTGAAATTAAAGCATCACAAATAACTCCTGTATCTGATATTGAAATACTAAATCCTGATTTAGTTATATGTAACTTAGATGAAAATACGAAATTTCATATGGAATTATTTGTTAGTAATGGAAAAGGATATGTGTCTGCCGAGCAAAATAAACCTGAAGAACCTCCTTTAGGTTTAATACCTATAGATTCGTTGTTCAGTCCTGTTAAAAAAGTATCTTATTCTGTTAGCACAGCTAGAGAGGGTAAAGCTCTCGATTATGATAAACTTACAATGGAAATTGAAACAAATGGATCAATAACTGCAGAAGATGCTTTAGCATATTCCGCTAGAATTTTTCAAGATCAGTTAAAAATGTTTGTAAATTTTGATGAACCACAAGAAGTTAAAATTCAAGATCAACCAAAAGAACCTGAATTTAATCAAAATCTTTTAAGAAAAGTTGATGAATTAGAACTTTCAGTCAGATCTATGAATTGCTTAAAAAATGATAATATAATTTATATTGGTGATTTAGTTCAGAAATCAGAAGGAGAAATGCTTAGAACCCCAAATTTTGGAAGAAAATCTTTAAATGAAATTAAAGAAGTTTTAAATGGAATGTCTTTATATTTAGGTATGGAAATACCGAATTGGCCTCCAGATAATATTGCTGAATTATCAAAAAAACTAGAGGACGCGATTTAATTAATGAGACACAGACTAGGTTATAAGAAATTAAACAGAACTTCTGAACACAGAAAGGCTCTAATTAAAAATATGCTTAATTCTTTAGTAAAATATGAGCAAATTACTACTACACTACCAAAAGCTAAAGTTTTAAGACCAGAAGCAGAAAAGCTTATTACTATTGGTAAAAAAGATTCTTTAGCAAATACAAAAAAACTTGTCTCTAAATTACAAAATATAAAAACTGTAAATAAAATTCGAAAAACTTTATCAAAAAGATATGAAACTAGAAAAGGTGGATATACAAGAATAATTAAAGCTGGTTTTAGATATGGAGATAATGCACCTATGGCAATCATAGAGTTTGTAGATAGAGATGTGGCAGCAAAAAGAGTAGATAGAAAAAAAAACAAGACAGATAACAAAATTAAAGAAGAACCAATTCAAGAAAAAAAATCAGCGTAAACATAAATCATAAACTAAATGCTAGAGGTAATTAAAATTGATAATTACTCATCAGGTTTAAGAATAGACAGATGGATTAAAATTAATTTAATGAAAATACCCCAAAGCCTAATTGAAAAAGATCTTCGTAATGGCAAAATCAAAGTTAATAAAAAAAAAGTAAAAAGTTCATATAAGTTAAAAAAATTTGATAAAATTTTCTTATTTAATATTTCCTATAAAAATTTGAAAAAAAATATTAAGAAATTTATACCAAATAAAAATTACATAAAAGAAGTAGAAAACGAAATAATTGAAAATAATTCAAATTTTATTGTTATTAATAAAAAAGCAGGATTACCCGTACAAGGTGGAACAAAGATAAAAGAAAATATAGTTAATATTTTTTCAAACAGCAGTTTTTTTGAAAATACAAAACCTTATATTGTCCATAGAATAGATAAAGATACATCAGGAATATTAATAATAGCAAAAAATCGTGAAACAGCTCAACAACTAACATCATTATTTAGAATTAGAAAAATACATAAAACTTATATAGCATTGTCATCTGGCCATATTGATAAATATAAAGATACAATTGATAATAAATTAATTAGATATGAAGGAACAAGAAAAATTTATGAGAGAGCAACAACAAACTATGAAGTTATTGACACAAATAATAAGTTAAGTTTGTTTAAACTAAAACCTATTACAGGTCGAAAGCATCAAATAAGAAAGCATTTAATTGATCTTGGTTGCCCCATAATAGGTGATAATAAATATTTTATAAAAAAAACAAGTAAAAAAAATCAATTAATGTTACATGCTTATCATTTGCGGTTTATTTTAAATAATAAAAAATATTCTTTTAAAGCTGATATACCAGATTACTTTAAAAATATTTTAATTAAGAATAATTTGAAACTGAAAGGTTTTTAACTAATTTTTTTTCTAGTTGTCGTAAAAAATCAGTATATTTAACTTTTGAAATATCTTTTAATGAAACTACTCTTTTATCTCTAACACCACATGGGATTATTTTTTTAAAGTATTCAAGATCATTGTTTATATTTATAGAAAATCCGTGATAAGCAACCCATTTTTTTACTCTAATACCTATTGCTCCAATTTTTTTATTTTCATTATTATGACTCAACCAAATACCAATATTATTTCTATCGCTATTGGTTTCAATTTTAAACTCTTTAAACGTTTCAATAATTGAATTTTCTAGAGTTATTATAAATTTTCTAATATCTTTCTCTCTCTTATTTAAATCTATTACAAAATAACATACTAACTGTCCTGGTGAGTGACATGTAATTTTACCACCTCTTGATGTTTTAACTATTTTAATAGATTTATCTAAAATATCAGAGTTAGTATAACTTGTACCAGCGGTATAAACTTTTTTGTGTTCCAAAAACCATATAAATTCCTTTCCACTATGATTAATTACTTTTTGCAACCTTTTTTCTAGCAAGCTCATAGCTTTAGAATAATCTACTGGTTTTATTGATATTTTTATCTCTATACTCATTTTAAATTTGTAATATAAGGATATCGCTTAAAAAAACTAGGAATATCAGTCATGAGTTTAATAAAAAAAAGCAAAGATAAAATTGTAAATTTTGAATTTAATAAGGAATATATAAAAGTAATTACTGAAAAAATTTCAAGCAGTGATGCGACATTTATAAATAACTCTTTTAAAGAAATGCACCCAGCTGATGCTGCAGATATAATTGAACATTTATCTCAAGATGATAGAGAAAAATTAATTAAATTAAGTAATTTTAGAATAGATCCATCAATATTTATTGAATTAAACGAAGCTATACAGACTGAAATCACAAAATATTTATCAAATGAAAGCATAGTTTTTATTTTAAAGAATCTTGACTCAGATGATTCAATCAAAATTTTAGAAAATTTAGATGAAAAAAATAAAAATGACATACTTAGCTCACTTCCTCCAAAAGACAGATTTGTTTTGTTAGAAAGCTTAAGTTATCCGGAAGATAGTGCCGCCAGGTTAATGCAAAGGCAGTTCACAGCAATCCCTAGTAATTGGTCCGTAGGCCAAACAATTGACTACTTAAGAGAGAATAGAGATTTACCCGAAGAGTTTTTGGAAATATTTATCGTAGATAATGAATTTAAACCGATAGGTACGGTACCTTCATCAAAAGTATTAAGAACACCAAGAGAAACTAAAATGATTACTATTACCAACGAGACACAATTTTTAATACCTGTTGACATGGATAGAGAAGAGGTGGGTAGAATGTTTGAAAATTATAATCTTAATTCAGCATGTGTGGTTGATAAAAATAATAAACTTGTTGGAATGATCACAAATGATGATGTTTTAACAGTACTTGCAGAAGAAGCTGAAGAAGATGCTTTAAGATTGGCTGGTGTTGGGGATGAAGAAATTACAGATGGTATAGTGACAAAAACAAAAAGAAGATTTAATTGGTTGTTATTAAATTTATTTACAGCCTTTTTGGCTACTTGGGTTATAAGTTTATTTGGTGCAACAATTGAACAAATGGTTGCTCTAGCATTTTTGATGCCAATTGTAGCATCCATGGGTGGAAATGCTGGTATGCAAACTCTGGCTGTTACCGTCCGAGCTATTGCAACAAATGATTTAACTGAAAATAATTTTACACAAAATATAATTAAAGAATTTTCAATCGGTATTCTAAATGGAATTATTTTTGCAATTATAAGTGCAGCAATAGTACAATTATGGTTCCAAGATGTAATTTTGTCTTTGATTATTTCTATATCAATGGTCCTTAATATGATTGTAGCAGGCTTGTTTGGAATTTTAATACCAATAGGACTGAAAAAATTTAAAGTTGATCCCGCTATTGCGTCTAGTGTTTTTGTAACAACAATTACAGATGTAATTGGATTTTTGTCATTTCTAGGTATTGGTGCATATTTTTTCTATTAATCAAACATTATCAATTAATCTTACATTTTTTTGATAATAGGCAACAAATATTTTGAATTTTTTTTTGTCTATGTTTGATGATAGATTTCCAGAATTTCTTATTTCAAAATATTCCAATTTATCACATAATTTTATAATTTTTTTTTTATAGGAATTTTTTAATTTAACATTTTTAGCTTTTTTTAATATTTTATTTTTAAAATTAAACAAAAGATTTGATATTTTCTCAGATCTTTTTAAAGAAGAATTTGATAACAATATATTTCTTGAAGATAATGGAAGTTTATTTTTATTTCTTATTGTTTTGCATATTTTAATTTTAGTATCGAATTTGTCTTGTAAATATTTTTTAATTAAATAAACCTGCTGAAAGTCTTTATTTCCAAAAAATATATACTTAGATTTTATCTCATGCATAAATCTATTTACTACAGTTAAGACTCCTTCAAAGTGTCCATTTCTACTTTTTGCACATAAAACTTTATCTTTTTTAAAAATTTTAAATTTTTTTATAATTCCATTTTTGTAAATTTCTTTATGATTTGGTATAAAAAGGTAATCAACTTTATGCTTTTTAAGAATAATAATGTCTTTATTAAAATTTCGAGGATAATTTTGGAAATCCTTTTTATTATTAAATTGGGTAGGATTTACGTATATACTTACTAGTACTTTTTTAGTTTTTTTCTTTGCTTCTTTTATTAAATTTAAATGACCACTATGAAGCGCTCCCATTGTAGGAACGAAACCTACCTTCTCATTGAAATTAATTTCCTTATTTAAAATATTAAAGCTTTTAAAAATTTTCATTTATGATACTTGATTAAATATTACATTATGATCAAACAAGCAATAATACCACTTGCTGGATTAGGTACTAGATTGTTGCCTCTAACTAGTGTATTTCCAAAGGAATTATTACCAATAAACGGCAAACCTGGTTTAGAATATATTTTAGATGAATGTAAAGAAGCAGGTATTAAAGAAATCATATTTGTTATATCAAATAAAAAAAAACTTATCAGAAAATATTTTTACAATGATAAATTTTTTAAAACTATTATAAAAAATAAAAAAGATAGTCGTATTAAAAAAGAATATAAAAAAATACTTTCATTTAAAAATAAAATAAAATTTGTATATCAAAATAAACCACTTGGAACCGGAGATGCGGTATTGAAAGTAAGAAAATTAATAAAATCATCACATTTCTTAATGTTATTTCCAGATGATCTTATTTTAAAAAAAAACTGTTCGAGGGATATGATTTCTATACATAAAAGAAATAACTGTTCAGTTATGGCTTCAATTAAAGTTAAAAAACAAGATATTAGTAGATGGGGAATATATTCAATTAAAAAACAAATTAATAAAAAAAATTTTATTATTAAAGATGTAATTGAAAAACCATCAATTAGTGATGCTCCATCTAATAATGCAGTAATAGGTAGGTACATATTGCCTAAGGAGATTTTTTTAAAATTAAAAAAACAAAAAAAAGGTATAGGCGGTGAAATACATATTACTGATGCAATAAGAGATTTAATTAATAATAATCATAAGTTTATTGGTCATAATTTTGCCGGTAAATATTTGGACTGTGGCACTATGAGTGGTTATATAAAATCATCTTTGGAAATATCAAAACTATGAAATTATGTATGGTAGGTACTGGCTACGTTGGTTTAGTCAGCGGCACATGTTTTGCTGATCTTGGCAATGATGTTATATGTGTTGATAAAGATATAACTAAAATAAATAAATTAAGAAAATCTATTATACCAATTTATGAACCAGGTTTAGAAGAGTTAGTAAAAAAAAATTATAAATCTGGAAGATTAAAGTTTTCATCAAATCTTGCTGAATCAGTTCAAAAAGCAGATATTATCTTTATTTGTGTGGGTACTCCAACTAAAAAGAATAAATATGAAGCTGATTTATCTCAAGTTTATTCAGTAGCAAAAGAAATTGGTAAAAATATTAAATCTTTTAAAATAATAATTAATAAATCAACTGTTCCTGTAATGACTGGTGATAAAGTGGAAAAAATAATTTCAAATAATGTTAAAAAAAAACTATTTAGTGTGGTGTCAAATCCAGAGTTTTTAAGAGAGGGTGAAGCCATTAGAGATTTTATTTATCCAGATAGAGTTGTAATTGGCACATCTGAAAAAAAATCCAACAAAATCTTAAAAAATTTATATTCACCTTTGATTTCAAAAGGGGCAAAGTATATTAATACATCAAGACGAGCGGCAGAGCTAATCAAATATGCATCAAACGCTTTTCTAGCTACTAAAATAACTTTTATAAATGAATTAGCTAATTTATGTGAAAAATTAGATATCAATGTTGAAGATGTATCGATAGGAATTGGTACTGATAATAGAATAGGTAGCAGATTTTTAAGAGCGGGACCTGCCTATGGCGGATCATGCTTCCCCAAGGATACGAGAGCTTTGATCGATACTGCAAAAAAATTTAAATCTTCTCTATCTGTAATTAATACAGTTATTAATTCTAATAATAAAAGATCTGATCTTCTTTTAAATAGGATAAGTAAAATTTTAAAAAATAAAATTAAAAATAAAAAAATTACCTTCTTAGGTGTTACATTTAAAGCTAACACAGATGATATGAGAGAATCGGCTTGTTTAAAAATGATACCTTTCCTAAATCAAAAAGGAGCTAAAATTAAATACTACGATCCCACTGGAAAAAAAATTGAATTTGAAAAATTTAAAAATGTAGAATTTAAAAATAACATTAAAGATGCATGCAAAATGTCTGATCTAATTGTTATTCATACCGAGTGGAATGAATTTAAATTAATTGATTTAAAAAAAATTGTAAAAAACAAAAATTTTATTATTTACGATATGAGAAATATTTATTCTGCTAAAAAGATGCAAAAACAAAAGATTAAATATTTTGGAATTGGAAAGTAAATTATTTTAACTCAAATATAGCGTCTACTTCCACCGCCACACCCAAGGGTAGACTATTAGTGCTGACAGCAGCTCTTGTATGCATGCCTGCATCACCAAATATTTTAACTATTGTATCAGACGCACCATTGATGACTTTTGGTTGATCTGTAAAATCATCTGTTGAATTTACAAAACCAGTTAATTTTATGCATGATTTAACTTTTGAAAGATCACCATTTAAATGTTTTTTTGTCTGTGTAATAATATTTAATGCACATCTTTTTGCAGCTTCATATCCCTCTTCTACACTGAAGTCTTTACCAAGTTTTCCTTTTATTAAATTGCCATCTTTATCAATAGAAATTTGTCCAGATATAAAAAGAAATTTTCCAACTTCTTTTGTTGCAACATATGAACCTACAGGTGCAGCAGCTTTAGGTAAATCAATATTTAATTCTTTAATTTTTTCGTCAAAATTCATTCAAACTTATTCTCTACATAGAATATCTTTTAGGGTTCTTTCACCTTTTGGTGGACATTTACTAAAGGGTTTCGATAATTCTGGTTTTTTTATTGAACTTATTGTCTCACATGAAACTAAAAATATAAATGACATAAATAATACAGCTAGTTTTTTCATTTTTTTCCTTTTTTTTTATTTTTGTCGTACTCTTTTCTCTTTTCTATCAAAATTAATGCTTCTTCCATAGTTAATTCTGCAGGGTCTTTTTCCTCAGGTATAGTTGCATTAAGCGATTTATATTTAATATAGGGTCCATATTGACCTTTCATAATTCTTACAGGCTTTTTATCTTCTGGATGTTCACCAAGATCTTTAATAAGTGATGATAAAATTCTTCCTGGCTTTGCCTCTGCAATTAGAGTGATTGCTCTATTCAAGCCAATTGTAAAAAGTTCTTCAACGTTTTCTAATCTTGCAGATTTATTTTCACATTTTAAATATGGACCAAATCTTCCTGAGTTAATTGTTATGTCTTTACCATTTTCTGGATGTTGACCTATTATTTTAGGTAGAGAGCATAAATATTTAGCTTTATCCAAATCAATTTGATCGATATCTATACCTTTAGGTATTGAAACATTTTTAAGGTTATCATTATTTTTCTTTTTCTTTTTTTTCTTTAGAGATACATCATCTTCATTCAATTCATATTGGAGATATGGTCCAAATCTTCCATTTTTTAAAAATATTTCCTTACCATTACTATTTTGACCAATTAATTTAGGCTCTGCCAAAGCTATTTGATCATTCGCTTTAGATTTTGATAGTGGTCTTGTAAATTTACATTCAGGATAGTTTGAGCATCCTATAAAAGCACCACCTCTAAAACTATTTTTTAAGCTCAATTCTCCATTGTCGCATAACTTACATTTTCTATTAATTTTGCCATTTTCATCTGCCTCAAATATAAGCTCACCTAGACTTTCATTTAAAAGATCAAGAACTTCTCTTGTTCTTTTTTCCTTCACATTTGAAACATTGTTATTGAAATCTTGCCAAAAATTATCAAGAACATTAATCCATTCTTCTTTCCCTGAGGTAATATCGTCTAATTGTTCCTCCAAACCTGCTGTAAATCCATAATCTACGTACTTTGAGAAAAGTTTTTCTAGAAAAGCTGATAATAACTTACCTCTATCTGTTGGAAAGAA
>CACDSN010000021.1 GCA_902555465.1 uncultured Pelagibacteraceae bacterium
TTCTATAATTTTACAACACCAGAATTTAATGTAAACGTTAGCCAATTACCATTCTGGGCTATTGCAGTATATTTAACCTGGCAAATATTTAAAACAGAAAATCCAAAAATTGTTGATTTAATTTTTTTAGGAATAGTTGCTGTGGTAGGGTTTTTATGTAAATACTTATTTTTATATTTACTTATTTCCCTAGCATTATTTTTTATATATTTTATTTTTATAATTCAAAAAAAGCAATTTAAGTTTATTTATCTTATATCTATAGAAGTTTTTTTAGTATTATTAGTTCCACATTTTATTTGGTTAAGTAATAATGAATTTATTACAATAACATATGGTCTAGGAAGAACTGGTCTTGAAGGAAATACTGTAATCGATCATTTTAAGAATCCTTTTATGTTGTTAATAAAACAAGTGGTTATATTAATCCCATTTTTTTTGTTATGTTTTACCTTAAACAATAAATTAAGATTAAATATAAATTTTAATGATAAAAAAATTATTTTTTTAATTTTTATTAATTTTATTCCATTAATATTGATTTTATTTACTTCTTTAGTAACCGGATCAAAAATACGAACTATGTGGATGACACCATTTTATTTATACATAGGTCTTATGATTGTTTATTTGTACAAAAGCAAAATTAACTTTAAAAAAATAAATTATTTTATTATATGTTTTATTTTTTTATTTTTTCTCTCACCTTTTCTATATGCTTATGTTTCAATTTCAAATGATGATAAGAGAACAGATTATCCAGGAAAACAAATTGCAAATAAGGTTCAGTTAGAGTGGGATAAAAATTTTGATGAGCCTATTGGATTTGTAATTGGCGATGAATGGAATGCGGGAAATCTATCTTACCATTTAAAATCTAGACCTAAATGGGAAGGGTTTATAAGCAATAATAATATACTTAATGAAGCTAAAGAATATATTTGCATAGATGATATTTGTGTAGGAACATACAAATAAATTATGAATGATTTTAAAAGAATTGAAAATTTTATAAAAAAAGTTCCAAAGTCAGAACTTCATCTGCATATTGAAGGCAGCTTAGAGCCTGAATTGATGTTTAAATTATCGAAAAGGAATAAAGTTGAAATTCCTTTTAAATCTATAGAAGAAATCAAATCTGCATATAATTTTTCAAATTTGGACTCTTTTCTAAAAATTTATTATGAGGGATCAAATGTTCTAATTTCAGAGGAGGACTTTTTTGATTTGACTTGGGAATACATTTTAAGATGTAAACAAGATAATATTGTGCATACAGAAATTTTTTTTGATCCTCAATCTCATACTGAAAGAGGTATAGAATTTAACACAGTTTTAAGTGGAATTCATAAAGCTCTAGAAAAAGCAAACTTTGAATTAGGTATTACTTCAAAAATTATAATGTGCTTTTTAAGACATTTAGATGAAAAACCATGTTTTCAAGTTTTGAAAGAAGCAACAAAACATAAAGACAAAATTATTGGTGTTGGACTTGATTCTTCAGAGAAAGGAAATCCTCCTCAAAAATTTAAAAATTTATTTGGGGCAGCGATTAAAGAAGGCTTTTTGACAGTTGCACACGCGGGAGAAGAGGGACCTCCAGAATATATATGGGATAGCTTAAATTTATTAAAAGTTAAAAGAATTGATCACGGAGTACAATGTTTAAAAGATGAAAAGCTAGTAGAAATACTTAAAGAAAAAAATATTCCTTTAACTGTTTGTCCTTTATCAAATATTAAACTTTGTGTCTTTGATAAGCTTGAAAATCATAATTTAAAAAAAATGTTAGATAAAGGTTTAAGGGTAATGGTAAATTCAGATGATCCCGCATATTTTGGGGGGTACTTAAATGCGAATTTAATTGAAACTTCAAAAGCACTAAATTTAAGCTTAGATGATGTAAAAATTTTAATTCAAAATTCTTTTAAATCATCATTTTTGGATGATAAAACTAAAAATAGTTGGTTGAATAAGATATAAATTTTTTAAATAATTTAAATGAAAATTAAAATTTTAATTCCTGTTTATAATGATTTTCAATCTGTATCAAAATTATTAAACGATATTAATTTTACAATAGCTAATTTAAAAGTAGAATTTTCAGTAATTATAATTAATGACGCTTCAATTGAAAACCAAGACATTGATGTTTCTGGTATAGATAAGATTAATTCAATTAAAATTATAAATATGAAAAATAATCAAGGTCATACCAGATGTATTGCCACTGGTTTAAAATATATTTTTGAAAAGGAAGAGTTTGATTATGTAATTCCCATGGATGGTGATGGAGAAGATAGGCCTGCTGAGATAGAAAAGTTTATTGAATTTTTAAAATATGATAACTCTAGACCGATTACTGGAGAAAGAATTAAAAGATCTGAAGGGTTAATTTTTAAAATATCATATTCTATTCATAAATTAATTACTTTTATATTTACTGGTCACTCGATAAAGTTTGGAAATTTTACATGTTTACCAAAAACGACTGCTGAAAAAATGATCAATGAAAAGGCAACATGGAGTAGTTTTTCAGGATCTTTAGCAAAAGTAGAAAAAAATAGATCTACAATTCCATCAATAAGGGGAAGTAGATATTTTGGACCATCAAAAATGAGTTTCTTTAATTTAGTTAAACATTCTCTATCTATTATAGCAGTATTTAAAACAAATGTGATTATTAGGTCAATTTTATTCTTTTTAATTTATATATTTTTAATTTCTGAAAATTTGAATTATGTAACATCTATACCTTTAATAGCAGTTTTAGCTTTAGCAATTTCAGTCTTAGCAATTTCAAAAAGAGAAAATATTAGTGAATTAAATGATTCTTTATCTAATATTAACAATATTGATGAAATTAAATAGAGTTAAATCTTTAATAAAAAACAAAAAAAAGATATTATTTTTTATACTAAGTGTGGTTGTGCTCACTTGTAAAAAAAGGGACAACAAAAAACGAGCATAATCTATGAAAAAAATATTACTAATCATTACTTTAAGCTTATTAACTTCAACCAATCTATTTGCTGAGAGTTTAAATTGGTTTTTTAATAAGTGGCTTTCTGAAAACGGACATCATCAATATTTAAATGAGCAAGGATCTCACAATCTAAATATCAAAATAAAAAATAAAGCATTATCAGCTACTAATATTGCCTATCATTCAAACCCAAACAGAGATACGCTGATTTATTATTTATGGAAATATTCATATAGAGATAGAAGTCAACATTTAAAAGAGTTTAAACCGACAAATAGTTCCTACGATTTTAAATTCAACTTAATTGAAGATAAATTTGTAAAAAAGCAAATGAAAACCAAAGCTATCCTTAGTTATTTATATTATCAAGATGGTGAAGTATTAATTGACGAACTTTCTCCTAAAGAACAATTAGGAGAGTTTTTGAATAATGAAACAAAATTTTATTCAATGTCAATGGGTAAGTCAGTAACTTCTTATTTAGTAGGTCACGCAATATGTGAGGGTTATATTGATGGAGTTGATGCTAGAGTAAATGACTGGCCTATAATAAAAGATTCTCTTTATCATGATCAAAAATTAATTAATTTTTTAAATATGAATACTGGTGATCAAAAATATATCGACGAGTTTGAAGATGGTACTAGCAAATTAGGCCCATATGAAGACACAGATATTGCAACAACCATGCGCTCTCACTTTAACAACCAAAATACAAAAAAATCTAAGGAAAGATACAATTACAATGGATTTGTCACTCAGTTAATTTTAAACTATATGAAATTTAAAATTGGTGAAGATTATGACAAATTTTATAGCAAAGTTTTCAACGATAAAATAAAGATCAAAAATAGCATTCGTTATGGCTACACTAGTTTAAATGAAAATTGGGGAAATGGACATCCTAACATAATGGCAACGAGATTTGACTATCTTAGAATAGCAAAAGCTATAATGGATGATTATCAGAATGATACTTGTGTTGGAAAATATTTAAAAGAAATTTATAAAAGAAGAATACCAAAAGGAAGTAAAGAAAAAGAAGAGCCCTTATTTAATCGTACAAAATCTTACGGGGGTCAATTTCATATGGATTTTCCAGGATTAAAAGACAAAATTATATTTGGTATGGGAGGCTATGGCGGGAATATGATTTTAATTGATGTAGAAAATTCAAGAATACTGGTTGTTAATTCTCTCCATTATAATAATAAAAAATATAAATATAATCACAAAAAGCTACTACACGATCCATTCAAAAAAGGTAAACAAATAAATTGAAAAAATTTTTCGTATCAATAGTTTTTAGTTTGTTAATTATAGAAAGTACAAATTTTTCTAAAGAAGCCAGTGCAAGAGAAATTACAAATCTGCAATGGAAAAAAAGTGTCGCTTATGGCAAGGAGCTTTATAAATTTAGGGAAACTGTTACTTCTCCAGCTTTAGGCGAAAAAGCTTGGAAGATAACATTGTTACCAAGAGATTGCGGAAGAGATAAAGACGGAGATTATTCTGATTGTAAAAATAATGGCAGAGATGCTGTTGTTGGACATGGGGGAGGAGATCGAGCAAGAAGTGAATATTCCACATCAGGTAACAGGTACACTGGAGAAAGATGGATTTCTGTAAGTATTTATTTGCCAGTAGACTTTAAATCAGTCGAACCTGTAAGCACTTCTCTTTTTCAAATATACGAGTGGGGAAATACAAATCAACAAAGACATCCAAGGATGATGTTGAGAGTAAAAAATGGAGTTTTAGAACCTAGATATTTTCCTGTAAATGGACATGATGTTTCAGGAAAAATAATCAAACATCTTTTTATTGATGAGATGAAAGATAAGTGGACTACGATAATATTTCATACAAAAATGGGACAAGCGCCTGGAGAAGGATTTTCAAAAATGTATGTAAATAATGTTCTTTATAATGATTATCATGGAAGAACAGGTTATGGAGGTCGATTTTTTAATAAATTTGGTATCTATCATAGCTGGATTAGTAGATGGAAGGATGAAGTACATGGCAAATATCCAACACAAGTTGTTTATTATGATAATTTATTTAGAACAAAGAGCAAAGAAAAGCTTATAAAATTAATTCAAAAATAATGAAAAAAATTTTACTCACTATTTCAATATTGTTTGTATTTTTTGGAATAGCATTTTCTGACAACCATAAAACAAACTTCAAAGATATAAAGGGATATAAGAAGCAATTTCTTTCTATGTCAGAGAAAAAGGTAAATAGAATAAAAGAAGTAAAAGCCTCGGATGGTTTTCCAGTTTATGAGGGAAAAACAAGTATTCAAGTTACCGTTAATAGAGAAGACGCTGGTTGTGGAAAAGGAAAAGCACAAACAACCCAAATTCAATGTGATGGCAAGGGTAATAGAAGTCGACAAGAAGTACACCTTGGCGAAATGAAACTAAAAAATAAAGAACATGTCTTTGAATATGCAGTATACTTTGATGAAAGTTACGAACCTTTAGAGAAAGGCGCAGTAGTTATAATCGGTCAAATGCATACCGATAATAAAGCTAAAGGGTGTCATAGTTGTTGTCATTTTTGGGCTCAAGATTTCAAATACAAAGGCGAACATTATTACAGTTGGGCGAGTAAAGCGGCTTATTCATCAGAGCCTGTTATTATAGGAAAGATTGAAGAATTAAAGGGTAAGTGGACACATTTAAAATTTCATGTTCTTTGGAAACTTGACGAAACTGGAAGATTTAAAATTTATAGAAATAACGAGGTTATAGCTGATCTTAAAAATATAAAAACTTTAGCTGACACTTGTACAGGTGGTTATATGAAATTTGGAATTTATAGACATCGTACTATTGGTTATTGGAATTCTGATTGGGAAAGTTTACCAGATCAAAGAGTATATTTGGATAGCATTATATTTAGAAAACCTAAAAAAGATGAAAAGTTTTCAAAATAATAATGAAAAAAATTCTAATTTTACTTTTAATCCTTTTCACTAACAATGTATTTGCAAACCAAGAAGAGATTAAAAAAATGGTGTATAAAAGTGAAAGTTATAATTTAGGTTTAAACAAAAAGGATACCACTATTCAAGGAATTAAACTTAAACCCATTACAAAAATTGAAGCTTTTAAACATTCTGTAAAAAAAAATTATGGTTGGACAAGATATGGAATTAAAGTTGTAAGTTCTACAGATGGATCACCGGTGAGATTTGGTGATACAGCTATAAGATTTGAACTTCATTATGATGATTGTGGTTTTTTATACATGTACGGTAAAGAAAGAGATTGTATTAGACCAACGCCCCATCATCGAGTTGAATTAGGACAAGGTCATAATAAAAAATTAAGCCTAGGATTTAAGCACAAACAAGATTACTGGTACACTGCCTCTTTTTATTTTCCAAAGGAGCATAAATTTTATCGAAAGCAATCAGTATTTCAATTTCACTCAAGTGAAGAACCATATCATCCTCCATTTCATTTAGAAATTTTTCCAAGAGAGGGATTGATGGCTAAAATTAGTACTTCAGAAGGAGTGTATGAAGATAAAGAAAATGCTTGCGGAGGAAGTGTTAAACAAAAAATAAATTATTGTGAGAAAGCGGCACTTGATTATTTGATTATGAGTCCTGATGAGTTAGAGGATAGTTTAGGTAAATGGACTGATTTAGTAATACATGCAAATTGGGACAAACGTTCATCTGATGATAAAAAAAATAAAGGCATGATTGAAGTATTTCTTAATGGAAAAAAAAAATTACACTATGAAGGTCAGTCGATGTGGAATGTTGGCTTAACAGTTATGCAATTTGGCATCTATCAAAGTAAAGAGGCAAAGACTTTTCAAGGAAAAACGGGGACATTGCAGCAAATGAAAGATACTCCAACCATTATGTTTTACGATGAAATATGGGCTAAAAAGAATTGTGAAGAACTTAAATTAGAACGATTAGGTTATTCATGTGAAAATTTAGAGGGCCAATCGGACAATATTACTAGACCCTACAGTGTGTTCAGGCATAACCCTCAGGAATATGTGGTTATTGTAAAAAATAAAATTGATAAAGATGTTTTAATTAAATTAAGAGGCTTTGATAAAAATAAATTAACCGAAAAAGCCATGAAAGAGTGCACTGATAAAAACAAAGAAGGCTGCTACGTTCATTACTCAAGTCAGGTAGCTTTTGGTCAGTAAGCTTAAGCTCTTATTGTTGGCAAACAATAAAAATCAGCAGTATCTATTTTAGAAGAATATTGCCTTCTCATGTTCCATCTTTTTTGAATACCTGCACTTGCAAGACTTAAAGTTGATCTTCCATATCTATAATTAGTATTATCAATAGATCTCATTAAACTATTTATCTTCTCATCTTTTTCAGAAGAGAATAAATTTTTCTTTCCCTCAGCATTTGATAGACCTGTTAGCATGACGCCTGCTTTTTGATAACGGTATCCATTTTTAAAAATACTATCTAAAATAGACATTGCAACTTTAACAGTTTCAATACTGTTATTTGTTGCAATCGGAAAATCTACTGTCTTTGAATTTGAATAATATCCAAAGTTTCTTTGAAAAGGGCTCGTTCTTACGAATACTGTAATTGCTTTTGCAACTAAAGACTCTGATCTAATTTTCTCAGATGCATTTAAACAATAATTTGCAACTGCCTCTCTTAGTTCTTGGAATTTCTCAACTCTTTTTCCAAATGATCTAGATACAACACAACTTTTTCTTTTTGATGTTGTAGTCTCAAGATCAATGCAAGGGATTCCTCTTAATTCCATGGCAGTTCGTGAACTTAAAACATTTGAACTTCTTTTAATCCAAGTGTTTGATTTATTTTTAAGTTGTTTCGCATTGTAAATTCCGTTTTTTTGATAAAATTTAGTTAACTGTTTTCCAACTCCCCAAACATCATTAATTTCTACTTTCTCTAAAATTGGATCAATATTTTCAATTCCAATTAAACTGGTTACGCCTGATTGTGTTTTTTTCGCAATATGATTTGCAACCTTACTTAAAGTTTTTGTTTTAGCAATTCCAATGCTAGTTGGTATTCCTGTCCACTGTAAAACTGTAGCTCTAATCTCTTTTCCAACTTTCTCTACTTCCTCATCAGTAAAGTTAGATAAATCTAAAAAAGCTTCATCGATCGAATAAACTTCGATATCAGAATTAAATCTTTTAAGTGTCCTCATCACCCTTCTTGAAATATCTCCATATAATGAATAGTTAGATGAAAAAACTTGTACATTATTTTTTATGATAATATCTTTTCCTTTAAAATAAGGCTCACCCATTTTAATACCCAAAGCTTTTGCTTCGTTAGATCTTGAAATAATACAACCATCATTATTTGATAAAACAACAACAGGTTTTTTTCTTATTTTAGGATTGAATAATCTTTCGCAAGAAACATAAAAAGAATTACAATCAACTAGTGCTATTTTCTTAGTATACTGAGTGGATGACATAAGTAACTACTCCCCATATAAAAATATCTTCTTCTTCATTAATTAAAATTCGATCATCAAAGTTTTTAGAACCTGATGTTAGAAATTTTTTATCTCTTTCCTGGACTAAGGTTTTAACCACAAGCTCGTCATGAACGTTTGCAATAACGGTTGAAAATTCTCTTGGAGTTAAACTTTTGTCAACTACTAGCAAATCACCATCATTAATTCCCACATCTGCCATTGACTTTCCTTGAACTCTAATAATGAAGGTTGCTGGAACATTTTTTATTAAATGAACATTTAGATCTATATCTTCCTCAATATAGTCTGTTGCAGGAGATGGAAAACCCGCGCCAGCCTTGTGTAAATAGTATGGTAATGTTAGCTTCATAAATGTTCTTATTTTGTTCTCTTATATTATTATAGAATTTATCCACTAGTGTCAATTAGGTTGTATTTTGAGTCTACAAGTGAATCAAAAGTGAATCAAAACGTGAACATCTAAACTACATATTGTGCTATTGTGGATAACTTAAACCAAGGATAGTTTAAAAACATATTAAAATGAAAAAAATTTTATCAATTATTATATTCAATTTAATTATAGTTTCAAATTCTATGGCCACTGAGCAACTTAAATATGAGACATTAGATGTAAATGCGGTTTATGAAATTAGAAAATATTCTGACCGTTTAGTTATTGAAACAGAAACTTCCAACCAAAATAGCGGCTTTAGGAAATTGTTTAATTATATTTCTGGGAGTAATGAAAAAAATCAAGAAATTAAAATGACAGCGCCCGTTACTCAAATAGAAAAAAACGGCAACATGACAATGCAATTTTATTTACCATCAGAATTTGATGAAAATAATGTACCAAGTCCATCTAACACAGAGGTAAAAGTTTTAAATATAGAAGGTGGTTATTTTGCTGCTATTATTTATTCTGGACGAGCATCTGATAAAAATTTTACTAAACACAAAGAAATTTTGGAAAATCAATTAAAAGAAGACGAAATAACAATATTGAGCCCACCCATAAGGGCAACCTACAATTCACCCTTTACTTTACCCATGTTACGAAGAAATGAAGTAATGTTTGAAATTGAAAGAAATACATAAGGAGAAACTATGAAAAAATTGTCATGTCATTGTGGAGCAGTTGAAGCCGAGGTTAATGTGCCTGAAAAATTTGAAAAGGTAATGAGGTGTAATTGTTCAATATGTAAAAGAAAAGGATATGTGATGTCTCCAGTTGGTGAGAATGATCTGAAAATAATAAAAGGTGAAGAAAAATTAACTTTATATCAATATTATACAAATACAGCTAAACATTTTTTTTGTTCGATTTGTGGTATCTTTACTCATACAAGACCACGAATTAATCCAAAACTTTACATGATAAATATAGCATGCATTGAAGGAGTTAATCCTTTTGATTATGATAATGTTTCAGTAAACGATGGCAATAATCATCCACTAGATCAAAAAAAATAATCAAATTATGAAATCTGTAGAAGATTGTTTCAATAAAGTAAAATCCAATTGTTTTAAATTTATTTTTTCACAAGAGACAAAAGGAAATAAATTTAAAAATAAAAATAGGATGTTAAAGAAATTTTTAATTCCTTTTTGTTTTTGGATTGTATCAAAGGTTAATAAAAAAAAACCTTTTATTCTTGGTTTAGCAGGCGGTCAAGGAACTGGCAAAACTACAATAACTTCAATTATTACAATTATATTAACAAAATATTTTAATTTAAAAGTATTTAAGATTTCAATAGATGACTTTTACAAAACTAGGAAAGAAAGATCAATTTTATCTAAAAAAATACACCCTTTACTTATGACTAGAGGTGTTCCTGGCACACATGACACTAAAATAATTTCAAAATTTTTTAAGTTAGTTAAAAAAAATAAATTTACTAGAATTAGCATTCCAAAATTTGATAAATCTATGGATGACAGGTCTTCAAAAAACAAATGGTATATAGTTAGTTCAAAACCAGATGTGATTATTTTAGAAGGTTGGTGTGTAGGTGCTAAAGCTCAAAGAATAACTCAAATAAAAGAACCAATTAATTCATTAGAAAGAACTAAGGATTATAATTTAAAATGGAGAAAATTTGTAAATTTAAAATTACAGAGAGAATACAAAAGAATATTTTCTCAACTTAATTCTCTTATTTATTTAAAAGCAAAAAATTTTAAAATTCTTCAACAATGGAGGATAAAACAGGAAAAGAAATTATGGCTTAATTCAAAAAAGAAAAAGAACCTTAAAATAATGAGCAAAGGTGATGTAATTAATTTTATGCAAACATACCAGAGAATTACTCAAAATATGTTTAAAGACGCGCCAAAATATGCCTCGATTATTTTTAAATTAGACAGTAAACATCAGATCAACTCAGCTATTTATAAAAAAAAATGAAATATATAATTTTAAGTTTATTTATATCAGTATTGTTATTTGGAAATGCCTCTGCACAAACAATTTTGCAAGCTTTGAAAAAAGCATATAATACTAACGTAGAATTAAAAGCCGAAAGAGAGAATTTAATTGTATCTGAACAAGATTTAAAAATTACAAGAAGTGAGTATCTTCCAAGTGCCACTATTACAACTTCAAAAAGTCAGGAGGATACAAATAAACTAACAAATCAATCAGGGGGAGATGCATCTATAAATGATGTCGATCCTTTATCAACTTCAATTAAATTAGAACAAACCTTAATTGATTTTGGAAGAGGCGCTGATTACCAAAAGAAAAAAATAGGAATTGATTTAGCTAAAGTAAAATTACTTAAAAAAGAACAAGATATTTTATATAAAGCAATAAATGCTTATTCAAGTTTAGTCGCTGCAAAAGAAAAAGAGGAAATTAATAAAAAAAATGTTGAACTAAAAATATCTCAATTAGAAACTGATAGAATTAGATTAGAAAGAGGAGAAGTTAAATTATCTGATGTCGCTCAATCAGAGTCTTCGTTAGCAGGTGCAGAAGCTAAATATATTCAATCTCAAAATGAAGTTGTGACTAGTAAATTAAATTATGAGAATTTAATTGGAAGAATTAATATTAATGATTTACAAAAATCAATTCTATCTATTGTGAAAATTCCAGCAAGTTTAGAAAGTGCTATTGAATTATCAAAAAAAAATAATCACGATATCAAAATTGCTGAACTAGGACTTAAACAGGCCGAAAAAGATATTACAATTGCAAAATCAGACTTAGCGCCAACAGCAAGCTTATCTCTTGAAAGATCTTACACAGAAGATTTAAGCACTACTTATGATGAAAGAGAAAAAGATGTTTTAAAAGCAACAGTAAGTTGGCCTTTTTATTCTGGCGGAAAGAAATTCGCAACAATAGATAAAAACCAAAGTATTAAAACTAGGCAAAGATTGCTTTTAGATAATGCGGTTAAAACTAACTTAACTGAAGTTACAAGCGCCTGGGCAAATCTCCAATCATCTGAAAGTTTTTTAAACTCAGTAATAGCGCAAGTAAAAGCTGCTGAAATTGCAAATGAAGGTATCACTGCTGAATATCTAAGTGGTGCAGGATCAAGATCAACATTAGATGTGATTCAGTCAAACTCTTTATTGTTAAACGCGCAAATCTCTTTAGCTAACTCTGAAAGAGATTATCTATTAGCTCAGTACAATCTTCTAAAATCAATTGGATTGCTTACTGGAAGCTATCTAAACCTTAAGTAAATCAACCCTTTTTAACTAAAAAAATATTTATATTGCAAATGAGAACAAAAGTAGTACATAATAAAATATGATTCGATTGTTAAAAAACGTAAAAAAAGAGGCAAAAAATGACAAAAAATAACTTAAAAGTGGTGAAATCCACAAAAGATAAAGAATTGGAAAATAAAGAAAAAAATAAAGCTTTAGACGCTGCAATAAGCCAAATCACAGATAATTTTGGAAAAGGTTCTGTAATGAAACTTGGTCAACAAAAAGCTATGGATGTAGAGTCTGTTTCTACAGGATCTTTAAGCTTAGACTTGGCACTTGGAATTGGTGGACTTCCAAAAGGAAGAATTATTGAAATTTATGGACCAGAGTCATCTGGAAAAACAACATTAGCATTACAAGTTGTTGCTGAAGCCCAAAAAGCTGGTGGTATTTGTGGTTTTGTTGATGCTGAACATGCTTTGGATCCAGTTTATGCTAAAAAGTTAGGTGTAGATACTGAAGAATTACTAATTTCTCAACCAGATACTGGTGAGCAAGCATTAGAAATTACAGATACCTTAATCAAATCAGGCTCAATGTCAGTACTTGTTGTAGACTCTGTTGCCGCGTTAACTCCAAGAGCTGAAATAGAAGGTGATATGGGAGATCATCACGTTGGTCTTCAAGCAAGATTAATGAGTCAAGCTTTAAGAAAGTTAACAGGATCCA
>CACDSN010000022.1 GCA_902555465.1 uncultured Pelagibacteraceae bacterium
AATCTAAAGTTTTGTTAGATGGTAAAATTAATTGGTAGAACAAAAATAAATTGTGCAGTATTTATTTCAGGAAGAGGAACAAACTTAAAATCAATTTTTAAATATTCAAAAACAATAAAGTCAAAAATTGATTTAAAATTAGTAATTTCTAATAATTATAATATTTTAGGAGTTGAATTTTCAAAAAAAAATAAAATTAATACTAAAATTATTGATTATAAGAAATTAAAACATGCTGAAGATCATATCATAAAACATCTTAGAAAAAATAATATAAAATTAATATGTCTTGCTGGATTTATGAAAATACTTAGTAACGATTTTATTAAAAAATTTAAATACCATATTATAAATATTCATCCTTCATTGCTGCCAAAATACAAAGGCTTAAATACCCACGAAAGAGCTATTAATAATGGTGAAAAATACTCTGGTTGCACAGTTCATTTTGTAACAGAAAAATTAGACTCAGGTAAAATAATTCTTCAAGATCGTGTTAAAATATTAAAATCGGATAATCCACAAACTTTAGCAAAAAAAATATTAATTTTAGAAAACAAAATTTATCCTAAAGCTATTGACCTTATATTGTCTAAGATTTGAAGAAAAAATCTATTTCAATTTTAGCATTTTCTAAACTATCAGATCCATGAACAGAATTCTTATCTATTGAAATACCATACTTTTTTCTTAAAGTTCCATCATCTGCCTTCTTTGGATCTGTAGCACCCATTAATTTTCTATTTTCAGCAACAGCATTTTCTTTTTCTAACACCATAACAACTATTGGGCCTGAAGATAAATAATTACAGAGTTCAGCATAAAATGGTTTCGATTGATGAACTTTATAAAACTCCTCAGCCTCGTTCTTTGAAATTTGAATTTTTTTTTCATTTTTAATATTAAAACCGTTATATATAAAATTTTTTTTTATCTCTTCTTGTAAATTTCTTTCAACTGCATCTGGTTTTATTATTGATAATGTTTGCTCTAAATTACTCATAATAATCTTCAACTAATTTATTTAATAATCTTACACCATAACCAGTGGCACCACTTGAATTCAAAGCTCCACCATATTTTGAGAAAGCCATACCAGCAATATCAAGATGAGCCCAAGGTGTTTTATTCAATATAAATCTTTGTAAAAATTGAGCAGCAGTTATTGAACTTGCTCCACCAACATAATTTATATTTTGCATATCTGCATTTTTTGAGTCCATCAATTTATCATAATTATTATTAAGTGGAAGCCTCCAAACTTTTTCATCTACTTTATTACCAATTATATGCAATTGATCTGATAAATTATCATCATTTGAAAATAAACCAGCATGGTCTGATCCTAGTGCAACAATTATTGCTCCAGTCAAAGTAGCAAGATCAATAATAAATTTTGGTTTAAATTTTTTCTCTGTGAAAGTTAGTGCATCTGCCAAAACCAACCTACCTTCAGCATCTGTATTTAATACTTCAATGGTTTTACCACTATAAGATTTTACTATATCACCAGGTCTTTGTGCGTTTCCTCCAGGCATATTTTCAACTAAACCAACTACACCGACTGCGTTAATTTTTGCTTTCCTTAAAGCAAAATTTTTCATTAATCCAGCTACTACAGCTGAGCCAGCCATATCGTAAGTCATATCTTCCATAAACTTTGCTGGCTTTAATGAAATTCCTCCTGTATCAAAACATACGCCCTTTCCTACAAAAGCTAGAGGTTTTGAATTGGATTTATCTCCGTTCCATTCCATTGTAACTAAATATGAACCTCTAATACTTCCTTGTCCAACACCTAATAAAGCATTGCAGCCCATTTTTTTTAATTTCTTTTCATCGTAGATTGAAATTTTCAGACCAAATTTTTTTAGATTTGCTAAACGTTTAGCATATTCATCTGGATGTAAAATATTCCCTGGTTCTGACACTAGATCTCTTGTAAAATTAACTCCATTTAGAATTGGATCTAATTTTTTTGTTTTTTCAAAAAAATTTTTTTTGTCAACATAGAAATTAATTATTTGAATATTTTTTTTTGTTTTGTATAAGTTAAATTCGTAAGCTTTTAGTTCTGCACCGTGCAAAAATGAATTGTAATTTATAAATTTATTTTTTATTATACTTGGAGACGGTTTAATTATTTGAATTTCACTTATTTCGTTATTTTTTAAATAATCTAAAAATTTAGCACCTAGTTTTTCAGAGAGTAATTCGTTATTTTTTTTTGATAATATAATTATCAATAATTTGTATTCAAAATCGTCGTTTAAGCATAGTATTTTATTATCTTTTAAATTTTTATTCTTTTTCAAAAAATTATTAATTTTATGTTGAATTTCTTTGTCAAATTCGCCTTGAAATTCTGATATTTTGAAGCTTGAATTAACAAAATAGGCTTTACTTTTGATTAAGCCTTTTTTTTGATCTAAATAATTTATTTTTAAAGTCATTTATAATAAATATAGTATAGGTTGTGACTTATATATGTTTCAAAAAAGAGAATTTCAATGGAAAAAATAATTTTTAGAAAATTTTTTTACGATTTATTAAGCTTCTTTTTAGTAACATCTCTAGGTTTATCCATAATTACGTGGGTTATTCAATCAGTCAATTATTTGGATTTAATATCTAATGATGGGCATGGATTTAAAGTATATTTTTCATTTATTGCTCTTAATTTTCCAAAGATTTTTTCAAAAATAATAATTTTTTCATATTTTATAAGTCTTTTTTATATAATACAAAAATATCAGTCCAGTAACGAAATTCTAATTTTTTGGACGAATGGGATAAGTAAAATAAATCTTGTTAATTGGATTTTGAAAATATCAATTTTATTTACAATAATTCAATTATTTATTTCTAATCTAATTGTTCCTTTCTCACAAGATACATCAAGAGATTTTATAAGATCATCAAATATTGATTTATTCACATCTTTAATTACTGAAAAAAAATTTATAGATACAGTAAAAGATTTTACAATATTCGTTGAAGAAATTGATGAACAGGGAGAAATGAAAAATATTTTTTTAAAGGATAGTGTGGATAAATTTACAACACAAGTTATATCTGCGAAATCAGGAAAAATTATTGAAAAAGGTTCCAATAAGTATTTGAATTTAAATTATGGTCAAATTTTAGATATTACGGGTGATAACTATTATGAGTCAAAAGTTATAAAATTTAATAATACTACTTTTAATCTTTCAAATTTTAAAACTAAAACTACAACATTTCCAAAAATACAAGAATTGAATTCGAAGATTTTAATAGATTGCATTTTTACATATTCATTTGGAAGTAGAGAAACATATACGATTCCTATTTTTCTTTGTAATGAACAGTCATCTATAAAGAGTGCAAAGGAACTATTTAATAGATCAATTAAACAAATTTATATTTTGGCTTTAGGCATAATAGCCTCTTTATTAATTTTTACTGACATTAAAAATCCAAAGTATCCAAAGTATAGAATTATAGTTTTTTTAGGTGGTATTTTATGTTTGGTATTATCTGAATTAAATTCTGAATTTTTAAATAAATCGATTTTAAATAATTTTATTTTTATTTCTTTTCCATTGATTATTTTTATTTTAGTTTACCTTAACATCATCAATTTAAACAAAAAAAATATATAACTCTATGTATAATAAAATTTATCTTAAACATATTTATTCTGTTTATCTCTCAAGATTTTTTTACATAACAATTATATTTTCATCTTTAATATTTGTAATGAATATTTTAGAAGAAATAAAATTTTTTAGTAATAATGATAACGTAGGTATAGGCTATCCAATATTATTAACTTTATTGAATTTACCCTCTATATTATTTGAAATATTTCCTTTTATTATATTGATAACTACTTTATTTTTTTTTATTAAATTTCAAGAGAGTTCTGAAATATTAATTTTTAAAAATAACGGTATAAATAATTTTAAAATCATTTCTTTTATTTCTTTATTAGTATTTTTAATTGGAATAATTATTATTTTTTTATTTCATCTGATTTCAACAAATATGAAACATAATTATCTTGAATTTAAAAATAAATATACCCAAGATCAAAAATATCTTGCAGTTATAAATGAAAATGGATTATGGATAAAAGATAAAATAAATGACCAAATAATGATTTTACATGCTGAAAGTATTGATAAGGTTTTATTAAAAGATGTTGTTATAACTGTATATGACACTGATTTTAGAAATCAGAAAAATATAATTGCGAAAACAGCTAATATTGCTAAAAAAAATTGGAAAATAAAAGATGCAATTGAGATTACTGATATTGGGAAGAAAAAAAAAATAGATTTATTAACTTTTGAGACAAATTTTGATTATATGAAAATTAATTCATTATTTTCAAATCTAGAGTCTTTAAATATATTTCAATTATTAAAACAAAAAAAAGATTTTGAAAATGTTGGTTTGTCTGTATCAGATATAAAGATACAACTTAATAGGATATTTTCTATACCAATAAGTTTAGTTATTTTTACCATAATGTCGTCTATAATTATGTTTAATTTTAAGATTAGCAATTCAAAAAGTTTAACACTTATTATTGGTATTCTGATGTCCGTAATAATATATTATATTTATCACTTTTTTAGTTTGCTGGGAGTTAATAATAAAATTCCACCCGATGTTGCAGTATGGATGCCGAATTTAATTTTAATTTTAACCTGTATGATTGGAATTGTAAATATTAATGAAAAATAAATATTCTATTTTTAAAATAATAATTTTTGTATATATATTTTTTATAAATATTACTTACTCAATAGCTAATGATCTTATAATTGATGCTGAAGTTGTAGATATAAAAGATAAAGGAAATGTAATAGCTGCAACAGGATCTATAAAAATATCTGACGGTCAAAAACTGGAAATTAATGGAAAAGAAGCAATATATAATAAAATTAATCAATTTCTAGAAGTAGAAGGAGAAGTAGTATTTTTTGATAAAATTAAAAACTTTAAAGCCTTTAGCGATAAAATAGTTTTTGATAGGAACAAAAATATTGTATCTTCTTTTGGAAACACAATCATAAGACAATTAGATAAAAATAATATTAAAACTATTTTTGAAATAAAAGGTAATAATTCTCTTTTAAATATTGAAAAAGAGCTTTTTAAAATAAATAACAATGTCATTTTTAAAGACTTTGACAATAGCTTCTTAATTTTATCTGAAGAAATTATTTACGATAGGGCCAATCAATTTATAAAAAGCCTTGGTAAAACTAATATAGAATATAAGAACGATTTTTTTATATCAACTAATGATATTTCTTTTAACCAAAAAAATAAAGAATTTATTTCAAAAAATGCAACTAAAGTAAATGATAAGTTTCAAAATAATTTTGAATTATCAAGTTTTAATTTTAATTTAGAAAAAAAAATTTTTAAATCTGAAAATATTAAATTGATTGACTCAGAAAAAAATATTTTAAAATTATCAAAAGCTTATTTTGATATAAGCAAAAATGAACTAATAGGGTCAGATTATATTCTTACATTTAATAAGGGCTCCTTCGGAAACTTTGAAAATGATCCTAGAATGTCTGGTCGATATATTAATACAAATAAATCTGAGACAAAAATGAAAAAAAGTAGCTTTACTACTTGTAAAAGTTTTAAAGGAAAATGTCCTGCTTGGTCATTATCTGCAGATGAAATAACACATAAAAGAGAGCAAAAAAGAATAGAATACAAAAATGCATGGTTAGAAATATACGATGTTCCAGTTGCATATTTCCCATATTTTTTTCATCCTGATCCTACAGTTGAGAGGCAATCTGGATTTTTATTTCCACAATTTTTGAATAGTAGTAACCTTGGTTTTTCAACTCAGATACCATACTATTATGCAATTGATCATGATAGAGATATGACAATATCTCCAAGAATTTATACTAATGATAATCTCTTTCTACAAACTGAATATAGGCAGACATTTAAAAATTCAAATTTAATTACTGATTTTAGTTATAATAAAAAAAATAATTCTGATTATCATTTGTTTACTAGTTTAAAACGTGATTTTGAAAATTCTTTTTATGAAATGAAAATTGAGACAGTATCGGATAATGATTATCTTAAAAGATATCAAATTAAATCACCATTAATAGAAAATTATAGCACTTTAAATTCATTAATTTCATATGAAAAAAATACTGATGATTATTCATTTGCGTCATCAGTAAATGTAATAAATAATCTTACTAAAGAAGGAGCTGATAAATATGAGTATGTAATACCAAACTATGAATTTAGTAAGGAAAATTCATTAAATGGGAAAATTTTTGAGACATTAAATTTTAGTTCTAAAGGGAACTATAGAAAATTTAATACTAATGTCGACGAAGCAGAAATAATTAATAGTTTTATATTTTCTTCAAGTGATCAAAATCAGCTGGGCAATATTGAGACAGACTACAGTATTTTATTAAAAAATGTAAATACATATGGTGACTTATCAACATCATATAAAGAGCAGGAAGATTATAAAATTTTAGGTACAGCTGTTTATAATCTTACTTATCCTCTTATTAAAGAAACAGAAAATGGAAAAAAATTTTTAACACCTTTGGCTTCTCTAAGATTTAGTCCAGCAAGTGGTTTAAATTTAAGAAATGAAAATAAATTAATACAATTTGAAGATTTATTTATATTAGATAGGATTGATAACAAAACTGTTGAGGCTGGAGAATCATTAACTTTAGGCCTAGAATTCAAAAATTTGAATCAACTTGATAATGAGAATTTAAATCTTGGATTGGCAATGAATTTTAGAAGAAATGAAGACAATGATCTTCCCTTAAGCTCTTCTCTTGGACAAAAAACTTCTGATTTAATAGGATATTCAGGTATAAATGTTACAGAAAATCTGTCTTTTAATTATAATTTTTCCATTGAACAAAATTTAAGCGAAACAAATTATAGTTTAATTACTGCAAAATATACTGGCAATAAATTAAAAACTTCATTTGAATACTTGGAAAAAAGTAATTTTGTGGGTGATGAAAGTTATTTAACTAATATTACTGAAATTGAATTAAATAAATCAAATTCTATAGCCTTTGAAACAACTAAAAATATTGATAAAAATTTAACTAATTATTACAACTTAATATACCAATACAAAAATGACTGCTTACAGGCATCAATTGTATATAATAAACAGTTTTATCAAGATAATTCTATAAACTCTGATCAAAATATCTTCTTTAAAATTTCATTTATCCCATTTGGAGAAGTTGGAACAGAAAATATAAATGATTAACATTTTTTTAAGAAATATATTTTTTGGATTATTAATATTAATAAGTATTAATACTTTTTGCTATTCTAAAATTAATTCAGAAATTATTTTTAAAATTAATGATAAAATAATTACGAATATAGATTTAGAAAACGAAAAAAAATTTTTACTTTTCTTAAATCCAAATTTAAATAATTTAAAAGAAAAACAAATTGATAATATTTCAAAAAATTCATTAAAAAATAGAATCATTAAAGAAATCGAATTAAAAAAATTTTTTGAATTAGATAACGATGATATTGGTAATACATATATTGATAATTTTATTTTTAATTCAGGTTATGAGAGTAAGGATAATCTTATTGCTCAATTAAATAAATTCAATATTGAACTTAAAAGTTTTGAGAAAAATTTTTTGATAGATAATTTATGGAGAGAGTTTATCTTCAATAAATTTAAAACAAAAGTAAAGATAGATATTCAAAAACTCAGAAAAGATATTCAAAATCAAGATAGGCAGATAGAGGAAATTAATTTAAGTGAAATTTTATTTAAAATAAAACCAAATTTAACTTTTGATGAATTAAAAAATCAAATTTATTCCGAAATTAGTAAATCAGGTTTTGAAGCGGCCGCTAGTATGTTTAGTATTTCTGATAGTAAAAATTTTGGAGGAAATTTAGGATGGATAAAATCAAGTCAAATATCAGAAAAAATATACGCTCAAATTAAAAATAAGAATGGACTGAGTAAACCAATAAAAACAAATAATGGATACTTAATTATTAAAATAAATAGCAGAAGAAACGTGAATGAGACAATTGAAATAGAAGAAGAATTGAAAAAATTAGTTAAAATAGAAACTGAAAAAGAACTAAATAAACTTGGCTACATTTATTTTAATAAATTGAAAAAAAAGACATTTATAAGTGAAAATTAAAAAACCTTTATTAATTGTTCTAGGTGAACCTAATAGTGTTTTTATTGAAATATTATCAAAAGTCTTAAACAACATTTTAATAAAAAAGAAAATTAATTTTCCAATAATTTTAATTGGATCTAAGGATTTGATATCTTCTCAATTAAAAATGTTGAATATGAAATTAAGCTTAGAAATACTAAATGGAAAAAATTATAATTTTAATAATCTGAAAAATAAAGTTTATATAATTGATGTTGTTTATAAATTTAAAAAGCCATTTGAAATTATTACAAATAAATCCAAAAATTATATTACTAAATGTTTTGATATAGGTTTAAAATATTTAAATAATAGATTGTGTGATATATTAATAAATGGTCCAATTTCAAAAAAGAATTTCTTAAATAATAATTATCCTGGAATTACAGAGTATGTATTTAAAAAATCAAATAAAAAAATTTCTAAATATCCTACTATGCTAATTTTTAATAATAAAATATCTGTTTCACCAATAACAACACATATACCTTTAAAAAATGTAAATAAAAATATAGATCAAAAAATTATTATTGAAAAAGTTACCACAATTAAAAATTTTTATAAATCAAAATTAAAAATTAATCCAAAAATAGCAATTACCGGTTTGAATCCACATTGCGAAACTAATTCAAGTTTTAATGAAGAGAAACGTATAATCAAACCAGCCATAAAAAAGTTAAAAAAAAGAAAAATAAAAGTTAGTGGGCCCTTTTCAACTGATACTTTTTTTATAAAAAAAAATATAAATAATTATGATTGTGTTGTTGGCATGTATCATGATCAAATATTAACTCCTTTTAAAACCATATTCGGTTTTGATGCAACTAACATCACTTTAGGTCTACCATTTGTAAGAATGTCTGTAGACCATGGACCAAACTATGAAATGGTTGGAAAAAACATATCAAGCACCAAATCATTGGAAAATATATTTAATTTGATAAATAAAATTAAATGAAAATTGTACCAAAAAAATCTTTGGGACAGAATTTTCTTACAAATCAAGAAATTATAAAAAGTATTGTTGAACTTGGTAAAATAAATTCAAAAAGTGTAGTAATTGAAATTGGTCCAGGTACTGGAAATTTAACAAAAGAAATATTAAAAAAAAAACCTCATAAATTTTTTGCTATAGAAAAAGATCAAAATTTATTTATTAAATTAAATGAAAAATTCAAATCTGAAATAAATTTTATAAATCAAGATGTTCTTGAAATAAATTGGCAATATTTTTCTGATTATGAATGTATTGTTTTTGGTAATTTACCTTATAATATTTCTGCAAAAATACTTATAGATTGGATTAGACTAAATAATCTAAATAAAATATTTAAAAAGTTTATTTTAATGTTTCAAAAGGAAGTGGCTGATAGGTTGGTTGCAGATGTAAATTCAAAAAAATACGGGAGACTAACAATTTTAACAAAATGGAAAATGGATTCAAAAAAAATTATGGATATAGACCCAAATAATTTTTTTCCAAAACCTAAGGTTAAAAGTTCGTTGGTATATTTCGAACCGAAAGATAATTTTTTTAAATTCGAAAAATCAAAAAATCTAGAAAATGTAACTAATGTTTTTTTTCAGAATAAGCGTAAAATGATAAAAAAACCATTAAAATTATTATTTAAAAATTCCTCAAAAATTATACAAAAACTTGGTTTAGATGAAAAGTCACGTCCTCAAAATTTGAATCCAATGGTTTTTTTTAAAATTGTAAGAGAATATGAAAAACAATAAAAATACTTATAGCAATTTATTTATATGTTTTTCAATTTTAGATTTATTGTATTTTAATTTATCTTCTAAATATTCAATTATTTCTTTATAACATTTATCTAAATCTTCATTTATGACAACAAAATCATAATCTTTCCAATGCAAAATATCCTTATCAAATTGTTTCATTCTCATTTTTATAATTTTTTCATTACTTTCGCCGCGTGAAATTAACCTTTGATGTAAAACTTCACGTGAAGGAGGTAATATAAAAAAAGTTACAAGTTTATAGTTTAATGTTTGATTTTTAATTTGTTCTGTTCCTTGCCAATCAATATCAAAAAGTACATTATAGCCATTCTCTAAATCTTGAAAAACCTGATCTTTAGTTGATCCATATAAGTTCTCAAACACTTCTGCATATTCTAAAAAAGCATTATCTTTAATCATTTTATTAAAGTCTTCTTTTGAAATAAAAAAATAATCTGCTCCATTGACTTCGTTTATTCTTGGTTCTCTTGTGGTATGAGATACAGAAATTTTATATTTTTTTTCTTTAGATAATTTCTTAACTAGAGTAGTTTTTCCTGCTCCAGACGGTGATGATAAAATTATCATTCTGCCATCTTTGGATGAGAACATTAATTTTTAATTTGCTTTGCTCTCTATAAATTTAATTGCGTCACCGACAGTTAAAATTTTTTCTGCTTCACTGTCAGAAATTTCTGAACCAAATTCTTCTTCAAAAGCCATAACAAGCTCTACCGTATCTAGACTATCTGCTCCTAGATCATCTATAAAACTTGATTCTTCTGTTACTTTAGCCTCATCTATTCCTAGGTGGTCTGCTACAATTTTTTTTACTTTGCTTGAAACATCATCAGCCATGTTAAATTTCCTTTTTTTATCGTTAATAGTTATTTAGATATATTTGTCAACTAAAATACATTCCACCATTAACATGGATAGTTTCCCCTGTTATATAATTCGACATCTCAGAGCATAAAAAGGCTGTACAATCAGCTATATCCTGAGGTGAGCCAAATCTATCTAATGGAATTTTAGATTTAAGCTGATTTCTATAGTCCTCATTTATCATTTGAGTCATAGCTGTTTCTATAAATCCTGGTGCTATACAATTTACAGTTATATTTTTTTTTGCATATTCAAGTGATAAACTTTTTGACATTGAAGTAACTCCACCTTTTGAGGCACTATAATTTGCTTGTCCTAAATTACCTGTATGTCCTACAACTGAAGTTATGTTGATAATTTTTCCCGTTTTTTTCTTAAGCATTTTTTTTATTACATATTTAGATAGTAGGAAAGTTGAAGTTAAATTAATATTTATTACTCTATCCCACTCATCTTTATTCATACGTATAGTCAAATTATCATTTGTAACTCCTGCATTATTTATAAGTACATCAATTTTATCTTTAAATTCTTTGCTGCAATTCTCAATAAAATTTTCTAATTCGTCATGAGCAGATATATCTTGTTTTAAAGAAATGATATTATTGTATTTATTTTTTAATTCTGACAATTTATTTTCATTTGTCCCAGTTACTATTAAATTTGCTTTTAAAGATACCAATGTTTCGACTATAGAGTTTCCAATTCCCCCAGTAGCTCCTGTAAGTATAATATTTTTATTTTCTAAATTAATCATATATTGATACCTTGAATATCCTCAAATGTATCAATATTCAATATTTTTACATCTTTATTTGCTCTTTTTATTAGGCCTGAAAGTACCTTTCCTGGACCAATTTCTATAAAAGTGTTTGTTCCATTTTTTATCATGTATTCAATACTCTCTCGCCATCTTACTGGACTCTCTATTTGTTTAATCAACAATTCTTTTATTTCAGTAGTATTTTTATATTCATCAGCAGTTACATTTGAAACTATTTTATATGTTGGATTTTTTAATATTTGTTGATTAATTATTTTTTCCATTTTAAAAGTGGCGCTTCTCATTAATTCACAATGAAATGGTGCGCTTACAGGTAATTTAATATTTTTAATTTTTTTTTGTTTTAATAATAAAGCAAATTTGTTTAAATCTTTATTTTTTCCGCTTAATATAATTTGACCCTTTGAATTATCGTTAGCAAGAAAACACTTAGTTTGTTCAAAATTTTCTGAGATAATTTTTTTTATTTCTTCCGTTTCAACTCCTAAAACAGCCAACATTCCTCCTTCATTTAATGGAACGGCTGATTGCATCGCTTCTCCCCTGTTTTTTAATAATAACAAACCCTGTTCAAGTGAAATTGATTTTGCAATTGTCAAGGCAGTATATTCGCCTAAAGAATGACCGGCAAAATAACTAAATTGATTTTGAAAAAATTTAGTTTCCCGTTCAAGTATTTTAGAAATTATATATCCAATTAGATATATTGCTGGTTGAGTATAAGTTGTTTGATTGAGTTTTTCTTGTGGACCATTAAAAATTATATCAGAGATATTATAACCTAATATTTCATCTGCTGATTTAAATATTTCCTGAACAAATTTATATCTATTATATAAATCGGAACCCATTCCTACTTTTTGTGATCCTTGACCTGGGAAAACTACTGAAATCATTATATTTTTTGTTAATTTTTATGTTGTAATTAAAAATTTATAATAGTATATCCTGCTTTTTTTTAAACTATGAATTTTTACGAACATACAATTATTGCTAGACAAGATATAAGTCCTGCGCAGCTTAAACAAGTTGAAGAAAAATATAAAAAAATAATCGAGAATAATGAGGGAAACCTCTTAAAAACAGAAAAATGGGGTTTAATGAATCTCTCATATATCATAAAAAAAAATAAGAAGGGTAATTATATCCACTTTAAAATAGAAGGGAATGGAAACACAATT
>CACDSN010000023.1 GCA_902555465.1 uncultured Pelagibacteraceae bacterium
AATTTCACCACCACTGTTTAGCTTAACCTTGCACTTACCATTAGTAACATCGATAACTTCACCCGCAAAAGTATTATTTTCTCCAATGAATTTTGCAACAAAAGAATTAACTGGTGACTCGTATAACTGATCTGGTGAAGAAAGCTGTTGAACTTTACCATCGTTAAATACTGCAATTCTATTAGACATTGTTAAAGCTTCACCCTGATCATGGGTAACATAAACAACTGTAACACCAATGCTTTCATGTATATGTTTAATTTCATATTGCATGCTTTCTCTCAAATTTTTATCTAGTGCTCCAAGTGGTTCATCCATCAAAACAACTGCAGGATCAAATACTAGTGCTCTAGCAACAGCAACTCTTTGTTGTTGTCCTCCAGAGAGCTGTCCTGGCATTCTTGACTCATATCCTGCTAATGAAACCATAGATAAAGCTTTATCTACTTTTTTATCTATTTCATCTTTGGGAATTTTTCTTACTCTTAATGGAAAAGCTAAATTTTCATATACCGTCATATGTGGGAACAAAGCATAATTTTGGAATACCATTCCAATTCCTCTTTTATGTGGAGGTATATTTGAAATAGGATTTCCATCTAAATAAATTTCACCATTTGTAGGTGTTTCAAAACCAGCTAACATCATTAAGCAAGTTGTTTTTCCTGAACCAGATGGTCCAAGCATCGTAATGAATTCACCTTCAGCAATGTCTAAGTTTAAATCTTTTACGACAAGAACTTTCCCATCATAACTTTTATCAACTTTAGCGAATTTAACGAATTCTTTGTTATTAGGCATCGGATGAATTTAAAACATTTGTGAAGAAGATTATCAATAGTTAATTTTAGCTCTTTATATGCAGTTCTTTTGAAAGATTACAAAATAATTCTGACCCAGTTTCTGTAACTCTAACAGACTCTGATGCTTCTACTCCCCACTCACCAAACTGCATTACAGCAATCATATGAAAACAAATATTTTTTTCTAATACTGTTTTGTCTCCTTTAGAAATATTTAATGTGTGCTCTCCCCAATCTGGTGGATAACCAATTCCAATTGAATAACCAGTTCTTGATTTTTTTTCGATACCATACTTATCTAAAACTTTCCAAAATGCTTGCGCAACATCATCAGCAGTATTTCCTGGTTTAGTTACATCTATACCTGCATGAAGTGCTTCTATAGTTTTTTTCATTGTATCTATTTTTTTTTGATCAGGTTTCCCAAGAAGGACAGTTCTAGCCATAGGACAGTGATATCTTCTATAAACTCCAGATAATTCAATAATTGTTGCCTCCCCTTCAACAAACTTTTTATCACTCCAAGTTAAATGAGATGCAGATGTGCCTTTTCCGGTTGGCAAGAGTGGAACTATTGCGGAGTAATCTCCACCATATTCATTTGTTCCTCTTATTAATGTACCTGCAATTTCTGAAACTAAGTCATTTTGTCTAACACCAGGTTTAATAAATTCAAAAGCCTTTTTCATTCCAAGCTCAGTAATCTTGCTTGCTTTTTTCATTAAATTTATTTCTGCGTCTGATTTAACTACTCTTGCCCAATTGACTAATCTTTCGCTGTCAATTAGTTTTGCATTAGGCAATCCATCTAATAATTTTTTATACGAATATGCTGTAAAATAATGGGCGTCCATTTCTAATCCAATATTTAAACTTTCCCATTTCCTTTTCTTAATTAATTCTACAATTGCGTCATAAGGATGAGTTGGCCATGTATGAATATATTTTTCATCATAGGCAATTATATTTTCATGTTTTATATAACAGTTAATATATGCCCCTCCTGCATCTTGAGCTCTAACAAATAATAATGGCTCATCAGCATCTATATGTACTATTGCACACTGAGCGTAATAAAATGACCAAGCATCATAACCGGTAAGATAGTTTATATTTGGAGTGTCTTGTGAAATTAAAAGGTCAATGCCTTTTTCTTGCATAGATTTTTTAACTTTATTCAACCTATGTTTATATTCTTCTTTTGAAAATAACATTTTAATTAGAGAATAATTTTCCAAATCCAGTAACAGACTTATTCATTCCAATTTTTTCTAAAGTTTCCCAAATTAAAGCTTGGTTGCTTGATAAAACCATTTTACCATGTTTTTTTTCTAACCTATCTATTATCGCCAAAGCTGGAAGAGCTGTACAAGAAATAAATAAAGCATCAGCATCATTTAGGTTAATATTAGATAGAACATCATACAAATATTCTGGGTCAACTTTTCCAATATCTATATCTGATTCTATATCAAAATAGGAATTAGATGTTATTTCAAATCCTTCTTTTTTAAAAAATTCAATTACTTCATCATTTAATTTTTTTGGGTACGGAGTAAATAAATAAATTTTTTTTATATCTAATTTTTTTAATGCATTTACAGCTGCTGTGCTTGGAGTTGTTACACTTGTGTTTGGTTTTGCTTTTTTAATTTTTTCTTCAATTGAATTATATCCAGCTGCTATTGTTCCTGAAGTACATCCATAAGCGACACAGTCTATTTTTTCATCAGGCAATATATCTTTTGTAACTTCAGTAATTTTCTCAGACATTTTAATTAGATTTTCAGATGTTAGAGGATTAAAGGTTTCTATTCTATTTACAAAAAAATCAATCTTCTTATCTTTAATAACGCTAATGAAATCTTTTTCGATCATATAATCGCTGGATAGTGCAATTAAACCTATTTTTGGATTTAATTCCTTTAAAAATTTAGGTAGTATTTTTTTTGTTTCCATATTTTTTTAAATATATCCTAAAGTTATATTTTGTGATATAAATAACGCAAGCGATACATAACTCGTCGTTTTAACTTCATAAGCTAAACGAAAGTGGGATCGGTCGTCTTTAAATTAGTTTTTAAAGGAGGCTTAATGAACTTTGGCTATTTTTGTAATACCACCAATTGGAATAAAAAATCTTATACGCAATTATTAGAAGAAGCTAGGGAGATAGCAATTTATTGTGATCAAAATAATTGGAATTCAATTTGGTTTACTGAACATCATTTTAATCATGAAGGAATGGAAGTTTGTACAAATCCATTAATGATGTGTACCGATGCTGCCGCAAGAACAAATCAAATTAGATTGGGACAAGCTTGTAATGTAATTACATTTCATAATCCAATTAGACTAGCTGAAGATATTGCTACTTTAGATCAAATGTCAAAAGGTAGAGTAGAAGTTGGTATTGGAAGAGGCGTTTACGGAAGAGAAGCTGTACACATGAACAAAGAAGCTGATCTAAAAGATCAAGCAAAAAACTTTAGATTATTTTCAGAAACACTTGAAATAATGAAAAAGGCTTGGAAAGAAGATTTTTTTTCTCATAAAGGAGAATTTTACAACTACCCATCAGATAATTTTGTATGGCAACATGATATGAGCCCACCGATTGATGGTGTTGTGGAAAAACAAACAAACGTATTAAAAAAAATAAGTGTTCTTCCAAAACCATATCAACAACCTCATCCACCTGTTTCTCAAGTGGTTGATGGTGAAAGATCAATTCAGTGGGCTGCAGAAAATGGAATTAAAACAATAATGTGGATCCCTACAGTTAAAGCTCTTAAGAAAAGATTTGAAATTTATAGAGATGCAAAATCAAAAGCTGAAAATAGAGATGTTCCATTAGGTGAAGGAATTTCTTTAGTAAGAGATATGTTTGTAGCTGAAACAATGGAAGAAGCAAAAAAGATGGCTGGAGAACACATTGTAAACTATATGAGATGGGTTTGTCATTGGAGAGGCTTGGGCAATCATATGGATCCAGGTGAAAAATTGCCAGAGACAAAAAATAAATTAGATCTTTTAAATTATGAATTTTTACATGAAAGAAATCTTTTATTTGGAACGCCAGATTATGTTGTAAGTAAAATTAAAGAACTTCAACAAGAATTAAATCTCCAAAACCTTCAAGTGTGGTCAAATTTTCCTGGAGTAAAACATGAAGATAGTATGAGAAGTATTAAATTATTTACAGAAGAAGTTATGCCAAAAATAAACGCTTTGAATGCAAATATTCAAAGAGCAAGCTAATGGATTTAAAGTTAAGAAAATTTACAAAATTTGTAGATAAAACTTTTATAGAAGGTGGAAAGAAAGCTAAAGAACCTGTTCTTCTAGTTTCTGTTGCAGCAGTAATTCAAAATCCCTGGGCCGGAAAAAGCTTTGTCGAAGATTTGAAACCAGAAATTTTAGATCTTGCTCCACAATTAGGTGATTTGTTAGTTCCAGAATTGGTAAAAGAAATTGGATCAGGTGATAAAATTTTAGCTTATGGAAAAGCAGCAATGGTTGGTTTAAACGGTGAGATTGAGCATGCTTCTGCTTTTATACACACATTAAGATTCGGAAACAAATTTAGAGATGCGGTAGGAGGGACTGCTTATTTAAGTTTTACAAATACAAGGGGTCCAGCAGGATCGAAAATTTCTATCCCAATGATGCATAAAACTGATGCTGGTTTAAGACCATTTTATCTAACTCACGAATTTACAATTCATGATGCACCTAACGAAGATGAGATAGTAATTGCAATAGGTGGGGCACCAAATGGTAGAGCTCATGCAAGAACTGGTGATAGATATCAAGATATGAAAGAGATGGGTCTTTCAAAATAATTAATGTCATATAATTTTGACAAAGATCAAAATCACTATTTTTTTAAAAATAATAAGTCAATTCCATTAGTTTTTATTCATGGTGTTGGACTTAATCAGGGTATGTGGCAACCACAAATCAGTTATTTTAAAGATGAAACTATACTTACGTACGACTTATTAGGACATGGTAAAACTAAGTATAATAAAAAAACGATAAAAATTGAAGATTTTAGATCGCAATTAAAAAATTTATTAGTAAATTTGAACATTGAAAAAATTAACCTTGTAGGCTTTTCCATAGGCGCTTTAATAGCGATTGATTTTGCATATGAATATAAAAAATACTTAAACTCACTTATTCTAGTTGGGGCTACTTATAAAAGGACTGATGAAGAAAGACAGAAAGTTATTGATAGATTAAATCTTGCAAAGAAAAATATGCCAATATCTAAACTTGCAATGAAAAGATGGTTTAGTGACAAATACTTAGAAAACAATCCTTCTGTACACAAAGAGTTTATGAATATTTTAAAAAAATCAGGTGAGGACCATGAAAACTTTATTAAAGCATATGATTTATTTGCAAATTATATAGATGATGAAACAAAGGTAAAAAAAATAGATATTAATACCCTTATACTTACAGGATCAGATGATCCTGGTTCAACATCTAAAATGTCAAGAGAATTAAATAATGACATCCCTAATTCTAAATTTATTGAGATAAAAGGTGGAAAACATCTTTGTAGTATTGAATGTTCAGATGATGTAAATATTGCAATAAAAGATCATATTAATAATGCCTGAACTAAAAAAATATAAAATGTTTATTAATGGGGAGTGGGTTGACTCTGAAGGTAAAAAAACATTTGAAACTTTAAATCCTGAAAATAATAAACCGTGGGCTGTGGTTCCTGAAGCAAGTGCTAAAGATGTTGATAAAGCAGTTAAATCTGCTCAAAAAGCTTTTGAAGGAGAATGGTCTAAAATATTACCTAGAGAAAGAGCTAAATATTTAAGAGCTATCGGTAGCAAACTTAGAGACAATGCTGAGCTATTAGGCAAAGTTGAAACAGTTGATACAGGTAAACTTTACAGAGAAACATATAAACAAGCACATTATATTGCTGAGTACTATGACTACTACGCAGGACTTGCAGATAAAATTGAAGGCACAGTTCTTCCAATTGATAAACCAAATATTCAAGCTATTACAACTAGAATTCCAATTGGAGTAATTGCTGCAATCGTTCCATGGAATTCTCAAATGTTTTTAACTGCAACTAAACTTGCTCCAGCTCTTGCAATGGGAAATACTATTGTAATCAAAGCATCAGAACTTGCGCCAGCAACAATGTTTGAGTTTGCAAAATTAATTGAAGAAACTGGAATTCCTAAAGGAGTAGTAAATGTTATTACAGGTTTTGGAGACCCATGTGGGAAAGCATTAACAACTCATAATTTAGTTGAAAAAGTTGCATTCACAGGTGGTCCTGAAACTGCAAGACATATTATTAGAAATTCTGCAGAAAATTTATCTGAAGTTAGTTTAGAACTTGGTGGAAAGAGTCCAGTTGCAGTATTCAACGATGCACATCAGGAAAATGCAGTTAATGGAATTACTGCTGGAATTTTTGGTGCATCTGGACAAAGTTGTATTGCGGGTTCAAGATTATATTTACAAAAAGAAATTTATAATGAATTTTTAGATAAACTTACAGCTAGAGCAGAAAAAATAAAAATAGGAGCGCCAATGGATCCAGAAACTGAGATGGGACCATTAAGTAATTTCAAGCAATTAGAAGTTATAGAAAAAAATATAAAATTAACTGTTGAGCAAGGTGGGAAAATTAAATGTGGTGGTAAAAGACATTCATATTCAAATGAAGGATATTATTTTCCGCCAACAATTATTGAATGTGATAATCATAATTTGCCAGTAGCTGAAAATGAATTATTTGGTCCAGTTTTATCAGTTATGAAATTTGATACAGAAAAAGAAGTTATTGAAAAAATGAATGATAATCAGTTTGGATTATCCTCTGGAGTTTATACTAGTGATCTGGCTAGAGGATTAAGAGTTTCAAACGCAATTAGAGCAGGAATTACATTCGTTAATACTTACAGATTAATCTCACCATCAGCTCCATTTGGTGGGATTAAAGATAGTGGATATGGAAAAGAAGCGGGCATCGACTCAATTAAAGACTACACAAGAGTTAAAACTATTTGGTACTACACATCTGAGGAACCAACCCTTGATCCTTTTGCAATTAGATAGTGCCACTTAAACATATATTAGTTTTACTTTTTATAATGGCTACACATGGAAGTGCATTTCCAATAGCAAAACTTGCATTAAATAACAATGTTCCACCCATATTAATGGCATCTTTAAGAATGGGTATGGTAATGCTGCTATTAATTCCTTTTTGGAAGTTTAAAATTCCAGACAAAAAATATCTAAAGTCACTTATTTTATTTTCAATTTCTATGGGTGTAATGGTTTATGTTTTTATGAATCTATCTTTAAAACATTCTTCATTTATTTCTCCAATAATAATTGGCGCTCAATTAGCTGTCCCCTTTGCTGTTTTATTAAGCGCAAAAATGATTGGGGAAAGTATTAGTACTAAGAAATGGATGTATGTTATTTTAGCTTTTGTAGGAATTATTATTGTTTTCTTTGATCCTGAATTAAAAAATAACTTACTTGGATTATTTTTTGCATCATTGATGGCTTTATTTTTTGCTATAGCTCAAGTCTACTCAAGACAATTGAAAGAGTTAAGTCTTATAATATTAAATGTTTATACTGGCTTTTTTGGCTTCCTTGTTCTTATTGTGGTATCTTTTTTTGTAGAAGGTGAAGTGATTGTCAATATAAAAAATATTAATTTTGAGTCTTGGATTTTAATTAGTTATCAGGCTGTAATTGTTTCATTGTTTGCTCACATGTCTATGTTTTATTTGTATAAATTTTATACAGTAGGACAAATTTTTCCTTTTTATTCACTTTTTCCTATATTTGGGATCATTTTAACTTTTTTAATATTTGGTGAAATACCGAGCATATTATTTTTTATAGGAAGCTTTATAGTAATAAGTTCAGTAATTTTACTGCAGAAAACCAAATAAAATAACCTATTGATATTATTCTCAGATCCTATTTAATTTTGTTTTTATAAATTGTTAACAATTAAAGGATAAATATGAAAAAATTAATTTTAGCTGCTTTTCTATTTGTTTCGACTATGTCGACAAATACTTTGGCAGATATTAAAATGGGGATCATATTAGGATTTACAGGTCCTATTGAATCTCTTACTCCAGCTATGGCAGCTTCTGCTGAGCTTGCTTTTAACGAAGCATCAGATTCAGGTAAGTTGCTTGGTGGACAAAAAATATCAGTAGAAAGAGCTGACTCGACTTGTGTTGATTCTGCTGCTGCTACAACTGCTGCTGAAGGTTTAGTTTCAAACGGAGTAGTTGCTATTATGGGTGCAGACTGTTCTGGAGTTACTGGTGCTATCGCAACTAATGTTGCAGTACCAAACGGAGTAGTGATGATTTCACCATCTGCTACATCTCCTGGATTAACTGATCTAAATGATAATGGATATTTCTTTAGAACAGCTCCATCAGATGCTAGAGGTGGACAAATCTTAGCTGATATTACAAAAGATAGAAAAGTTAAAAGTGTTGCTATAACATACACAAACAATGACTACGGTAAAGGTTTAGCAGATGTTTATAAAGCAGCTGTAGAAGCTCACGGTATTAAAGTAACAACTGTTGCTGCTCACGAAGATGGTAAAGCAGACTATTCAGCAGAAGTTGCTACACTTGCTTCGGCAGGTGGTGATGCGGTTGCTGTTATTGGTTACATAGATCAAGGCGGAAAAGGAATAATCCAAGCATCTCTAGATTCTGGTGCATTTGATAAGTTTATTTTGTCAGATGGTATGATCGGAGATTCTTTAACAGATAACTTTGGTAAAGCTTTGAACAAATCATTTGGTTCTTTGCCAGGTTCAACTGGAAAAGGTGCTGGAGTGTTTGCTGATGTAGCAAAAGCTGGTGGAATAGATTCTTCTGGACCTTATACAGGTGAGTCTTATGATGCTGCTGCTTTAATTACTTTGGCTATGCAAGCTGGTGGTAAAGCTGATAGAGCAACAATTCAACAAAATGTAATGGCAGTTGCTAATGCTCCTGGAAAAAAGATTTACCCAGGTGAATTAGGAAAAGCTTTAGATTTACTTGCAAAAGGCAAAGCTGTTAACTACGAAGGTGCTACTGGAGTAGAAATGACAGATGTTGGTGAAGCTTTTGGTTCTTTCTTAGAAAAAGAAATCAAAGGTGGAAAATTTAAAACTAAAAAACAAAGATAATATTTGATTTTAAAACCCCAGCGAATTAAATCGCTGGGGTTTTTTTTATTCATGTCAAAAAATATATTTGTCTGCTAAATAAATAATAAGACCGGCGGCTATTCCAAGAAGAATGTAGTACAATTTAAATTCCCTTTTTAATTAAATCATAAATTTTGTTTTTATTAGTTATACCCATTTCTCGAGCAATTTCTTTATTGTTTTTATATACTACTATAGTTGTCCAATAATCTATTTTTAAAAACTCTGCTATTTCTGGGTTTTCAGTTTGTTCATAAAAATAAAATAAGACGTCATTAAAATCATTTATTGCACTCTTAAATACTTTGGTTTGAGCTTTACATGTCGAACAATATTTATTCCATGAATTGACAACAATAGTTTTTCCATCATTTTGGGCTTTCTTAAAATCTTCTATAGTGAAATTAGTATCTTTTTCAAATGCCAATAAATTTGTTGATATTATTATAAATATAAAAGTTAATAATATTTTTTTCATTCTTTATTGCTTTATAATTTTTTCAGGTAATATTCCCTGTGGTCTATAGCGCATAATTAATAGTACTCCAGTTCCTATCATCAAAAATCTAAAATATGGAGCGCTTTCAATTAAATGAGCTTTTAAAGCATTTGTTTCTGGTAAGTGAGCAGTAAAAAAATTAATTAAGAATAAAGCTATCGGTGCTGCTTCAACCCATAAAAACCAAACTACAAATCCTCCAAGTATGGCACCAAAATTATTTCCGGTTCCACCTACTATAACCATTACCCAAATTACAAATGTATATCTCATAGGTCTATAGCTTCCTGGAGTAAACAAACCATCATTTGTTACCATCATCGCACCTGCTAAACCAACAATCGCAGATCCTAATATAAAAATTAAAAGTTGTTCTTTGACAACATTTTTACCCATGGCACTTGCCGCTTCTTCATTGTCTCTTATTGCTCTCATTTTTCTTCCCCAAGGTGAATAAAGGGCTTTTTGAGTGACAATTAATAAAATTATAACAACAGTTAAAAAAAGTCCTGCCATACATAGTTTTACATAAACTGATGACGCATCAATTACCAATTGATTTAAAAGATCTTGTCGTTCTGAGAGAGTGTCAATTACTTTTAATTTACCTGAATTAAATTTTTCTACTAAACTAATAAACCAAGGTGAAGTTTGAAGGTCAATTTCATATGGAACAGGTCTTTTTAAACCTATTACGTTCTTTACTCCTCTAGCTAACCAATCCTCATGTTTAATTATAGAAACCACAATTTCAGCAATTAACAATGTTGCAATTGCTAAATAGTCTGCTCTTAAACCAAGTGCGATTTTTCCAATAATATAAGCTAATCCACCTGCAAAAAATGCTCCCACTATCCAAGAAAATAGTATTGGCATTCCCAAGCCACCTAGGAAACCGGTTTTAGCAGGATCGACTGCCTCAATACTTTCAATTCCTGGGCCAGCTAATAATCTAATTAGAAGTAAACCTATTACTATAATACCTGCTATTAAATAATTTCTTTTTTTTGATTTTTGAATTTTTTTTAAAACATAACGAATTGAAACAATCATAGCTACCACGACACCTAACGAGCCTATCATATTAATTCCACCTGCTTTCCATGCTTCAGGTACTGGAGC
>CACDSN010000024.1 GCA_902555465.1 uncultured Pelagibacteraceae bacterium
TCTTTAGTTGGAACTGCTTTGATTAGAGCATTAATTGGTTTAGTGCCTGCAATATTATTAACCTCACCATTATTTGGAATTTCAATACTTAATCTTGGTCTTAGTTTGTTTTTTCTATTTTTGAGTTTATATATTTTTGGGATTACCTTGGGGATATTGGTATCAGCTGGTCTACTAAGATTTGGACCATCTTTTGAAAATATTGCATGGTCAACTATGTTTCTTATAGCTCCATTTGGTTGTATATATTATCCTATTGATATATTGCCTAGCATGTTTCAAAAAATTGCATACAGCATGCCCTTGGTCTATATTTTTGAGGAAGCTAGAAGTATATTAATTAATCAATCAGTAAATCTAAAAAATATTTATTATGCTTTTATACTTAACTTAATTTATTTAACAGTTGCTATAAGTTTATTTTATTACTCTTTTAATCAAGCAAGAAAAAGGGGTACATTAATAAATATTGGAGAGTGATGGCGCGCCCGCAAGGAGTCGAACCCTGAACCTCCAGAGCCGAAATCTGGCGCTCTATCCAGTTGAGCTACGAGCGCATTATGTATTAGTATTATAATATATGAAAAATATCATTAATTTAATAGTTAAGCAAAATTCGCATAAAAAAAGGATTGATACATTTATTTTTGAAAATTGTGTCAAACTTAGCAGAACAAGAATCAAAAATTTAATTTTAGACAAAAGGCTAAAGATTAATGATAAAATAAATAATTTACCTTCTAAAAAGGTTATCGAAGGTGATGTTGTTTATTTGGAAGTTCCTGAACCAAAAATATCTTCCTTAAAACCATTTAATTTCAAACTAGAAATAGTTTATGAAGATAATGATTTGATAGTAATTAATAAACCTCCAGGGATATCTATGCATCCAGGTCCCGGCAATTACGAAAATACTATTGTAAATGCTTTAATGAGTTATAAGGGAATAAAATTATCAAGTATAGGTAATGAACTTCGTCCAGGAATAGTTCATAGAATTGATAAAGATACCTCTGGTTTAGTAGTTATAGCTAAAAATAATTTAAGTCATGAAAATTTGTCGAAGCAATTTAGTGAACATTCAATTGATAGAGTTTATCTTGCTTTAGTGTGGGGTAAATTAAGGCCACAATCTGGAACTGTTGAAACATTAATAACAAGAAGCTCTAAAAATAGACAGTTAATGGATGTAAGTTTTGTAAAAGGGAAAAAAGCTATAACAAATTATAAAACATTTAAAGTTTTTGAAGGTAAATCAATACCAACACTCAGTTTAATAGAATGTAAATTAAAAACTGGAAGAACACATCAAATTAGAGTTCATTTGAGTTATAAGGGAAATCAAATTGTTGGAGACAAAAAATATAAGAAAAAATATAAAAAATTAAAAAGTGTAAGTGAAGATATAAATAACTTAATATTGAAACTAAATAGACAATTTTTACATGCTAAAATTTTAGGTTTTAAGCATCCTAGGTCGGGGAAAAGAATTTTTTTAGAGACAAATTTACCAGATGATCTAAAAAAAATTGTTAATGTGCTTGAAAAAGCTAAATAATTAGATGTTGTAAAATTAAAATTGTTTATTAAATAGATTATTTGATAATTATGAATAATTCAAAAACATATAATTTACCAATCCTTGCAAACGAAGGTGGCTTGGGTGCATACCTTGCTCAAATCAAAAAATTCCCTATGCTGGATGCAGAAGAAGAATATATGCTGGCAAAAAATTGGAAAAATACTGGTAACGTTAAATCAGCTGAAAAACTAGTTACTAGCCACCTGAGATTAGTTGCTAAAATTGCAATGGGATACAAAGGTTATGGTCTACCTTTAAATGAAATGATTTCAGAGGGCAATGTAGGGTTAATGCAGGCAGTTAAAAAATTTGAACCAGATAAAGGATTTAGATTAGCAACTTATGCTATGTGGTGGATTAAAGCTGCTATTCAAGAATATATCTTGCGATCATGGAGTTTAGTTAAGATCGGTACAACTACAGCTCAAAAAAAACTATTTTTCAATTTAAAAAAAATTAAAAGTCAAATAGCTCCTAATACAGAAGGTGATTTACGTAATGAAGATGTAAAAAATATTGCTGAAAGACTTGATGTAAGTGAAGATGAAGTAGTTTCAATGAATAGAAGAATGGCTGGCAAAGAACATTCGCTTAATGCGCCAATTGGTGAGGATGGCGATGAATGGCAAGATTGGGTAATAGATCAAAATATGGATCAAGAATTGAAAATTGCTCAACAGGAAGAAATGGATCAACGTAAAGATCTTTTGTCTGACTCTATAAAAATTTTAAACGAGCGTGAAAAGGAAATTTTGTATTCTAGAAGATTAACTGATAATCCAAGTACTTTAGAGGAATTAAGTAAAAAATTTAAAATAAGCAGAGAAAGAATTAGACAAATAGAAAATAAAGCATTTGAAAAATTACAAAAACATATGCTTAATTCTGCAAAATCAAAAAATTTATTGCCTGCCAATTAATATTTGAAAGGATCTTCAATTAAAATAGTGTCTTTTCTTTCGGGGCTTGTAGATATTGTTGAGACTTTTGTTTCAATGAAACTTTCAATAAAATTTATATAGTTTTGAGCTTTTTCTGGTAATTCAGAAAATTTTTTAATACCACATGTTGTAGTTTTCCAACCTTCAAAAGTTTTGTAAATTGGCTTAACTTTATATTGTTGGTCAGCAGAAGCAGGCAAATAATCGATTTTTTCTCCATTTAAATCGTAAGCTATACATATTTTTATTTCCTCAAATTCATCTAGTACATCTAATTTGGTTAAAGCTATCCCGTTAATTCCAGAGATTTTAATTGTTTGTTTGACAAGCACCCCATCAAACCATCCACATCTTCTTTTCCTACTAGTTACCGTACCAAATTCTTTGCCTCTTTCTCCAAGTTTTTCGCCAATTTCATTTTTAAGTTCAGTTGGAAAAGGCCCTTCCCCTACTCTTGTCGTATATGCTTTTGTTATTCCTAATATATAATTAATTGTTCCTATTCCACAACCAGATCCAGTCGCTGCAGAAGATGCGACAGTATTAGAAGAAGTTACATAGGGATAGGTCCCATGATCTACATCAAGTAAAATACCTTGTGCACCTTCAAATAATATTTTTTTGTTCGATTTTTTAAATTCATCAATTTTTTTCCAGATAGGTTTACTATATTTCAATATCTGTGGGGCAATTTTTAAAAGTTCATTTTTTAGACTTTCTTTATTATATTCTTTTTTTCCCATTCCTCTTCTTAAAGAATTGTGATGCTCCAATAGCATTGTTAATTTAGAATCTAAATTTTCCTCTGATAATAAATCTATGACTCTTATTGATCTTCTTCCTATTTTATCTTCATATGCAGGCCCAATTCCTCTTCTAGTTGTTCCTATTTTTGAACTTTTACTATTATCTTCTCTTAGTGAATCAAGCTCACTATGTATGGGCAAAATTAATGTTGCTGCCTCTGATAAATATAGATTCTCTTCGTTAATATTTACGCCTTTATTTTTAATTTCATTTATTTCTTCAACTAATGCCCAAGGATCAACCACGACACCATTCCCAATTATTGATATCTTATTTTTTCTAACTATTCCTGAGGGCAATAATCTCAATTTATATACTTTACCATCAATAACTAAAGTATGTCCTGCATTATGCCCACCTTGATATCTTACGACTACATCTGCTTCACTAGAAAGCCAATCTACTATCTTTCCCTTTCCCTCGTCTCCCCACTGCGTTCCAACTACTACTACATTTTTCATCTAAATTTTTTATTCAAATCAATAGAGTTAAGGTGATTAATTGGTCCATATCCTTTTCCATATTCTGGAGCGTAAGTTATTGCTTGGTTTACATATTTAATTGCTTTTTCACAAGATTTCTTTAACGATTTTCCACATGAATAATATGTTGTAATTGCTGAGGATAATGTGCAGCCAGTACCATGGGTATGTTTTGATTTTATTTTTTTATTTTTAAAAACAAAAATATCGTTTTTGTCTAGCAAAATATCATAGGAAATCTTTGATTTGAGATGACCGCCTTTAATCAAAATATTTTTTACTCCAAGTTTTAGTATTTTTTTTCCAGCATTGATCATATCTTGTTTTGAATTTATTTTTTGATTTGCTAAAATTTCAGCCTCTGGAATATTTGGAGTTATTAATGTAACTTTGTTAATAAGTTTTTTCCTTAAAATTTTAATAGATTTTTTATTTATTAATCTAGTACCACCTTTTGCAACCATAACTGGATCTAATATAATTTTTTTTACTTTAATTATTGATAACGATTTTATAACTGCATTTATAATTTTTGTATTTGCTAACATTCCAATTTTAATTGCATCTGGTTTAATATCTTTAGATGTAAATTCAATCTGCTTTGATATTTCTGAAGGAGGGACTAAAAAAATAGATTGAACTCCTCTAGTATTTTGAGAGGTTACTGCTGTAAGTGCGGTCATAGCGTAAGAGCCTAATGCACTTATTGTTTTAATGTCTGCTTGAATACCCGCGCCACCTGAAGAGTCTGAGCCGGCAATTACCAATACTTTAGATTTTATTTTCAATTTATGGATCTTTTTACAAGATTAATACATTTTATCATTAATTTTTTATCACTTGACTCACACATTATTCTTATTTTGGGTTCTGTACCGGAAGGTCTTACTAAAATCCTTCCCTTATTTTTTAAAAGTTTTTTCACTTCAAGGATAGTTTTTTTACATTTTTGAGAATTAATTATCAATTTATCCTTAACATGTATGTTAACTAACTTTTGTGGTATTTGTTTAAAATTATTAAATAATTCACTTGCTTTATTTCCCTTTCTCATTGAATAAAGAACTTCCAATGCAACAAGTATTCCATCGCCGGTAGTTGCAAAATTTCCAAGAATTATATGACCAGATTGTTCTCCTCCAAGATTACATTTATTATTTTTCATGGCTTCCTTTACATATCTATCTCCAACTTTTGCTCTAATAAATTTAATTTTTTTTTCTTTGAATAATTTTTCCAATCCATAATTTGACATTAGTGTGCCTACGACACCACCTTTTAATATTTGCTTTTTTTTCCATCTTAAAGCAATCATTGCAATAATTTGATCTCCATCAATTATTTTTCCTTTTTCATCACAAATAATAATTCTGTCAGCATCTCCATCAAGTGATATGCCAATATCAACCTTTTTTTTATTTGAGAAATACCTAATTTTATTTGGAAAAGTTGACCCACAATTTAAATTAATATTTAAACCATTTGGAGAAGTGCCAATATTATATACTTTAGCGCCCAGCGATTTTAGGACTTGTGGGCCTGACTTGTAACCTGCGCCGTTAGCACAGTCTATCGCTATTTTAAGGCCTTTTAAGGAAAAGTTTTTTGGAAAATTACTTTTTAAAATATTCATATAGTTATCATTTGCATCCTCTAATCTTTTTACTCTACCTAAAACATCTGGTTTCGATAGATTTTTTGAAATTTTTGTATCTATAAGTTTTTCTATTTTTTTTTCAATTCTGTCAGAAAGTTTCAAGCCATCTGGTCCAAATAATTTAAGTCCATTATCATAAAAGGGATTATGAGATGCTGTTATCATAATGCCTAAGTTCGCATTCATTTTTTTTGTTAACATAGCTAAGCCATTTGTAGGTAAAGGACCAAGTGTAAAAACATGCATCCCAGCGGACGCTAAACCTGAAACAAGGGCAGGTTCTAAAGTATAACCTGATAATCTTGTGTCTTTTGCAATGATTGCTGTTTGTTTTTTTTTCTTTAAATTTATAAAATAAGTTCCTGCAGCAAGACCAAACTTAAAAAACATATTTCCATTTATTTTGTTTTGGTTTACTGTTCCCCTGATGCCATCTGTTCCAAAGTATATTTTACTCATAAATTAAAAATTATTTTATTGAAAACTTTTATTGATTGTTTAACCTCATTTACATCATGAACTCTTAAAATTTGTATTCCTTGCAGAAGTCCATGAATACTTGATGATATTGTTCCCCCAGTTCTATTTTTGCTGTCATTATTACTTGCAATATCTTTAATAAATTTTTTTTTTGATATACCCAACATTATAGGAAATCCTAAAGAGTGAAAAATAGATATTTGATTCAATATAGTAATATTATGTTTCAAATTTTTACCGAAACCAATGCCAGGATCTAGTATTATATTCTTATGTTTAATTTTATTATCTCTTATAAATTTTAATTTTTTTTCAAAAAAATCATATATGTCTAATAGGACATTTTTGTATTTAGGATTATTTTGCATAGTTTTCGGTGTTCCTCTCATATGATGTAAAACAAAAGGAATTTTTGATTTTTTTAATATATTTATAATTCTGTAATCATAGTTTAGGCCCGATACATCGTTTAGCAAATCTATTTTAAGTGGTAATGAATTTTTTAAAACCAAACTTTTTCTAGTATCTAAAGAAACAAAAATATTATTTTTTTTAGCAAATTTTAATTTGGATTTAATTCTATTCCACTCAACAATACTATTAACTGTATTAGAGTTTGGTCGAGTTGACTCTCCACCAATGTCTATAATATCAGCTCCATCCTTTTTAAGTTTTTTTATATGTTTATTTGCTAAATTTGTTTTTAAATACTTGCCGCCATCTGAAAAGCTATCAGGTGTGACGTTTAAAATTCCCATTAGTAATGGGTAAGATTTGAAATTTAAATTTTTTATATTTTTTTTTTTTGTAATTTCTTTTAAATCTCTGAATATTTTTTTTCTTAAACTGCTTGAAAGGTGTTTAATATCTTTGATTTTAATTAATTTATTTTTCTTTCTTGTTATTAGCTCAATTGTATCAAATGATATCAGTTTACTGCCATTTAGTGGAAGGCTGATTTTTTTTTTAATTTTTTCTTTTGAAATACGACCATAATAAAAATTACACGCACGTGTGTAATATTTTATCATTTATTTAATGAACTATTTTTGGTTTTAATCCAATAGACCCAAGAGCTGAGTCTTTATTATTTTCATCTTTTGCAAGGTCTTGTTTACTTTCAGGATATTTATTTTTATTAATAATATCTTCTATTTCTTCTCCAGTTAAGGTTTCATATGTTAATAAAGCTTTAGCAATTTTGTGTAAGTCATCTATTTTATCAGTTAATATTTTTTTTGCATGATTATATCCCTCATCAACCAACTTTCTTATTTCCTTATCAATTTTTTGAGCTACTGCCTCTGAAACACTTTGAGTTTGAGTAACTGATCTACCTAAAAATACCTCTTCTTGATTTTCTCCATATTCCACAGGTCCCATTTCTTCACTCATTCCATATTTTGTAACCATGGCTCTTGCAAGTTGTGTTGCCTGATTTATATCTGAACCATTTCCACCGCCCGCTCCTGTTGTTATATTATCTTTACCAAAAATTAATTCTTCAGCAACTCTACCTCCAAAACAAACTGCTAATCTAGCTTTTAAATACTTAATAGAATATCCATGTTTATCTCTTTCGGGCAGATTCATTACCATACCAAGCGCTCTCCCTCTTGGGATAATCGTAGCTTTGTGAATTGGATCATAATGAGGAAGCATATTAAAAGAAACTAAAGCGTGTCCTCCTTCATGATAAGCGGTAAGTTTTTTTTCGTCTTCAGTCATAACCATAGACCTTCTTTCTGCCCCCATCATAACTTTATCTTTAGCATCTTCAAATTCTTGATAAGTAACTATTCTTTTATTTTTTCTAGCGGCTAATAATGCAGCTTCATTAACTAGATTTGCAAGATCAGCACCTGAAAATCCAGGAGTTCCTCTTGCAACAGTTCGTAAATTTACGTCTGGTGACATATTAATTTTTTTTGCATGTACTCTTAAAATTTTTTCCCTTCCAATTATATCTGGATTAGAAACAACTACTTGTCTGTCAAATCTGCCGGGTCTTAAAAGTGCTGGATCAAGAACATCTGGTCTATTTGTTGCAGCAATTATTATTACTCCTTCGTTTGTATCAAAACCATCCATTTCAACCAAAAGCTGGTTTAGGGTTTGCTCTCTTTCGTCATTTCCTCCGCCTAGACCTGCTCCTCTACTTCTTCCCACAGCATCTATTTCGTCTATAAAAATAATGCATGGAGAATGTTTTTTTCCTTGTTCAAACATGTCTCTTACTCTAGATGCACCAACACCAACAAACATTTCAACAAAGTCTGAACCAGAAATTGTAAAGAATGGAACTCCAGCTTCTCCTGCTATTGCTCTTGCTAACAAAGTTTTTCCTGTTCCAGGGGGACCTACTAGTAAGCAGCCTCTAGGAATTTTTCCACCAAGCCTACTAAATTTTCTTGGATCTTTTAAAAATTCTACTACTTCTTCTACTTCCTCTTTTGCCTCTTCTACCCCAGCTACATCTTTGAAAGTAACTTTTCCTTTTAATTCATTCATTAATTTTGCTTTTGATCTACCAAAGCCCATTGCTCCACCTTTGCCACCTTGCATCTGTCTCATAAAAAATATCCAAACTGCTATTAATAGAAGCATAGGAAACCATGATAAAAGAATTCCTAAAAGTGAAGGCATTTTCTCTTCTTTAGGAGATGCTGAGATACTTACTCCTCTTTCAGACAATTTTTCAATTAAATTTGGATCGTTCGGAACATATGTTGTAAATTTTTGTCCATTAGAAAAAACACCATTTACATTATTTCCCTGAATCTCCACTTGAACAACTCGTCCATTTTCAACTTCTGATAAAAACTCAGAAAAAATTATATTATTATTTTGGTTAAATGATCCCTGCGGGTTTTTAAACATATTATATAATCCTATTGTTAATAGGACTATTATTGCCCACATTGCTAAATTTTTAAAATTCATAACTAATTATATATAGTAATTAAGAATTATTATAAATTAAACAAGTGTCAAATTGTGGCAAATTTACCTTTTTTTCGTTTTTTCTTGGGTCAGCACCACTGAATTCTGTATTTTTTCAATAATTGTACCACCTAATGTTGTTTTAAATTGATTAATTGTTTTTAATTCCTTTATTAATTTACTCAATTTTTTTCCTCTAGGAGGGTAATCTTTTTTACTTATTTTTTTAATTAAAACTGACAAAGATCTAAAAACTATTTCATTAGGATATAAGAAAAATAGAAAATTAATTAAATATTTGTTTTTTTGAAAATTAACATTTTCTGAAATATTCTTATCCACAATATCATTAATAGTTTTATTAGAAGAAGCAAGATTATTTAAAGTCAGGGTTAGTTTATTAAAATCTAATCCCTCATTTTTAAATTTTGAAATTAGTTTTCTTAATCTAACTCTTTGAAACTTTTCCATTTCGTTAGATGGATCATCAACATAAAAATTAAACACTTTTCTGGCAATATATTTTAATTTTTCTTTATTAAATCTAATTAAAGGTCTTAAAATTATAATTGAATTTCCTCTAAAAATAAATTTTTTTTCTTTTTCAGCAAAAGAGGCAAGTCCTTCTGTTCCAGACCCCCTGAGCAATCTACTAAAAAAGGTCTCATATAAATCATCTTGGTGGTGTGCGGTTAAAATAGTTGATATCTTATATTTTTTACATTGATTAAATAAAAGGCTATATCGTATTTGCCTAGCTAAACCCTGTAAATTTGAAATAGGTTTTTTA
>CACDSN010000025.1 GCA_902555465.1 uncultured Pelagibacteraceae bacterium
AAGAAACGTGGTTTCCTCTTTAATGAATCATTTTTCGTATAAAAAAGAAGATGCTCTGGCTATGTTACTAGACGAAAATAGGGGGATAAAATCTAAAGATAATAACTATGCTACTTACACATTTTTAAGCTCATGGTCTAATCATTTCAAATCATGGTCTAATATAAAAAGTTTTAAAACCATTTTAATTAAATATGAGGATTTAGAAAAAAATAATCAGAATATTTTCAAAAAATTAATTCAATTTGTTAATTCATTATTGAATAATAATCAAGGTATAGACTATCAAAAATTTAATAACGCTTTAAAAACAACTAGCTTTAGTTTCTTGAAAAAAAGAGAGAGAGAAACAGGATTCCTGGAGGCAATGTTTTCTGAAGAAAGAGATGAAAAAATTCCTTTTTTTAATTTGGGTTTTCAAAATCAGTGGAAAAAAAATTTAACTGATGATGTGATTAAAAAAATCGAAAATAAATTTCAAAAAGAGATGAGGGATCTAGATTATTTATAATTAGTTTTAATATTAACCTGGCTTATTCATTGAATTAAAAAATTCAGCATTACTTTTAGTATTTTTTAGTTTTGAATTAATAAATTCAATTGCATCCATAGATCCCATTGGAGCAATTATTCTTCTAAGCACGTTCATTTTTTGTAAATCATTTTTATCAAAAAGAAGTTCTTCTCTTCTGGTTCCTGATTTTGTAATATCAATTGCAGGGAATATTCTTTTTTCTGAAATTTTTCTATCTAATATAGTTTCACTATTTCCAGTTCCTTTAAACTCCTCAAATATAACTTCATCCATTCTACTACCGGTGTCTATTAATGCTGTTGCAATAATTGTTAATGAACCGCCTTCCTCTATGTTTCTTGCTGCTCCAAAAAACCTTTTTGGTCTCTGAAGAGCATTAGCATCTACACCTCCTGTTAATACTTTTCCAGAACTAGGGACGACAGCATTATATGCTCTTCCTAGTCTGGTAATTGAGTCTAGTAAAATGACCACATCTTTTTTATGCTCTGTTAATCTTTTTGCTTTTTCAATCACCATCTCAGCTACAGCAACGTGCCTCTGGGCTGGTTCATCGAAGGTTGAGCTAATTACCTCACCCTTAACTGTTCTTTGCATATCTGTAACTTCCTCTGGCCTCTCATCAATCAACAAAACCATTAAATAACATTCTGGATGGTTCGCTGTAATAGCATTCGCAATGCTCTGCAAAATCATAGTTTTTCCTGCTTTAGGAGGTGAAATTATTAATGACCTTTGTCCTTTTCCTATTGGGCTTACTAAATCAATTAATCTTGGAGTCAAATCTGGATTTTTTTCAGTCTTATTTTTTTCAGACTCCATTACTAGCTGACTGTTTGGATACAGTGGTGTTAGGTTATCAAACGCAATTTTATGTCTTACTTTTTCAGGTTCTTCAAAATTTATTTTACTGACTTGAAGTAATGCAAAGTATCTTTCACCATCTTTAGGGGCTCTTACTGGTCCTTCAACAGTATCGCCCGTTCTCAAACCAAACCTACGTATTTGGCTAGGACTAACATAAATGTCGTCTGGTCCAGGTAAATAATTTGACTCCATCGCTCTAAGGAAACCAAAGCCATCTTGTAGAAGCTGAAGCACTCCTCCACCAGTAATTTCTTCGCCCTTTTCAGCGTGTTTTTTTAATATCGCAAAAAGTATTTCTTGTCTTCTTAAAGTGCTGGCGTTTTCAATACCAAGTTTTTCAGCTTCTTCAATAAGCTGTTCTGATGTTTTTCCTTTTAATTCTTGAATGTTCATGGGGATTTTGTTTAGATAAAACTAATATAGTGGGATATTTATAAATTACAAGCTATAAAGGTTTAATTACTACAATAAATACAATCAATATTAACAATAAAGTAGGTACTTCATTAATAAATCGGTAAAATTTAGCTGATTTAGTGTTTGTTCTATTTTTTAAATGTATTAGACATTTTCCCAAATATTCGTGGTAAATGGATAATATAATAACTAGAACAAGTTTAATTTGCATCCACAAACTTGTTAATACATCTAGTCCATTTAAATAAATCAATACAATTCCAAATAGCCAAGAAAATATCATTGCTGGCCTCATTATGTAGTTATAAAGGCGCTTCTCCATAATTTCAAAGACACTGGTGGTCTCTATTTTTTCAAAATTTTCGACGTGATATACAAAAATTCTAGGTAAATATAGCAGGCCAGCCATCCAAGAGATCACCGCTATTAAATGAAGAGATTTTATAATTAAATATAAATTCATTAATTTAAATATTTTTTAACAAGATGCTCTAGTAATTTGATATGATCATCATTGTCGTTTAGACAGGGTATAAATCCAAATTTTTCCCCTCCAGATTTTTCAAAACTTTCTTTTCCTTGTATAGATATTTCCTCAAGTGTTTCCACACAATCTGAAGCAAATCCTGGTGAAATTACCAAAACTTTCTTTGTCCCTTCTTTTGGAAGTTTCTCAAGGGTTTTGTCAGTATAAGGTTGAAGCCATTCTTCAGGTCCAAAACGTGATTGAAAAGTTGTAATAATTTTAACTTCCTTAAACTTTTCAGAAATTAACCTTGAAGTTTTTTTACAATAACAATGATATGGATCCCCCCTATCAAAATATTTCTTTGGTATTCCATGATAAGATGCAACGATTAAATCTGGCCTCCAATTTATCTCGTTTAGCTTTTTGTTAATACTTTTTACAATAGCATCTATATATAATGGTTCAGACTCATAATGTGGAACTATTTGTATTGCTGGTTGCCACCTCATTTTCATTAATGTTCTAAATACTTCATCACACACTGTGGCAGTGGTTGGTGATGCATATTGTGGATATAATGGTAAAATAATTAATTTTTCACATCCTTCTTTATGCATTTTTTCTATTTTACTTTTTATCCCTGGGTTTCCATACCTCATTGCAAAATCAACTATTAAATCTTTATTTTTTAACTTATCGCTTAGTTTTTTTGATTGTTTTTCTGTAAAATATCTAAGTGGAGACTTATTAACTTCTTTCATCCATATTTCTTTATAGGCTTTTGCAGTTTTTGAAGGTCTAAATGTAAGAATGAATAGATTTAATATAATTTGCCATAACAGAGGATTTACTTCTATCACTCTTTTATCCGATAAAAATTCTTTAAGATATTTTCTGATATCCCACCAATTGGTCGAGTCTGGTGTGCCCAGGTTAATTAACAAAACTCCTATTTTTCCGAAATTTATTTTTGGATGCTCTTCTTTCATTTATAGCCTTTCACAAAATCTACTAATTTTTTAATTGTTTCCGGATTTGTTTCCGGCACCACACCATGTCCTAGGTTGAAAATATAATTATGATTTCTAAATATTTCTAGATAATTTCTAGCGCTCCTTAACATTTTATCTTCCTCTAATAGCAGATGTGCTGGATTCATGCCGCCTTGAATAGGAATATTAATATTATCAGCAATGTTTTTTGGGTCTGTTTCATAATCAATATTAATTGCGCTAGGTTTAACAATATCACAAAATTCCTTATAAGATTTTATACCCCGCGGAAAACAAATTACCTCTACACCTAAGCTTTTAACATATTCGACAAGCTCTATGGTTGGTTGATATATATATTTTTCATATTTATCTTCAGTTAATAATCCCGCCCAGCTGTCAAATATTTGTATTAATGAGGCTCCATTATCAATTTGATTTTTAATGTGTAGTTTTTGCGTAGCAATAATTTTTTTGAATATTTTTTTTTGGTCTGGGTTATTAAATATGTTTTCATCAACCTTTTTTTTTGGCGAAGTTCTGTTCAACATATAAACAAATAACGTCCATGTGGCGCCAATAAATCCTATTAAATCTTTGTTATTCATAGTACTGTCTTTTGAAGTAATATTTATTAATTGATATACAGGGTTAAGCTTATTTTGAATTTCGTTATCTGATGTATTGATAATCCTTTCTATATTTAATTCACCCAATTGTGGCCCTAAGTTTTTAACAAACTTTAATTCCTGTCCTAAAGCATAAGGTATTAAAAGAATATCAGAAAATATAATAGCTGCATCTATTTTAAATCTTTTTAATGGTTGTAAAGTTATCTCTTTAGACAGTTCTGGATTTAAACAAAGATTTATGAAATCAGTATTTTTTGATCTAATTTCTCTGAACTCAGGAAGATATCTGCCCGCCTGTCTCATAAACCATACTGGTGTAGAATCTATTTTCTTTTTATTAATACAATCCTTAAGTATACCCATATAAAATATAATAATTCCTTTTTATTTATATTATTATCCTGTGAATTAGTTTAATTAAATTTGATACACTTTTTTCCACAACTTTACTCACAATTATAATGCTTAAAATATATTGATTTATCTGAATTTTGATTAAACTTAACAATTCTATTGATCATTAATATATTTTTTTCACATGTTTAAATGTGTTAATAATTATTTGTAAAAAATGACATTTTTGTTCTTTTTTTACAATAAGTCATATTATGTCTAAAAAAATAAAGATTATACATGAGTAATACACACAATATTTACCTAGTTTCTGACTCAACGGGGGAAACACTTGAAAGAATTTTTATAGCCCTAAGAGCACAATTTGAAAAATTTGATCATAATTTATTTCATTTTTCATTCACAAGAACAGAAAATCAAATATCAAAAATACTTGATGATGCAAAAAAAAAGCAAGATTCAATAATCTTATACACCATTGTTGATAACAAGCTTGCCAAATATCTATCGCAAGAAGCAAACAAAAAAAACATACCTTGTTTTGGAGTTTTAGGAGATTTAATAATTAACTTTTCAAAGTTATTAAACCAAAAAGCCACTAATATTCCAAGCGGACAACATGTTTTAAATGAAGAATATTATAATAGAATTGAAGCTATACAATTTACAATGAACCATGACGATGGTAATTCATTAACAGATGTTGAAAAATCTGATATTATTTTATTGGGTGTTAGCAGGACCAGCAAAACTCCAACATCAATCTATCTTGCCAATAGGGGCTTTAAAACATCTAATATTCCTCTAGTTAATGAAAGATCTATACCTGAAAAATTAAAAGAAAATCCCAAGATTTCTTGTATAGTTGGATTAGTAGCTGAGCCAAATAGACTTTATGACGTTAGAAAGAACAGGCTTACATCAATAAAGGAAAAAGATAAAACTAATTATATAAATTTAGAAAACATACAAGATGAGTTAAATAATTCAAAAAAAGCATTTAAAAAATATCAATGGCCGATTATTGATGTAACAAGAAAATCTGTAGAGGAAACTGCGGCATCAATAATAAAAATTCATGAAATATACTCAAGTGAAAAATGAAATAATATTAGCCTCTAAAAGCAAGGTAAGAAAAGAAATTTTAGAAAAGAACTTTATTGATTGTAAAGTAATAGCATCAAACTTGGACGAAGAACCTATTAAAGAAAGTTTAATTAAAAATGGAGCATCTCCTGAGTTGATTAGTAAAAATTTAGCAGAACTAAAAGCAATAAAAATAAGCAATTTAAATTTAAACGATATAGTTTTAGGCGCAGATAGTGTAATTGATTTAGAAAACAATATTATTTCTAAACCTAAAAACAGAGATGAGGCTTTAGAGATACTTAAAAAATTGAATGGTAAAGAGCATCAACTTATAAGCTCAGTATCATTAGTAAAAAATGGTACCATGATATGGAATTATACTGACAAAGCTAAATTAACTATGAAACAATTTAATTTGGAGGAATTAAAAGAATACTTGTCCAAAATTTCAGATAAGGCTTTATATTCATACAATGTTTATCAAATAGAGGGCGAAGGTAAAAACTTGTTTTCAAAAATAGAAGGAGATAAAGACACAATAATGGGTTTGCCTATTAAGAAAATTACAGAATATTTAAGGAACTTGTCATGAAAAAGTATTCAGTTATTGGGAATCCTTTAGATCACTCATTATCACCAAAAATACATAATTATTGGTTTAGAGAAAATAAAATTAATGCAATTTATAATAAAGAAACTCTCTTAGATAAAGATTTAGAAAATTTTATAAAAAAAATTAAAGATAAGAAAATCCACGGTGCAAATGTTACTGTTCCTTTTAAAGAAAAAATAATTAAGTTTATAGATATATTATCCAAAGAAGCAAAGGATGCTAACTCAGTAAATACAATTTACATGTCCAATAATAATATTATTGGACATAACACAGATATTGCAGGTTTTTATCTTTCTTTAAAGTCAGAAAATATAAATCTTAAAGACCAAAATATCTTAATTTTAGGAGCTGGAGGCGTTACACCTTCAATAATATTAGGTTTGAGAATGATGAGAGTTAAAAAAATAATAGTTACTAATAGGACAAAAGAAAAAGCATTAAAATTAAAAGAGAGATTTAGTTATATTGATGTTTCGGAATGGGGAGAAGTTGTAAAAGCAAATTCAATAATCAACACTACTAGTGTAGGTTTAAAAAATACAGATAAAATCCAATTAGATGAAAGTTTATTTAAATCAGATACTTTTTTTTATGATGTTATATATAATCCAAGAGAAACAAATTTCATAAAAAAGGCAAGAAATAAAGGTTGTGTAGTTCAAAACGGTTTAATGATGTTTATAAATCAAGCAGCCGAAGCCTTTAAAGCCTGGCACAACGTTATGCCAAACATAGATAGAAAATTGATTGAATTCCTTCAAAATGATTAGAATTGCAATAGTTGGAGAAATAGGATCTGGAAAAACATTTGTAAGTAAATTTTTTAAATATCCGCTATTCAATGCGGACAAAGAAGTAACTAAAATTTATAAAAGCAATAATAGATGTTTCAAAAAATTAAAAAAGGAATTTCCTAAAGATATAACAAAGTTTCCAATAATTAAATCTGAACTAAGAAATATTATTAATAAAAAAAATATTAAAATTATATCAAATATAGTTCATCCCTATGTCAGATCAAGCCTGAGAAATTTTTTAAAAAGAAATGATCATAAAAAATTCGTTGTTCTTGATATACCTTTGCTTATTGAAAATAAATTAAATAAAAAATCTGATATTTTAATCTTCGTTAAAACACCAAATAAATTAATAGTAAAACGCCTTAAAAAAAGAGGAAATTATAATAAAAGAGTTATAGATATTTTAAAATATCAACAACTAGATAAAACTAAAAAACTGAAATCATCCAAATTTGTTATTGATAATAGTTTTAATAAAGTAAATATAATAAGACAAATTAATAAAATTAAAAAAAAAATTAATGAAAGAAATAGTTTTAGATACTGAAACAACCGGATTAAAGATATCAGAAGGACACAGAATTGTTGAAATTGGCTGCTTAGAACTTGACAATCTAATTCCAACAAAAAACAAATTTCATTGTTATTTAAATCCAGAAAGGAAAGTTTCGGAAGATGCCTTCAAAGTTCATGGTTATACAGATGAATTCTTATCTAAACAAAAAAAGTTTTCAGAAATTGTTGATGAATTTTTAAATTTTATTAATGGAAAAAGATTAGTAATTCACAATGCTGAATTTGATATGTCTCATTTAAATAATGAATTAAAAATACTTGGTAAAGAAAAAATAAAAGAGGAAGTTTTAGACACTTTACAATTTGCAAGAGATAAATTTCCTGGCTCTGGAACAAGCCTTGATGCATTATGCAAAAGATATAATATTGATAATTCAAGAAGAGAAAAACATAATGCAGTTATAGATTGTGAATTATTATATAAAGTTTATATTAATCTTTTAGATCAGAAAGAACCATCACTAGATCTTAATGTTGAAAGAGAAACAAGCAGTGAGTTTTATGACAACTCAAAAATAAAATATTTTAAAAAAATTATTAAACCTACAGAAAAAGAATTAGAGTTACATAAAAAATTTTTAAAAAAAGAAATTAAAAAAAATTATTTTAATTAAATTTTTCGTTGTATAATTTTTCGAAATCTACTTTCTTTCCAAACTTTAATTCTGGGTATCCTGAAATTTTAATAAGATCTAAAAAAATTTTTTCAATTTTTGGATAGACAACTTTTTGTAAATCGCATAAAACTATTTTTCCAACTACACTTTTATCACTAACCTTATCATCTATAGTAATTACAGATGAATATTTTATTTCAAAGAAAGCCTTTTCATCACTATCTTTCTTATCTTGTAATGTTAGTTTTGTGGTAACCTCCAAAGCTTTGTTTTTAAGTGCAATGGACGATATGTCTATATCCATCACATAATTTGTTAAATTTTGTCTTACAAATGTC
>CACDSN010000026.1 GCA_902555465.1 uncultured Pelagibacteraceae bacterium
ATTTTATTAGAAAAATTAAAAGATAATTCCATAGAATTACTTTTCTTGTTAGGACAAGATAATTTAAAAATTGATAAAAAAGATTTATTTGTAGTTTATATAGGTTCTCATGGTGACGACGGAGCTAAAAATGCAGACTTAATTTTACCAGGATCTGCTTTCACAGAGCAAGATGGATATTTCACAAATTTAGAGGGTAAAATTCAAAAAGCTTATAAGGCATCATATCCAACTGATCTTGCAAAAGAGGATTGGATAATAATTAATGAATTATCAAATACAATTCGTGGCAAAAGTTTGTTTAAAGATAAAGAAGAACTTATTGATAGTATGTTTAATTATCTTCAACAAAAAAGAAAAGAAGAATTTATTCAAACAGATTATAGTTTTGAAAATGAAAAGATCTTAGTAGAAGATATTGATTATTATTTTTCAAATGTAATAGCTAAAAATTCTAAAACTATGTCTGAATGTAGATCATTAAGAAGTAATTTAAAAAAAACCGGAACTGATGGATAGTTATGAATAATTTTTATTTGTTATTTAACGAGATTTACAAGATTTTATTTTTGTTAATTCCTGTTTTAGTTACAGTAGCTATGATAGTGTGGCTTGATAGAAGAGTTTGGGCTTTGGTGCAAAAGAGAAGAGGTCCAAATGTAGTCGGACCTTTTGGTTTGCTCCAATCATTAGCCGATGCCTTAAAGTATATATTTAAGGAAATTATAATTCCTGCAAGCTCAAATAAAGTAATATTTATAATTGCTCCTATAATTACAATGACGTTAGCGCTTGTAGCCTGGGCAGTAATACCTTTTGGTGAAAATTTAGTTTTAGCTGATATTAATGTAGGAATATTATATTTATTTGCTGTATCGTCATTAGGTGTATATGGAATTATTATGGGAGGATGGGCCTCAAATTCTAAGTATCCATTCTTAGGCGCAATAAGATCAGCTGCGCAAATGGTTTCTTACGAAGTTTCAATTGGAGTAATTATTATAAATGTTTTGTTATGCGTAGGTTCTTTAAATTTGAATGATATTGTTTTAGCTCAACAAAATATGTGGTTTATACTTCCACTGTTTCCAATGTTTGTTATTTTTTTTATTTCAGCTTTAGCAGAAACTAACAGACCTCCTTTTGATCTGCCTGAAGCTGAAGCTGAATTAGTTGCTGGCTATCAAACAGAGTATTCTGGAATGATGTATGCAATGTTTTGGCTAGGAGAATATGCAAATATTTTATTAATGTGTGCATTAGGATCTGTTTTATTTTTAGGGGGATGGTTGCCACCAGTTGAGACAGAAGCTCTCTCATTTATACCTTCACCATTTTGGTTAATTTTTAAGATTTTATTTTTGTTTATTCTTTTTGCTTTAGTGAAAGCTATTGTCCCTAGGTATAGATACGATCAATTAATGAAATTAGGCTGGAAAATATTTTTACCTTTGTCTTTAATATGGGTTATTTTGACAGCAAGTTATTTACTTTATTTTAACTTATTGCCGGAGCAAATATGAAATTAAGTCGATTAATAAAAACTGTATTCATGGTTGATTTTGTTACAGGTTTAATGATCGCGATTAAAGAGGTTTTTAAATCAAAAAAAACAATAAACTATCCATTCGAAAAAGGTCAAGTTAGTCCTAGAGCCAGAGGTGAGCACGCTTTAAGAAGATATCCAAATGGTGAAGAAAGATGTATTGCTTGTAAACTTTGCGAAGCGGTATGTCCAGCACAAGCTATTACTATTGAGTCTGCAGCAAGAGATGACGGTAGCAGAAAAACAACAAGATATGACATTGACATGCTAAAATGTATTTATTGTGGACTATGTGAGGAGTCTTGTCCTGTGGATGCTATAGTCCAAGGTCCAAACTTTGAATTTGCTACAGAAACTAGAGAAGAACTTTACTACAATAAAGAAAAACTATTAGAAAACGGAGATAGATGGGAGAATATTCTTGCCGCCAACATAAAAGCGGATAACCCTTATAGATAATAATGATAGCCCACGCAGTATTCTTTTATTTATTCTCGTTTATTGCAATTGTATCTGCAATTATGGTTACTGCTGCAAGAAATACTGTTCATTCTGTATTCTTTTTAATATTAGATTTTATAAGTATTTCGTGCCTTTTTATAATGATTGGTGCTGAGTTTTTGGGAATGATTATGTTAATAGTATATGTTGGCGCTGTAGCAGTTTTATTTTTGTTTGTAGTAATGATGTTAAATGTTGCTCAACAAAAAAATCAGTGGTTTGGATCCGCTAAAAGCAGTTCACATATTCCAGTTGGATTATTAGTAAGTTTTATAATTTTTTTTGAATTAATTATTGTTGTAGGTGGATGGAAATATAAACCAGATTTACTAAACTCTAGTACAATAATAATCTCTCAAACAACTACAAATACACATTCATTAGGAAATGTTTTATATACAGATTACATTCACTTATTTCAAATTTCAGGAATGATTTTATTAGTAGCTATGATTGGAGCTATAGTTTTGACTTTTAGAGAAAGAGAAGGTTTAAAAAGACAAAGTTATATTAAGCAAATCTCTAGAGAAAGAAAAGAAGGTGTTCAAATTATTGATGTTCCAAGTAATAAAGGAGTAAAAATTGATGTTTGAAGTTGGTTTAGGACATTATTTAACTCTCGGTGCAATAATATTTACAATTGGATTAGTAGGAATTTTCCTAAACAGGAAAAATGTAATAGTACTTTTAATGAGTATAGAATTGATATTGTTAGCAGTTAATATAAACTTAGTTTCCTTTTCTATATTTATAAATGATTTGAGCGGTCAAATATTTACTTTATTTATATTAACAGTAGCTGCAGCTGAGGCCGCTATTGGATTAGCAATTATTGTAGTCTATTTCAGAAATGCTGGAACTATTAGAGTAGAGGAAATTGAAAAATTAAAAGGATAAAATGGAAAAACTTATAATTTTTTTACCTTTGTTAGCAGCAATTATTTCTGGATTTTTTGGTAAAATAGTTGGTAATAAACCTTCACAGCTTATTACAAGTTTATTTGTTTCTATATCAGCACTTTTATCAATTTATGTATTTTACAACGTAACAATTTTTGACTATTCAAATAATATTGTAATCGCAAAATGGATTACTTCTGGTGATCTAGATGTAAATTGGTCAATTAAAATTGATCAATTATCTGCAATTATGCTTGTTGTTGTGACTTTAGTCTCAGCAATAGTTCATGTTTATTCCATAGGATATATGTCTCACGATCCTCATCAACCAAGATTTATGTCTTATCTGTCTTTGTTTACTTTTGCAATGCTCGTATTAGTAACTTCAGATAATTTTTTACAATTATTTTTTGGGTGGGAAGGGGTCGGTCTTTGTTCTTATTTTTTAATTGGTTTCTGGTTTAAAAAATCAACGGCAAATGCTGCAGCCATTAAAGCTTTCTTAGTGAATAGAGTAGGCGATTTTGGTTTTGCACTTGGAATTTTTTTAGTTTTTTACATTTTTGGGACAGTTAATTATGAAGATGTATTTAACCAAGTAACAATTTATAAAGATGATAATTTAAAATTTTTAGGTTTAGAATTTAATGTAATAAATTTAATTTGTTTTTTATTATTTATTGGAGCTATGGGCAAATCAGCTCAGATATTTTTACATACTTGGTTGCCAGATGCAATGGAGGGACCCACTCCAGTTTCAGCATTAATTCACGCTGCTACAATGGTAACTGCGGGCGTTTTTTTAGTTGTGAGATGCTCTCCAATTTATGAATTTTCGCCATTAATTTTAAATTTTATAACTGTAATTGGGATGTTCACTGCTTTATTTGCAGCGTCCGTAGCTCTAGTTCAAAATGATATTAAAAAAATAATCGCATATTCTACCTGCAGTCAATTAGGTTATATGTTTTTTGCAACTGGAGTTGGTGCTTATAATGTTGCAATGTTTCACCTTTTTACTCATGCTTTTTTTAAAGCATTATTATTTCTTGGAGCAGGTTCAGTTATTCATTCATTTAATGATGAACAAGATATAAATAAAATGGGAGGTGTTTTTAAACACCTGCCATACACATATACTCTAATGATAATTGGAACCTTGGCTTTAACTGGATTTCCTTTTTTATCTGGATTTTACTCAAAGGATTTGATTATTGAATTTGCTTATCTAAAAGGTAATACAGTTGGATTTTATGCATGCTCAATAGGAATTTTTACAGCAGTTCTAACCTCAATTTATTCATGGAGATTAATATTTAAAACATTTCATGGAGAATATAATAATCAAACGCAATCAATATCAAGTATGCATGAATCACCAGCAGTTATGCTTGCTCCATTAATTATATTAGCTTTCGGCTCAATATTAGCAGGATTTGTTTTTAAAGATTTATTTATGGGCTATGGTTCTTTTTCTAATTTTTGGGAAGGATCAATTTTCTTTCTAGAGCCATTAACAAAAGAACATCCTCCAGCTTATATAATTTATTTAACACCAATTTTAGTAACAATATCTATACCATTTAGTTATTATATATTTTTAAAAAATAAATCTTTTATTGAGGGAATAGTTAACTCAAATAAACCAATTTATCTGTTTCTAAAAAATAAATGGTATTTTGATGAATTATACGAAGTTTTATTTGTTAGATCTTCCAAATTTTTAGGAAAATATTTCTGGAAAAAAATTGACGGGCTAGTAATTGATAGATTTGGCCCTGATGGATTATCAAGCCTATTTAAATATTTTTCTATAAAAGCTATAAAATTCCAATCTGGATTTATTTATCAATATGCTTTTGTAATGCTTATTGGTTTTTCTCTTATCTTAACAATAATAATAGTTAAATAATGAACTTTCCCTTGCTCTCATCATTAATCATTTTGCCTACAATTGGAGCAATATTTATATTATTTGGAAGATCTTCTACAAATTATAATTCTGCAAAATATATTTCGTTATTTATTACGTTTACTAATTTTGTTTTATCATTATATCTTTGGTATACATTTGATAAAACTAATTCTGATTTCCAATTTGTTGAAGAAAGAATTTGGCTCGAAGGTTTTATAAACTATAAAGTCGGAATAGATGGTATTTCTATACTATTTATAATTTTAACAACATTTATTACATTTCTTTGTGTTATTTCTGTAAATTCTACAGTTCAAAATAGACTTAAAGATTTTCTTCTTGCAATACTGTTTATGGAAACAATGATGATTGGAGTTTTTTGTTCACTTGACCTAGTTATCTTTTATTTATTTTTTGAAGCAGGATTAATCCCAATGTTTTTAATAATAGGAATATGGGGTGGACAGAGAAGAGTGTACTCAGCATTTAAATTTTTCTTATACACATTATTAGGTTCTGTACTTATGTTAGTAGCAATTATTTCTATATACTGGATGACAGGAACTACTGATGTAATTGAATTATATCAAATAGGGATTGATCCAAGATATCAGAATTTACTTTGGTTAGCATTTTTTAGTTCTTTTGCTGTAAAAACTCCAATGTGGCCAGTTCATACATGGCTTCCAGATGCTCATGTTGAAGCCCCTACAGTTGGCTCTGTTTTATTAGCAGCTATTTTATTAAAAATGGCTGGTTATGGTTTTATTAGATTTTCAGTTGGCTTATTTCCAATTGCCTCTGAATATTTTGTACCACTTGTTTTTGGACTAAGTCTCATTGCAATTTTATATACTTCATTTGTAGCCTTAATGCAGGAAGATATGAAGAAACTTATTGCATATTCTTCCGTTGCACACATGGGTTTTGTTACAATGGGTATTTTTACTATGACTTCACAAGGCATAGAGGGAAGTATATTTCAAATGATAAGTCATGGAATAATTTCTGCGGCGCTTTTCCTTTGTGTAGGAGTTGTTTATGAAAGAATGCACACTCGAGAAATAAATAAATATGGGGGCATCATATCAGTAATGCCAAGATATGCTGTAGTATTTATGGTTTTTACTTTAGGAGCATTAGGCTTACCAGGCACAACTGGGTTCATAGGTGAATTTTTAATTTTATTAGGCACATTTAAAGTTAATTTCTTGGTGGCAACTATAGCAAGTATAGGAGTTATTTTAGGGGCTGCATATATGCTTTGGCTTTATCGAAGAGTTGTTTTTGGAGAAATTAAAAATCCTGAGGTAAATAAACTTACAGATCTAAACAGATCTGAAATGCTCATTCTATCCACACTTGCTTTTGTATCAATTTTGTTTGGTTTTTATCCAGATCCTTTAATAAGCACAACATCAGCATCAGTTGAAGGATTGATTGAATTATTTACTACAAATATTAAAATTTATACAGCAAGCAATTTATGATGAATTTAGATTTAATTTTTCCAGAAATATTCCTATCATTAGCAATTATGTCACTATTAATGATCGGTGTATTTAAAAAAAATAGTGAAAAATTAGTTTACAATCTATCTACAATTATACTTGTAATATTGTTAGCTTTAGTAATTAATTTATTTTCAATTGATGAAACATTTGTTTTTAATGAAAGTTATAAAATTGATAATTTATCAATATTTATGAAATCATTAATTATCATGGTTGCCATTTTTGTCATGATTTCATCTTTCAGTTATGTTAAATCATTAAATATTTTAAAGATAGAATATCCGATATTAATTTTAAGCTCTATTTTAGGAATGATGATCATGATTAGTTCCAATGATTTAATCATTTTTTATTTAGGGTTAGAGCTCCAATCTTTAGCTTTATATGTTCTTGCATCTTTTAACAGGGATAATATTTTGTCTTCAGAGTCAGGATTAAAATATTTTGTTCTAAGCGCTCTATCATCTGGTCTATTGCTTTATGGATGTTCTCTGGTTTATGGATTTTCAGGATCAACTAATTTCACTACTATTGCAACCACATCATCTAATATTGAATATGGTGTTACTTTTGGATTAGTATTTATAATTGTAGGTTTGGCATTTAAAATTTCAGCAGTACCATTTCATATGTGGGCACCTGATGTTTATCAAGGTTCACCAACATCAGTCACTTTGTTTTTTTCTGCTCTACCCAAAGCCGCAGCTCTAACAGTTTTCATAAGATTTTTATATATTCCTTTTGTTAACCTCATTGAGCAATGGCAAACGATACTTATATTTATTTCTTTAGCCTCAATGTTATTTGGAGCAATTGCCGCTATTGGACAATTAAATTTAAAGAGACTAATTGCTTATAGCTCAATTGGACATATGGGTTATGCTCTAGCAGGATTAGCAACTGGTACAAATCAAGGAATTCAAAGTTCTGTTACATATATTTCAATATATCTAGTTATGACGTTAGCTTTTTTTTCTTGTTTATTTATGTTGAGAAAAAAAAGTATTTTTTATGAAAAGATTGAGGATTTGTCGGGACTTTCTTCAAACCATCCTATACTTTCAATTTCACTGTTAATAGTGTTATTTTCTCTTGCCGGCATACCACCACTGGCAGGTTTCTTTGCAAAATTTTATATTTTTATGGCTGTTATTGAACAATCAATGTATTTTTTAGCAATAGTTGGACTTTTATCAACTGTGGTAGCTGCCTTTTATTATTTAAGACTTATTAAAATAATTTATTTTGATGATCCAAAAGGTAAATTTGAGACAGATCATTATTTTGGATTAAAAGTTACCTTGGCAATTTCTACAGGTATCTTAGCTCTATACTTTATTTATCCTGGTATCCTAAATGAATTAGTTTCTAAAATTATTATTATTTAATGAAACTTAAAAAGTATATTTTCAAAACGGTAACCAGCACAAATGATATAGCAATCAAAAAAATTAAACAAGGAATCTCAGAAGGTATCGTTATTGCAAAAAAACAAACCAAAGGGAGGGGTAGATATGGAAATAAATGGATATATTTAAAGAATAATTTATTTATGTCTATTTTTTTTAATTATAATCTAAATATT
>CACDSN010000027.1 GCA_902555465.1 uncultured Pelagibacteraceae bacterium
TCTGCCTGTATACCATCCAACTGGTTTTTTACCAAAAATTTTTTTAATACTATCAATTGCTTTTTGCATATGTTTTTTTTCAATTGACCTCGAGACATTTTGATAATCAATCCATCTCCAACCATGTGAAGCTATTTCGTAATTGGAATTTCTTATTTCATTACAAATTTCAAGGTTTCTTTCAAGAGCCATACCTACTCCAAATACCGTTAAAGGAAGATTATAATTTTTAAATAATTCATTTATTCTCCAAAAACCAACTCTTGAACCATATTCATAAAGTGACTCTATATTTAAATGACGCCCCTTAATCGCTTTAGCACCAATTATTTCTGATAAAAAAATTTCAGAAGATTTATCTCCATGTAAAATAGAGTTTTCGCCACCTTCTTCATAGTTTAATACAAATTGTACTGCAATCTTAGAATTATTTGGCCATTTTACTTCTGGTGAGTTTCGCCCATAACCTATCATATTTCTTGGATATTTTTTTTTCATTTTGTGAGGTAAATTTTTTCTTTTTTAAATTTATGAATAATTAAATTTTTACCTTTTCCTTTTCTATCAATAACTAAAAAATTCATATCTTTCATTGATATAAGAGGAAAATGCCAAATACCTGAGTTTAAATTTATGCCTGTTTGTTTTGGTATTCTAAATGCTTGTATTTTTTTCAAATTTGGCCGGCTACCCTTTGGTGCAACAAAAACTAAAAATGAAGTCTCTTTCATAGGTACAAATGCTTGACTTCCTAATGGGTGCTTTTCCATCATATCAATTTTCATTGGAAACTTTCTTTTTTTTGCAGAAAAAATACTAACTATAGTTTTACCCTTCTTAATTGATGTATCTATCTTTCCAAGATTATCATATCTTTTTGCGAAACCATTATTAATTCTAAAATATTTTTTTTTGTTTGTATCAATAATTTGTCCAAATTTTTTGAAGTTTTTTTTATTTATCTTCTTGGCTGTAATTTTTATTTTCATTTCACGACTTTTCCAAACGCTCTTACTCTTGATATACCACCGTCAGGAAATATGTTAATTTTTAAACAGTTTATTTTAGTTTTTTTATTAGCTTTAGCTTTAAATAAATGTTTTTTGTGAGGATTTAATCTAGTTTTTTCTAAAAAGATCTTCCAATTTTTTGAATGTTTTAAAATTTTTTTAGTATTTAGTTTATTTGGTATTAATGCTGATTGTACTGTAAGGGAGTCTGGATAATTTCCTTTAAAATGGTGTGTATCAATCTCTAATTTATTAATTATTCCAGGCTTACCAAACTTAATAATTATCCAATCGAAATTTTTACCTCTACTTCTTCTTGTTTCCCATCCATCCCCCATATTAACTCCTGTTCCAGGGCTAAGAACATTTTCTGCCTTACCAAAATGTTCATTATTACAACCAACAATTGTAGATCCATTTAGTATAGAGCTCAAATTTACATTTTTTCCACTAAGGTTAATTTTTTCCAAATCTACTATTCCATTAAGTCTTATTCTAGCAACTCCACCATCAGGAAAAATATTCAATTTAATAAAATTAAATGTTGAACGATTATTTATTTTAAAATTATGGTTTCTATCTGGGCCAAGTTTTTTTTTATTTAAGATAGTTTTCCAAATTGTTTTCTTTGTAGGATTTGTTTTTGAGTTACATGCCTCCAATGATGCTTGATAAGGTTGATTACCTGAAAAATATGATGTGTCTATGTCTACATTAAATATTTTACCAGGTCTTCCTAGTTTTATAATTAAAAAATCATGACCCTCTTTTCTTTTTCTTCGTGTTTCCCAGCCATCCATCCATTTCCCACATTTATCATAAACCCCTTCTTTGAAGATAGGTTTTACAGAACTTAAAATTCTACTTGCAGCTCCAAAAAACTCATCAGTTTTATAAATAATTTTGGAGCCAAATTTTGGGTCAGCTAAATTAACTGTATTTTTAAATTTTATTTTTTTCATTTTGTAAATATTTCATTTAATCGGAATAAAGCAATTTTTTTAACTTGTCTTTTTGCTTCTTTGAATTCTAATTCTACATCATTATTAATTCTTTGTCTAAAATTATTTAATATCTCAATTTTGTCTTTACCTTTCACAGCTATAATAAATGGGAAACCAAATTTTTTTTCATATTCATCATTGAGCTTTTGAAACTCATCATATTCCTCCACAGTACAATTTTTAAGATTAGCACGAGATTGCTCTACACTAGAATGTTTAGTTAAGTTTTTTTCTACCGCTAATTTAGGATGAGATCTAAAAATATTTAAAATTTCAATTTTTTCTGCAGCATCATATATTTGGACCATTTTATATATTAAATCTTCTTTATCTTTAAATGGTTTATGTTCTAAAAGTTTTTCTGCTATCCATTGTGTTTTTTCAAAAATAACTCCAAACAAAGATATAAATCTATCTCTATTTAAATTATTAAGATCATTTTCTAAGCTCATACTGGACGTTTATTTAAGTTTTAATATATTAATTATTTGTTTTTGTGTAATATACAATAATCATTATGACCAAATTAACTACACATGTTTTAGACATATATTCTGGAAAACCAGGAAAAGGAATAAAAGTTGATTTATTTTATATCAATAGTGATGAAAAGATAAAATTGAACTCTATAGTTTTAAATTCTGATGGAAGATCAGACAGCCCTCTTGTTGAAAAAGATAATTTTAAAAATGGAAAATATGAATTAATTTTTTATATAGGTGATTACTTTAAAAATATTCTTAAATCTGAAACTACTCCATTCCTAGATGATGTTATTATAAGATTTGGAATTTCAAAAAATAATGAGCACTATCATGTTCCGTTGCTAGTATCTCCATGGAGTTATTCAACATATAGAGGGAGCTAATGGTTTCCGATACAATCCAATTTTTATTAAATAATAAAATATTTAAAATAAAAAATCCCGATCCAAATAAAACAATTTTAAATTATATTCGAAACGATTTAAAAATGACTGGTACGAAGGAAGGTTGTGCTGAGGGAGGGTGTGGTGCATGCACCATAGTACTAGGTGAGCTTGATAAAAATAAAATAGTTTATAAAGCTATAAACGCTTGCATAAGTTTTTTACCAATTTTAAATGGAAAACAATTAATATTAATTGAAAATTTAAGTAATGGAAAAAGTCTTCATCCTGTTCAAGAGGCAATGATCAAATTTCATGGTTCCCAATGTGGATTTTGTACACCTGGATTTACAATGTCTTTATTTTCAATGCATAAAAATAATAAATCAATTAATAATGAGATAGTTGAAGAAGCTTTATCAGGAAACTTATGTAGATGTACTGGCTATAGACCAATAATTGATGCAGCAAAAAGTCTAAACAATAAAAATGATCTCGATCAATTTAAAAGGGAAAAAAATAAAACTATTAAATTATTAAAACATATTAAAAGTACAGATATTGAAATTAATAATAGAGGTAAAAAATTTTTTGCACCAAAAACAATTAGCAATTTAAAAAAAATTTTAAATAAATATCCTGATGCTAAAATTCTGAGTGGAGGAACAGATCTTTCTCTTGAAGTAACAAAATTTAGAAAAGAAATTAAAACAATTATTTCGTTAAATTCTATTGAAAAATTAAATTTTATAAAAAAAAATAAAAATTTATTAGAAATAGGCGCCACAACTTCACTTTTTGAATTTCAAAACTTTATTAAAAAATATTTTTTAGATTTCCATGATATTTTAAAAAGATATGGATCACTCCAAATACGAAACGTTGGAACAATCGCAGGAAATATTGCAACAGCTTCACCTATAGGAGATACATTACCTCTATTACTTACATTAGATGCAAAAATTGTTGTTCAAGGAAAAAAGCAAAGAAAAACGTTTTCATTTAGTGAGTTTTTTATTTCATATAGAAAAACAAAATTAAAAAAAGGTGAATTTATTTATTCGATAAAAATACCAATTATTAAAGATAATATTTTTAAAGCTTATAAAATTTCAAAGAGATTTGATGATGATATTTCATCAGTTTGTGGTTCATTTAACTTTTTAATTAAAAGAAATAAAATTACAAAAGCAGCTATAGCTTATGGAGGCATGTCTGAAATACCTAAAAGAGCATTAGCAATAGAAAAAAAACTTATTAATTCTGAATTTTCTGAAAATTCATTTCATCAAGCGGTTGGTTTAATAAATAAAGATTTTTCGCCTCTAGACGATATGAGGGCAAGCAGTCACTATAGATTAGCAGTTGCTAAAAACTTATTATTGAAGGCTTTTTATGAGATAAAAAATAAACAAACAATTAGAATCAATTAATGAAAAATGAAGAATTATTAAAAGGTCAAAGTATACCGCATGATAGTGCATCTAAACATGTGTCTGGTTTAGCACAGTATACAGATGATATTAGTGAACCAATAAATACTTTTTATGGTGCGATTGGATGGAGCCAAAAAGCTTACGCAAAGATTAAAAAAATTGATTTAAGCAATGTAAGAAAAAGTGAAGGGGTTATATCAGTTGCAACATATGGGGACATCCCAGGACGCAATGATGTAGGTCCTGTATTTGATGGAGATCCAATATTTCCAAAATCAAAAGTTGAATATTTTGGCCAACCTTTATTTGCAGTCGCAGCAACGACAACAGAACTTGCGAGAAAAGCAGTGTTAAAAGCAAAAGTTACTTACACAGAATTAAAACCTATAACAACTATTGAAGAGGCCTTAAAAAAAAATAACCTTCTTTTTAAACCAAGAATAGTAAAAAAGGGAAACCCACAAAGTAAAATTAATAAATCCAAAAATAAATTAAAGGGAAGATTTAATACAGGAAGCCAAGAACATTTTTATTTAGAAGGACAAGTGTGTTTAGTGATTCCAAAAGAGGATAATAATTTTCAAGTTTATAGCTCAACCCAACATCCTTCCGAAACACAGCAGATAATTGCAAAGATGTTAAATCAAAAAAGTAATTCAATAACTGTTACAGTTAGACGAATAGGTGGAGGATTTGGTGGTAAAGAAACAAATTTTATGACAGCAGCAATTTGTGCCTTGCTATCCCACAAAACTGGAAAACCTATAAAATTAAGACTTGATAGAGATGATGATATTATATTAACAGGTAAAAGACATGATTTTTATTCTGAATACGAAGTAGGCTTTAACGATAGTGGAAAAATAGAAGGATTAAAAATTAAACTCGCATCGAGATGTGGAATGTCACCAGATCTTTCATATGCAATTAATGAAAGGGCATTGTTACATTTAGATAATGCATATTATTTGTCAGATTTAGAAGTTAAAAATTATTTATGTAAAACAAATACATCATCATCAACAGCCTTTAGAGGATTTGGTGGTAATCAAGGTATGATGGCGATAGAAAATATTATTGATAATATCTCACGATATTTAAAAAAAGATCCTTGCGAGGTTAGAAAAGAAAATTTTTATGGTCTAAATAAAAGAGATATCACTCATTATGGAATGAAAATTAATGACAACGTAATACATGATATTTTTAAGAGTCTTGTGGATAAATCTAAGTATAAAATAAGATACAATGAAATAAGAAATTTTAATTTAAAAAATAAATTTAAAAAAAAAGGAATTGCACTAACTCCAGTAAAATTTGGAATTTCTTTTACAACTATTCATTTGAATCAAGCTGGTGCACTAGTTCATATATATACTGACGGAAGTATACATCTAAATCATGGGGGCATAGAAATGGGTCAAGGAACACATACTAAAATAGCCCAACTTGTTGCAAATTCATTTGGATTACCTTTTGAAAAAGTCCAGATATCTTCAACAAATACATCTAAAGTCCCTAACACATCAGCTAGTGCGGCTTCATCTACAACAGATTTAAATGGTGCAGCAACTCTAAATGCAGCTGAAAAAATAAAATCAAACCTAAATAATTTTATTAAAAAAAAATATCATATTTTATCTAAAATTGAACCTATTTACAAAAATGAAAATATTTACTTTGGCAACAGATCATTTAACTTTAAAAAAATAATTGAAGAGGCTTATTTAAATAGGATTTCACTATCATCGTCTGGTTTTTATTCAACTCCAAAAATAAATTTTAATAAACAGAAATTTAAAGGGAGACCTTTCTATTATTTTTGTTATGGAGCTGCTGTAACAGAGGTAACAATTGATACTCTCACTGGGGAGAATAAAATAGATAGAGTTGATATAATTCATGATGCGGGAAACGCAATTAATCCAGCTCTTGAGCTTGGTCAGATAGAAGGTGGATTTGTCCAGGGACAAGGATGGCTTACGATGGAAGAAGTAGTTTGGGATAAGCATGGAAAACTAAAAACTTTTTCCCCATCTACATACAAAATTCCAGCTGTAAATGATACACCAGATAAATTCAACGTAGAAATTTTTAAAAAGGGTTCCAACGTAGAAAATGTTATTAACAAACAAAAAACTACTGGAGAACCTCCATTAATGTTAGCAATGAGTGTATTTTTTGCAATTAAAGATGCAATAGCCTCTGTCTCAAATTACAAAAAAACTCCTGAACTTGATGCGCCTGCTACGCCAGAAAAAATATTAATGAGTATAAATAAGCTTAGAGGTCAAATTTAGTATAATGAATGATAAGTCAAAATTTATGTTGAGAGCAATAGAGTTATCTATTCAAAGTGCAAAAACAAAAGGTGGACCTTTTGGTTGTGTAATCGTGAAAGATAATAAAATTATTGCAGAAGGTTTCAATAAAGTAACCTCAAATAAAGATCCAACAGCACATGCAGAAATTGTTGCAATTAGGAACGCATGTAAAAATCAAAATAATTTTTTTTTGAAAGGTTGCGATTTGTATTCTACATGTGAACCCTGTCCAATGTGTTTATCAGCAATTTACTGGGCACAT
>CACDSN010000028.1 GCA_902555465.1 uncultured Pelagibacteraceae bacterium
TTTTATTAAAATCTTTAATGGAAATTATTTTTTTTAATTCTTGTAACTGCCTATTTTTTGAAACAATTTTAAGACCACTTAAATTTTGTTTAATTATTTTTAATGTATTTTTATCGTGTTGATTTTTGCTATAAACTAATGAAAATCTAATATATCTAAGTATCCTTAAATAATCTTCTTTTATCCTTATTGCAGGATCTCCAATAAATTTAATTAATCCGTTTTTTAAATCATTTTTTCCATTGAAAGGATCAAATAAATTTCCCTCAATGTCTGAATAAATTGCATTAATTGTAAAATCTCTTCTAGACGCATCATCCAGCCAATCTTTAGTATACTCAACCTGAGCATGCCTACCATCTGTCTTTATATCTTTTCTAAGTGATGTTATTTCAAAACTTTTATCATTGATAACAGCAGTAACAGTTCCATGATTAATTCCTGTTTCATAAAAATTTATGTTATAATTTTTTAATATCTCGATTACTTTTTCTGGTCTTAAGTTTGTTGATAAGTCTATATCGTCAACTACTTCATTATTAATTAATTTTCTTACACATCCCCCAACAAATCGTACCTCGGACTCATTTGAGTAAGAATTGATTAATTTAAATAATTCTTGAACTTCTTTTTTTGAAACTAGTTCTTTGAAATTAGTTTTATCTTTAAATGTTTCTGTTTTTGATTTTAATAAGTTTTTTAAAAATCTAATCATAAATGGCTGGGGCGCTAGGATTCGAACCTAGGAATGGCGGTACCAAAAACCGCTGCCTTACCACTTGGCTACGCCCCAAAATTGTTTGTGATATAACACAAAAAAAAAGCTTTATATAGTTTTTGATAAAATACTCCAATAATTTTTAAAATTTTTCTTCGCTAATTTTAACGCATTTATAGCAGATTTTTTGTTTGAAAAATAAGCGACAATTGTCGATCCTGAGCCTGTCATTCTTACAAATTTGACTTGATCGGTATTAGATAAAAAAATCTTCAATTTACTTAAATTTGGATAAAGGTTGAACGCAGGTTCTTCTAAATCGTTTTTTTCAGTTTTTAGGGAGTCAACATTAAAGATTTTGCTAGATATTTTAATTCTCTTTTTGAGAATTTTTTAACCCTTCTATATATTTCTTTAGTTGAGCAACCTATTTTTGGTTTTATCAAAACTACAAATAAGCCAATTTTAGTTTTAAATTTTTTTATTTTTTTATTGCTTGCCAATATTGAGTTCTTTCGATCTAGTCCTAAAAAAACATCTGATCCAATTTGATTGCATATTTTGATTATTTCATTTTTTGAAATGCTTATAATATTATTTTTTATAAAATAACTTAAAATTGATGCAGCATTCATTGAACCCCCTCCTAATCCTGACTTTTGGGGAATATTTTTTCTGGTTTCAATTTTATATTTTTTTTTTATTAAATTTTTCTTTTCCAAAATATTCAATAATTTTGAAATAGTATTATTTTTTAAGTTTTTCGAGAACGGGCCATTGAACTTTATTATATGATTAGGTTTCTTTATCGATTTAATAGAAATTTTATCGTGTAAATTTATATATGAAATAATACTTTGTATTTTATGTAAATTATTTTTATATCTTCCCAAAACATTTAGAGATAAATTTATTTTTGCATAAGATTTTATTAAGTCCTTTTTAATCATTGCAAATTTTTTAACCCAAATAGCAACTTATTATTAATATCTTCTATTAACTTTTCTTCAGCTTCATCAGATGATAATGCGGCATTCCAATAATATCTTGCCTGGAGTTTCATGTCTAATTGCCACATAACGTCCCCGTAGTGATCGTTAACAATTGGATCTTCTGGCATTATTAGCAACGCATTCTTTAAAAATTTTTCTGCTAAATCATAATCCTCGGTTAAATAATAAGCCCACCCTACAGAATCAATAATATAGGGATCAGATTGTTTTTGTTCATAAGCTTTCAAAAGCATTTGCATAGATTGATCAATATTTATTTTTCTCTCAAGCCAACTGTATGCCAAATAATTAAGAACATATGGCTGATCTGGATTAAGCTCAAGTGCTAACAACAAATCTTCGTCAGCTCTTTCAAATTCTTTTAGCCTTTCATAGCTCCCTCCTCTTCTGTAAAGTATATCTGCATAAGAATCAGAATCTTTATTAATTGAATTAAGAGCAATATTATAATTTTCTATCGACTTACGATAATCTTTAAAACCTTTATATATGTTCCCTAAATCAAAATAAATCTTTGGTGACTGAATTTTTAAATTTTTTAACTTTGCGTTTAAAAAATATAACGATTTTTCTTTTCCTTCAGTTTCTTTTAAAATTTCAAATTCTTTTTTAATTCTATACCAGTAATAAATATCATCTTTATCATCAAAATTTTTTAATGTTTTTTTCAGATCCGAATCTTTATTCATTAAGTAAAAATTTTCTGATGCTAGAGATAAATTGAATTTAAATTTAGGATTAAGATAATTTGAAATATTTAAATAAAAATTCGACATTTCATAATCTTCTTGAGATGAATATAAGTTAGAAATTAGAAAAAATATTTCAGCTAGAATATCATTTTCAGATTTGCAGGTGAAAATTTTGGAAAAATTATCAAAATTATTATTTTCTACCCAGCTTTTCGTCTGTAATATTAAAAGTGTGCTAGTAATTGGCTCTATTTTTAAAGATACAATTTTTGCTGTGTCGAATTCACTTTTACTAATTAAATTTGATATATAAAAAAATAAATATCTTGAGTAATCGCCACTTTCAAAATTTAAAAGATCAGCAAAATAATTACTAGCTTTTTCATCTTCAAGATAACAATATTGAAAAGCTAAAAGAATTTTACTTAATTGACCATAATTATTTATTTCATGAATTTTTTTATCTAAAAATAATTGATTAAAAGATTTTAAAATTTGGAAAATAATTTGTTCGTATGTACTTGGTATTAATACTTTTTCCATTTCAAAAAGTAGGTCGTTCACTTTATTAAATTTATTATTTTTTAGAGAATCAACAATTAATAATAAATTAGCTTGAAAGTTGTTGACTTTATTTTTTGAATTAAAAAATTTAATTTGGTTAATTGCTTCTTTAACTTTATTTTCAATTACTAAACTATTAACATATTTATCAAAATATACCGGATAATCTCTGAGAATACTTTTTGTTGAATTAAAATAATTTATAGCTAATTCATTATCTCCATTTTCATGCGAAACCAGTGCTGAAAAGTATTTTGATAAATATCTATGGTTGAAATTTTGATTTTCAGATGTTTTTGAAAAAGCTGATGAATGATATAAAAATGTAATAATTATAAATAAAATTCTTAAGATTTTGAAATACATAATTTGAATATATGGAAATAGAACAAAAAAATCAAAACAACAATAATTTTGAAGATGTAATGGAATTATTTGAAATAGATTATGTTTATGAAAATAAGCCCATTAAAAGGACTATTGATGAACCAAATGTAAAAGATAAACAATCTTTGCTAGAAAACTTAAAATCAAAAATTCTAAATATTTCTGACTGTGAATTAAAAAAAAACTCAAAACAAATTGTCTTTAATGATGGCAATCCCTATAGCCCTATAATGATTATAGGAGAAGGGCCAGGACAAAAAGAAGATGAAATGGGCAAGCCTTTTGTTGGCGATGCCGGAGTTCTTTTAAATAGAATGCTTGAAGCAATTAATATTAAAAGACCAAATGTTTATATTACCAATGTTGTAAATTATAGGCCCCCAAATAATAGAAAACCTGAACCTTCAGAAATAAATAAATATTCAGTTTTTTTAAGAGAACATATAAATATTATTGATCCTAAGATACTCATTTTAATGGGAAGTACTGCTATGGAAGCTCTATTCGGACAAACTCTAAAAATATCAAAAGAAAGAGGAAAATGGAAAGAAATAATAGTTAATCAAAAATCCTATCAAACAATTCTAACTTTTCATCCAGCTTATCTATTAAGACAACCTGATCAAAAAAAACATTCTTGGAATGATCTAAAGATGATTAAAAAACGAATAGACGAATTAAAAATCAACATTTAATGAAAAAAATAATAGCTGGGGTAGATGAAGTTGGAAGAGGAAGTTTAATTGGACCGGTCTTCGCCGCAGCTGTAATATTTAAAACAAATATAGATAAAAAGAAAATTAAAGACTCGAAAAAACTTTCTAAAGTAAAAAGAAATACTCTAGAAAAGTATATTAAAAAAAACTCCATTTGGAGTATTGGTTCAGCTTCTTTAAGGGAAATAGAAAAATTAAATATTTTAAATGCAAGTTTATTGGCCATGAAGAGATCAATTAAAAAACTTAAACTAAAGCCATCAATAACATTGATCGATGGAAATAAATTGCCCGAGTTAAATGGTTACAAAGTAAAGTATGTAATTAAAGGAGATCAAAAAATATCTGAAATTTCAGCAGCATCAATAATTGCGAAAGTTGCAAGAGACAGACTTATAACAAAATTATCAAAAAAATTTAAAAAATATGGTTGGGATAAAAATGCAGGGTATGGAACTAAAGAACATTTAAAGGCCATTAAGAAATTTGGTATAACCCAGTATCATCGAAAAACCTTTGGACCTATACACAATATATTGAGTCTGAAGTAAATCATACAACAAGTCGAGTCCATTTTTTTCAATCTCTGGTTGACGTAGAATCCATGCTGGAGTCTAATTACTTTTTTAAAAATGGTTAGTACAAATTTACATAACAAACTTATTAAAGGCGATAGCCTAAAAGAGTTAAAAAAAATTCCCGATGAAACATTTGATTTAATTTTTGCAGACCCACCATATAATTTACAATTACAAAACAGTTTAATAAGACCAGATAGATCGAAAGTTAATGCAGTAAATGATAAGTGGGATCAATTTGAAAGTTTTAAATCTTATGACAAATTTACCTCTGAATGGTTAGAACAATGTAAAAGAGTATTGAAGAAAAATGGGTCTATTTGGGTTATAGGAAGCTATCACAATATATTTAGAGTTGGTAAAATTATTCAAGATCTGGGTTTTTGGATTTTAAATGATGTAATCTGGAATAAAAATAACCCTATGCCGAACTTCAGGGGTACTAGGTTTACAAATGCTCATGAAACATTGATTTGGGCATCAAAAGACAAAAAATCAAAATACACTTTCAATTATCAATCTATGAAGTCTTTTAATGATGATTTACAAATGAGATCTACATGGAATTTTCCAATATGTAATGGAAAAGAAAGATTAAAAGATAATGGAATTAAAGTTCATTCAACTCAAAAACCGGAGGCTTTACTCCATAGAATTTTATTAGCATCTTCAAATAAAAATGACTTTATTCTGGATCCTTTTTCAGGATCAGGTACAACTGCTGTGGTCTCTAAAAAATTAGGACGATCCTATTTTGGAATAGAAAAAGAAAAAACATATTTTGAAGCTGCAAACAAAAGGATAAAAAATACAAACATAATTAAAGATGAATATTTAGATACGGTCCAAAATAACAAATCAAAACCTAGAATACCTTTTGGTTCATTAATAGAATTAGGAGTTATTAAACCAGGAACAGAAATATATGATCAAAAGAAGAAAATTTTTGCAAAAGTTATGGTTGATGGAAGTATCAAACATAAGCAGAACGAAGGATCTATTCACAAAGTTGCAGCTCAAATATTGGGCGCAGAAAGCTGTAATGGTTGGACCTATTGGCATTATCAGGTTGGGAATAGTTTAAAGCCTATTGATGAGCTTAGAGAGCGTTTAAGACCAAAAGCTTAGCTTTTATAAATTTTGCCTAAATAATTTTCTAAAAAATTTTTGTTTTTAGAAAGATATTTTAAAAAAATATTTCTAAAAAAAACATTTATAGGATTTGCAAGATGGAAGGCAAAGTGATTGATCGAAGATCTAGAATTTATTTGTTTAGTTTTTAAAACTCTAGTTTTGTAATAATTTGATGAATTATCATTTAAATAATTAAAAAGCTCCTTAGCAGACTCTATTGATTGAGATGCTCCTTGTGCAAATGAAGGTGAAAATGAAAAAAAAGCATCACCGGTTAAAAATACATTTTTAAACTTTGGTATTTGAATTTTCTTGCTTACAAAAATTGGAAAGCATTTAACTTCTTTAACTATTTCAGTTAGATTTAATTTAGTTTTTGAGGAGATATGATTTATCAAATTATTTGTAAATGTTTTGTCATTAAACATATTTCTATTTGAAATCTCAGCTTCAATTAATTCTTTTCTTATTATAGATATAAAATTAAATTCGTTGTTTTGATTAATAGGATATATTACGAAGTGAAAATTAGGTCCTAGATATAAAGAAATATCTTTATTCATAAAGTTTTGGATGTTTCCTCTTAGTGCAATTGAATTAAAATATTCTGGTAGACCTTCTTTTTTAAATAAAATTTCTTTTGTTCTGGAATAAACTCCATCTGCTGACACTAAATAATCAAATTCCTCTTTATTAGTATCTCTAAAAGACAACCTCAATTTCTCTTGTTCTTCAATATTGATTAAATCTGAATTAAATATTATTTTTTCTTCAGAAATATTGCTCAATAAAAATTCAATTAATTTAGATCTTTTTAATGTAGTGTATCTACTATTCTCAAAGTTAAATTGCGCTAGATCAATATCACATATTTTTTTTAACTTTTTTGCATCAAAAAAATTTACTTTTTTTGGAAAATAAATGTCGGTTGCATTCATTTTTTGAAAGCCAATTTTATTTAATAAATTAATACTGTTAACGGATAATTGTATTCCATATCCATCACTTAAATCTAATGATGGTTTTTTTTCAAAAATTTTATAATTGAAAGATGTATTTTTTTCTAAAAGA
>CACDSN010000029.1 GCA_902555465.1 uncultured Pelagibacteraceae bacterium
TTCTCTTAAAATAAATTGTAAAGTAGGATCTGAAAAAGTATTAAACTGTCCTTTGCCTGTAAATATAAAAAAAATAATGCTAATTCCTATTGCTCCAATATATAAATGAAACATTTGAGAATAAACACTATCTTTATCAGACGTAATTTTCGTTATTGTCATTGATATTGCATAAAATAGTGCACAAGCAACTGGCGCTAATTTCGTATAATCAAAATTTTCAAAGTTTGGATTTAAAACAATGTAAACACCTAAGAACCCTACAATTATTGCAAGCCATCTTCTAATTCCAACTTTTTCACCTAAAAAAAGTATAGCCAATATAGAAATAAAGAAAGGGCTTGAAAAAAATAGAGCATTTGCCATTGCTAGAGACATATATGTTAAAGAAATATAAAAAAAACTAAATCCAAAAAAAAAACATATAACTCTTACTGTAGTTAGTAGAGGATAATAAGTTTTCATGACTAATTTTTGAGATGTTATTTTTAGATATAAAGCTAATAAAATTAAAGCTGTTAAAGTTCTTCCAAAGTATAGCTCGTAGAGGGCTGTATCTTCAAAAATATATTTTATTAAAGAGTCTTGAACTGAAAAAAGTGCCATCCCAGTTAAAATAAATAAAATTCCCTTGGGATTATTGTTTCTAGAGGACATTTTTTACATAAATCTATTGTTTTGGAAAATAATCTTGAAGACTGCCTTCTCTATAAACATCTGTAGTACTACAGTGTAAACTTCCACCAAATGCGTAAACTTCCCTAAAATCTATTGGTATCACTTCCATTCCTAATTTATCTAATTGTTCAGCCTGATAAACTTCAGTTTTTTCTACACAAACTGTTTTTGGATCTAACACTAGCACATTCATGGATAACCATACAGAATAATAGCTTAAATCTGGAGGTGAGTTATGAGCAGGTTGAGCTGCATAAACAATTTCCCAACCATTGTCTTCAAAGAGCTTCCTTTGTTCTTGCGGTAGCTTTCTGACTGGATTATTTAAAATCAATCCTGGTCTGATAGGGGTAAAAGTTGCATCAATATGTATTGGGTAAGGGTCTCCTGGAAAATTTACGGTGTGAACTCTGTGATCAGGAAAATGTCTTGTTAACCAATCTATTCCTTTTAAATTAGTCGTAAATCCATGTTGCACAATTAGGTCTTTGCCAAATCTTAAAATATCAGCAGCATCAAAAAGAGGCTCTTCCTCAGTAGTGACAAAATATTTTTTCTCAGCCCATTTTAATCTTTGTTCAATACTCACATCCTCAGATAAATAATTCATATGATAATCTTTATCTGTCAATCTAGGTTTTGGTGCAGTTTCGTGTCTCATACCTGGATCTTCAATAAAATATTTTTGTAACAAGGGTCTGTAAGCTAAATATTCAAACCATCTACATCTAAAACTCATTGTGGCTTCTAACATCTCTTTTCCAACAGTAATAATAACATCTCTAGATGGCATACAACCAAACATATGTTCAACTTCCCAATCTGGTGTAGCAATTTTTTCATCAAATTTTAGTGGAGTTGGTCTGTCAACTTTTATACCTCTTCCTTCAAGTGTCTTTACAAATTTATCTAAAAGTTCATTTGCTCTATCTATTGACTCTTGAGTTCTTCTACCGTGCTTTCCTTTCATAACAGAATCAGGTGGAATTTTACAATCAACAGCTGGTTCAGGTGCGGGAATACAGCAATTATCTGCTCTTCCAACTATTACATGTTTTAATGGATCCCATTCATTCCAACTTTGAACAATTGTTTTTTTCATTCTATATAAATGATTAATTTAAATGAAAGTTATTTTCAATAAATTTTAATAACGAGATTGTAGAATACAATCTGAACCTTTCTCAGCAATCATTAATGTAGGGGCATTAAGGTTTGCACTTGGTATTTCAGGAATAACTGATGCATCAATAACCCTCAAGTTTTGAATTCCTTTTACTTTTAAATTTTCGTCAACAACTGCCATTTCATCAACTCCCATTTTGCATGTACCACATGGATGATAAGCTGTATCTGCTTTTGATCTAATATATTCATTTAATTCGTCATCTGATTGTGCTTGTGTACCTGGTCCTACTTCTTTTCCAGCATGATCAGCTAAAGCTGGCTGAGATAAAATCTTTCTTGCAACATGTATACACTCTCTTGTTTGTTTAAGATCATCTTCATCTTTTAAATAATTAAATAATATTTTTGGATACTCATAGGGATCAGAGGAATTAAGAGTAATATGTCCTCTACTTTTTGGATGGTTCGGACTCGCATGTAATTGATATCCATGGGATTTAGGTTGCTCTAAACCATGATTAATTACAAATGATGGAAAAAAGTGAAATTGAATATTTGAAATTTCTCTTTCAGGTGAAGATTTTGCAAATCCTCCAGCCTCTAAGAAAGATTTTGAGCAAGGTCCAGACTTAAATAAAAACCACTGAATACCAGCTAGCACTTTAGGAACTAATTTTGTATAAGTATACAAAGTATTTGGCGTTTTGCATTCCTGTTGAATGTAAGTTTCTAAGTGATCCTGAAGGTTTTTGCCTACACCTTTCACATTGTTTACGACTTCAATTCCTTTATCTTTCAAATGATTAGCATCACCAATACCTGATAACATTAACAATTGAGGTGAGTTTATAGACCCACCACTTAAAATAACTTCTTTGTTTGCATAAATTTTTTGAATTTTATCTTTAATTTTTACTTGAAGACCAATAGCTTTTTTTCCATCAAATAATATTTTTTCTACATAAGAATTTTTTAAAATATCTAAGTTTTTTCTAGTTTTTACTGGATCTAAATAATATTTTGAAACACCAGCTCTCTCTCCTTGGTGCATTGTAGTATCAAACATACCAAAACCCTCTTGTTCTTCACCATTCATATCAATATTAATTCTATGACCTGCTTCACCTGCAGCATCAATAAAAGATTTGAACAATGGATTTGAGTTTTTTGATAAATTTATCGGTAGAGGGCCCAAAGATCCTCTAAATTGATTTTCTCCCTCTGACCACGTCTCAATTTTTTTAAAGTAAGGTAGAACCTTTTCATAAGACCAATTTTTCAAACCAAAGTTTTCCCATCTTGTATAATCATCTCTATTTCCTCTTACAAAAACCATTCCATTATGAGAAGAGCAACCACCTATCATTTTTCCTCTTGGGCAAAATATTCTTCTGTTATTTAAGTGTGGCTCAGGCTCTGAATAATATTTCCAATTATACTTTGGATCATGCATTGTATAGAGAAGGGCAAGTGGCATTTTAACTTTCCAAATATCGCTCGTTCCACCAGCTTCAAAAATTGCAACTTTATGATCACTATTTTCAGATAATCTATTTGCAAGAACACATCCTGCTGATCCAGCGCCAACAATCAAATAATCATAATTCATTTAAGTGATGCTTTTAATAAATCTTTATACTGAATGATATCTTTTATTTTGACGCCTATTTTCTTTGCAGCTTCATCAAACTTTCTTAGTTTTATAGCATCTTTAAAGAATTCTTCTTTTTCAAATACCTTTGCCTCTTTACTATTTAATAGACCTCCTTGGAGTTTGAGGCTAATAACAGATGCTTCAGATAATCTATTGTAATATTTTTTATCCCTTGCAAGATATCTTTTAGCAATAACGTGATGTTTAATAGGTTCGACCACTTCTTTCTTAAAAAATTTCTTTAAATATTCATAACCAATATCTTCATGTTTTCCATCTTGATTATTTCTAACTAATTCATCAGGGTCATCTAAAATGAAATGCCCATAATCATGTAATAAACATGAACACACTAAATTATCTTTGCTTTTTGATTTTTCAGCCATCATTGCTGACTGAATCATATGATCTGCAATTGTTACATTTTCTCCAATATAAAGTGATTTATTATTTTTAAAGTTGCTTATTATTTTCTCAATAATATCCATTTAATGTGGATGGTCTCCTTCAATTGCAATTCGATCCATTATTCTTTCGTGACCAAGGCCTCTACCAGGAAAAAAATCTGTAAGACCTTGATGTTGGGTACTTCTGTTATCCCAAATAGCAACCGCATTTTCTGTCCATTTAAATCTACATGTAAAATCTAATCTTTCTTGATGTTCAAAAATATGTTTTAAGATTTGATCACTCTCTTTTTTATCCATGCCTATTATTTTCTTTGTATACATTGAGTTTACATAAAGTATTTTTTTTTTAGTTTCAGGGTGAATTCTTACCATTGGATGTTCATTTGAGTATTCATCTAAATTTCCATTACCTTCCATCTCTGTATATTTATCTACAAAAGCTGCAGCACCTAATGAACTATGAATTGCTTTTTTTCCTTCAATTTTTTTTTTTATTTCCTCATCAAGTGTTTCGTATGCAATCTCCATATTTGA
>CACDSN010000030.1 GCA_902555465.1 uncultured Pelagibacteraceae bacterium
AATTAAGATATAATAATTTTAGTTTAGGAAGATATGTACTAAGTACGTTTATTAGGAAAAGTTATAATCACAATTATTTTTCTAAAAAATATCTTTTTTTCAAAATATTATTTCAGGGTGTGAATATAATTAACACATATAAAGTAGTAGATAAAAATATTGTTGGTATTTATATTGATCATGCGCAATTTATAAATGGATTATATGTTGAAATATTTTCTAAATTTAAAAAAAATGTTTCAATTTATAATTACCCAAAAGGCCTTACTTTAATTGATTTTTCCAAAACTAAAAAAAAAGATCAAAAAGGTTCTTTTGAAGGAATATTACAATTAGATTTCAAAAATAAAAAAATTAATAAAAAAGAAAAAAAATTAGCCAATAATAAGATTTGTTATTCTTTAAAGAATCCAAAAATTATTCCATGGCTTGGTAAAACAAAGTTTTTTCAATTTAGAAAACATAATTTTAAATCATATTCTCATGTTATATATGCACATTCGTTTACTGATGACCAGCTTATGTGGGGTTATGATGATTTTATTGATATGCAAGAATGGTTAATTTTTACTATTGAAGAATTATTAAAAAATAAAAAATATTTCATAATAAAATCTCACCCTAATTTTTTTACGAATTTAAGAGATAAAAGTAAGCGTGAATATTTAGATAAAATGATATTTAATCAAATAAAAAATAAATATAAAAGTAAGTATATAAAATTTATAGATTATCCTTTGAAAAATGATTTATTTTTAAAAAATCTTAACAAAAAAACTATATTAATTTCCCACCATGGAACTGCAATATTTGAAGGTATTTTAAATAATTTTAAAGTTATTTCATCACGTGCAACTCTCTGGAATAAAAATTTCAACTTAACCAATAATTGGGGAAATCTACAAGAGTATAAAAAATTATTAAGATTAGAATGGAAAAATTTATTTTATGCAAATAAAGATGATTTTTATAAAATATGTCACTCATTATATTGTAATAAATATAATATTTATGGTAATTCTTTTTGGCAAAAAAGCCTTTTCAAAAGTTTAAATCTTAAACTTCATGAGACAGAAAATAATGTAAGTTTGAAAATAAATAAACTCATTAAAAGTCAGAATTTAGACAGTATCGTCAATAAAATTACTTATACTATTGAAGATTTGAACTAAATAAAAAAAAATAGTTATATAATAGATACAAAAATAGTTCCTTTGATATTTAGAAAATTTAAGATTTTGTTTTTATTAACTTTCCATTTTCTAAAGTCATAATATTATCAAATTGTTCAAAAATTTTTTGATTATGTGCTACACAAATTAATGTTTTTGACTGGTATTCTTTTATAATATCATCAATGATTGCTTTCTCATTTTTGCTATCTAAAGAATTGGTAGCTTCATCTAATATTAAAATTTCTCTATTAAAATATAATGCTCTTGCAATACCTATTCTCTGTTTTTGACCTCCAGAAATCCTAACACCTCTATTTCCCACAAAAGTATCTAACTTATTTGGTAAACCATCAATATATTTAGTTAATTGCGCAGAATTGATAGCTATATTAAGTCTTTTATAATCTATTTTTTCTTCCTCTTCTCCGATAGCAATGTTTTTTTTTATTGTATCATCTAAAAGATAAATATCTTGAGGAACATAACTTATAAAACTTTGCCACCTTCTTAAATTATCTTTTATATTTTTGTTGTCTGAATAAATAATTCCATTTTCTGGCTCTAAAAGACCTATTAATAAACTAATTAAAGTACTTTTTCCGGAACCGGAATTTCCAATAATTCCTAAATTAGTTCCTTTCTTAATTTCAATATTAATATTGTTTAAAGCAAAAACCTTTTTTTCCTCATAAGAAAACGAAATATTTTTAATAGATATTTTTTCTTTAAAACTTAGATTTTCATTTAATAAATCTTTGTTTTCAAATTTTTTTTTTTCTACTTCATCTTTTAAACTAGAATATATTAATTTATATGAAGGTCTGTAACTTTTTATATTTGCAAGTGCAGTTGAGATAGAATTAAAAGATGGAATAAGTCTCACTGCAGATACAGTCAAAAGAGACAATAATGGTATTAAGGATAAAATTGATTGATTTGAGTCAGTAAAAAAAATTGTTATCGAAATTAGACTTAATATTACTAAAATTTCTAAGAATGGCCTCGGCAAAGATGTTAAAAAAAAATTTGTTAAATATGGGTTTTCAAATTTGAACATATTTTTTACTGCAACTTTATTTATAAAACTTTCTTTATTAAGCATTTTGATTTCTTTAATAGCATTAAAACTTTGTGTCACATGTTGTATTTGAATAGCTCTAATGATTTGAATTAATTTACTATTTTTTTCAATGATTTTTTTTGTAAATATGAAAAATAGAGTTACAAAAAATGTCATAAATGAAAATATAGATATAGTTACAGAAAAATTACTTATTAATAGGAGAGTAAAGATAGCAATTAAAACTAGCATTTCTCTTATTAATTTGAGATAGTTAAGAATAACCGTAGCTGTTTGACTGACTTCAGCAGAAACATTTCTCAATAAAGTTGATGGATTTGTTTTAAGATGAAACATATAGTCTTTATCTAAATAAGTTTTAAATATTTTTTCACCTAAATAAATCCTAATAGACTTAATTAATCTTCCCTCAAAATAAATTAAAGCTGCCAAAAAAATGTTTTTAAATAAAAAGATAGTACCCAAACTAATTGAACCATATATAATTAATTCTTCTTGGTTAAAATTATCTAAAAAATCAAAATCTATTAAATTAAATAATGGAAATTCATTATTTTGATTAATTAAAATTGTTGTAAAAATTGGTATTGAACCAATACTAATAAACTCAAATATAACAGTTATTAAAGATCCAATTAGCAAAAGAATAAGCATTCTTATTTGATTTTTCGTGCATAACACATTTAAATATTTGATCATCTTTATTAAGAGTATGCTTTTAGACTAAAAATATGACTTTATACACTATTTTTTACTCCTTAATAATAATTTAAGTTCAAAATAAATGAAATGTTTTTAACATGTTCAATATTTGAACGTTTTTTGTTGACAATATTTATAATTTTCGATATTTTTTTTGAGTATTGAATCATGGTGGGGAATAATGTGAAAATCATTAACTGTTCCTGCAACGGTTATACTTAAAAAGTAAAGTCCGAGTGCCACCCAATATAGTCCGCTGTTGAACGATGGCCAGGAAAAGTCTAGTTCTACAATTTAAAATTAACATCGGCAAAAATTTTTGCACTAAGTAAATACTTAGTTCGAAAGGAATAGTTGATGTTTTTAAAAATATTTTTAATTTTTATTATTTTAATAAATTTATCATTTACAAAAATTTTTGCTGAAGACATACCAATCATTGTTATTGCGCCAAGCAAAAAGGCACAATCTCTATCTACGGTTGGGACTTCTGTTACTATCCTAGACAATGATTTTTTCGAAAATTCAAACGAGTTTTTTTTAGGTGATGCATTATCTAACAATAATACAAGCTCTAATTTTTTTCAAAGTGGAGGACATGGAACATCATCAGCAATTCAATTAAGAGGTTTACCGAAAAGATATTCCACAGTTTATATTGATGGTGTAAAAATGTCGGACCCATCTTCTGTCTCTAATGATTTTGATTTTAATCATATATTGACTAGCCAAATTTCAAGAGTTGAAATTTTAAAAGGAAATCAAAGTTCTGTTTATGGAAGTGGCGCAATAGGCGGTACGATAAATATTTTTACCAAAGATCCCCAAGAAGGCTTTCATAAAAATCTTGAATACAATACAGGTTCTTTTCGTACTCATAATTTATCAGGCTCAATTTCAGGTGCAGACAAAAAAAATAGCTATTATTTAGGTTTAGAAAGATTTCAAACTGATGGGATTTCTCAAATGATGCATAATAATGAAAAAGATAGATATAGAAATAATTCAATTATTGGTAAATACAGCTATGATTTTACAGATAAATTGAAATTTCAAAGTAATCTTAGGTTTGCGGATACATATCTACAATATGATAAAGAGGTTGATACGGAAAC
>CACDSN010000031.1 GCA_902555465.1 uncultured Pelagibacteraceae bacterium
TGTTATTAACTTCACTTGCTATGCTTGCAATCAAATTTATTCCATCATCACTAAATTCAAGATCAACATTTTCTGTTTTTAATAAAGCCTTGTATTGTTTAATTAAACTGTTATCAGGTTCTTTTAGAATCCTTTTGAAATCCTCACTATTTAATGCATCTAATTCTACTCTGATTGGCAATCTTCCTTGCAACTCTGGTAATAAATCTGAAGGTTTAGCAAGTTGAAATGCCCCAGAAGCTATAAATAATATGTGATCAGTTTTAATTGGACCATACTTTGTATTAACAGTGGTTCCCTCAATTAAAGGAAGCAGGTCTCTTTGTACACCTTCCCTTGAAACATCCCCACCAACTCTATCGGTTCTTGCAGAAATTTTATCTATTTCATCTAGGAATACAATTCCGTTATTTTCTGTTGAGTTTTTTGCAGATTTGATAATTTTATCTTCCTCTATTAGTTTATCAGATTCTTCATTAATTAAAATTTCATGTGACTCTTTTACTGTCATTTTTTTCTTTTTTGGTTTTTGACCCAAAGATTTTCCTAATGCATCAGAGATATTTATCATACCAACATTAGCACCAGGCATTCCTGGTATCTCAAAGGATGGCATTTGGTTGCTTTCATTTACAGCAACTTCAATTTCATTATCATCAAGATCCCCACTTCTAAGTCTTTTTCTAAAACTTTCTCTAGTTGCAACACTAGCATTGTTACCTATTAGTGCATCAAGAACTCTTTCTTCTGCTAGTTTTTGTGCTTTTGCATGGACTTCTTTTCTTTTTTTTGATCTTTCCATTGCAATAGCAATTTCAATTAAATCTCTAATGATTTGTTCTACATCTCTTCCAACATAGCCAACTTCAGTAAATCTTGTTGCCTCAACTTTTACGAAAGGGGCTTCGGCTAATTTTGATAATCTCCTTGAAATTTCTGTTTTACCAACCCCAGTTGGGCCCATCATAAGTATATTTTTAGGTAGAACTTCATCTTTCATTTCACCTTCAATGGCTTGTCTTCTCCATCTATTTCTCAAAGCAATAGCCACAGCTCTTTTTGCTTTATCTTGTCCGACTACAAATCTATCTAACTCAGACACGATCTCCCTTGGAGACAGCGAGTCTGATAAGGTATTTTTATTTTCCTTTTTATCTTTTGGTACAAGTGGTGTTACGTTAGATTTATCCATTATATCTTCTCAATTGAAATATTATTATTTGTAAAAACACAAATCTCTGCTGCAGTTTCAACAGCTTTTTTTGCAATTTCTTCTGCCGACATATCAGTACCCATCAACACTTTCGCTGCCGCTAAAGCATAATTGCCTCCAGAACCAATTCCAATTACATCTCCTTCTGGCTCTAAAACGTCACCAGTTCCAGAAATTATAAAACTTTTTTCTTTATCAGCTACAGCCATTAAAGCTTCTAATCTTCTTAAATATTTATCTGTTCTCCAATCTTTTGCTAACTCAACAGCAGCTCTTGCAAGATTACCTGCATGTTTTTCTAATTTAGATTCTAATCTCTCAAATAATGTTAAGGCATCAGCGGTTGATCCTGCAAAACCAGCTATCACATTTCTTTTCTCAATTTTTCTGACTTTATTTGCGGTTTTCTTAATTACAGTATTTCCCATACTAACTTGACCATCACTTGCTACTACTACTTGGTCTTTTTTTCTCACTAATGCTATCGTTGTCATGACTGTTAGGTGGATACTAATTTTTATAGTTCAAGTAGCAAATTAGAAATATTGATATCCTTAAATAATCTATATATACGTATATTTTATAATGAAACGTAAAGCTAAAATTAATCGAAAAACAAAAGAGACATCAATTAGCGTTGAGGTGAATATTGATGGAAAAGGTAAATATAAAATTGACACAGGTATAGGATTTTTAAACCATATGCTTGAGCAATTATCCAAGCACTCTTTAATCGATTTAAATGTAAAAGCAAAAGGTGACACACATATTGATCTGCATCACACCACTGAGGATGTGGGTATTGCTATTGGAGAGTGTATTAAAAAAGCATCTAATAAATTTAAGGGAATTAAAAGATATGCACATGCAATGATCCCAATGGATGAAACACTTTCAAGAGTAGCTATCGATGTATCAAACAGACCTTACTTAATCTGGAAAGTAAACTTAAAAGTAGAAAAACTAGGAGAGATGGACACGGAACTATTTAAGGAATGGTTTCAAGCGTTTTCTCAGTCAGCTGGTGTTACACTACATATGGAAAATATATATGGGGATAACAGCCACCATATAATTGAATCTTGCTTTAAAGGTTTAGCTAGAACGTTAAGAAGTGCTTTAGAAATAGATCCAAGAACTAAAAACGCTATACCATCTACTAAAGGCTCATTATAAATTTTTAATGAATATTACAATTGTCGACTATAAATCGGGCAACATAAGCTCTGTTATTAATTCGTTTAACGAAGTTGCTAAAGATAAAGTAAAGATAGAAATCACTTCAGACATTAATAAAATCAAATCGAGCGATAAAGTTGTTTTACCTGGACAAGGTTCGTTCAAAAGTTGTATCGATGGACTTAATAATATCAGTGGCTTAATTGATTCTCTAAATGAATTTGCAATTAATAATAAAAAACCTCTTCTTGGAATTTGTGTTGGGTTACAAATGTTTGCAGATATTGGTTATGAGGAAACAGAAACAAAAGGCTTAGGTTGGATTTCAGGGAAAGTTTCAAAAATTGATAATCAAAATGGAAAATATAAACTTCCACATATTGGTTGGAATCAAATTAATATTGTTAAGGAAAGTAAAATTTTTAAAGACATAGAAAATAATTCTCATATGTATTTTGTGCATAGTTATGAATTTATACCGAATGATAAAAATGTAATTTCAGCTACTACTGATTATTCATCCAATGTGGTTTGTGCGGTAGAAAAGGAAAATATTTTTGGAACCCAATTTCACCCAGAAAAAAGTGATAAGATAGGGCTTAAAATAATTGATAATTTTATAAATTTATAAAAATAATGAAAATATTTCCAGCTATAGATATTAAAAATAAAAAATGTGTGAGGCTTATCAAAGGAGATTTTGATAATAAAACCGAATACAATATGTCACCAGTTGAACAAGCTGGAAAATATAAAGATCATGGTTTCAAAAATTTACACATTGTTGATTTAGATGGTGCCTTAACAGGCGAAACTGTAAATTTAGATATTATTAAAGATATAGTTGTTAAATTTGATCTTAAAATTGAAATTGGTGGAGGAGTAAGAAGTTTTGAAAGTATCCAGAAATATACTGATGCTGGTGCTGAAAAAGTTATTTTAGGAAGCGCCGCTATAAAAGATAAAAATTTTTTAAAAAAAGCTTGTGAAAAATTTCCAAATAAAATTGCTTTAGGTTTGGATGCTAAAGATGGTTATTTATCTATCTCAGGATGGAAAGAAAATTCTAAACAATTGACATTAGATTTTTTAGAAGAGGTAAATGATTATGGTGTTAGTAGAATAATATATACGGATATTAATAGAGATGGCACTAAAACAAGTCCAAATTTTGAAGAAACTACATTAGTAGCTGATGTATCTAATTGTCCTATAATTGTTTCTGGGGGGGTTTCTTCAATAGATGATATCAAAAAAACAAAAAGTTTAATAAATGTAAATAGAGTTAATATTGAAGGTATAATAGTTGGTAAAGCTATTTATGATGGAGATATTAAATTAGAGGAACTAGTAAAAGAAGATGCTTAAAAATAGAATAATACCTTGTTTAGATGTAAAGAACGGTCGGGTGGTTAAAGGAATTAATTTTGTTGATCT
>CACDSN010000032.1 GCA_902555465.1 uncultured Pelagibacteraceae bacterium
TTGCTCAATAAATTTTAATAAATTAAAGTCAAATATTCCATCATTTGTAAAGTAATAAGCACTTAGAAAGGATCTGATGTAAGTATTGCCACTTTTCGGATAAGATGATAGCCAAATTATCATATTATAAATAACCAAGTTCTTTCATTTCCAATTGAAACTTTTTCTCTATTTCAATTACTATATTTTTATTAACAAGCTTTTCCCAATTGTTATCTGGTCCTAAATTAAAAAATCTTTTATTCCCCTTTCCTACTTTATCCTTAGCTCCTTCAATAAATCCTTCATTAATTTCTTTTTTTTTTAAAGTTTCAAATGATGTTGTAGATAAAGCATTCTCTATTTTTTTTTTATCAAAATTTAATTTTAAAATTTGCTCGAGGTAATTTACTATTTTGCCAAATTCAGATTTTGGATTAGAGACCAGATCTTCATATTTAACTATTAATAAATTTTCTCTTGTGTTCTTCCATGAGTTATAATTTGTTTTCCAAGAGCTTATTAAAGTAGGAAATCTTGTTAGTTTAATTTTATTTTCTTCTTTTTTAAATCCAAGCCAATTTTTTTCCTCAAATAAGAAGTCTTTAGCCTCCAAAATGTTTTTTAATGAATAGTGGTTTACAAGGGATGTAATTACATTTCTAGGATCTCTAACAATATAAATTACACCAAGCGTATTATCAAAATTTGTAAAAGAGTCATTGTCAATTTTGCAGTTAACATGATGAGTTTTAAGAAATTTATTCTTTTTATCTAAGTTAATTTTTGCTTGAGTTGGTATCCAATTTTTTTTTATAATATTTATATTAGAAAAATCGCTCAAAAAACCTTCAAATTGCTGCCTTATAGGATATTGGGGTATTGTGATAAGATCATTAAATGAAAAATTACCATTTTTATCGTTTAAAATAGCTGAAATAAATGACCTAACCCAAGTATTACCGCTTTTGGGATATGATGCTATCCAAATAATCATAAAAAAACTATATAATATTTTTAAAAGTAAAAATAATTAAATATGACGATTTATGCTTTATCATCTGGACCCGGTATATCAGGAATTGCAGTTATTAGAGTCTCGGGCGTCAAAGCTAAAGATATATTGAAATCAATTACTAATGGAAGATTTCCTGAGGAAAGAGTTGCAACTTTAAAAAAGTTTATAAATCCAGAAACACAAGAACTTATAGATGAAGGAATTGTTATCTGGTTTAAGGGTCCTAATAGCTACACTGGTGAAGATATGGCAGAACTCCATACCCATGGTAGTAAAGCAGTTGTCAATGAGCTACACAAAATTCTAGAAAAAATTGACGATTGTAGGATTGCTGAACCAGGAGAATTTACAAAACTAGCCTTTCAAAACAATAAAATCAATTTGTTAAAAGCAGAGAGTATTGGCGATTTAATTGCTGCTGAAACAGAATTACAAAGAAAACAGGCATTAAGAATAATGTCTGGCGAGATCTCTAATAAATTTACCTTATGGAGGGATGAATTAATAAAAGCTCTCGGTGAAATTGAAGCAAAAATTGATTTTCCAGAAGAGGATTTGCCAGAAGATATTTCAAAATCAATAAAATTAAATATTGAAAAAATTAAAAATGAAATTGAAAAAACGTTAGATGATGACAAGACTGGAGAAATAATTAGAGAAGGTTTCAAAGTTGCAATAGTAGGCCCCCCTAATGTAGGTAAATCTAGTTTATTAAATTATCTTTCTAAAAGAGAAGCAGCAATAGTCTCTGAAAAGGCAGGTACCACTAGGGATGTAATAGAAGTCCATTTGGATATGGCCGGTATACCAATTATAATTTCAGACACAGCGGGCATAAGAGATTCTAATGATGAAATTGAAGCAAGGGGCGTGAAATTAGCTATTAGTAGAGCAGAGGATGCAGACTTAAACATATTACTATTAGACCCAAAAAACCTTGATTTTAAAGGGTTTTTTAACAATCATATTGCTGACAAATCAATAATAGCCATAAATAAGTCTGATATAAACGGTGAAAATTTGCCAAAATTAAATACTGATATAAATCAAATTGTTATTTCAATAAAAGAAAACAAAAATCTTGATAAACTAATTAATGAAATTAAATCAAAACTAAAAAAACAATTTTTAAAAAGCGACAATATTCTTATTACAAGATCTAGACACAGACACCATCTTAAAGAGTGTCTTAAAAATCTAAATAGTTTTTTGGAAAAAAAAGATAATGATGATTACGATAAAGCTGCTGAAGATTTAAGATTATCAATTAGACATCTCGGGACTATAGTTGGAAAAGTGGATGTTGAAGAAATTCTAGGATCAATTTTTGAGAATTTTTGCATAGGTAAATAAGAAATCTCGTAGCTTGTAAAAATTAAAATCGATAATAAATTAAAGATATGAAAAATGATTTAAACTTTGACATTGTAGTTATAGGTGGTGGTCATGCTGGATGTGAAGCTGCAGCTGCAGCAGCAAGATTAGGAGTTAATACTGCTCTGTTTACACACAAGTTTGAAACAATAGGAGAAATGTCATGCAATCCTGCTATCGGCGGTCTAGGTAAAGGTCATCTCGTTAGAGAAATAGATTCTCTAGATGGTGTTATGGGAGATGTAGCAGATAAATCTGGCATTCAATTTAGGTTGCTAAATAGGAGTAGAGGACCAGCTGTGAGAGGTCCTAGAACACAAAGTGACAGATCTTTATATAAAAAATATATGCAAGAAAAGCTTGTAAACTATTGTAATTTAAAGATATTTTCTGATCCTGTAATAAAGTTTATTTTTGAAAAAAACATTATAAAAGGTTTTATTACTCTACAAGGAAAAAAAATTTCAACATCGAAGTTAATATTAACAACGGGAACTTTTTTGAATGGAGTAATTCATATTGGAGAGACGCAGACGCCAGCAGGTAGATACAATGAAAAACCTACTACTGGATTAAGTGAGCAATTAAAAAAGCTTGATTTTAAAATTGGCAGATTGAAAACAGGAACTCCACCAAGACTCGATTCTAGAACTATTAATTATCAAAATTTGGAAGAGCAACACGCTGATAACGATCCTTATTTTTTTTCTTTTTTAACTAAATCTAATTTAAATAAACAGATCTCTTGCAGAATGACTTATACGAATGAGGCAGTACATAAATTAATCTCTAAGAACCTTAAGAGAAGTGCTATGTATTCTGGAAATATTAAAAGTGTTGGACCCCGGTATTGTCCATCAATAGAAGATAAAATAGTAAAGTTTTCTGATAAACAACGACATCAGATATTTTTGGAGCCCGAAGGTTTAGAGGATTACACAGTTTACCCCAATGGTATATCTACTTCCCTTCCTCATGAAGTGCAGCAAGAAATATGTAGTAAAATCAATGGTTTAGAGAACGTTAAAATAATAAGAGCAGGATATGCTATAGAATATGATTTTGTTGATCCTAGAGAGCTTTTTTTAACTCTTGAAACAAAGAAGA
>CACDSN010000033.1 GCA_902555465.1 uncultured Pelagibacteraceae bacterium
CCACCTCCCAAAAAAGAACTAAAAAATTCTATGGAAGCACTAATTCACCATTTTAAATTATTCACCGAAGGATACAGAGTAGACAAAGATGAAATTTATACTGCTGTTGAGGCACCAAAGGGTGAATTTGGTGTATTTTTAATTTCAGACGGATCAAACAAACCATATAAATGTAAAATAAAGGCACCTGGATTTTCGCATCTACAAGCAATGGATTATTTAATTAAGGGTCATATGTTAGCAGATGTGCCAGCTGTTTTAGGTTCAATGGATATAGTATTTGGAGAAGTTGATAGATGAGTATAAAAAAAATTTCTAAAAATCAGCCAGAAAATTTTGAGTTTAATGAAAAAAATATTGAAGTTGCGAAAAAGGTTATTTCTAATTATCCAGTTGGTAAACAACAAAGTGCTGTTATGGCTCTTTTGTACATTGCACAAAGACAAAATAATAATTGGATACCCCTGTCTGCAATGAAATATGTGGCCAAATTTTTAGATATGCCCTACATAAAAGTTTATGAGGTAGCTACATTTTATTCAATGTATAATTTAGCACCTGTCGGTGATCATTTTTTTCAGGTTTGCACCACAACTCCATGCATGCTTAGAGGTGCAAATAAACTTGTTGAAATATGTAAAAATAAAATATCACCAAATGAAAATGAAATTTCGAATGATGGCAAAATGTCTTGGATTGAAGTTGAATGTCTTGGGGCTTGTGTGAATGCACCTATGATACAAATTAATGATCATTATTTTGAAGATTTAAATGAGACAAAAATTGATAAGATTATTGAGAATATTAAACAAGGACAAAAAATTAAACCTGGCTCTTACAAAGGGAGAAAAAGTTCAGAACCTGAAAATCAAAGAAGTACACTAATGGATAATTAAAATGCTTGAAGATAAAGATAGAATTTTTAAAAATTTATATAATGATCTTGGTTCTGACTTAGTTTCAGCTAAAGAAAGGGGTGACTGGAAGAATACTAAAGAAATTTGTGAAAAAGGGAGGGATTGGATAATAAATGAAATAAAAAATTCACAACTTAGAGGAAGAGGTGGCGCAGGTTTCCCCACGGGTTTAAAATGGTCATTTGCTCCAAAACAAATTGGATCCAGACCACATTATTTAGTTATTAATGCAGACGAATCAGAACCTGGAACTTGTAAAGACCGAGACATTCTCAGATTTGAACCACATAAATTAATTGAAGGTTGTCTAATTGCATCCTATGCAGTTAATGCACATACATGCTATATATATATAAGGGGAGAATATGTTAGCGAAGGTATTAAACTTCAAAATGCAATTGATGAAGCTTATAAAGATGGATTAATTGGTAAAAATTCATCAGATACTGGATGGGATTTAGATATTTATATTCACTATGGTGCAGGCGCTTATATCTGCGGAGAAGAAACAGCTTTGTTAGAAAGCATAGAAGGTAAAAAAGGACAGCCAAGACTTAAACCTCCATTTCCTGCATTAATAGGACTTTATGGATGCCCTACAATAGTTAACAACGTTGAAACTATTTCAGTTGTCCCAACAATTTTAAAAAAAGGAGCAAAATGGTTTGCAGGACTTGGTAGAGAAAAAAATACTGGTACTAAAATATATTGTATTTCAGGCAATGTTAATTACCCATGTAACGTCGAGGAGGAAATGGGAGTTCCTTTGAAAGATTTAATAGAAAAACACGCTGGAGGAGTTGTTGGTGGATGGGATAATCTTAAAGCTGTAATACCTGGTGGATCTTCAATGCCATTATTACCAAAACATATTTGCGATACAATTAAAATGGATTTTGATGCTTGTATTGAAAATAAAACTGGCCTTGGTACTGCTGGAATAGTTGTAATCAATAACGATCAAGACATAATCAAATGCATGGCAAGAATTGCAAGATTTTATAAGCACGAAAGCTGTGGTCAATGTACTCCTTGTCGAGAAGGATCTGGATGGATGTGGAGAATGCTTGAAAGAATGGCAAAAGGAGAAGCATCAAGAGAGGAAGTTGATATGCTAATGGATGTTACTAAACAAATTGAAGGTCATACAATCTGTGCATTTGGAGAGGGATCTGCATGGCCTGTACAAGGGTTACTTAGACATTTTAAAAAGGAAATTGAAGAAAGAAATAATTTTAATCCGTTAGTAAACACTGGTCAAAAAAATCCATATTTAGTTGACCAACATTTATTAGAAAAAGAAAATGCTTAAACTTAAAGTTAATGATAAAGATATTGAAGTTGAAGAAGGTTTGACAGTTCTTCAAGCTTGTGAACAAGCTGGTTTTGAAATTCCAAGATTTTGCTATCATGAAAAGTTATCTATTGCTGGTAACTGCAGAATGTGTTTAGTTGAAATTGAAAAATCTCCAAAACCTGTTGCCTCGTGCGCTATGCCAGCAGCAGAGGGTATGAATATTAAAACAAATACAAGTATGGTTGAAAAAGCAAGAAAAGGAGTGATGGAATTTTTATTAGTTAATCATCCTTTAGATTGTCCAGTTTGCGATCAAGGTGGTGAATGTGATCTTCAAGATCAATCAATGTTTTATGGTGTCGATAAGTCTAGATTTAAAGAAAATAAAAGACAAGTTCCTGAAAAGTATATGGGTCCTTTAATAAAAACTCAAATGACAAGATGTATACATTGCACAAGATGTATAAGATTTGCGACAGAAGTTGCGGGTGTTTCAGAGCTGGGAGCCATTGGTAGAGGTGAAGATATGCAGATTACTACGTATTTAGAAAAAGCAATGGAGTCAGAGATGTCAGCTAATGTTATAGACCTTTGTCCGGTAGGAGCGCTTACTTCAAAGCCATATGTATTTGAGGCCAGACCTTGGGAGTTAAAAAAAACTGAGTCAATTGATGTGATGGATGCTGTCGGGTCAAGTATTAGAATCGATACCTATGGGTGGGAAGTTAAAAGAATACTACCAAGAATAAACGAAGAAATTAATGAGGAATGGATCTCAGATAAAACAAGATATTCATGTGATGGATTAAAAAATCAAAGACTAGATGCGCCCTTTGTAAAAGATGGAAATAAGTTCACAAAAATTACATGGAAAAGAGCGTATGAAATATTGAAATCACAAGTAGAAAAAATAAATTATAAAAAAATCGGATGTTTAACTGGTGACCTAACAAATATGGAAACCGCTTTTGCGGCCAAGGAATTATTCAATAAGGTATTTAAATCCAATTTAATAGACTCAAGATCAAAAAACTATTATGTAAATTTCTCTGAGAAACAAAACTATATATTTAATAGTAATATCACAGGAATTGAAAATTCAGATTTAATTTTGATGGTTGGATGCAACCCTAGATATGAAGCAACCTT
>CACDSN010000034.1 GCA_902555465.1 uncultured Pelagibacteraceae bacterium
CCGGTTCACTTTTAGAGGTAAGTATTATGTTTAATATGAGGAATTCATTAGGAGTGCCAGATACAAGCATAATTATGGAAGGTGAAAAAGCTTTTGTTTACAAGATATCCCCCGAAAATATAGCTAATAAACTAGAAGTGCAAATTGGCAATCGTAGTGAAGGAAAAATTGAAATAATATCAGGACTCAAAGAAGGCGATATTATAGTTGCTGAAGGATTAAAAAAAGTATACCCGCGAGCAAAAATAAACCCAATTAAAGAAGGTGAAGAAAACAGTCAATCTAGTTGGAAAAAAAAAGAAGATAAAAATTAATTAAATGTTCATAACTGACATAAGTATAAGACGACCAGTTGTATCATGGGTAATGTCTTTGATTCTAATCACATTTGGTATTTTTGTTTTTTGGAAACTTCCAGTTAGAGAATTGCCGGCAGGTATACAGCCTCCGGTAGTACAAGTTCAAGTGGATTACTCATCTGCTGCCGCGCCAATAGTTGACCAAGAGGTCACTCAGGTAATTGAGGATGTAATTGGTGGAGCCGAAGGTATTAAAAATATTGATTCAAAATCTGAAAATGGAAGAAGTACAATAAATATTGAGTTTGATACTAGTATAGATCTAGATAATGCGGCTAATGATATAAGAGAAAGAGTGGCAAGAGTTGTAGATAACTTGCCAAGCGAGTCTGAACCACCTCAAATTTTAAAAAGAGCTGCAGGTTTTACAACTACTATGTGGCTTGCTCTTTCTTCGCCCACTTGGAGTGATTTAGAATTAGGAGATTATGCTGATAGATATTTAGTAGATACATTTTCAAGTGTAAAAAATGTTGGAAGGATTTTAGTTGGAGGATTAAGAGAATTAAGTATAAGGGTTTGGATAGACCCAGTAAAACTAGCTGCTAATGACTTAACTGTTCAAGAAGTAGAAAGAGCACTTAGAGGAGAAAATATTAGACTTCCTGCTGGTACTTTAGAAGCTGACAATATTGATCTTACTCTTAATTTAGATAAGTCCTATAATAGTATTGAAACAATTGAACAATTGCCAATAAAAAAAACTAGTAAACGTACAATAGTACTTTCTGACGTTGCAAATATTGAATTTGGCCCTGTATCAGAAAAAACTTTATTTAAAGCTCAAAGGAAAGACCAATTAAATTTAAAAACAGTAGGTATAGGAATCTATGCAAAGAGTGGGGCATCTACCGTAGAACTTTCGAGAGAAATCAAAAAAAAAATAAAAGAAGTTAAGAAAACTCTTCCTGATGGTTTAGACCTTGAAATAGCATTTAATAGAGCAACTTATGTGGGGGCTGCAATTAATGAAGTTTATAAGACACTAATGATTGCTTTTGTACTAGTCGTATTAATAATTTATTTATTCTTAGGTAATTTAAAAGCTGTAATTGTGCCTGCTATTGCTTTGCCAGTGAGTTTAATTGCTTCATTCTTAGGAATCTATATTTTTGGGCTATCTATCAACATATTTGTTTTATTAAGTTTTATTCTTGCAATTGGAATAATTACTGATGACTCTGTTATAATGACAGACGCAATATATAGAAGAATAGAGAATGGCGAAACACCTTTGGTCGCTGCATATAATGGATCTAAACAGATTACTTTTGCAATTATTGCTACAACTTTAATTTTGATTGCAGTATTTCTGCCGTTAATTTTTATAGAAGGGATTTCAGGAACATTATTTAGAGAAACAGCTATAGCTCTATCTTTCTCAATAGTTATATCTTCGTTTGTTGCTTTAACTCTTTCTCCAATGTTAGGTAGTAAATTCTTAACAAAAAAAGCAAATAAGAATTTTGTTATTAAAAAATTTGAAATTTGGTTTTTGAACTTTTCAAAATTTTATCAAGAAACATTATCTATAACTTTAAACAAAACTAAAACTATAACTTTTTTTATATTTTTTGTGGTTATTTCATCAATTCTTCTTTTCAATTTTTCAAAAAAGGAATTGCTACCAATGGAAGATAGAGGTGCATATTTAATTATTGGATTTACCGACGAAGGCAGTTCTTTTGAATATACAGAAGAAAAAGCTCAAATAATCGAACAGAGATTAATTCCACTTCTACAAGCAGAGAACAGTCCCTATAAAAGATTTATAATGCGAGTTCCTGGATTTGGTACGTCAGCAAATTCATATAATAGTTTCATTATAATTGCACTGCTGGACCATTGGAAAAATAGAGATCAAGATTCTCAAACTGTGATGAGGCAGGCAATTGGAAAAATAGTTACTGTGCCACAAGCAGTAGCATTTCCAATATCTCCTCAATCGATCAGAGTTTCAAGTTATAATAAGCCAGTTCAGATGGTTATATATGGAACAACTTATGAAGAACTTGAAAAGATACAACAAGCAGTAATTGGAAAGTTAAGAAGAAATTCCAACTTATCCAGAATTGAATCTGACTACTCTAGAAACAAACCAGAGGTAAAACTTATAATAAATAAAAATAAAGCAAAGGATCTCGGGGTTTCTGCAGAGTCTATTGGTAGAACTTTGGAAACTTTATATGGGGGAAAAAGAGTTACAACATTTAATAAGTTAGGAAAAGAGTATCCAATTATACTTCAGCAATATTTATCGGACAGAAGAAATAAAGAGGGAATATCAAAAATATTTGTAAGATCTGAAACAAATGGAAATCTAATTTCATTGGTAAATTTGGTTGATTTTAAAGAGGAAGGAACTGCAAAAGAACTTTCCAGATATAATCGACAAAGAGCTGTAACAATTTCAGCAAATATATCTGAAAACTATTCATTATCTGAGGCTATTAAATATCTAGAAAATACAATTGCAGAGGTTGCTCCGCAAAATCAAATTACTTGGAAAGGAAAATCTGAGGAAGTTAAGGAAACTAGCAATGAGATGTTTATAATTTTTGCATTAGCACTACTAACAGCTTACTTAGTAATGGCAGCTACATTCAATTCATTTGTGCACCCATTTATTATTATTCTGACAGTTCCATTGGCTATATTTGGTGGGTTAATATTTATTTTATTCTTGAACAGCTCCATTAATATATTTTCTCAGATAGCTTTAATTATTCTGATCGGTATCTCTACTAAAAATAGTATTTTGATAGTTGACTATGCA
>CACDSN010000035.1 GCA_902555465.1 uncultured Pelagibacteraceae bacterium
AAAATGGCAAGATAAATAATATTTCCATTTTGGTTGATTGTTTGCCGTTACTAAAGGCATTAATGATACTGTCATTGGATATAATCTTGAGTTTACAAGCCATACTGCTAAAAAAATATTTAAAAGTGATGCCCCAATAATTGTAGACTCTGCTAAAACTAATGATCCAGGGAGTGCATAAATTAAAAAACTTGAAAATATACTTTCCTCAATTGTAAAACCTATGTTTTTTAATAAAGCTCCTATTGCAACGAAACTTGCACCTAGTGCTATTCCAGGGCTATCTAATCTTTTTATTGAAAATAAACCTTTGAAAAAAATTTTAGAATTTATCATCAACCACCAAGGAAAAGTCTACCTACATCTGGATTTTTAAGTAAATCATCTCCCAAACCTGCAATTGCAGTTTGTCCTGATACTAGAACATAACCAATGTCAGCAAATTCTAAACCTTTTTTTGCATTTTGCTCAACTAAGATTATAGTTTTTTTCTCATTTTGTTGAAGGTCTCTTAATATTTCAAAAACCATATCTATATATTTTGGTTCTAGCCCAATTGATGGTTCATCTACTAAAAGTACTGATGGTTTCATTACTAAAGCTCTAGATATTTCTAGCAAACGTCTCTCACCGCCAGATAATACTTTTGCTGGCTGATTTCTCCTATTATAAAGTCTCTCATACTTTTGTAAAACTTTCTCAGCTTCTTGAAAGGACTCTTCAGTTTTATCTTTAATAAATCCTCCCATCAGAAGATTTTCTTCAACTGTCATATCAGGAAACACAGAATTATCTTGTAAGATATATGCTATACCTTCTGTTTTTAACTTTTCAGCGGGTGTTAATTTTGTTATTTCTCTTCCATCAATTTCTATCTCTCCTGAGAAAATGTTAGTAAATCCATAAATCGAGTGAAGTATTGTTGACTTTCCTGCTCCATTAGGTCCAATAAGGCATAAAGATTGTGCTCTACTAACAAATAAATCTAAATTATGTAAAATTTCCATTTTACCGTAACCAGCTGAAAGATTTTTAATTTTTAAATGAACATCATTAGGGGATAATTTTTTTAAGTCATCTGCTTTCGGCGCTGCTCCTAAAACTTCATATTGATTAGACATTACTGGGCCCCCAAGTATGCATCTATTACACGCTTATCGTTTTTAATTTCCTCAGGAGATCCATTTGCAAGCATTTTCCCATGAGCTAAGCAAAAAATATTTTCTGCTAACTGCATTATAACTCTCATATTATGCTCAATTACTAAAAGAGTTATTCCAAAATCTTGATTAATTTTAATAAGTCTATCGATAATTCCATTAATAAGTGTTGGATTTATTCCAGCCGTAGGTTCATCCAAAAGTAACATCTCTGGCTCATTCATTAATGCCATTGCAAGTTCTAATAATTTCTGTTGTCCAAAAGATAAATCCCCCGCTCTTAGTTTTCTTTTTTGATATAATCCAACAAAATTAAGTAAATTTTCTGCTTTGTCTGTTAAATCTTTTGGTATTTTTGAAAATATTTTTAGAAGACTTTCATCACTACCTTTGTGACTTATAAGCATATTATCTACGCAATTAAGTTTTCCGTAAATTCTTGTCTGTTGAAATGTTCTAAGTAATCCCAGTTTAGCGATTACTGGAACAGGTAACTCAGATACTTCTTTGCCATTAAATTTTATTGAACCGTTGTCTATTGGATAAGTTCCTACTATAGAATTAAACAATGTGGTTTTGCCAGATCCATTAGGTCCAATTAATCCAACAATTTTTCCTTTTTCTACAGACATTGAAATATCAACATTGGCTTTTACTCCCCCAAAAGATTTACTAACATTATTAACTTCTAGAATGCTCATTTTAATTGTACCTGCGCTTTTCGATCTTTTTCATCTACAACTTCACCAAATCTTTCTGGAAACTTTTCTCTCAACCATCCCATTAGACCCTCAGGAAAGTAAATAACAATAACCACAATTAAAACTCCTAGCGCAACATATTGCCATCCTAAAAAGAAAGTCCAAAATCCTTCTTTAAAAATATGAAAAATCGTGGCTCCAATAATCGGTCCCCACAAAGTTCCTTTTCCTCCAAGAATAGCCATTAAGACCATGAACACTCCCATTTCTCTTCCATCAAATGCAACATCTGTGGAATCAATATAGCCAACTAATCCACCCATAATTCCACCTGCCAAACCACAAAAGAAAGCTGACACCATCCAACCAATTATTTTATATTTCATTGTTTCTATTCCCATTGCCTCTGCTTTATCTTCATTATCTCTAATGGCATTCAAAATTAATTTAAATCTTGTTGCATAAATTGCTCTTATAGCGATGAAAGTAAGTACGAGTGCGCCGAAACTTAAATAGTAAAAGAATTCTCCTCTAGACTCTAGGCTACCAACATTAGGAAAAGGTGGCGTTGTAAAACCCTGGCCAGCACCTATAATTTCGATACCTCCCGATATTTCTCCTGCCGCGACCCCTAAACCTAGAGTACAAATCGCAAAGTAATGCCCTCTTAATCCTAAAATTGAATAACCAATTAAACCAGCAACAATAGTAGGAACAACTGCAGCTACTACTAGACCAGCTGCCATACCTTGAAAAAATTGTACTGGTGTATGTACAAATGTTTTCTCTCCACCACTTTCAGTCCATTCTGCTAATGGAAAAAACATTCCAACCTGTACAGATGCACATAAATACATTCCTAAACCATAAAAAAGTATGTTACCAAATGTATTATATCCCATCTCACCCCCTTGAATATTCCAGGTAGTGGCTAATACAATTAAAATACAAAGAATTGATAATTGAACTTTAAATGCAGGAAAGATAAAAGGTGCTAATATTCCAAAA
>CACDSN010000036.1 GCA_902555465.1 uncultured Pelagibacteraceae bacterium
ATGGTCATGATTGTTTTTACGTTCTTGTTCCGGTTCCTAATAATCAATCTAACATCAATTGGAAAATTGAGGGAGAAAAAATGAAAAATTTAGTTATAGATAAGATGGAAAATGATTTAATGCCAAAGTTAAGAGAAAATATTGTTGAAGATTTTTATTTAACTCCTGATTATTTCGAGAAAGATTTAAATACAAAATATGGTTCAGGATTTTCAATTCAGCCAAAATTTTCTCAATCTGCTTATTTTAGATTTCATAATAAATCAGAAATTTATGATGGTCTATTCTTTGTAGGCGCTGGAACACATCCTGGTGCTGGTGTTCCAGGAGTTCTTTCCTCAGCAAAAGTTTTAGATAAAATAATTGGATGACAAAAAAAAACTACCTCGCTCTTTTTGCAAAATCTTTTAATTGGGCTGGTTTTTTTTTACCTAAAAATATTTATCATGATTGTTCTAAACTATATGCATTTTGTAGGGTGTTGGATGATTTGGTTGATGAAAAAATAAGCTTGGAAATAAGAACTGTAAGATTTGACAAAATTAAAGAAATTTTTGAAATATCTTATAATCAAGCTAATACTGATGAAATTTTAATACACCAAGACGAACATAAGTCTATTGTAAGTGAAATGATAAACATTGCAGATAATAAAAATATTAAAAGAATAATTTTAGATGATCTTATAGAAGGAGTTGGTTCAGATTTAAGATCAAAAGTTTATTTAAGATCAGTTAAAGATTTACTAGTCTACTCATACAAAGTTGCTGGAACAGTTGGATTAATGATGGCCAAAATACTTAATGTGAATGATACAAGGTCTTTAAGAGGGGCTATAGACCTTGGGATTGCCATGCAACTCACAAATATAGCAAGAGACGTAATTGAAGATCAAAAAATGAATAGACAGTATATTAAACCTAATTTTGAAAATATAGAAGCAACCTTAAAACTTGCAGATATGTTTTACGAAAGTTCATTTAGCTCGATAAAAAGTATTCCATTTAAATACAGGTTCGCAATTATCGTAGCTAGAAGAGTTTATAGGCAAATTGGGAGAAAGATATTAAATAAACGAAATATGGAAAATTATGAAAAAGCAGGAAAAATTTATATCAATAATTTAGGTAAAATATTACAAACAGTTCTATCTACATTTGATTTAATTATACTTTTTTTAAAAGATATAGAGCCTCATCAAAGAAAAATAGAGCATGAAATTATAAGCGAGGATGTGAATCTTGATGAAAGAATTTGATTATGTAATTTTAGGGGGTGGTTGCGCAGGCTTATCTTTAGCCTATGAATTAGAAATTAATGGTAAAATTAAAAATAAAAAATTAGCAATTGTTGAGATTAGAGATGAATATAAAAGAGATAGGACTTGGTCATTTTGGAAAGTTTTCGATCATAATTTTGATGATTGTGTAATTAAAAGTTGGAATAACTTTTCTATAAATTCTAAATCTGGATCACATGAAGTTTTAAACAAAGAATATCCTTACCAAACAATAGATAGTGGTCTTTTTTATAAAAAAATTTTAAATCAATTAAAACAAAATAAAAATATTGAATTTTTTAAAAATATAGATCAATTAAATTCTGATAATTCTATTATATTTAATAGTATTCTTGCCAAAGTAAATTATGAAAATAAACTTTGGCAGCATTTTAAAGGAGTTGAAATTGAGACTACTGAAAATATTTTTGATGATGAAATTTTTAATTTGATGGATTTTGATTGCGATCAAAGGGATGTGGTACATTTTTTTTATACCTTACCATTTGCAAAAAATAAAGCTTTAATTGAAACTACCTGGTTATCTAAAATGGATGATAATTCCTTAAAAGATTATGATATGCAATTAGAAAAATATATTAAAGAAACTCTAAAAATAAAAAATTATAAAATTAATTTTCAAGAGCAAGGGGCCATTCCTTTATTCTTCCCTTCAAATAAAATTGAGAAAAATAAAATTAATATTGGGTCTAATGGAGGTATGACACGTCTAAGCACTGGCTATACTTTTCTTAATATCCAAGATCACAGTAAATATATAGCAAATAATATTGAAAATATTAAAAATATAAAACCTTACAATATTGGGAAAAAATATGAATTTCTTGATAATATATTTTTAAATGTTTTGAAAAAACATCCTGATAAAATGCCAAAAATATTTTTAAATATGTTTAAAGCGCCATCTAAAACGGTTATAAAATTTCTATCAAATAAAAGTAATATATTTGAAGATTTAGCAATAATTCTTAAAATGCCAAAATGGATTTTCATTAAAAATATATTTTAATTTATATGAATAAAATAAATTTTTATCACTCACTCTTTTTTTTTAATTTATGTATTTTTTTGTCTGCCTTCGAATTCTTAAGGGATAAGAGCCTACTTATATTATCTTTATTCCTTATACTTAGCCTAGGAATATCTCATGGCGCCCTAGATCATGTAAAGGGGAAAAAATTACTTAAAATTTTTAATTCAAAATCAACAATAACATTTTATTTTTTATATATTTTAGTCGGGTTAGGTATAATCCTATTATGGCTATTGTTTCCTAAAATTGTATTACTAGCTTTTTTAATTATTGCATCATTCCATTTTGGAAAAGAAGACTCTGAGTTTATTAATTATAAACCAAATCAAGAAATAATTTATTTTTTCAAAGGTTCCCTTGTAATTACAGCTCC
>CACDSN010000037.1 GCA_902555465.1 uncultured Pelagibacteraceae bacterium
AAAAAAACATTATCCTCAATGATTGTTGGTAATGCCTGCGCTGGTTCAAGTACTCCACCAACGCCACTCCCAGCTGATATATGACAATTTTTTCCAATTTGACTGCAACTACCAGCTCTTGCAAATGTATCAATCATTGTACCGGAGTCAATGTATGCTCCAATATTAACATAGCATGGCATTAAGACTGCATTTTTCCCAATGTAGCTTCCTTTTCGAACTGGTGAGTTGGGCACCATTCTAAAACCTGCTTTTTCATGATCTTGTTTCGACCATCCAGCAGTTTTTCCTTTTAATAAATGAGCTTTATCATACCAACTGCTGTAAGGACCATTTAAGTTTTCCATTGGATAAATTCTAAAACTAAGCATAATTGCTTTTTTCAAATGTTGATGTGTTATCCACTCACCATTAATTTTTTCAGCAACTCTAGATTTACCACTATCTAAATCTTCAATGACTTGATTAATCGCATCCTTTATAGATTTATCAGAATTTTGGTTAATTTTATCTTTTATTTCCCATGCATCATTTATAATTTTTTTTATATCGCTCATAACTTTATTGCTCTTTTAATAACCTTATTTTTTTTAAAAATAAAGCAAGATTATCAATTTTATAATCTACTACATATTTATATTTATCAATATCATTTATTGGCTCATCATTACTGAACCAAACCTTGACCATTTTTGTTGCGGTTTCAGAAGTAAGATTTTTACATATATCCTCCACATAAACAGTTTCTTCACTTGTAGGTATTTGAAACTTATCGCACAGCAATTTTAGAGATTCAGGGTTTGGTTTTGGTTTGAAGTTAAAATCTACAATATCCATGATTTTTCCCTCAAACAAATCATCTATTCCAATTTTTTTCATACAATTAATAGCATGTTCTCTACTGCCATTTGTTGCACAGTATGCCTTTACATCAAGTTTTAACAATTCTTCTCTTAACTCAGTATCTTTCTCTAGACAGTCATAATTTATTGTATGAACAAATTTTAAAAATTCATGAGCATCAATTTTATCTGGATGATTGATAATTAATCCATTCAAAGATGTGTCATGTTTATAAAAATAATCAGATTGAATTTCTTTTGCTTTAATTTTATCTATACCAAGCTTAAGTGATATAAATTCTGTCATCCTAGCCGATACTTGACCGAATAACGTTTTTAGGTATTTAGGGTGATATACACAACCGTCCATATCTAGAATTAGATATTTTACTTTTTTCAAATCTTTCATTTTCTGATCAAAGTACCTGCACCTTTATCGGAAAAAATCTCAAATAAAATTGAATGAGGTTTTCTTCCATCAACAATTACTACTCCTGTAACCCCATTATTTATGGCATCAAGGCATGTATTAATTTTAGGGATCATGCCCCCAGTTATAGTCTCATCTTTAATCATTTGTAAAATTTTTGAGGATGTAACTTCTTCTATAAGTTTTTTTTCTTTATCTAATACACCTTCTATATTTGTCATTAAAATTAATCTTCTTGCCTTTAATGATTTTGCGACAGCGCCTGCAGCTGTATCTCCGTTTATATTATATGTCTGATTATCTTTTAAACCCAAAGGAGAGATAATAGGTATTTTTTTTTTCTCTATAATATTTTTGATTATATCTTTATTAATTTCAGATGGTTTTCCAACAAATCCAAGTTCTTTTGATTCTGGAATAATTTTTATAACACTATTCTTTTTAGTATGAATTGAAATTCCTTCTGTATTTTTTTTTTTTAAAGATGCTACAATATCATTATTGAAATCTATTAAGACATTCTCAACTATATTAATAATTTTTCTATCTGTAACTCTTAAACCTCTAATAAATTTTGATTGAATATTTGACTTATCTAATTCTCTTTTAATTCTTGGCCCACCCCCATGAATTACTACAATTGAAAGACCTAATTTATTTAAAACACTTATATCTTCGATAAAATTATTAAATATATTTCTATCAATAAAAACATTTCCTCCATATTTTATTACGATTAAATCGTTTTTATATTTATCAATATATTTTTGGACTTTGTCGATGGACGGTCCATCTACTGGAAGCAAACTTTCAATTTTCATTTTTATACTTGAGTTTTAACAGTTGTCTTTCTCATGATAACAACTTGCTGCATCATTGTGAAAATATTATTAAATGTCCAATAAATAACTAGTCCACTTGGGAATGGAGCCAATATCACAGTTAAAAATAGTGGAAAGAACATAAAGATTTTAGC
>CACDSN010000038.1 GCA_902555465.1 uncultured Pelagibacteraceae bacterium
TGGGCTTAATACTTCTGTAGTACTTAGATTATTTTTAATTTGCAGTTGATTAATTAAAAATCTAGTAAAAATTGTTTTACCTACTCCCAATTCTCCAAATAAGTAAAAGTTATCACCCTTTTTAACAAAATTTGAAATTATGCTAGCTACCTCTAGTAGTTTATTTGGATCGGAAATATCAATATTATTACTTTTAGTAACGATACGCTTCTGGTTTGTATGGTCCTTGTTCTGATACACCTATATACTCTGCCTGATCTTTCGAAAGTTTTGTAAGTTTAGCTCCAACCTTTTCAAGATGAAGCATTGCAACTTTTTCATCAAGTTTTTTTGGTAAAACATACACTTTATTTTCATAATTGTCAGAATTATTCCACAGCTCAATTTGTGCAATTGTTTGATTAGTGAATGAAGCGCTCATAACAAAACTTGGGTGACCAGTGGCACATCCTAAATTCACAAGCCTTCCTTCTGCTAATAAAATTATTCTTTTTTTACTTGGTAAAGTTATCTCATGTACTTGCGGTTTGATTTCATCCCACTTATAATTTCTTAAGGCCTCAACCTGAATTTCATTATCAAAATGCCCAATATTACACAAAATTGCTCTATCTTTCATTTCTCTCATATGATCTGCTGTTACAATATCTTTATTTCCAGTTGCAGTTACAACTATGTCCGCTTGTCCTATCATATCGTCCATAGTAACTACCTCATAACCTTCCATGGCTGCCTGCAATGCACATATTGGGTCTGTTTCTGTTATCATTACTCTAGCGCCCGATTGTCTTAAAGAAGCTGCACTACCTTTGCCGACATCTCCAAAGCCTGCAACTATTGCGACTTTACCTGACATCATCACATCAGTTGCTCTTTTAATTCCATCAACTAAACTTTCTCTACAACCATATAAATTATCAAATTTTGATTTAGTCACTGAGTCATTAACATTAATTGCTGGTACTAACAATTTTCCTTCACTCTCCATTTTTTTTAAAGCTAATACTCCAGTTGTAGTCTCCTCTGAAAGACCTTTAATATTTTTTAACAAATCTTTATAATCTTTATGCATTAAAGCGGTGAGATCTCCTCCATCATCAAGGATCATATTTGGTTTCCAGTCTTTATTGCCCTCGATCGTTTGTCTGACGCACCACCAATATTCTTCCTCTGTTTCACCTTTCCAAGCAAAAACTGGAATTCCTACTTTTGCGATTGCTGCCGCAGCATGATCTTGTGTAGAAAAAATATTGCAAGATGACCATCTAACTTCAGCACCCAATTCAACTAAAGTTTCTATTAAAACGGCTGTTTGTATTGTCATATGAAGACATCCAACAATCTTTGCGCCTTTAAGTGGTTTTTTTCCTTTATATTCTTTTCTTAATGCCATCAAACCAGGCATTTCAGTTTCAGCAATGGAAATTTCTTTCCTTCCAAAATCTGCTTGGCTAATATCTTTAACTTTAAAATCTTCCATCATGCGGGATTTATCAGCTTTAATTTAAATTATCAACTTTTAGTTATAGTTTTTTGGAAATTTAATCTCAATCATCGCTCCACCTTTAGGACTATTTGAAGCATGGATTTCCCCTTTATGTATCTGCACGAGATTTTTCACAATATTAAGACCTAATCCTGAGTGTTCTCCAAAGTTCTCTGGTCTATTGCTGTAGAATCTATCAAATACTTTTTTTATATCAGACTCTTTGAAACCTTCTCCTTCATCTGAAACTTTTAAAATATTATGATTTTCGCTTTCAATTAAATCAACAGTTACTGTCGATCCAGTTTTGCTGAATGAAACTGAATTATCTAGTAGATTTGCAATTATTTGTTCTATTCTATTACTAATGCCTTTTATAATGTAATTTTTAGATCCCGATGTATTTAATTTTATTTTTACATTTTTTTTCTCTATATAAATATTATTAAAATCATCTACTACTGACTCAATAATTGGCTTTAAATCTAAATCTTCTATTTGTTCAGAAGATATTGCCAGCTCATCTTTTAATATTTGAGAATAATCAGTCATTAATCTATCTATTCTAGAAACATCATGAATCATAATTTTTAAAAGTTTATCTTGTTTCTCTTTGTCTGACGTATCAGAAATGATTTCAGATGCGCTTTTAAGTGATGCAAGTGGGTTTCTAATTTCGTGG
>CACDSN010000039.1 GCA_902555465.1 uncultured Pelagibacteraceae bacterium
AAGTCAGAAAATTTCCAGCTCTCTAATTTTTTTGATGGAAAACCTTTTTCAATAAATTTATTTAAAAATTCTTTTTTAAATCTTACATCATCATTTAATGATGAGTTTTTGTATGTATTTTCAAAATCTGTTATAATTTTTTTTTCCATTTAATTAAAATTTTCATATCCTTTTTTTTCAAGCTCTAAAGCTAATTCTGGACCGCCAGACTTAATTATTTTTCCATTCATTAATACATGGACAAAGTCTGGTTTAATGTAATCTAACAATCTTTGATAGTGGGTTATAATTAGAAAAGAATTATTTTTTTTTCTTAAAGAATTTACTCCATCAGCTACTATTTTAAGAGCATCAATATCTAATCCTGAATCTGTTTCATCTAAAATCGAAAGCTTTGGATTTAAAATTGACATTTGTAAGATTTCATTTTTTTTTTTTTCACCACCTGAAAACCCTACATTAAGCTGTCTACTTAATTTTTCTTCATCAAACTTTAATTCTTTTGATTTATTTTTTACCAGATTTAAAAATTCAATTGCGTCTAGCTCCTTCTCTCCTCGTGCTTTTCTAATAGAATTTAAAGATGTTTTAAGAAAAGTATTCGTATTGACGCCGGGGATTTCTAATGGATATTGAAATGCTAAAAAAATACCTCTATGTGCTCTTTCTTCAATCTCTAAATCAAAAAGATTTTGATTTTCGTATAAAATCTGACCACTAACTTCATACCCTTTTTTGCCTGAAAGAATATTGGATAAAGTGCTTTTTCCCGATCCATTTGGGCCCATAATTGCATGAACTTCTCCCTCTTTTATTTCAAGATTGAAACCATTCAATATTGATTTTTTTTCAACATTCGCTTTTAAATTATTAATTTTAAGCATTAGCCTACGCTTCCCTCCAGGCTTATCCCAACTAACTTTTGAGCTTCGACTGCAAACTCCATTGGTAGTTGCTGCAAAACTTCTTTACAAAAGCCATTAACAATTAAACTTACAGCTTCTTCAGAGTTTAATCCCCTTTGCTGGCAATAGTACAACTGTTCCTCACTTATTTTAGAAGTAGTAGCCTCATGCGCAATAGTTGATTCTGAATTTTTATTCTTAATGTAAGGAATGGTGTGTGCTCCGCATTTATTACCCATCAATAATGAGTCACATTGTGTATAATTGCTTGAATTTTTTGCTTTTTTGAAAATATCAACTAAGCCTCTGTATGTCATATCTGATTTTCCTGCACTTATTCCTTTTGAAATAATTTTACTTTTTGTATTTTTGCCGATGTGAATCATCTTAGTACCAGTATCTGCTTTTTGATGGTTATTAGTTATTGCAATTGAGTAAAATTCTCCAATAGAATTATCACCCTTAAGTATACAGCTTGGATACTTCCAGGTTATTGCTGATCCTGTTTCTACTTGTGTCCATGAAATTTTAGAATTATTTCCTTCACATAGACCCCTCTTAGTTACAAAATTATATATTCCACCCTTGCCATCTTCGTCGCCGGGGTACCAATTCTGAACAGTTGAATATTTAATTTCAGCATCATCTAAAGCTATTAATTCAACGTTTGCGGCATGTAATTGATTTTCATCTCTCATTGGAGCTGTACATCCTTCTAAGTAACTTACATAACTTCCTTTATCAGCTATAATTAGAGTTCTTTCAAATTGGCCAGTGTCAGATGCATTTATTCTAAAATAAGTAGACAGCTCCATTGGACATCTTATATTTGGTGGAATGTAAACAAATGAACCATCTGTAAATACTGCAGAGTTTAAAGTTGCAAAAAAATGATCAGTTATAGGAATCACAGTACCAAGATATTTTTTTACCAATTCTGGATATTTTTGTACTGCTTCAGATATTGAACAAAAAATAATACCCTTTTCAGTAAGCTTATCTTTAAAAGTTGTTGCAACTGACACAGAATCAAAAACCGCATCTACAGCAATTCCATTTAATCTTTTTTGCTCTTGTAATGGAATACCTAGTTTTTTATAAGTTTCTAATAGTTTTGGATCAAGTTCTTCCAAACTTTTTGGTTTTTCTTTAAAACTCTTAGGCGCCGAATAATAATATAAATCTTGATAATTAATTTTTGGATACTTAGG